>CAZCBE010000009.1:31461-101196 GCA_964496695.1 uncultured Klebsiella sp.
GGGCGGCCCCCCGCCCGCCCCGGGGGGGGGGGGGGTTGGGGGGGGGGGGGGGGGGGGGGGGGGCACCGCTCCGCGGGAAGGGAAAGCGGTGTCGCGCTTCGCTTGCCACCGCAGTCCAAGACGGGGGCGGGACTGCTGGGGCTTTCCGGGCAAGTTCGTGCGGCTTGGGGGGGGGGGGGGGGGGGGGCCCGCGGGGGGGGGGGGGGGGGGGAGAGGGAGAAGAAGGTGGCGGACGGCTCGGCAAGGGCCTCGGCGCAAGGGGCGTTTGTGAGGGGTTGGCTCATTGGCCACGACGGACGAGGCGGTCGTTGCTGGGGCGGGCGGGCGGAGTTTCGGGTTCGGCTTTGAAGGCGGTGGGTTGCTTCAGCTTCGTGCCGGAGGCGGTGAGGAGTTCGCCGTCTTTCACGGTGACTTCCTCGACTTTGTAGAGCGGACCGGTGCGTTTGGATTTCAGGTCGCTGGGGGTGGGGCCGGCGAAGTGGCGGAAGAATTTCTGCATCTCGTCCATGGTGAAGGGGCGCGAGCCGCGGCGGCCGAAGACGACGGTCTGGTTGCCGGTCTCGTCCACCACGCGGTCGCGGTCGAGGCCGCGCGAGACGGCGACGGCGGGGCCTTTGGTCGGGTAGGTGGCGATGAGCTTGGGGCTCGGCACGGGGCTGAAGCCCATGTGCGTGGGGACGTTCTCGGGCGAGATCATCTGGAGCACGCGCAGGCCGTTCTTGCCGTCGGCGACGAGCGCGAACATCGAGGCGTTCACGGAGCCGATCTGCACGGCGCGCGTGTCGTTGAGCTTGCCGTCGGCGTTGAACATGCGTTCGAGGCGCGGCTTCTCGGGGTTGCTGATGTCAATGAAGGCGAGGCCCTCCGGCCCGTTCGCGACGTAGGCGTAGGTGCGCGCGTGGTAGAAGCGCTGGGCGTTCTTGAGCGGCACCGTTGCGCCGGGGATGAGGCGGGGCTTCGTCGGGTCGGTGATGTCCACGACCTTGAAGCCGTCGTCGTCGGTCACGAACGCGTAACGGAACTGCACGCTGACGGCGCGCGGGTTCTTGAACTCGCCGTTGCTCAACTCAGCCACGAGCTTCGGCGCTTCGAGCTTGTCGTTGTGCAAGCCGAGGACGAACAGACCTTTCTTTGCGACGACGAAGAGGTTCGTGCCGGCCATGTGGGAATGCATCGCGCCGGCGAGCTTGCCGTCGGGGTTGAAGCGGATGGTCTTGAGGTCCTTGTCGAGGAAGTTGTTGTTCGGATTGCCGTCCACGAGCGTCGCAACGGTTGTCATCACGAGGCCCTCCTCGCGGTCGGTGATGAAGGCCCACGCGTAGATGAGGCTGATGGGCTGCTCCTGATTTTCCGGCAAGCGCTGGCGCGTCGGGTCAATGCCGAGCGTGCTCGGCAGCGTGACGCTGGTAGCATACTTGGTGCGGATGTAAGTGCGCTGGCCGAGCGGCGAGACGGGCGCGGTGACGATGCGCTCGCTGAAACCCTTCTGGTCAATGTTCGCGACATCGAAGACCTCGAAGCCGTCCGCGCCGTTCGCGGTGTAGAGGTATTCGCCGCGCAGGGTGAGGTCCAAAATCTCCTTCGCGTGGTGGTGATGCGCGAGGTCGTTGCCGTCCTGTTTCTCGGGCAAGACACCTTTGTTCGCCTCGACGTGGCGCTTGAAATTGTCCGGGTAGGCGAGGCGATGCAGGTGGCTGCCGATGGCGGCCTGCGGCTCTTCCTGCTCGGTCCAGACGACGCCGTAGAGGCCGTCCTTGCCCGCGCCGACCCAGGCGTAACGGCCGAAGAAATTCACCGTGCCCGTGCCGAAGCCGAGCAGCGAGGTCATCCATGCGTTGTTGCTGTTGTCGGCGGCGAGATGGCAATCGGTGCAGCCTTTCGTCGTGCCCACGCCGCTGGTGGTGTGCGGGAAGTGCGGGTTGTAGGCCTGGCCGCTGTAGCCCTCGGCGCTGACGGTCTGCTGCTGCGAATAGACCCACTCGCGGTTGCTGTTCTGCGAGCCGACGATGATGGCGCTGGAGGAACGCAGCACGGCGACGCGGTTGCTCTTGTAGCTCGCGTCCACGCCGAGCTGGAACACGTCATCGCGGACGACCTGCGGGTTGTAGCCGGTGAAGTTGCGCGTGGTCATGCCCTCGAACTTGTTCAGCGGCACGCGCTGGTTCGCGCGCATGGGCAGGTGGCAGCCGAAGCAACTCGTGGCCCACGAGCTGTGGCAGACCTGGCAGGTGAGGTTGGAGTTGTCGTGGGCGAGGTCCTGCGGGCACTTCGCGGCGCCGGGCACATCGCCCCAGGTCTGGCCGTCACGGCGGAGGGTCTTCGCGTAGCGGCTCTTGGCGTTGTAGCGCGGGTGATTGGGATCAAGCGTGTCCAACGTCTGGGGGATTTCCCAGCGGACGTCGGGGGAGAGGTTGCTGCGCTGGAAGAGCCGCTTGCCTTCCCAGACGAAGCGCGGACCCCACGGCGTGCTGGTGGCCGCGATGTTCACGCCCTTGCCGCCGTTGCTGAAGCGCCCGCCGTTGCCGGTCGTGACGAGGGTCGGACGCGCGTTTACGGTGCCGTGGCAGTCAATGCACTCGACCGAGGTCGCGGCTCGCGGCTCGCCGTAGAGATTGCCGTCGCCGTGCGAGTCGGTGAGGAAATGGCAGTCGGCGCAGTGCATCCCTTTCGCGAGGTGAATGTCCTTCAGGTGAACGGCCTTCTCGAACTTGTGCGCGTCGTCGTGGGGGATCTTCTGGTCGTCGAGCGTGAGCAGGTTGCCGGACTTGTCCTTCTTGAACACGGCGCGGAAGACCCAGCCGTGCCCGTGGTAGTCGGCAAACTGCGTGTGCTTCATGCGCGGGTTCAGCTCGGCGACTTTTTCGAGGAAGTCGAGGTCGCCCCACAGCCCGCGCGCGGCGGCGGCCTCGGGATTCTTCGCGATGGCGTGGGTGAGCTGCTCCTCGGTCGGGTTGCGCTGCTTCTGGAATTCTTCGGGTTTGCGTTCGCCGAGGAAGTGCTTGTCGTTCGCGAGCGGGTTGGCCGGGTGCGGATACATGAGATCGCCATCGCTCTCCTGATCCCACCAGATGTAGCCGAGGAAGGGGTTCACGAAGAGGTTGCCCTGGTGCATGTGGCAGTTCATGCACTGGCTAGTGGGGATGCTGCGGGTGAACTCGTGCTTGATGGGATGGCCGCGCTCGTCCTTGCGAATCGCGGAGTCGCCGCTGAAGGACAGGCCTTGGTGGCCATACTTGGAATACCAGCCGGAGTTCACCGGCGAGCGGTCGTTCGCGTAGATGACGTGGCAGGCGGAACAGCCGGAGGAGCGGTAATCGCCGGGATGATTGTTGCTGCCCATGAAGTCGAGCAGCGGGTCGTGGAGGCGCGTCTTCTGCAAGTTGAGATAGACCGGGTCAATGCGGTTCAACGTGCCCAGGCCGCGCTCGCTGAGGCGGCGGGCGGGCTTGCCGGGCGGTTCGTTGACGGTGGGAACGCCGAGCATGTTCTGCCGTTTGCCGCCTTTCTCGAAGATGCGGAGGATGTTGCTGGGCTGGCCGATGGCGAAGCGGGGCAGGGGGTCGAGGTAGGGCAGGACGGCGTATTGCTTCGTGTCCTCGGGGGTGACGGGCGTGGGGTTGACGAGGCGCAGGGCGGTGCCGTCGGCGGCGTAGGCCTGGCCGTAGAGGGGGTTCTTCTGCGGGATGGCACCGTTGTTGTAGAGCGCGGCGCCCCAGAGCATCGCGCCGTGGCGCATCATCGAGTGGCCGACATCGCCGACTTCCTTCTTGTGGCAGAGGCCGCAGGCTTTCTCGGCGACGCGCAGGTCGCCAGGGTTGACGAACTGGATGAACTCGGGGGATTCCTGGTTCAGCAGGATGGTGGAGTTGTTCGGGTTGGCGGAGCCGGGCCACCATTCGCCGTGACGGGGCGGGATGTGGGCCTTGCGCATGAGCAGGCCGGGGGTGGCGTTGCCGCCGTGGCAGTCCGTGCAGCCGAGCACGACGTTGGGCGACTTGTGCATCGTGTGCTCGTCGGTGCCGACGTGGCATTCGAGGCAGCCGCGGGATTTGAGGGCGGCGGCCTCGCGGGACTGGTCAATGAGGTTGGCGGCGGGGAGTTTGCGGGCGGGGTCGCGCGGGAGGTCAATGGGGACGGAGATGGCGGGGCCGAAGGCGGGAGAGGAATGACCAATGGCCAATGACCAATGGCCGATTAATGACCAAACTCCAATGAGCAGGGCGGCGAGGCGGGCGAGGGAGCGGAGGGATACTTTGGGCGACCCTTTCCCCCTCACCCCGGCCCTCTCCCCAAGGGAGAGGGGGACGGTAACGGCGTGGCTTGGATACTTGTGAGCGCTTGGCTCCGAGCCAGTGATGGGTCTTTCGAATTGCTCTGAACTGATGTTTGCATCATCGCGGACTACGTGGCTCCCTCTCCTCGGGGAGAGGGCCGGGGTGAGGGGGAAGGGGGCATGCTGCGTCTCGGCACATTTGCGAGCGCCCCCATCGCGCACCCGGTCATTGAGCATTGGGCCTTGGGCATTCATTGGGAATTGGTCATTGCTCATTGGTCATTCCTCGGCTCAGTAAGTCAGGGTCAAGGCGATCAGGCCGCTGTAGAGAAAGTCGTCCACTTTGCCGGCGCGGGAGGTGTCTTCGAGGCCCGTGATGGAGTCGGTATTGCGGCGGTAGATGTCCTTGAAGCCGCGGCCGGGCAGCAGCACGCCCCAGCCGGCGGAGAGAATCACATTGTCGGTCAGGAACGGGCGATATTGGATGCCGAGGCTGAGGTCCAGGCCGAGTTCGCGGTCAATCTTGTCCGTCAGGAGCGCGGTGCGGAGCGGGTCGGTCTCGGCGAAGCGGATGTAGTTCGCGTTCACGAAGGCCGTGAGCTTGGGGGTCACGTCAATGATCGAGCCGAGGCCCCAGAGATACACGCCGGGGTTTACGAAGTTCGCCTGGCCCTGCGTCTTGCTCGACCGCAAGTTCGGCACGAGGCTGCCGCCCTGCTTCAACCCCACGGACGTGCCGCCGAAGTTGAAACCCTGCCGCACGTAGTAGCTGAACGGCCCGCCAACGAAGTTCGGGTTGTCTATGATCGTGTCGAACCCGCCGGCGGTGCCATCCGTCGTGTTGCCGTCGCCGCTGGCATAGACGAAGGAGCCCTTGTAGCGAATCCAGTCGCGGTCGTAGCTGACTTCGAAGGCGGCGAACTGGGCGTTGATGTTCACCGGCCGGCCGGCGAGGCCGTTGAAGTCGTCGCGACCGAACGCCTGATAGAACTGGTGCGTGACGTTCCAGCGCCCGATATGGCCGTCACCGCCCCAGCCGAGGTAATAGGCGCGGACATCGTGTGGACGCACGGTGCCGATGGGTTCGGGGCGGACGATGTTGCCGTTGCGGTCGTAGTGGATGCCGGAGTCGTCGAAGTTGGCGAGGAAACTCCAAGTCGCGGTGTAGCCCTTGAAGAGGAAGTCCTGGAGGTAGGTGTTGGCGATCACCACGCGCTGGTTGCGCTGCTCGAAGGTGTTCAGGCCGGAATTGGTGTCCTTCTCGCGCATGTCGAACACGGCAAGATTGTATTGGAGGCGGTTGTTGATGTAGTTGCCGAAGAGGCGGCCACCGAGATTCGTATCGTTGAAGATGAAGCCGCGGAAGTCCGCGTTGAACATCTGGTTGCCACCCTTCACCGCAACGAAGTCGTAGTTGTCCGAGAGGTCGCGCAGGTGCAGCTCGATGAAGGCCTCCTGCAAGGCCCAGAAATCTTTGGTGCGGACCGTGGAGCGGGTGCCGCTGAGGCTGTCGGCGGAGGTAAGCTGGCCGGCGAGCAGGGTGTCAATGTCGGCGGGGTTGGTGACGAAAGCGTTGCTGGGGTTGGCGAGGTTGTTGCCCGTGCCGCCGCCGAGGTAGCCGCGTGGGTCCGGTGAGATGACGCCGGTTTCCTGGGCGTGGACGTAGTTGACGTTGTAAACAGGCATCACCTTGATGGCCCAGTCCACCGGCTTGAAGGCGGTCTCACCACGGAACAACTCGACTCCCAGCGCCAGATTTTGCTGCACCATGAGCGCCTCGCTGCGGCCGAAGAACTCGTATTGGCCTGGGCCGGTGGTGCTGATGCCGCCAGGAGTGGGCATGCGCTTGCCGACGAAGTCGGTCGAGCTGTTCACCATGACATCCAGGAAGATGTCCTGGCCGATGACGGGCAGATCCCCCTTGAGCACGCTCTGGTAGTAGGGATGCCAGAGGCGCGGCTCGTGATGGTAGAAGGGGTCTTCGCCGCTGCCGTTCACGTAGCGTTTCCACGGCAGGAAGCCCACGCGCCAGCGGTCGTTCTTTGATTCGGTATTGGGCGGCAGCGCCACACCGGTGTCGCGGGCGATGCCGGAATTGCCGTAAATGGGGTGAAAGGGGAGGTTGCGGCGGGCGTTGGGGCGGGGGAGGTCGAGTTCGCGCGGCAGGGGCTCCAGACCGTGCCGGGGCTTTAGCTCCGACGTGGTGGGCTCCACGGTCAGGGTGCGGATGGGCGCGCGGGGCAGGGCGAAGGGGATGGGTTCGGAGCCATAGCCGCTGGGTGACTTCGGCGGCACAGCAACGACCTCGGTGTCGCGCAGCGGGGAACGGGGCAAGGCGAGCGGTGCGGGCACCGGCTCCGAACCGAACGCCGGGCCAAGGCGGAACTCAGGCTTGTAGAAGGGTTCCTCGGCGGGCTTGGCGTTCTTCGCGCCGGGGTCGGGATTGAACTGCGGGGGGGCCTGGGGTGGCGGGGGCGGGGTGTAGCTGATCTTGAGGCCCAGTTTGGGCGGCTCGGCGAACAGCTCACGGGGCCAGGCCGGGCCGGTGCGTGGGTCGGGATTGAATTTGTCCGGTGGGGCCGGTGGGGTGCCCAGGCTTAGGGTCACGCGTGGCACCACGAGTTCTTTGATCGGCGGGAAGAGCAGTTCGGCGGGGAAGGGCAGGGTGCGGAGGTCGGGCTCGGGAGTGAAGCGGCTGGGCGAAGCGGGGGGCGGGCCGAAGGTGATTCCCTGGAGGGGCTTGAGGCGGTCACGGTCGCGCAGCGCCTCCTCGAAGGGCGAGAGCGGAGCGGCATTGGTATTTCCTGAGCTGCTCGCTCCGCTCGTCTCGCTTCGCTCGGAATGGGGCGGGACGGAGTCTTGGCCTGCCGGGCGGGTGGCGGGAGAGCGGTTTTCGGGGGATGGGGCGGGTTTCGGTGGGTCTGCGGCTTGTCCAGAGGCGCACGCGAGACTGACCGCCACGCCGGGTGCGGCAGACTGAAGCAGACCGCGCAAAAGCGGGAACTTCTTCCCCTGAAGTGACGCCAGCATCCGCCGAGAATGAAAGGCGAGACAACCACGCAAAAGCAAGCCTGCGCGTGTAAGCGAAGTGTAAAGGATGGGGGCGGGGGAAACCACGAATGGAAACGAAGGCGCACGAAGGGCTTCGGCCGGAGCACCGAGCTTGTTGGCGTCGCGCAAATGCGCGGGGCAGGAGAGCGGCCAGGGCCGGTGTGGATGAGCGGTTTCAACCGGGAGATTCTAGTTTTCAAAGGGAGCAAGGATGGGGACACCGCGAAAGGCTGAGAATCAGGGGGGGTGAGGAACCCGGGCCACTGGGGGGAGGGCATCACGAAACCATTTTGCGCCCCGCACCCTTCAAATCGCACATTGACGCCGGACGCTCGGGGCTTAGCCTTTGCCGCTCGTCGTCGCCGGCACATCCCACGCACGGCTGCTGCGGAGTGCAGTCCACTTTCCACCCCGCGCAGCTTCGGACAACCGCCGGCGGCCACTGAAATTTCATGCTCACGATTCGAGATTTGAAGATGACCCTGGGCGGGCGCGTGCTCTTTGAGAATGCGTCGTTCGGGGTGAATTACGGCGACCGCGTCGCGCTGGTCGGGCCCAATGGTGCGGGGAAGACCACGCTTTTCTCCATCATCCTCAAGCAGAAGGAGGCGGACACCGGCGTGATCACGCGCGACGAGTGGACGATGGTCGGTCATCTGCCGCAGGAGGCGGAGGCGCATGGGGAGGAGACCATTCTGGACGTGGCGACGGGCCGGGTGGATGAACTGCCGCGACTGGAGGCCCGCCTGCATGAGCTGGAAAAGGCCGGCGATGTCTCCAGCCCGGAGTATCTCGAGACGCACGCGAAGCATGACGCGTTGAACGACCCGCAGGTGGAGACGAAGGCCAAGAAGATGCTGCGGGGGCTGGGCTATCGCGAGACCGACTTCGGCCGCAAGGCGCGCGAGATGAGCGGCGGCTGGATCATGCGCGCACGGCTGGCGCGGCTGCTGGTGATGGAGCCGGACCTGCTGCTGCTCGACGAACCGACCAATCACCTGGACCTGCTCTCGCTGCTCTGGCTCCAGAACTACTTGAAGAACTACTCCGGTGCGCTGCTGCTCATCTCGCACGACCGGCAGTTCATGGACGAAGTGGTGACGCAGGTGCATGAAATCTCGGAGCGGAAGCTCATTGATTACAGCGGCAACTACACGGACTACCTGCGCCAACGCGAGGAACGCTACGAGCAGCAACTGGCGGCCTGGAAGAACCAGCAGAAAGAGATCGCCGCGCTGCAGGAGTTCGCCGATCGCTTCCGCGCCGTGCCGTCCAAGGCCTCGCAGGCCATGAGCAAGCTCAAGCAGATCGAGCGGATGGAACTGATTGAGAAGCCGATGGCGCCGCGCAAGCCGTTTCGGTTCCAGATTCCGCCGCCGCCACGGGGCGGACAGCGCGCGGTTTCGCTCGAAAAGATTCACATGGCCTATGGGGCGACGCAGGTTTATCGCGGCCTGGACCTGACCATCGAACGCGGCGAGCGCACGGTGCTCGTCGGGCCGAACGGGGCGGGCAAGTCCACGCTGCTGAAGATTCTGGCGGGCGTGGTGGCGTTCCAGCAGGGCGAGCGCGACCTCGGCCACAACGCGAAGATCGGCTACTTCAGCCAGCATCGCGCGGACACGCTGGACCCGGAGAAGACCGTGCTGGACGAGGTGCTGGCGAGCGCGCCGCTGATGCGCGAGGACGAGGCGCGGGGCGTGCTGGGCTCCTTCATGTTCCGCAAGGATGACATCTTCAAGAAGACGGCGGTGCTGAGCGGCGGCGAGAAGAGCCGGCTCAATCTGGTGAAGTTCCTCGTGGACCCGCCGAACCTGCTGCTGATGGACGAGCCGACCACGCACTTGGACATCCACACGGTGGAGTCACTCACGCTGGCGCTGGAGCGTTACGAGGGCACACTGGTGTTCATCTCGCACGATGTGCATTTCATCAAGCATCTGGCCACGAAGGTCCTGCACGTCAACGCCGGGCAGGTGACACCTTACTCGGGCAGCTACGACTATTTCCTGGAGAAGACGGGCACGGCGGATGACGCCCGGGCGGCGCTGACGGCGGGGTGAGAACGCCTGAAACGTCCGAACCTCGTGCCGGCGGCTTGCAGCCGCCGTCTGGGGGAGCAGCGAGACCAACGGTTTCAAGTTCTCTACCCGCAACGCGGCAACTGCAAGCCGCCGGCACGGGGCTCAGGGCAGGTTGCCGGCGGTGGCGGGCGTGAACGTTTCGTAGGCGAAGGTGAACCACTCCAACGGCGTGCGGGGCGGTTTGTCTCCGGCGGGCGGACGGCTCCGGGGGACGATGGCGACTTGCACGACCCCGCCCAAGAGCAAGGGCTTGAGCTGCTGGATGGAACTGCCGACCACGACGAACTTCTTGCCTTGCAAGGCCGGCAGAGTGTCCCTGCTGAACTCGGGAAATCCGGCCATTGAGACGAAGGCGTCGGTGCCCGCGTGGCGTTCCAGAAGCTGGCGAAACTCGGCTGGATCCAGCCCGCCGGCGCCCATGGTGCCGGGGCGTTCCGTCTCCAAAGATTCGGTGGCGGTGAGGGTCAGCCCTTTGGCTTTTCCGAGGGCCTTGGCGAAGGCGGCGCGCTGGGTTTCCACCACGGGGTCTTGGTAGTTGCCGCGCTTGGGGAGGATGAGAATCAGTTTGCCTTGGCCGCCCACCAGCGTGGCGGCGGCCTCGGCTGCGGCGGTGCCGAGGCCTTCCGGCAGCTTGGAGGTTTCGTCTGAGCGGCCGCGGAACTGGGTCCGGTAGATCAGGATGCCGGCGATGGCGATGGCGAGCAGGGCCGTGGCTGCGATGAAATAGGATTTACGCATGGGAATGACTTTGCGGGCAGGACAGCCTCGGACGATGCGGTGATGTCCGCCAAGAGGGATCAAGGACCACCGACCAAGCCATTGAGCCACGGTGAGCCATCGTAATACCATGTCTGACCCATCGTATCCACGTGCCCATCCACGAAGCCCACGTTGACGCGCTTGCTGTGGCGGTAGATGGGGCCGGCGTAGTCCGCATCTCCAGCGTTCAGGACAAGCGATGTGTAGGTGTGGGTGACGGCTGACTGGGTGGGATACACGAGCAGCCAGGCGCTGGCCTTGCCGCTGACCGGATTGCTGCCGAAAGGAGTCTGGACAGTCGCCGTGGGGTTGACCCCGGGGATGGCGACATTGCCGAGGTCGGTGGTGTAAACGGTGCCGGTCGGTTTCACGATGGTCTGGTCGCGGAACGTCCGGGGCTGGGCCCCGTAATTCCAAGTCGCTGCTCCACCGTTTGCATTGAAGTTGTCGTGGGCAATCTCCCAGTTGATCCCGATGTTCATGAAGGAGCCGGAACCGTCCCAGTCACGATTACCGCCGGGCCGGTCCGGGCCGCTGGGACACCACATGACCTTCCGGCTGGCGAGGAACGGCTGGATGATCGTGCCCCAAGTGCGCATCCCAAAGGGCGCGGTATTAAAGTGCCACGAAGTGACAATCCAGCCGTCGTTTTCAGCGGAATACATGTTCAGCGCCAGCGTGATCTGCTTCTGGTTGTTCACGCACTTGATGGTGTTGGCCTTCGCCTTGGCCTGGGCCAGGGCGGGCAGCAACATGCCGGCGAGGATGGCGATGATGGCGATGACGACAAGCAGTTCAATCAGCGTAAAGCCGCTGGGACGTTGGCGGGACGATTCGGCGGACAGTTTCATTAGGCGCGAGTTCACGGTAACCAGAGCTTACAATGAACACCAAAGCAGCGGGGCGCAACTAATTGCTGGCATCCATTCAGCGTGCGTCAATTCGACCTCCGGGCCGAATTGCAACGAGACTTTGCGAGCGGGGGGCCGGATGGCTACGCTGGCCGCGGGCAATTATGAAACGGCTCGGCAAGAACATTGACCGGTATCTGGGGGAGGCGATTGACATCCAGGTGGTGTGCCACGCCGCCGAGCAGGCGGCGCGGCAACACGGCTGGCAGGTGACGGCCATTCCGTTCGATGGTGGCGGGGAACTCCTCACTTGCCAGCGCACGCCGCCGGGTGCGCGGCGAAATGTCTATCTCTCCACAGGCATTCACGGCGATGAGCCGGCCGGGCCGTTGGCGGTGCTGCGGTTGCTGGAGGAAAACGCGTGGCCGACGGACGCGAATCTTTACTTGTGTCCCTGCCTGAACCCGACGGGCTTCCCGCAGAACCGCCGCGAGAACTTCCTCGGGAAAGACTTGAACCGTGACTACAAGCACTTCGAGACGGCTGAGGCGCGGGCGCATGTGGCGTGGTTGACGCAGCAGCCAGAGTTCGATGTCGCGTTCTGCCTGCACGAGGACTGGGAGTCGAACGGCTTCTACCTCTATGAACTGAACCCCGACGGCCAGCCCTCACTGGCGCAGCGGATGGTGGACGCGGTGGCACCGGTGTGTCCGATTGATCTCGCGGAGGTGATCGAAGGCCGTCCGGCGCGCGGCGGCGTGATCCAGCCGAGCCACGATCCGATGTCGCGCCCGCAATGGCCGGAGGCGTTCTGGCTGCTCCAGAACAAAACGCGCCTGAGCTACACGCTGGAAGCGCCCTCCGACTTCCCGTTGGCGATGCGGGTGGAGGCGCTGGTGGTGGCGGTGAAGGTGGCGCTGACCTGAACTCGTAGCCGCCGACGTGAGGAGGCGGATTGGCTGTTCCTTGCCGCGCCCGATCCGCCTCCTCACGTTGGCGGCTACGTTAGTCTTCGAGCTTTTTTCCAGTGGTGTCCGGAGCGAACCAGATGACGAGCATGCCCAGGCCGTAGATCGTGCCCATGATCGCGCCGGCCTTGGCGAAGTCGCCACCGAAGAAATCCGTCAGCGCCCCGGCACTCAGCACACCGATGGCGACGAGAAAACGTCCGAAGTTGTAGCTCATGCCTGCTCCGGAGGCGCGCACGCGGGTGGGGAACAATTCGGGCAGGCACAAGGGCAGCCAGCCGAAGAAGAGCGTCGCGACGAGCCCCTGCACAAAGATCATCGGGAGGAACATCGGTTCGAGCGGTTTGAGGAAGAGGAAGATGCCGCAGGTGAGCAGCACCGATCCCAGGCTGATCAGGAAATACGCCAGCCGACGCCCCAGCAGGCTGGCGACCTGCCCGCCGAGGAAGCTGCCGATGGTCGCACCCAACGCCCAGTAGCCCTGCGTCTCCGCCTTGTAGCCGGGGTTGAGCTTGCCCGCCACGGAGTCCGCCCACGGAGTAAACCAGCGGCCGGCACTCCACGCGGCGATCAGCGGGATCGAAGCGAGCAGGATGCCGGCAATGGTCACGCGCAGAAGCGAGGGAGAGAAGAGTTCCCGCATCGGTGTGTCGGTCTTCTTCGTGGCGCTGCCTCTTGTGGCCAGCCACTTGGGTGACTCCGGCACGATCCAAAGCGCCGCGAGGCCCACGACGGCGGGGGAAGCAGTCAGGAGCAGCAGCCAGCGCCAGGAATCAGGCGTGATGGGCCAGCGCACGCCGACCTGGGAAATGAGGAACATGCCGAGGTTGGCGGACATGCCCATCACGCCGGCCAGCAGCGGACGCGAGACATCCGGCCAGACTTCCGAGACCAGGGCCACTCCGTTGGGCCACATGCCGCCGATGCCCAGCCCGGCGAGAAAGCGCAGCACGATGAGCTGCTCCTGAGTCTGCACAAAGGAACACGCGCCGGCGAACAAAGTGTAGCAGAGGATGCTGGCTGCCATGGCCTTCGCCCGGCCGATACGATCGCCGAGCCAGCCAAGCGTGATTCCACCCACAGCCGCGCCGAGACTCAAGGCCGCAGTGTAGTAGCCGAACCATCGGCCCGAGACCTTCACGTCATAGGCTGCGCCCATCAAATCCTGCATGATGGAGAGCGAGGCGATGGGCAGCGTGCCCATCTGCACGCCCGCGCACATCCAGCCGAGAAAGGCCACCGTGATGGCCACGTAGCGGTCGCGAATGGAGACAGGCGGTGGCGGCTGCGTCATGGGTCGGCGAATTAGACACCGGCAGCCGTGAGCGTGGCAATCAATTCGTCGGGCAACGGGCCCTTCGCCGCCCACTGAACCGCGTTCGCGACTTCTTCCGGTGAGCTGAAGCCGATGATGGCCGAGGTGACGCGCGGATGATGCACGGCGAAGCGCACAGCAGCTTCGGGGAGAGCGATGGCTGCGGGGAGCAACTGACGCATCAACTCCGCCCGGCGCAGGTCGCGCTCGTAGATGGGAAGGGGGAAGAACTTCGTGGTGAGCGTGTGCGCGCTGGGTGGCCTGCCCGCGAGCGCGCCCCCGGCGAAGACGCGGATGGCGAGCAGGGCTGGCCCGGCAGGGCGAGACTCTGTCGAGCCCCAATGGCCGACGGAGTCGGCGCGAGCGAAGCGAGCATCTCGGCCGGGCGGTGTGATGGAGATGCTCGCTCCGCTCGCCTCGCTGTGCTCGGAATGGGGCTCGACGGAGTCTCGCCCTACCGGGCGGAGGTTCAGTTTCGCGCCGGTTCGGAGACCGGCGCTCCGCTCGCACAGGTTCAGGTTCACCTGCATCGTGGTCCAGGCTCCGGCCTTCTGGACTTCGTCCAAGGACGCTTCATCTCCCAGGCCGGTCAGGCCGAAGTGCTGGACGAGTCCTTCGCGGCGAAGCTGCTCGAAGGCCTCAAGCACACCGCCAGAGCGCAGCACATCATCCGGCGTGATCGAAGTGGGCTGGTCGCCGCGCCGGCGGGTGATGGAATTGTGCAGTTGCAGCAGGGCGACGGAACTCACGCCCAGCCGCTGCAAGCTGCTTTCCACCGAGGCACGCACGGCCCCGGCAATGTCGTCGAGTTGCTCGGCAGCGAGGCGGACTTTGGTCCCGATGCGGACGGAGCGGGTGGCATCCAGTTCGCGCAAGGCCCAGCCCAGGCTGCTTTCAGAAGCGCCGTTGCCATAGGTGGCGGCGGTGTCGAACCAGTCCACCCCGAGCGCCAGTGCTTGTTGCATCGTGGCGAGCTGCCGGTCCCGGGCGGAGGCATCCGTCATCAAGGCAGAGACAGGGCCTGCACCGAAGGCAACTGCGGGAATCATCAGCCCCGAGTCGCCCAGCGGTCGCTGCGGGACTCGCAGGGCATCGCTCATTCTTGCGCGCGGGTCGTCTGGACGACGGAGGGCTTCACGAACTCGATGAACGCCTCCGCCGTATGCGGGTTCTTCGAGTCGAGGGTGATCGCGCGGATGGGGCAGGGGAGGTTGAACGGGCCGGCGTTGGCGGCGAACTGGATTTCGATCACTCCCCGGTCGCTGCCGCCCGGCACCGTCACGGCAGCGGCACGCAGGCCAGTGACGTGGGCGGGCGCATCCAGTTCCACCCGCACGGCGTCGGCGCGGAGGGATTTGTCGCGGCGGAGATGAAACGGGATTTTAACCGACCCACCGGGGACGACGCGGACGGACGTGGCGTCGAGTTCCAGTTCCAGCAGGCCGGCCTGTGTGATGGTGATGACCTGGTCGTTCTGTTCGTTCTGACTGTAGCTCACGATGTGCTCGGTGCCGTCGTGATCCTTGATGGTGCCAACGAGCATGATCTGCGACCGGCTGGTCCGGCCCAGTTCCATGCTAGGCGGGAAGGTGACTTCAAACTCGAAGTGATCCGCGCCCGGTGCAATCTGGACAGGCGCGGCGAAGACGCCCTGCAGGTGACGGCCCTGGCGGTCGGACAGGCAGGCGGTAAGCGGCCCGGTGAAGCCACCGCGCTCGAGGCCGTAGGGCCGCCGATACGTGGAGCCGCGCGGCACGATGTTCATCAGGAAGTCGCTCGTGGTCTTGAAGGGCGTGGGCATCGCCACGGCTAGCAGCACGGAGCCAATGGCGGCCTCGCCGCGCGGGGCGGGCAGGGTCGCGGCGCGCGTGACTTTCTCGCCATTGATGGTGGCGGTGCCTTGCACGGTGAGATGGGCGACGGAAATCTTCGCCGCGTATTCGGCAGAGAAATTCAGATCGGTGGTGTTGCGTCCGCTGGCGATCTTGGTGCCGCTGGCGGTGACGTTCGCAGGCAGGCCTTCCACGGTGAGTTCGATGTCGCCCTTGAAGCCGCCGAGGGCGGTGACGTTCACCTTGAGCTTGCCGGGTTGTTGCTTGCTGCCGCGCTTGGGCTTGCCGGGGGCGGTGGTTTCGCCGTCGGCGGTTTCACGGATGACGGTCAGCGTGTCATTGGCCAGCGAGAGCTGGAAGTCCGGGGCGGCGGCAGGTGGGGCAATGCGCAGGCGATACGCGAAGTCGGAACCGCCGCGCGAGGCGAAGCGGTCACTGACGTGCAGGAGGAAGTCGCCGTCGGCGGGAGCCTTGAAGTTTAGCGTGAGATCGGCTGACTCGCCGGGCGCGGCTTCGGCGCGGCCAGCGGGCTTGCCGTCGGTGTCAGTGATGGCGAGCACCGGGGTGAGGGCGCTGCCCAGCCGGCTGGCGGCGAGCGTGAGTTCGAGCGCATCGCCCTTCTTCGCCGCGAAGCGCCAGGTGTTCGTAGAGCCGGCGGTCACGATGCGTCCGTTCAGGACGCTGGGCGTGGTGAAGGTGCTGGTGGTGGCGGAATGGATTTGCTCGGGCAGGTCATCAAGTTCGAGCAGGGCGGTGGCGGAGCGCTTGCCGGGGAAGGAGATCGAGACCGCCGCCGTGCTGGTGGTGGGTGAGGGGAGCTTCACTTCGATCTGCTTGGCCGGCAGGGCGTGGCCGGAGAGTTCGAACTTCACGGTTTCGCCTCGCTTGCCACCGAGCGGGAAGACCCGGGTTACGACGGGCTGGTCCGTGATTGTGAGGCGATAGACGTAGGTCTGGAGGCCGGCGGAATTGACGTCGTCAATGCGCACGCTGTAGGTGCCGTCGCGCGGGGCGGTGAATTGCAGCGTCGGGTCCGCGCGCTGGCTGGCGATGGCCTCTTGGAGCGGTTGGCCGGTGGCGTCCAGGACCACGAGCCGGGCCTGAAGCGGGGAGCCGAGTGACAACGCGGCGACAGACAGGCTGAATGCTTGGCCGGCCTTCGCCGGGAAGGTCCACACATCCACGTCTTCGCGGGGGAAGATGCGACCGTTGATGGTCAACGGCGGCATGACGGTGACGGGCAGCGGCTCGCCGTCGAGTTCGGTTTCGAGGATTTCCGGCAGCTCGCCGACGATGAACTTCATCGCGGAGGTTGCGCCTTGCGAAGTCCACGTCCGCCAATAGCGGACACCGGCCGGGGCATCGGCGGCGATGCGGACGGAGCCGGCGTGGTCGCGTGGATAATCTTCACTGCGCTGCGAGGCGGGCTGGACAATCTGCGGACCCTCGAACCAGACGGTGTTCGTCAGTTTCACGCGGGACGAGGCGGTGATGCCTGCGCCGAGCATTTCAAAGCCCGCCTCGCCATGGAAGTAGCAGCCGCCAACCCGCACGGGAACGGTGGTCCCGCGCTGGCCGCCGGCGGGGAAAATGTAGGGGGCGAAGGGTTCGACCGCCCTGGCGGTGGACAGTCCCAGTCCCGTGACGAAGAACCCGAGGGCGAACAGCCGGCTGAGGCAACGGTGCGACATTGAAAGTCCCGACGCTGGCCGCGCGCGGGTCTTCAAAGTGAAAACCGTCGAGAAGGGGCTTGCCAACGCCGCAGCCTCTCAGCATAACTCTGCCGTCTCAACCAACGACATTTTATGGCCGACATCGCTAACAAATACGAAAACAACGTCCCTGGGAAATACTACGTGGACAACCAGTGCATTGACTGCGACCTGTGCCGCGAGACCGCCCCGGAAAACTACACCCGCTACGATGACGGCGGCTATTCCTACGTGAAGAAGCAGCCCGAGACGCCCGAGGAAGAGGCGCAGTGCAAGGAAGCCAAAGAAGGCTGCCCCGTGGAAGCCATCGGCGACAACGGCTAAGGCCGGACGAATTTCGAGCGAACACCCGTCGGCGAAGGCCGGCGGGTGTTTTTGCTTTTCTGGGAACTTACTCCTGCTCCTCGGGCCAAGACCGGCCGGGACCGCAAAGCGGAGTGATGGAGTGGGGGAGAACTGGACTGCTGGTTTTGCCTCCGATCTTCACTCGATGAGGGCGTTGCGAAAGTTTCTGCAATGCTGCGCTCCAGGTGGGTATGCCGAAAAAAGCCGGATGGTCTTCGCCACTGACGAGTAAGGTTGCCAGCAGCAGGGTGGGGCGCGTAAAAGCCGAGCTGCTCGCGACCGGCACATCCGAACTGCTTGGACTGCTGGCTCCCTTGGTGCCAGACGATTTCATCAATGACTGCTGGCCCACCGGTTCCGCGGGCGGGCGGCGGGGGGTTACACCAGCGTGCTCGTCCTAGACGGCTGCATGGCACGCCGCCAGCACACCGGAGCCAAGGTCCTGCTGAACGAGACGCTGCCCTGGCAGCCCTGGCTGCGCCGGCTCCGGGTGGACGGCCGCTATAGCGGCCCGGCGTTTGCGGCGTAGGTCAAAGGGCTCCGCCGCAAGCTGGTGGAGGAAGTGGTCAAGCGCTCTGACGACGTGAAGACATTTCGCGTGATCCCGTGCCGATGCTGACTCGCTTTGATGTTGCGGCTCGCGCCATAAGCATTTCCCACTCGATTTTTAAATTGGAGCGACCTTTGGTCAGGCTCAAGGGCCAGCCGCACGAATTAGTAGTTTGCCCCCTTTCCAATCCCCAGATCTGGGCGAAGGTTCTAATTGCCATGAGCAAAGCCGGGGCCAGCCACAGCATCCACAACCTCGCCTATCTTGAGCAGATGCAGGCGCGGCAGCAGAGTGATGCGCAGTCGGTGCCGGAGGGATGGCGGAACTTTTTTGCGGCAAACGGAAATGGAGACGAGGGTGGCACGGCGCAGGTTGGACCTTCCTTCCGCCCGCGCAGCGTGTTCAACCCCGGGACGCAGTCGGCACCCGAACGCGCCGTTGGCAGCCGGCTCGAAGCCCGTCTCGGCGATCGCCTGAACCAGCTCATCCGCAATCACCGCGTGCGCGGCCACATGATCGCCACGCTGCATCCGCTGGCCACCGCGCGTCCGTGCCCGCCCGAGCTGAAGCTGGAACACTATGCCTTTACCGAGGGCGAACTGAACCTGCTCACCACCTGCGCGACGCTGCCCTACGATGAGCCGCTGACCATCCGCGAGATTTTCGAGCGCCTGCGCAACACCTACTGCCGCTCCATCGGCGTGCAGTTCATGCACATTGACGATGTCGCGGTGCGCGAGTGGCTGCAGCGGCGGATGGAAAGTTCGCAGAACCGACTCCCGCTTGCGCGCGAGGAGCAGCTTCGCATCCTCACGCGGCTGACCGACGGGGTCGTCTTTGAGGAGTTCCTGCGGAAGAAATTTCTTGGCGCGAAGACCTTTTCGCTCGAAGGCAGCGAGACGCTGCTGCCGTTGCTGGACCTCGCCATCGAACGGGCGGGCGCCCAGGGCGTGCAGACTGCCATCCTCGGCATGGCGCACCGCGGCCGCCTCAACGTGCTGGCGAACATCGTCGGCAAGGACCCGTGCGAAATCTTCCGCGAATTCGCCGACGCTGAACCCGAGCTTTGGCTGGGCCGGGGCGACGTGCGCTACCACCTCGGCCACAGCGGCGACTGGACCACGGCCGCGGGCCACAGAATCCACCTGTCGCTCTGCTTCAATCCCAGCCATCTGGAATTTATCAGCCCGGTGCTGCTCGGCCGCGTGCGCGCCCATCAGGACCGGCGCGGGGATCACGAGCGCCAGCAGACGCTGGGCGTGCTCATCCATGGCGACGCGGCGTTTGCAGGGGAAGGCGTCGTGCAGGAGACGCTCAACCTCAGCCGGCTGGCTGGCTACCGCGTCGGCGGCGTCCTGCATGTCATCCTGAACAACCAGCTCGGCTTCACCACGGAGCCGGACGAATACCGCTCCACCACCTATGCCACGGACGTCGCGCGCATGCTGCAATCGCCCATCTTCCATGTGAACGGCGAAGACCCCGAGGCCGTCGCGCAGGTCGTGCGGCTGGCGATGGATTACCGGCACGAGTTCCAGCACGACGTGTTCATTGACATGCACGGCTACCGGCGCTGGGGGCACAATGAGACCGACGAGCCGTCCTTCACGCAGCCGGTCCTCTACCATGCCATCGCACAGCGCCCGAACGTGCGCGAAGGCTATCTCGAGCATCTCCTCAAGCTGAACGAAGTCACCGCTGCCGAAGCCGGGCAAATCGCCACCGCCCGCCGGGAACATCTGGAACAGAAGCTCGCGACCTCGCGGGGCGACAAGTGTGCGCCCGTGCGGGAACGGCGGGGCCTCTGGCGGGATTACACCGGCGGCCCCGAACCGGCCGAGGAGCCGGACACCGGGGTCGAGGCGAAACGTCTGTCCGCACTGCTGCACAAGCTGGCCGAGGTTCCCGCCGGCTTCCACCTGCACCCGAAGCTGGAGCGCGGCATGGCCGCGCGCCGCGAGATGGCCGAGGGCAGTCATCCGGTGGACTGGGCCGCTGCGGAAGCACTGGCCTTCGCGACGCTCGCGACCGAAGGCGTGCGCGTGCGGCTCACCGGGCAGGACACGGCGCGCGGCACCTTCAGCCACCGCCACGCGGTTTTCCACGATCATGAAGACGGTCATCACCACCTGCCACTGGCGCACCTCACCCCGGATCAGGCCCAGGTGGAGATTCTCAACAGCCCGCTGAGCGAGGCGGGCGTGCTCGGTTTTGAGTATGGCTACAGCCTGGACACGCCCGACGGGCTGGTGCTGTGGGAGGCACAGTTCGGCGACTTCGTCAACGCGGCGCAGGTGGTCGTGGACCAGTTCCTGGCGTGCGCCGAAGACAAGTGGCGGCGGCTCTCCGGCCTGGTGCTGCTGCTGCCGCACGGCTTTGAAGGGATGGGTGCGGAGCATTCCAGTGCGCGGATGGAGCGGTTCCTCACGCTCGCGGCGGAGGACAATCTCCAGCTCGTGGTGCCCACCACGCCCGCGCAGTATTTTCACTGCCTGCGCCGGCAGTCTGTGCGGCGCTGGCGCAAGCCGCTGGTGGTCTTCACGCCCAAGAGCCTGCTGCGCCATCCTCAGGTGATCTCCCCGCTGGAAGACCTGGCGCGTGGACACTTCCAGCGCGTGCTGCCGGACACGACGGCGCAAGCGGGCGCGGTGAAGCGCGTGCTGCTGTGCAGCGGGAAGGTCTATTACGATCTGGTCGCGTTCCGCGAAGAGCACCAGCGAAAGGACATCGCGATCCTGCGGTTGGAACAATTGTATCCGCTGCGCGCCGACCTGCTCGAGATGGCGCTCACCCCCTACCACGATGGCGCGCCCGTGTGCTGGGTGCAGGAGGAGCCGGAGAACATGGGCGCGGGGCGTTACCTGCACGGACGCTTTGGAGAATCGCTTTCCGGCCGCTGGCCAATGAGCCGGGTGAGCCGGCCCGCCTCCGCCAGCCCCGCCACCGGCTCGGGCCATGCGCACAAGCAGGAACAAAAGGAACTCGTGGAGCGCGCGTTCCGCGAAGGGCACGATGATTGACCCCCGACGGCCGCGGTGGTTGCAAGCCACCGGCACGGAGTTCAAGGGCTCAAAGCTACTTGGTGAACCTGCCTTGGTAGGGCGCGGTGTCCTCACCGCGCCGCCGAGGTTCTGTGGCATCCGGGTGCTCGGCGGCGGGCTGAGGACAGCCCGCCCTACCCGCCACAGGCCCGCGCTCCGGGAGTTTGTCCGTGTGTGGCCAGGAATTCCATTTGTCCCGCAGCGTGACCGCGATTATGTTTCAGAGTAGAGAAAAAGTGGGGGGAACAAAGTTGCTTCAAGCCGCAACGGAAAGGTTTTTATGAGAACGTTTTGCACTGGTTTTCTGCTCGGTCTGATATTGGGCGCGGCGGGTTTCTGGTTCTTTCAGGAAAAGGCCCGCAGCCATCCCGAGGCGGAAAAGCGCTATGAGGAATCCGCCACCAAGCTCCGCGATTCAGCGGGCGACGCCGCCCAGCATCTCTCCGAGGCCGTGAAGGCCAAGATGGAGACGCTCAACCTGCGCGCCGAGGACGTGAAGGACGAGCTGGCCCGCACGGGCAAGATTGTCCGCCGCAAGGCGCAGGAACTGGGCGAGCAGACGGTGGACGCGGCCGCCGATGCGCGCATCGTGACCGCCATCAAGGCCAAGCTGGCGGTGGACCCTGACTTGTCGGCCTGGAAAATATCCGTCTCCGCGGACCAGGGGCAGGTCGCCCTCGCGGGCTCGGTCTCCGCGCCGGATCACATCGCCAAGGCCGTGGCCCTCGCGCTGGACACCAGCGGCGTGCGCGAGGTGACCTACAATCTGGAAATCAAACCCAAAACCTGAACCTGACATGCCCATCGAACTCAAAATCCCGGCGGTCGGCGAATCCATCACCGAAGTGCAGATCGCCAAGTGGCTCAAGGCCGAGGGCGACGCCGTGGCCAAGGATGAGGCGGTGGCGGTCATTGATTCGGAGAAGACCACTTTCGACCTGCCCTCGCCGCAGGCCGGCCGGATGGCGAAGATTCTCCATCAGGAGGGTGAGACCGTGAGCGTGGGAACCGTCATTGCCCAGCTTGAATCCGAAGGCGCAGCGGCACCCGCGACAAAAGCAGTCCCCGCGGCAAAAGAAGCTCCGCGCGCAGCCGAGCACGCTGCGAGCGCCACCAAAGCAGCAGTCGAGGCGAAACCTGCCGCCCCCGAGGCAGCCTCCGCCGGGAAGCCCAAGAGTGCCCGCAAGGAAAAACCGGAGCCCAAGGCAGCGAAGCCCGCGGAGAAACCTCAGGCGGTTGCAGCCCCTGTGGAAGTGGGCATCTCTCCGGACATGGGTGCCGAACGAGAAACTGCTGCGCCGGCCAAAACCAAGCGCGTTGAACCGCCCGCCAAAGCCGAACCTCCGGCACCAGCAGAGCCAGACGCAGCGAAAGCCGAGGACGCGGAAGCTCCGGCTGAAGCGGAACCCGCTGAAGCCGCTGAAACCGAATCAGCCCCGGGCGAGCCTGCCGAAGCCCCGGCGGAAACCGAGCCGGCTGAGCCGGAGGCCGAGAGTGAACCCGAAACCGAAGCGACCGAAGCGAAGCCCGTGGTTCGCAAGCCGGCCTCGCCGCCCTCAAAGTCCGCCACGCAGGCGGCTCCTTCCGCCGACGGCGAGGAGGAGGTCGTGCCGATGACCATGCTGCGGCGCACGATTGCCCGCCGCCTCGTCGAGGCGCAGCAGACGATGGCGATGCTCACCACTTTCAATGAGGTGGACATGCAGGCTGTGCAGGTGCTGAGGCATGAGCACCAGGAAGATTTTCAAAAGCGCCACGGCTCCAAGCTGGGTCTGATGTCCTTCTTCGTGAAGGCGGCGGTTGACGGGTTGAAACAGTTTCCCCAGCTCAACGCCGAGGTGCGCGGCAACGACATTGTCTATCGCAACCATTTTGACATCGGCGTCGCCATTGCGACCGAGCGAGGCCTGGTCGTGCCGGTGTTGCGCCGGGCCGAACGCCTGAGCTTTGCGGAAATCGAGCAGGCCATCGCCGGGTTCGCCCGGCGGGCACAGGCGAACGAGCTGCAGCCGGAGGACCTCGAAGGCGGCACCTTCACCATCACCAACGGCGGCGTCTTCGGCTCGCTGCTCTCGACGCCCATCATCAATCCGCCGCAGTCGGGCATCCTCGGCCTTCACACCATCACGGACCGGCCGGTGGCGCGGGACGGGCAGGTCGTCATCCGCCCGATGATGTATGTGGCGCTGAGCTACGACCATCGCATCGTGGATGGGCGCGAAGCCGTGCTGTTCCTGCACCGCCTCAAGGAGGTCATTGAAAGCCCGGCGCGGATGCTGATCGAAATTTGACCCGGCACCCATCAGTGACAGAACTCAAACATCGAAAGGTGACTTATGAAAAAGACATCGAAATCGAACGGACATAACGGAAACGGCCGCGACATCATTGACGAGTTGTGCGTCGCCTACGGGATGGAACTGGAGACGGTGGAGAACTACCTCGCCAACTCATTCCACCTCGACGGCGTGCGGTCCGAAGTGGTGAAGAAGGAGCTGGCGGCGGACGTGCCCACCGAGGTGTCGCACGCGCAGTTGCTGGCACACCGCATCAAGACGCTGGGCGGACGCGTGCCCGGCTCGCTGGAGTTGAAACGCAACCAGAAGTTCCTTCAGCCACCCATGGACACGACGGATGTCGCCTCGGTCATCCGCGGCGTGGTCGTGGCGGAGGAAAGTGCGATCGCGCAATACGACAAGATCATCCGCATGTGCGAACAGCGGGACTACGTGACACAGGAACTGGCGATCAAGATCCTCGGTGACGAGGAACAGCATCGCCGGGAATTCAAGGGCTTCCTGAAGGAATATACCAAGTAAGGAGCATTCCGGCTCGCGTCGGGCCATGCACATTCACCGGCCTCAGCGGGACGGTCCGGCGGGGCCGGACGTGCCCGGCCTTTGGCCCACTGGCGCAGGCCGTTGATTTGCTCCGCCGTCTGCTTGGCCAGCGGCACGAACTCGTTGAGCACCCGGGCGATGTCTAGATCGGTCGGCTCCCCGTCTTGCGCGAAGCTCAGGAACACCGCTTCGGTGAACGCACTCTCGATCTCGCTCCCGGTGAACCCGTCCGTGATCCGAGCGAGCTGCGGCACGTCGAACTGTTCCGCGTCGCGGTCGTGCCGCTGAATGACCAGCATCCAGATGGATTCGCGCTCCGGCGCGGTCGGCAGGTCCACGAACCACAGCTCGTCGAACCGTTCCATGCGGAGCAACTCCGGCGGCAACTGCGTCACGTCGTTCGCCGTCGCGACCACGAACACGCCGTTGTCTCCGCCTACAGTCCGGTCAGGAGTCGTTTGTGGCCGAGGCTGATCAAACGGTCGGGGACATCGGCCGAGTCCAGGCCGAGGTCCTCGGCGCGGAGCTTCTTGCAGCCGCGCCAGTAACGGACGCTCACGGCGAGGAGAACCCCTCCGCGGGTGAGCAGGGAGAGGAGGTTGTTTTGCATGGGAATGGTGGAGACGCATGTCGGGATTTCTTGAGAAAACATGGTTCGAACTAGTTTCTGACCGATGGGCGGCTCTCGGTTGTCTTCAAAAATCCTTGGGAAATAGTGGCGGATTTCAACTCCCAACCAGGCACCTCTCTCGCGCGTCAGGGCGAAACATCTGAAACCGAAAAGTGGCGGAGAGAGGGGGATTCGAACCCCCGATACGGCTTTTGACCGTATACCGGTTTAGCAAACCAGCGCCTTCAGCCACTCGGCCATCTCTCCAGCGGCACGGCCAATGAACCGCATTCTCCTTCCGTGCGGCAAGCAAATTTTCCCCCACTCGCGGCTTGCCGGGCCGAATTCATTTCGCTATCCGAATGGCGTGACCTCCAAGGAAGCGTTCATCGCCCTCAATCTGGTCGAGCATGTCGGCCCGGTCCGCGTCCGCCAGTTGCTCGAATTCTTCGGCGATGCGCCCACGATCCTGCGCGCGAACAAGCAGCAGCTTCTTCAGGTGCGCGGCATCGGCGAGGATACGGCGGATGCGATCTGCGGCTGGGAAAGCGGCGTGGACCTGGGTGGCGAACTGAAGCGCATCACCGATTATGGGTGTCATGTCCTGACGCAGGAGGACGCGGAGTATCCCGAACTGCTCCGGCAAATCTATGATCCGCCAATCGCACTCTATGTGAAGGGCACGCTGACCACGCAGGACAAAAACTCCGTGGCCCTGGTCGGTTCCCGGCAGACCACGAGCTATGGCGTCGAAACGGCGCGCAAGCTCGGGTATCAGCTCGCGTATGTCGGGGTCACGGTCGTCAGCGGCGGGGCGCGGGGGATTGATACGGCGGCGCATCAGGGCGCGCTGGCGGCGAAGGGCCGGACGGTGGCGGTGCTCGGCACGGGCATCAACCTGGTCTTCCCGCCCGAGAACGCGGAGCTGTTTGAGCGGATCGCGGCGAGCGGCGCGGTCATTACGCAGTTTCCGTTCAATCGTCCGGCGGACAAGCAGACCTTTCCCATTCGCAACCGCATCGTCGCGGGCATGACGCTGGGCACCGTGGTCGTCGAGGCGAACCTCAGCAGCGGCGCCCTCATCACGGCGAACTTCGCGACGGACTACGGACGGCAGGTCTTCGCGGTGCCGGGCCGCATTGACTCGCCGCGCAGCAAGGGCTGCCACGATCTCATCAAGAAGGGCGCGAAGCTCTGCGAAGGGGCGGAGGATATTCTGAGCGAGTTCGAGTATCTGTTCCCCGCCTCCAACAAGCCCGCCTCGCCGGCGGAGACCGGCGTGCTGCCGGGACTCTCGCTGTCGGAGAACGAGAGCAAAATCCTCGGCATTGTGACCCAAGAGGAGACGCACATTGACGAAGTCATCCGTGCCAGCGGTCTGCCTGCCTCCGCCGTTTCGGTCGGCCTGCTCAGCCTGGAGATGAAGCGGATGGTGCGGCAGTTGCCGGGCAAGCTCTTCGTCCGCGTGCGGTGAGCGTGTGAGCGGGACACTCTTGTCCCGCGATCGTTCAACAGGGCAGTGCGGAGCACTCCACATATCCGCTTCCCGCCCGCAGCGGCTCCGCGTTAAACTCGTTCCATGCTTTCAATCCGTCTGCGTTGGTTCGTCCTGCTGCTCGCACTCGCAGCGACGTTGCCTCCCTTTGCCAAGGCTGCACCCGTGGAACTCGCCAAGGGCGGGCAAGCGTTGGTGCCCATCGTGGTTTCCGCGCAAGCCTCGCCCCGTGTCCAGCAGGCGGCGGAAACACTTGCCAGCCAGCTCAACCGCATTACGGGCGGGACGTTCCAAGTGCAGTCTGGCGACGGCCAGACCGGCCTTGCTGTCGGCCTCGCAGCCCATTTCCCTGCGTTGGGGGTGACGGGTCGGTTCGACACCAACGATCCCACCAAGCGCGAGGATTACCTCCTGCGCACCCATGCGCGCGGAGCGTGGCTCGTCGGGGCGACCGATCTCGCAGTGGAGCACGCGGTCTGGGACTTCCTGCACACGCTGGGCTACCGGCAGTTCTTCCCGGGCAAGCATTGGGAGGCCGTGCCGTCGCGCCGCGAGCTGAGCGCGTCGGTGGATCGCTTCGAGCACCCGAGCTACTACTCGCGCCGCATCTGGTATGGCTACGGCCCGTGGGACTACGCGGACCAGCCGTATCGCGACTGGTGCGCCAAGAATCGCGCGGTGGCAGGCATCGAGCTGCACACCGGCCACGCCTACGACGGCATCATCAAGCGCAACAAGGCCGCCTTCGACGCGCATCCGGAATACTACGGTCTCTTCAACGGTCAGCGCCGCTCCACGAAAATCTGCATCGGCAATCCGGCGGTGCGAAAGCTGGTCGTTGCGGACGCCGTCGCGCAGTTCGAGAAAAATCCCGAGCTGCACTCGGTGAGCGTGGACCCGAGCGACGGTGGGGGCTGGTGCGAATGTGAGGACTGCAAGAAGCTTGGCTCTGTCACTGACCGCGCCCTGACCCTCGCCAACGAAGTCGCCGCCGGCCTCACCGGTAAGAACGCCGACAAGCTCGTGGGCATGTATGCCTACAGCCAGCACTCGCCGCCGCCCAGCATCAAGGCCCACCCGCGCGTGGTTGTCAGCACGGCCACGGCGTTCATCACGGGCGGGTTCAGCGTGGATCAATTGCTCGCGGGCTGGGGCAGGCAGGCTTCCATGCTCGGCATCCGCGAGTATTACAGCGTGAACACCTGGGATCGCGACCTGCCCGGGGCTGCTCGCGGTGGCCGGCTGGATTACCTCAAGCGCACCATCCCGCACTTCCACGCGCAGGGCGCGCGCTTTCTCTCCGCCGAGTCGAGCGACAACTGGGGACCGAACGGACTCGGCTACTACGTCGCTTCTCGCATTCTGTGGGATGTGCGCGAGGCGGGCCAAACCGACGCGCTGGTCGCGGACTTTCTGGAGAAGAGCTTTGGCCCGGCCCGCGCTCCGATGACGAAGTTTTACGATCTCCTCTCCGCCGAGAAGCGCCCGCCGCTGTGCGACGATTTGCTGGGCCGGATGTTTCTCCTGCTGAGCGAAGCCCGGAAGCTCACGCCAGATGCGGCCATTCACGCGCGCCTCGACGAGCTTACGCTCTACACGCGCTACGTCGAGCTGTGGCTCGACTACTCCACGGCGAGCGGTCCCGCGCGGCAGGCGGGCTTCGAGAAGCTTATCCAGCACACGTATCGGATGCGTGGCACGATGATGGTTCATGCCAAGGCGCTCTATCGCGATCTCGACAACCGCGACAAGTCCGTGAACATCCCAACCGAGGCGAAATGGAGTGCGCCCGAGGGCAAGAACCCGTGGAAGAAGAGCGATCCTTTCCCGCGCGAGGAGCTGGACGACCTCACGCGTCGGGGCATCGCGAACCGCAAGCTGCTGGAGTTTTCGCCAGTCGGTTTCAGCACGACGCTGGCACCGGCCGCTTCGCTTCAGCTCGTCTCTCCCAAGCCCGGCACCTTTGGCGGTATGAGCCGGGGCATGCGGGTTTACCTGACGTGGGTGGAGAAGGCGCCGGCCACGCTCAAGCTCACGGCCTCGGCGGGTTTGATCTACAACTCGCGTGGCGCGGCCAAGCTCGACCTGTTCCCGGAAGCGGAGCCGGAGGGCAAGGCGGTGGCGCACGCGGAGGTCGCGCCAGACAAGGCGGAGCACGCCATCGAACTGCGCACGACCTTCACCGGTCTGCACCGCGTGGTGGTGAACGACAGCGCGGCGGGGACGGCGGTGAACTGGCCGGAGGGCGTCCCGGTGGTGGTGCAGTCGAGCTTCGATGAGCCAGCGGCGTTTCAGGGGCGCTGGACGCTGGCCTTCTATGTGCCGCGTGGGACCAAGATCGTCGGCGGTTTTGCCTCCGGGCCGGGGCTGCTCGTGGATGCAAGCGGGAAGAAGGCGCACGAGTTCGACGGCAAGCCGGGCTATTTCAGTGTCCCGGTGGAGACCGGCCAGGACGGGAAGCTGTGGCAGTTTCAGAACACGGCGGGCGCGCGGATGCTGATGACCGTGCCGCCTTACCTCGGCCGTGCCGGAAGCGAGATGCTGCTGCCAGTGGAGGTGATGAAGGCTGATGGCAAATAGCCGCTCGATTTTGACGCAAAGACGTAAAGGCGCGAAGCGTTGAGAACGCCCTCTCTTTCGCATGTTTTGCGTGTTTCGCGGGCTCCTCGAATTTGACTCAATGGCCGGGACACAATTCCCATTTCCTCCTTTGCGCGTTCGCGCCTTCGCGTTTTTGCGTCAAATCGTTCGTCCCCCTCATCCCAGCGTTGCCCCGCGCGGGACACCTTGGCAGACTCGCGCCCATGTTTTCTCTGAAGGACAAGATTACGCTCGTCACGGGCGCGGGTTCGGGCATCGGTGCGGCCATTGCGGAGACGTTCGCCCAGGCCGGCGGTTTCGTCTTTGTCACCGACCGCGATGAGAAGGCGGGGCAGGGGACCGTGGCCCGTATTCGCACGGCCGGCGGACAGGCCGAGTGCCTCGCGCTGGACGTGAGCAGCGAGGCCGATTGCGAGCGCGTGGGCAACGCCGTGAAGTCCTGCTTCGGCAAACTGGATGTGCTGGTGAACAACGCCGGCATCGGCCATGTGGGCACCATGCTCACCACCACCGGCGCGGACCTCGACCGCCTCTGGTCCGTCAACGTGCGCGGCGTCTTCAATGTCACCAAGGTCTTCCTGCCGGGGATGGTCGAGCGCAAGACCGGCTCCATCGTGAACATCGCGAGCATCGGCGCAGTCGTCGGCGTGAAGGACCGGCTGGCCTACGTCACCACGAAGTTCGCCATCGCCGGCATGACCAAGGCCCTGGCCCTCGACCACGCCCTCGACGGGGTGCGTGCCAACGCCATCTGCCCCGGCCGCGTGGAGACCCCGTTCGTCACCGGCTGGCTGAAGAAATATCCCGACCCCGAGAAAGCTTACCGCGACGCCTGCGCCACACAAGCCGTGAACCGCATGGGCAAGCCCGAAGAGATCGCCGCCGCCGCGCTCTACCTCGCCAGCGATGAAGCGGGCTTCGTGACCGGCACTGAGTTCATTATTGATGGCGGGTTCAGTGCTGGGAAGTAGCGGGCGGGCTTGTTCCCTCACGATTCCGGTTCTGCGCAGTGCCCACAGCATTGGCGAATCAAAGCAAACAGCCATCCCCCCCGATGGGAGAGCGGGACTTGGCACGAGTGATTCGCTTGTTGATCGAGTAGCGGTGGCAGGCTCGCAGTGTGGCATTTTCCAGCGGCGACAGCCGCGTTGGCCGTGGGCCACACCCCCGCGAGCGCCGGCGCAGTCCAGGACTGGGGCTTGCGGCCGAGCGCAGACGCCGGTAGCACGGCAGGCCGGAGGCTTGTGCGCTACGACGGAATGCGTTTGGAGCTTGGAGCTTTTCGTGAGCGGCTTCATATTCCGCCCATGAGCGCAGGCACCACTGTCAAACTGGGTCGCGATTGTGCGGCCATCCAGATTCCCGTCGGCACGGACGTCACGTTGAAGGCGGGGACGCCCGTGGACATCGTCCAGACCCTCGGCGGCACCTACACGGTCCACAGCATGGGCGGGTTGTTCCGTGTGGATGGCAAGGATGCGGACGCTCTGGGGTTGATTCCCGAGAATGGCGTCTCAGTTCCCGCAGCGGGGCAGTCGGTGTCCGAGCAGGCGGTCTGGGGCGTGCTCAAGACGTGCTTCGATCCGGAAATCCCCGTCAACATAGTGGACCTCGGGCTGGTGTATGACATGGGTATCGAGCCGATTCCCTCAGGGGGGCACAAGGTCTTCGTGAAGATGACACTCACTGCGCCGGGTTGCGGCATGGGGCCGACCATTGCGCGCGATGCACAGCAGAAGATTCTCGCGCTCGACGGCGTGCAGGACGCGAGCGTGGAGGTGGTCTGGGACCCGCCCTGGCATCAGTCCATGATCTCGGCGGAGGGGCGGAAGATTCTGGGGCTGGGGTGATCGTTTTGCCGCGAGCTCGCCAGCATTGGAAGAGGAATTGGAAACTCACGGATGGACACGGATGGGGCCACGATAAAGGGCGTGAGACTGGCTTTCCGAAAACGAGGGAAGTTGATGCGAGCTGCGCTAATCGGCGCGAATTTTGAGACACGGTGAATCTACGGCAATGAAGCTTCCTCGGATTGCGATTACCATGGGCGACCCCGCCGGGGTCGGACCGGAGGTCTGCCTGCACTTGCTGGCGGATGCGGACATCGCGACGATTTGCACGCCGGTGGTGTTTGGGGATGCGGCGGTGATGGGGGCTTGTGCGGCGAGGGTTGGGGTGCCGCTCAAGGCACCAGTGATCACAGCAGAGGAGTGGGCGCAAGGTTTCGCTGAAGTGGGCACGCCGAGCGTGCTGGACCTGGGGGTGATCGGGCTCGCGGCGTTTACGCCCGGGGCCATCAATGCGGCCACGGGGCTGGCGAGCTACACCTACGTGAACCGGGCGATTGACGCGGCGCTGGCGGGGCAGGTGGCGGCGGTGTCCACGGGGCCGCTGAACAAGGAGGCGATGAGCATGGCGGGGCTGAAGTTCCCCGGGCACACGGAGATTTTTGCCTCACGCACCAATGCCCGGCGCTCGTGCATGATGCAGTATTCGGAGGAGATCACCTGCACGTTTGTCACGGTCCATGTGGGCTATGCGGATGTGCCGAAGCTGCTCACGGTGGAGCGGATTCTGGATGTGATCGAGCTGACGGCGGAGGGGCTGGAGCGGATCCGGGGTCGCAAACCGAAGATCGTGGTGTGCGGGCTGAATCCTCATGCGGGCGAGCATGGGCTGTTTGGTGACCGGGAGGAGGAGCGGATCATCATGCCAGCCATTGAGGCGGCGCGGGTGCGGGGCATCGAGATCGAGGGGCCGCTGCCGCCGGACACGGCCTTTCTGCCGTGGAAGCGTCAGAGCACGGATGCCTTCGTCTGCATGTATCACGATCAGGGACACATCCCGGTGAAGGCGCTGGCGTTCGACTGCGCGGTGAACACGACGCTGGGGCTGCCGATCATCCGCACGAGCGTGGATCACGGGACGGCGCTGGACATCGCGTGGCAAGGGAAGGCGCGGCCGAGCAGCCTGTTTGCGGCGGTGCGGCTGGCGGTGCAACTGGGGCGAGGTTGAAGGACGGTGGTTTGGACGAAGAACGGATGGGACAGATGGGGAGGCACCACGGGCGGGAGTTTGACGTGGAAGGGGGGGCATGTGCGCGGCGCAATTGCGGGAGGACCATGCCCCATGATACTGTGAACCGTCCGCTTCGCCTCGCCCATTCCCCTTTTATGGTTGTCTTGAATCTGCGGGAACCTCGATCCCTCTTATCCCTGTCCTCTTCTCTGTGCTCATCGTGTCTCTGGGGTCCAAAATCCGCGACCTAAGTTTGGGAGGTTCCACCCGCTTTTGACAAACCCGCCCCGATTGTTACCCTGCACGCCCAGAACCCCTCTCACATGACCAGCACGGCAAACTTTGCTCGAATTTTCCGACTAACCTTCCTCGCCTTCGCCTGCTCTGTCTTGTGGCTCCCCGCGCAAGCCCAGCCAGACACCGGTGCTCTATCAACCGCCGCCAATGCAGGTGGTCCGACGGCTCTCAACACCCCGTCCACCCGCGAGTTCGTGAACACCCTAGGCATGAAATTTCTCCCCGTGCCCGGCACTACCGTCCGCTTCTGTCTCTGGGAAACACGCCGTCAGGACTACGAAGCCTATTCAAAAGCGAACCCCGACATGGACCGCTCTTGGGAGAATGCGAAATTCAAAGGCCAGCCGGTGAGCTTCGCCCCGAGCCATCCCGTGGTGAACGTAAGCTGGGAAGACGCCAAAGCCTTTTGTGCCTGGCTCACCGAAAAGGAACACCGTGAAGGCCGCCTCCCGGCCGACGCCAGCTATCGGCTGCCCACCGACACCGAGTGGAGCACCGCCGTGGGCCTGCCCAAGGAAGAGGGTGCGACTCCCAAGGAGCGCGATCGGAGGATCGCGAACGCGTATCCTTGGGGCAAACAGTTGCCGCCACCGGAAGGTGCGGGCAACTACAGCGATCTCTCCGCCCGCGTGGTCTTCGGACCCGACTGGGCCTTCATTCCCGGCTACGACGACGGCTTCGGAACCACCGCACCGGTGGGCAGCGCCCGCGCGAACCAGCACGGCCTGTTCGACCTCGGTGGCAACGTGTGGGAGTGGTGCGAAGACTTCGCGGATGGCAAGAGCGGCCCGCGCGTCGTGCGCGGCGGTTCGTGGGTCAACAGCGACGCCGACTACCTCCTCTCCTCCGCCCGCAACGACCGTCCACCTGACTTTCGCAGGCATGGGATTGGGTTCCGGGTGGTGATTGCCGGCGGGGCGGGGCGGTAAAACTTGGCTCGGCGGCGAACCACCATTATGAACACGGACCCCAATCAGGAGATGCTGGCAGAATTACGGAGGCTCAGGCGGCACTCGCAGGTCTCGCTCTACCTCAGTTTGCTAACCCTCGCAGGGATCGCGGTGTATTTTGCATTCTTGCGCCCACACGTGTTTTCGATCAACACCTGTGCGTGACATTTTGGCGACGCAGCAGCAAGGGGAAGCCCCTCCAGCCCAAGCGAGCGCTTGGGCTGGTATTGAGTCCGCATTGGACCGCGGCGAGAACCAGCGAGCCCTGTCCATCGCCCGGGGCTTTGCGGCCCGGCAGCCAAACTTTCACTATTCCCACGCCTGCTTGGGCAGCGTCTATGTCGCTGCGGGCGACTTCACGAATGCTGAGACTGCCTACTCGCGAGCCGTGGAGTTGTATCCTTCCGAGGAGAATGAAAAGGCACTGGCGGCGATTCGGAAGCGGCTCGCGCGTGAGCGTGCGGCACAGGGCAGATAGGTGCCGCGACTAGTAGCTGCCGATGCCATGACCCCAACCCAGCCCACCAGACAGAAACTGCGCTCCGCGTTTCGAGAAATCTTCAATGCCCCGCCAGCGGGAGGGTAGCCCATTCTATTTTATAGTCGGGCGAAGCGGAAAACCGAACGAAACACCTATGGCTTGGGATCCAAAAGAACACGCTGAAGAAATGCGGAAGAGCATGTGTCCGGTTTCAGCATTTTACTTAATTGATTCCATGGCAGCCGTTGGCCACTGCCACACTGCCTTTGCAAAGTTGATGGGACGACCAAGGAGGCCGACACTTGGCCCCGGTGCTTTTCAGTGGTTCCGTGACAATTGGTATTTTCAGCGTGTTCGACTTGTTTACCTGACGAGGCGGAAAGTGATTAACTACGATCATCACTTCACCTATCACTGGAATAATCAAGAGCATCCAATTCTGCTACGCGTCCATAGCTTTCAGCCGCGACAATACGAAGTGGAATTGCAAATACCCGGTTTGATTGCCGACAGTCTGGCGGAGGGATTTGGCAAAGGAACAGATGAGAAATTCTTCTGTGCATTCATGTCGCATGCATTTTATGACTGACTTGTCCCCGCTCTTCTCCAGCCTGGCGGGCATCTTGATGCGCGGCGGCGGTTCGCGTCTGCGCGTGGATTGGTCGATCGGCAAAGTCACGCTCGACCGCGAGGCATTGATCGTTGGCGCACTGACCAAAAGTTACCGGCTCCCCTTGATGGCTTATCGGCCGCATTCACAACGGCTGGTTATCCATCGTGATTGAGCACCGCGCCACCGGTGTTCCCGAGCGTCGGAGTCTGGGGCTTCTTCATGTTCCGCCGACTGCGGGCGCCGATTGCGCGTCACCAGTTGCCGGTTCAAGTGGCGGAATGACCGTCGCTCGAGGCTTGAGGACGGCTGGGGCTGTGCCTCCCACTCCCTGGCAGGAGACGACGTGAGGAGTCTCACTTCACACTGTTACGGGAATAGTCAGAGACTCGTCACCTCGTCTCCTACGCTTAGGTCTCGGCCTTGCGTGCGTTGTGTTACGACAGGATCTCCCGGATGACGTGCCCATGCACATCCGTCAGGCGGAAGTCCCGGCCGCCGAAGCGGTAGGTGAGCTTCTCGTGGTCCATGCCAAGCAAGTGCAGCACGGTGGCGTAGAAGTCGAAGATCTCACACTTGTTCTCGACGGCGTAGTAGCCCAGTTCGTCCGTCGCGCCAAAGGCGGTGCCGCCCCGCACGCCGCCACCGGCCATCCAGAGACTGAAGCCGAAGGGGTTGTGGTCGCGCCCGTCGCTGCCCTGGGAGAACGGCGTGCGCCCAAACTCACCGCTGAAAAGAATCAGCGTGTCGTCAAACAGCCCGCGCGCCTTCAGGTCCGTGATGAGGCCGGCGAGCCCCGTGTCCACCTGATGCGCCATCGCGCCGTGGCCTTCTTTGATCTTGCCGTGCTGATCCCACGGATTCCCCGCGCCCCCCGCGCCGATGGCCTCATTGACACAGCTTAGCTCCACAAACCGCACGCCCCGCTCGATCAACCGGCGCGCCACGAGACATTGCCGCCCATACGCCGCACACTGCTTGTGCGGCGAGTCGAGGCCATAGAGCCGCTGGGTCGCTTCGCTCTCGCCCGAGATGTCGCACAACTCCGGCACCGCCGACTGCATCCGGTAAGCCGTCTCGTAGTTACGGATCGCACCCTCGATGGCCGCCTCACCCGTGGTCTGCGCGAACGGCGTGTCGAGCGACCGGATGAAGTCCAGCCGACGCCGTTGTAGGTCATCGCTCTCGCGGGGCTTGATGTTCGGCAGTGCGGGCTGCTCGTCCACGCGGATGATGCTGGCCTGATGCTGCGCGGGCAAGTAGCCGTTGCTGAAGAGGCCCACGCCCCCGTGCGGCGGGGCCGCCCCGCCGCTCTGCAGCACCACGAAGCCGGGCAAGTTCTCATTCTCCACGCCCAGCCCGTAGCTGATCCACGCACCCGCGCTGGGATGCCCCATGAAGGGAAAGCTGGTGTGGAAAGCGTAGTTGCCCTGCGCGTGCTCGTTGACCTTCGTGGTCATGCTGCGGATCACCGCGAGGTCATCGGCGAGTGACGCGAGCTTCGGGAAAAGGTCCGTCATCACCACGCCGCTCTGGCCACGCGGCCTGGCCTCCCACGGGCTGGCCATGATGTTGCCGTTGTTGTTGAACATCGTGGGCCTCACCGGCACGGGCATCGGCTGCCCGTGACGTCTCGCCAGCGCCGGCTTGGGGTCAAACGAGTCCACATGCGACACGCCACCGCTCATGTAGGCAAAGATGACGCGCTTGGCCCGCGGCGCATAGTGCGGCAGTCCGACCGGAAGCCCAGCCCCCAAGGCCTTGCCCTTCATCAAGCCCGCCAGCGCGAGCGAGCCGAAGCCGAGCGACGTGCGGCGCAGCACTTCACGGCGGGACAGGGCGGGGCGGGGCAACGGCTTCGAGTTCATTTGCTGTCTCCTTTGACGGCGGCTTTCGCCAGGGATTCTTCCGATCGGCGCAATAAATCCTCAACCCAGGCCGTTCCGTTCGGACGCACGCCGTGGCCGGTGAAGACCACATCGGGTTTCCACGCGAGCAGTTTCTCGCGGATGGCTTTGATGACAGGCTTGGCCTTCTCCGCGTCACCCCAGCAGCGGTGGACGATGTCGCTTTCCCGCTCGAAGCCCAGGTCCCCGGTGAAGGCCACGCGCTGTCCGCCCAGCTCCGTCATGTAAACGGTCAGGTCAAAACTGTGCCCCGGCACAAAGAGCGCGCGGAACTTCTGCCCGGAGACGGTGAACTCCGTCTCATCGCCCACGCGCGTGAGCGGCAGCGGCACGTCAAGCGGACGCGGCGGGAAAATGCCGTAGTCCGTGAGCATCGGCATGAACCACGTCAGCGTGAGTGCGGCAGACTTCGGCCCGACAATCTTCGCGCCCGCCACCCGCCACAGATACGCGCCCCCCGAGTGGTCGCCATGCGAATGCGTGTGCAGCACATGCGTCACACGCTCAACGCCCAGCGCCTTCACCCGTGCCTGCGATAGCGCGAAGCCAGACGTGCCCCCCGCATCCACCACCACCGCCTCGCGCCCCAGCTTCATCACCCAGATGTCCCCGACATAGGCGTGCTCGCCACCGGGGAGACGTCCGCCTTGATGGACGGGGAGGCCGGCGACTACTTCGGGCGGGGGTGTTGTGATGGTGGGTGGCTCCGCCACGAGAAGGCTTTGCTTCCAGCTCAGCTTTCCGTCCCGGTCCATCCGCGCAAGCTGGCCGCTGGCAGTGCCCGCAATGGCGAAAGAACCGTCGGCGCTCCATGCCATCCGCGACGGCGAATTCAGCTCCCACTTCGCCGTGACCTTGCCGTCGGCATTGAGCAGCGTCGTCTCCCCATCCCATCCCGACACGAGCACGCGGCCATCAGTAGGGCAGGGCGCGCAGTCCGCAACCACATCGGCGAAGCCGAGCGCCGCCACCGTGCGCGTTCCCACGCTGACACGATACACCGTGCGCGCATCAGCCTGCACCGGCAGCCACGGTTCACCCGCCATCCCGCGCGCAAACCACGATGCCGGCCAGCACCAGACTTCACCGTCATTCCCACCGAAGCCGACTTCGAACAACCCCGCCTCCGGCAGCCATTCGCGCAACAGTTCGTTGCCATTGCCATCGAACACGCGCAACCGACCGCGCTGCGTCGGCACGAAGTTCAGCGCGTGAATCGGCGGGTCCCACTTGCCGATGGCTGGGCCGGTGCGCAGGGAAACCTGGACAGCATATTCCACAAGGGCCACACGCGAACCGTCCGCATTCATCGTCACGGTTGCGGCCACCGTGCCTAGCGCGACCGCGTCCGCCGCGAGGCGAAATCCGTCCTTCACCAGTTCGGGAAAGTCCGCTGCCGGACTGTGTAACGGAGGCGCTAACAAATCGTCCGAGGCCGCCGCGCTCCAGAGCAGACGATTCGGGTTCACGCCCCAGACGCTCACGGCCTGGCGTGGTTTGCGAGGGTCAGTGGGCTGGTTCAGCGAGAGCCAGCCGAACGCGGCGCGCGTCCCGTCGCGGCTCGCGGCCATGCGCGTCGCGCGGTTTGTGGGCAACTGGTTCTTGTCCTCGTAGCGCAGCCGCTGCCGCCGGCCATCCGCGTGCAGCATCAAGCCCGATGGCTTGAACGCCCAGTCCGGCCCATGCACGAACAGCTCACCAAGATAACTGGCAAACCACCCCGTGCGCCAGTCGCCCGCGCCGGGGCGCAGCCGCGCCAGTTCACTGTCGCGCGTGTCCGCCTCGACAAACTCATCCTTCAGCGGAGCGCGCCACAGGGTCTCAGCGGCCCCGAACCACACCGTCGGCTCCGGCGACGTGACACGAGAGTAGGCTAGGCCGACAGCCAGCGCGCCTCCACCATTGAGCGTGGCCACCTGCATCGGTGCCCACGGCGGAAAGTGCCGCTTGCTCACCGCCGTGCCGTCAGATGCGAATTGCCACACATTCGCATCGTGACTGAATGCCATGGTCCCCACGGTGATGAACTTCCCGTCCGCACTGATGTCCACGGCGGAGACGGCCTGCGGAGCGAGCAGGCGTCCTTGGACACTCGGATGCGGGACCCGGGACTGGGCAGCGGGCGGAGCGACTTGAACCTGTCGGACCGTGAGTTCAGCGGAAGCGGTGGAAGCCGACAAAAGGGCGAGCAGGCATAGCCCCCGGACCGCGGGCTTTAGCCCGCTTCGACGTGCGGAGGCATGGCGCTCACGGTTTGTATCCGATTGTTCGGAGTCGTCGAACGTTGAAGCGGCCTGAAGGCCGCGCGCCCGGAACTCACCGCACATAGATGAACTCCTTCAGATTGAACAGCGACTGGGCGAAGTCCTGCCAGACGCGTTCGCTCGTGGCGAGTTGCTCCGGGGCAATCTTGGCCTCGCCGGCAAGTTCGCTCAGGTAGGCGACGGCCTTCGCGGATTCGTCCGCAGTCGGCGAACGGGCGAAGGCTTCACCGAACATCCGCCCGACCCGGCGATCCACGCTCGGCTCGGCGGCGATGGCCGCCACCGCCCACTGCCGGGCGAGATCAATGACAAACAGATCGTTCAGCAGCGCGAGGGATTGTGCGGGGACATTGGTGGCGTCACGGCGCCCGAGGGTGGTGAAAGGCTTGGGCGCGTCGAAGATTTCGAGGAATGGGCTGAGATTGTTCCGCCGGATGCTCAGGTAGATGCTGCGTCGCGCGCGGTCGCCGGTGCTGACGGGCACGCCGAACTGCGTCGCGTCCAAACGACCGCTCACGACGAGCAGAGAGTCGCGGATAGCCTCGGCTTCGAGCCGGCGGACGCGGAAGTGGGAGAGAAAGTCATTCGCTGCATCACGCTCGCGGGCAGCGACGGTCGGCTCGCTCGCAAGCTGGTAAGCCCGCGTCATCACCAGTTCACGGATAAGTCTTTTGAACGACCAGCCTTCAGCCATGAACTGTGCGGCGAGATGATCGAGTAACTCGGGATGCGTGGGCTGGTCGCCGAGGCGGCCAAAGTTGTCCACCGTAGGCACGAGGCCGCGACCGAAGAGGTGATGCCAGACGCGATTCACCATCACCCGCGCAGTGAGCGGATTTTGCAGCGACGCCATGGCCTCGGCCAGCGCGAGACGGGCGGGAGAGGCCGACGGAGTAGTGGAGTGGTGGAGTGAAGGAGTGATGGGTTTGAGATTTGTTCCCGCAACAATCCTTTGCTCCACGACTCCATCACTCCGCTTGGCGTCCTCTTTCACTCCGAGCACCTCCAAGTAACCGCGCGGCACCAACTCACCCGGCTTCGTGTGGTCACCGCGGGCCAGCATCGGAGAGTCGAAAACCGTGCCTTCGATCACCCCGGGCGCACGACGGGGGGCGGCAATTTCGCCTTCGAGCCGCCGATACTCCGCCACGAGCGGCGCTACTTTTGGCAACGCATTGGGCGAGGCGGGCAGCAGGCTGCGACGGAGGAAGAAGTCGAGGAAGGCCCGCTGTTCCTCGCTCAGCTTGCCCTCGCGCCAAGCCCGCAACGTGGACATGAGCGTTTCGGAGTAAACGGTGGCAAGCTCGGCTGCGCTCTTGGGCTGAAGCGGATTGTTCCTCGTCGGCTGCAAGCCACCGGCACCGGCCAGCAGCGGAGCCGGGGCAAGCGGCACTTCGCGCAGGGTTTCCTTGTCGTGGAAGACCACGCGCTCGACGCTGAACCATGACCGGCCGCTGGCATCACTGCTCTTGCCCAGCTTGCGCGTGAGATCATCCGCCGTGCCAAACTCGATATAGGCCCAGTTGCCCTTGCGATAGGCCGTGTCCATCCGCACCCAGCCGGGCTCGTCACGCGTGAGTTCGGCCTTCGGGAAGATCGGGTTCGAGCCAAGCGGGTAGTTGTCCACGATCACGCGGACCATCGCGCCTTTGCCACCGGCGGCGCGGACGCTGATGCTGTCGGTGGTGATGCGGAAGCGCGGCGAAGTGAGCAGCCCGCCGTGTTTTTCGGAGAGCAGGTGCGAGGAAACGGCGGCGGGAAGCAGCCCTTTCAGCACGCGCTCGCCCGCGGGTTCGAGAGTGAAGTCGCCTATCTGCGGAGCGCCGGTTTCCGACCCGGCGCGTTGAAGATTCGAGCGGGTCAACGCCGGGTCGGAGACCGGCGCTCCGGGGAAGGCATTCCCGTCAGTGAACCACTTGGCGCCGTCACCCTTCGCGAAATCCCACTCAGTTTTGAACTGCGCATTGTGCTCCTGTGCTATCGCGAGCTGATCGCGCCAAGTCTTGGTCACGTCGGCCCAGCCGGTGGCGAAAGCGGCCCCGTCCAGCTTGCCCAATTTGACCCACGCGTGGAGCGGGTTGGCGACATTGCTCTGTGCGTCCTTGAGCGCGGCGGCGAGCGAGTCTTCCGTGGCGGACGGAGCCTTGGCGGCGAGTTCGGCGCGGGCGGCTTTCAACTCGGCGGTAAGCGTGGCATGCCTGGCCTTCTGCTCCGGCGTCATGGCCGTCGCGATTTCCTCGGCCGTGACGCCGACGGTGCCGGCTTGGAACGAGGCCGCGACTTGCTCAGTGGTCAGCGCACGGTCGTAGAGGCGGGCCTCGTCAATCTCGCCCGCCAGGAAAGCCCGTCCGCCGCCGGTGTGCCGTCGCCCAAGCAGCACGCGCGACGCCCCAGCGGCGAAGGTGCGCAGGGCGGAGTCCTCGCCGGTCGGGGTGAAGGCGGGGGCGTAGAGCGCGCCATTGCGGTAGAAGGCAATGCTGTTGTCGGCGCGATAAACGACGGCGAGGTGCACGAGTTCACCGGGCTTGGCGGACTCCACCGCGCCGTCGAGCAGTTGAGAGCGGCGGAAGTTGTTGCTGCCGTTGACCCACTTCTTGGGCGACTTCTCACCGAAGACGATGGCATCGAAGACGCTGCCGTTGCTGGTCTCGACGGTGAGCACGCCGCCGCCTTGCTGGTCGAGCGTGGCGAGGGTGATCCAGGCTTCGAGGGTCTTCTCGCGTAGATCGCGTGAGAGCGGAGGGGTGCGGAAGTGGGCTTCCTTGCCGTCGAGGATGAGGCGGCCATTGCGGATGGTTGCGCCGCCGAGGAGTTCGCCGTGCAGGGAACCAGCCTGATCGCGTGCATCGGTGTCGAAGGACCAGCGAGAAATTGGCGAAGGAACGCGAGGTGGTGCTTCGGACGAGCCCTTCCCCCTCACCCCGGCCCTCTCCCCTGGGGAGAGGGAGGGCACAACGGTAGCGCTCCGAGGTTCGGTTGCAGCCGGCTTCGGCCCAGCGCTGGAGACGTCGCTCCCTCTCCCTGAGGGAGAGGGCTGGGGTGAGGGGGAAGGAGACGTGGAGGGCTTGGGTGCTGCGGATGGAGTTGGTGCAGCGGTCGGCGGCTGCAAGCCGCCGGCACGGGTGTTCAGAGCTTTCGCACGGGCGTCGGTTTCGATGGCCGCAAGCGCCTGTTCGGTTTCAGTGATGCGCTGGGTGAGCGCGGCGAGCTGCGGGTCAGCGCTGGAGCCGCGCGTGAGCTGGGCAATGAGTTGCGGAATGGCGTCGCGCCAACTGTCAGCGAGGGCGGACTTAATCTGGGCTTTGAGGGCGAGGAGTTCAGCACGGTGCTTGTTCAGAACTTCCGGCGAATCCAGTTGGATCTGCGCTGGTCGAGCTGCGGCGAGCACGCCATAGAGGGCGTAGTAATCCCGCTGGCTGATCGGGTCGAACTTGTGATCGTGGCAGCGGGCGCAGGAGACGGTGAGGCCCTGGAACGCCTTCGCAAGGACATCAATCTGGCTGTCCACGGCCTTGACCTGGTCGTCGAGCGTGTCCACCGGCTGGAACCCGTGCTCCACGAGGCGGAAGTGCGCGAGGCCGAGGCGGGATTCGTTGAGTGCGTCGGACTTGTTCCAGCGGGTCTGCGCGGGGGAGAGGAGGTCGCCAGCGATGTGCTCGCGGATGAGCTGATCGGCCGGCACGTTGGCGGCGAAGGCGCGGATGAGGTAGTCGCGATAGCGCCACATCAAGGGGATTTCGGGGTCGCCTTCGGAGCCATGCGTCTCGGCGTAGCGCACGAGATCCATCCAGTGACGCGCCCAGTGTTCGGCGAAAGCGGGGGAGGCGAGGAGGCGATCAGTGGCATTTGCGATTGCCGATTGCCGATTGGCTATTGGCGATTCGCACTCTTTCACGAATGCCTCTACATCCGCCGGCTTCGGCGGGAGGCCCGTTAGCGCGAAAGTGATTCGGCGAATCAGTGTGCGCGGGTCGGCATCAGGCCCAGGCGTGAGGCCATGGGACTCCATCTTGGCCAGCAGGAAGCGGTCAATGGCGTTGGTGCTCCACGCGGCGTTCTTGGGCGCAGGGACAGTCGTCTTCGCCAGCGGCTGGAAGCTCCACCATTGCCGGCGGAAGGCGAGGGTGTCCGCCCATGTGGACGACGTGGGCTGCGCGCCGGCGGTAGCCGGGCTAGTGCGCGGGTCGGGCGCGCCTTGGCGAATCCACTCGGCGAAGTTGGCGACGATCCGGACGTCGAGCTTCGCGCCATTCTTCGGCATCTTCAGCGTCGGGTGCGTATGGCGGAGGGCTTGCAGCAGCAGGCTGGAATCAGGCTGACCGGGGACAATGGTCGGGCCGGACTCACCGCCCTTGAGCAGCACATCGCGCGTATCGAGCGCGAGCCCGCCCTTCTTCTTCGCGGAGGAATGACATTCGTAGCACTCTGCGGCGAGGACGGGCCGAATGCTCTTCTCGAAGAACTCGACTTGGGCAGGCGTGGGTGCGGCGGCGGAGGGCTGCGCGGTCAGGAAGACGACAGCAACGCAAGTTAGGAGCACTTGTTTCAACGAAGAGGCACAGCGCGGCGGGAGCGTCGCCGAGTGCTTTTGGACTGCGGCGGGAAGCGGAGCGCCACGCCGCTTTCCCGTCCCGCGGAGCGGCTTGGGGATGCGGCGGCTTTCCGCTCCGCGGGAGGCGAAAGCGGTGTCGGCGCTGCGCTCTGCCACCGCAGTCCAAAACGTCTGCGGCGCGGCCCGATGCTCGCCATCCGTGTCCATCCGTGTCCATCCGTGGTTCATGTGCATCTTCAAGCTCATTCCGCCGCCGAGAGCTGCAGCCGCCAGCCGCGATGACGCAGCAGGTCGAGCAGGACCGCGCCTAGTATGACGAGGCCCAGCACGACTTTCTGCGTGTAACTTTCGACATTCATCAGGTTCATGCCGTTCTGGATGACCGCGATGATGAGCGCGCCAATGAGCGTGCCAAACATCCGGCCCGTGCCCCCATTCAGGCTCGCCCCGCCGACCACCACTGCCGCGATCACATAAAGCTCATACATTTGCCCGAAGGTCGGTGAGCCGCTCTTGAGCTGCGAGGCGAGCACCACGCCGCCCAGCCCCGCGAGCAGTCCGCTGACCACATAGCTCAGGAAGATGACCCGCCGCACGGGCACGCCGGAGAACCGTGCGGCCAGCCGGTTGCCGCCGACAGCGTAAATCCAGCGGCCCAGCACCGTGCGCGCCATGACGAGATGCGCCGCCCCGTAGAGCAAGGCCATGAGCAGGACGGCATTGGGCAGCCCGAACCAGTCCGCACCGCGCCCGAGCCAGACAAACGAGTCGGGCACCTGATAGATCGACTGGCCATGCGTGAGCAAATAAGCCGCGCCGCTCGCGACCAGCATCATCGCCAGCGTGACGATGAACGGCGGGAGATGGAACACTGTGACCATCGCCCCGGAGATGGCCCCGGCCCCGCCCGCAATCAAGATGGCTCCGGTGCAGGCCAGCACCATGCCAAACGTGGTGGCCTGCTGCGCCCCCGCGAGGTCGCGGATAAAGAGCGCCGTCAGCACCGCCGCGAGCGCGATGAGACTGCCCACCGAGAGGTCAATGCCACCGCCGATGATGACCATCGTCATGCCGATGGCGACGATGGCGATGACTGCGATCTGGTTGGCGATGTTGAGCAGGTTCTCGCGTTTGAGAAAGTTCGGCCAGCGATAGGTCTGCGGCTGGAGGATGCGCGGTGTGCCGAGGGCTGGGAAGTCTGTGGTGAGTTCCGCGAAGACCAGCCAGCCGGCACTGGCCTGCGTGCAGGCGATGGCATCCAGCTTGCCGGTCGTCGCGGCTGTCTGAAGGGCGGCCCGTGCGTCCTTTGGCTCGCCCTTCACGATGCCAACGACGGTGGCACCGGCATTTTTAAGCGTGGTCTGGAGCGCATCCGCGAAGGCATCCGCATCTGGCTGATTTGGCACGGCGATGAGGACGCGGGCAGACTTGCCGAACTGGCCGAGGATGCTGCTGGCAAGCTGGCGGGCGGCGTCCGCGCCGGTGGGATGCTGCTCAGTGTAGGTGGCGAAGCTGAAGAACGCGCAGAGCAGCGCCAGCACGAACACCATGCCGTAGGCGGCGAGGAAGCGGGAGAGCGCGGGCTTCATTGGGAATTACCAATGCCCAATGCCCAATGCCCAATGCCCAATGAATGACCAATGCGCAATGGCCGATGTCGCGCCCTTCGCCCGGTCATTGGGCATTGGGCATTCATTGGACATTGGCGAATTGGTCATTGGACATTCCCCGCCGCTATTTTCCGAGCTGCCCTGACTTGAGGAACTCATGCCGCACCGGCACCATCACCCGTTGTCCTGTGGTGGAGATGAAGGTCACTTGGCCGGGCGCGAATTCCAGCGTCTTCACTTCGACGAAGCCGGCGGGGACGCGGACGACGCCTTGGATGTAGTTCACCGCCGTCGGGCGCGTCGCGCTGAGTTCGATGGCGGTGGGAATGCCTTCCTTCGACAGCACGTTCGGATTCACGGACGCTGCGAGGCCGTCGGCCCAGTGGCCGGTGATGTCCTCGATGCCCACGCAGTTGTTGCGGCCATACCACGGCAGGCCGTGGCGCCCGTGGTTCTCCAGCCAGAAGAGCGTGCCATTCAGCACCGCCGGGTCTTTCAGCGCGAACCACACCCAGCCCTCGTCACCGCGCGTGGCGGTGACCCAGGCGGGGCCGTTCGGTTCGTTGAGCAGCAGGAAGAGATCGGCATGACCTTTGCGCGCGGGGAGCGAGGCAAGGTCGGCGTCGGGCGCGCCTTTCCACGCGACGGGCACTTTGCTCAGATCCTTGAATCGCGCGCCGATTTGCAGCGCCTGATACTCGGCCTGCTTCGGGTCGCTGAAGAGGCCGGGCGCGACCATGCCGAACTTGAAGGGGCTCGTGGCGATGCGGAACGCGCCTTCCTTCTCGGGCATCGCGAGCGTGGCGTGGTGGCCGAGCGGTGTCTTGCCGGCGAAACCTTCGATGAGGTGGCGGGAGTAAACCACGTTCTGGCCGTCCACGAGGGAAAGTTCCTTCGTCACTTTGCCGGCGCGAACTTTCGTCTCCAGCGTGGCGGTGAGGGTGGTGACGTCGCCGGTCTTCTTCGTGGCGACGTGCTTCCAGAGCGAGCCGGCGGTCTCGCCGTGCGGCGGGTGCTTCTCCCCATTGACCACATCACCGTTGCCGCCGAAGGGCAGGCAGAAGAAATCGCCGCGCAAGGGCACCAACACGGGAACAGGGTAGGGGAGCTTTTCCCCTTGCCACGGGCTGATGTGATAAGGCTGCACCGGCTGCGCTGAGTCGCGGTAGAACGTGACCGGCGCCATGTGCCCGCCGAGGTGGGTGATGGACAACTCGACCTGTGGCGTCGCGACGATCCAGCTCGGCTGGGAGGCGACCGTGCGGGTCTTCTCCCCGGGGCCAGCGTGGGCGGCGAGGGTGAATGTGAGCGTGAAGAACAGTAGAAGGTGTTTCATGTGGAGTGGTTGCTGATGTTCGAGTCGTTGTGATTTGGCGCGGCTCTTCCCCCTCACCCCGGCCCTCTCCCCAGGGGAGAGGGGGAAACGCAGTCCGCGTCTCGTGCAACCGGGCGCGTCCGATTGCCGGATGCGCTGGCGACGATTCTCCCTCTCCCGGAGGGAGAGGGCCGGGGTGAGGGGGAAGGCATCGTGAAAGAGCAGGCCATTGAGTTATGAGAGAAGTGCTCGTTCATCTGGCTTGCCGTCACACTCCCATCGCCTCTTCCAGCGCACGGCGCATCGCAACGGCATCCGGACTCACGCCCGTCCAATACTGCACACCGATGACGCCTTGGTTCACGAGCATCCCGAGTCCATCGAGCGTGCGGCAGCCGCGCGCGGCGGCGTCGCGGAGCAGGCGGGTTTGCGGCGGGCTGAAGACCACATCGGCGACGACCATGCTCGGCTTGAGCGAATCCAGGTTAAGTTCGAGACGTGCCTCGGCGTCGTAGAGGCCGATGGAGGTGGCGTTGATGACGATGTCGGTGTCGGCGGGGAGGGTGTAGTCGCCCTGCCAGACGACGAGTTCAGCGACCAACTCCGCCTTGTGCGTGAGGGTGTCCACCAGTTCGCGTCCGCGCGGCTCGCTGCGGTTCACGACGGTGATACGATGCGCGCCCACGAGCCCGACTTCCACCGCCACCGCCCGGGCCGCCCCACCGGCGCCGAACATCACGATGTTCTTCCCGCGCGGGTCGCAGACTTCCTGCAAGGACTTGAGGAAGCCCTTGCCATCCGTGTTCTCGCCGATGAGCCGGTCCTCGTGCCGGACGACACAATTGACCGCGCCGATGAGCGCGGCGGATTTGCCGAGGCCGTCAAGGAGCGGGATGACCGCGACCTTGTGCGGCATGGAGAGGTTGAAGCCGCGGAAGCCCATCGCGCGCGCGCCGCACACGGCATCGGCGAGATGCGCGGGTGTGACCTCCATGTTCACGTAGCGCCAGTGCAGGCCGTGGTGGCGGAAGGCGGCCTCGACCATCGCGACGGTCGGGTTGCCAGCGGCGCCGACGGACAGGGAGCCGACGAGCGAGGGGAGGAAGTTCGCTTTGCTCTCCATAATCAATCCTCTGATTCCGTTTCTTGGTCAGCCAAGTTGCCCTCCGGCTGGTAAATGCCAATAAGCACTTGCTCCATTATCAGGGCCTTTCTTTTCGGAGACAGTTCCATTGGCCCCGCATCCACAATCATGTCTAGTTCTTCCAAATCCAACAGGAACGACCTTACCGGAAACGTTTGGTTGACAAGCAACTTGTGAAGCGCGCTGTTGGAAGATGCTGTCTCTTGAAATTCCCGCCTCAATCTTTCTCCGAAAGTGCCCCACTTTCCAGATGTAGCCTTGCCCACATACAAAATGCGCCCGTTGCAGTGATGCACATAAACGCCACTCTTATCCGCATAGTCACCCAATTGGGATTTCGACCAGCTTTGACCCTTGGGAGCCAGACTCATGATGAAACCACCGTTCACAATCTGAGATTTTGTCGGGATGTTCAGTTCGATTTTCATTCTCAGCTCTCCTTTGCTTCACGAGCACGAAATCACTTCAGTTCCCCATCCTTCATCGCATCCGCCTTCCGATACAGGCTCGTCGGAATCAGCATCTCCTTCGGCACTTCCTCGCCCTTGGAGTGCTTCACGATGGCGCGGACAATTTCGATGCCCATCCTGTCGGGGAACTGGATGGGGTCGGCGTAAATCTTCCCGTCCTTGATGGCCTGCTTGCCCTCGGGCTGGCCGTCGAAGCCGACGATTACGATCTGTGCCGTCTTGCCGGCCTTCTCGATGGCCGCACGCGCGCCTAGCGCCGAGGGGTCGTTGATGGCGAAGACGCCGCGCAGATCACCGTGGGCCTGGAGGGCATCCTCGGCGGCCTTGTAACCCACGTCCTTCGCGCCGCCGCCGTCGAGTTCCATGACGAGGTTGATCTTCGCGCCGGCCTTGGCGTTGTGCGCGTCAATGACCTCGCGGAAGCCTTTCACGCGGAGACGGCAGGACTCGGCCTGCTTGAAGTGGAGAATGGCCACCTTGCCGCCCGCTGCGCCCAACGCCTCGATCATCGCCTGGCCCGCTTCCTTGCCGCCGCCGAAGTTGTCCGTGGCGACCTGCGTGAGCAGCTTCACGCCCGGCTCGTTGCACGGGATGTCCACGGTGAGCACGGGGATGCCGGCGGCGTTGGCCTCCTGGATCACCGGCACAATGGAACGTGACTCGCAGGGGCTGAGGACGATGGCCACGCACTTCTTCACGATGAAGTCTTTCACATGGTTGGCCTGCCGCGCGACGTCGGTGTCGGCGCTGAGGACGACGGTGTCATAGCCGTGCTTCGCGGCCTCGGCGGTGATGTGGTCGCCGATGACCTTGAAGAACGGGTTTTGCAGCGTGAGCAGCGTGACGCCAATGGTGCCCTTCTTGGCGGGTGCTGTAGGCGTGGTGGGACTGGTAGGCTTGGCCGGCTCGGCGGGCTTGTTGCAGCCGAGGGCGAGGACGAGGAGGCAGGCGGTGAGCAGGGGAAACTTCATGGGAAACGGTAGTAGAGTGGGCAAGGCACGGGCGGCGCGGCGGACTTGGGTCATCGGCAAATGAAATCTTCAAACGCCGCCCAAAGTCCATCCTGTTTTCTGTCGAATCCAACAACCGGCGTAGCTTGAGACTGCCTCGGGTTGCGCGCCGCCGGGCAAGCGGGGACGCTTGCGGCACGGCCGGCCGGAGGCCCGCGCTACGTAGCGCCCGCGTCCCGCGGGCCGTATCGCCGACGTCCTCGCCGGCCCGGCTTCGGGGCAGGGTCAGGATGCGCTTCAGCCCAGCCGGTCTGTTGCGTTGCGTCCGCCCAAAATTCCGTCACTCTCGCCGCACGCATGAAAGCTGAGTTTGTTCTGCTCCTCGCAGTCGCCGCCGGCGGGTTGCTGGGATGTGTCGCCCACCCTACGGCTTCGCCCGCTTCCACCCGCATGATGACCACCCGCCTTGGCTATCCCGAAACCGCAAAACAGGAGGTCGTGGACGATTACCACGGCTTGAAGGTCACCGACCCGTATCGCTGGCTGGAGGATGACAACGCGGCGGAAACCAAGGCCTGGGTCGTCGCGCAGAACAAGGTCACCTACCATTACCTCGACCAGATCCCTGAGCGCGCGCGGCTCAAGGAGCGGCTCACCAAGCTCTGGAACTTCGAGCGCTATGGCATTCCGTTCAAGCAGGGTGGCCGCTATTTCTACTCGAAGAACGACGGCCTCCAAAACCAGTCCGTGCTTTACGTCGCGGACACGCTGGAGGCCCCGCCGCGCGTGTTGCTGGACCCGAACAAGCTCTCGTCCGACGGCACGGTGGCGCTCTCCGGCTATCAGATCAGCGAGGACGGCAACCGGATGGCCTACGGCCTCTCCACCAGCGGCTCGGACTGGAACGAGTGGAAGGTGCGCGATGTGCGGACCGGGGCGGACTTGGATGACCATCTCAAGTGGGTGAAATTCTCCGGCGTGAGCTGGACCAAGGACGGCAAAGGTTTCTTCTACTCCCGCTATGACGCGCCGAAGGAAGGCGACGCGCTCAAGGGCGTGAACAAGTTTCAGAAGCTCTACTTCCACCGGGTCGGCACCGCGCAGAGCGAGGACGCGCTGATCTACGAGCGGCGCGACCAGCCGGACTGGGGTTTCGGCGGCAGCGTCACGGACGACGGGCGCTTCCTCATCATCTCCATCTGGCAGGGCACCGACCCGCGCAACCGCATCTACTACCGCGACCTCACGCGGCCCGATGCGCCGGTGGTGAAGCTGCTCGATGACTTCGACGCGGACTACAGCTTTGTGGACAACGACGGCGGCGTGTTCTGGTTCTACACGGACCTGAAAGCCCCGCGCGGCCGGGTCATCGCCATTGACACGGCCAAGCCGGACCGCGCCCAGTGGCAGGAAGTCATCCCGCAGGCGGCGGACACGCTCAAGGGCGTGAACCTGGTCGGGGAGAAGTTCCTCTGCACCTACCTGAAGGACGCGCGCAGTGCGGTGAAGCTCTTCAGCCGGGACGGCAAATCGCTCGGCGAAGTGGCCTTGCCCGGCCTGGGCAGTGCCGGCGGCTTCGGCGGCAAGCGCAGTGACACCGAGACGTTTTACTCGTTCACGAGCTACACCACGCCCGGGACGGTTTATCGCTACGACGTGACCACCGGCACGAGCAGTGTCTTCCGCGCGCCGACAGTGGACTTCGCTTCCTCCGCCTATGAGACGAAGCAGGTCTTCTTCAACAGCAAGGACGGCACGCGTGTGCCGATGTTCCTCACGCACAAGAAGGGCTTGAAGCTGGACGGCACGAACCCGACGTATCTCTACGGCTACGGCGGCTTCAACATCTCGCAGACGCCGGGCTTCAGCGTGAGCATGGCGGTCTGGCTGGAGCAGGGCGGCGTGTATGCCGTGGCGAACCTGCGCGGGGGAGGGGAGTATGGCGAGGAATGGCACCAGGCCGGCACGAAGCTCAAGAAGCAGAACGTCTTCAACGACTTCATCGGCGCGGCGGAGTGGCTGATCGCGCGGCGCTACACGCGGCCGGACAAGCTGGCCATCGCGGGCGGCAGCAACGGCGGCCTGCTCGTGGGCGCGTGCATGACGCAGCGGCCGGAACTCTTCGGCGCGTGCCTGCCAGCGGTCGGCGTGCTGGACATGCTGCGCTTCCACAAGTTCACCATCGGCTGGGCCTGGACCAGCGACTACGGGAGCGCCGACAACGCAGAGGAGTTCAAGGCGCTGCACGCCTACTCGCCCTATCACAATCTCAAGCCCGGCGTGCGCTACCCGGCCACCCTTGTCACCACCGCCGACCACGACGACCGCGTGGTGCCCGCGCACAGCTTCAAGTTTGCCGCGCGCTTGCAGGAGATGCAGAGCCGCATCGGACCGCCGGTGCTCATCCGCATCGAGACCAAGGCCGGCCACGGCGCGGGCAAACCGACGGCGAAGCTGATCGAAGAAACGGCGGACAAGCTGGGCTTCGTGGTGCGGGAGCTGGGGATGCAGATGAAGTAGGACGGACAGGCGTCGGGTTCACTGGCTGCGAACCGTGAAACAGAAACTTCAAATCGCTCTGGCTTGCATCGCACTGGTTGGGCTGTCGTTGTGGGCGTCCTGGCCGAAGCGCGAGCCGTCGTGGGGTGGGAAGAACGTGAGCGAGTGGCTGGTGGAACTGGCACCGGTGGAGTCGAAGCTGTCCGCCGACCAACCAGAAGCGGAATGGGTGAGGCAGCTCAAGGAACAGGACCGTCGTCGGAAGGACGCGCAAAACGCCATTCGCAACATTGGCGAGCCGGCGATTGCTTACGTGATGGCGTTGCTCGATGACTCGCCCAAGAAGCCTGGTCCGCTGGATCAGTTGGCAGAGCGATTTGGTCGCAAACCCGTTAAGCCGACTGAAAAGGACGTGCGCCTTAACCGAGCGGCTAACGCTCTTGAGACCCTGGGAGAGAAAGTCCAACCAGCGCTACCCACCTTGAAGCGGATGCTGGACGACACCAACACTACAAGGACTGCGGCTACCTGCCTCGCCAGCATTGGAGCTTTGGGCGTTCCGGCTTTGGCTGGCTGCCTGACCCGTTCAAACGAGCAGCAGCGGCTTCTTGGCCTCATTTACCTTGGCACGGTGGGCACAAACGCAGCGGCAGCCTTACCGGTTGTGCTTGCCGCAGTTCAGGACGCCAGCCCGAAGGTCGCGAGACGGGCCGTGTTCACCTATGTCCAAATCGAGCCGGATAAACTCAAGTTGATTCCAATGCTGCTGCATTGGACTCAGACCAACGCGGTAGATCCCATCACGCTGATGAACGCGATGGGAGCCGTCGGGGTTGGGCATCGTCCACACGGGGTGGAGGTTCAGCCGCTGATTTCGGAGTTGCTGAGGTTCGCTGATGACCCGGAAAACAAAATTAAAGCGCGTGCTTTCTCCACGCTCGCCAAGTTCGAGAAGTGGGCTGCTCCGGCCAGATCCAAAGCGGTGGCGGCCACGCGGAGCGAAGCCAAAGACGTGCGCGCAAGCGCCTGCCAACTACTCGCTGCGATCCGCCTTGAGCCGGAGACCACCGTGCCGCTGCTCGTCAGGCTGGCGCAGGACGAACTGGACGAAAATGTCCGTTCTGCCGCTCTCCACGCCGCCGCTGCTTTCGGCACGGACGGCCTCACGTTCTGCGGTCCGCTGAAAGCGGAGGTGGAAAGGGCCTTCGAGGAGCGGGCAAAACAGGACCGGCTTTGGAACAGGGCGGTTCCGAAGTGAATTGGCTAGTCACGGGGCTGGCGGCACCGCAGCTTCAAGCGATGGCTTGCATCCTCCGCTTCGCCAGAAATTGAGTTGTCTCCCCGGTTGTGGTTACTTCTGTTAATGTGGTATCTCGCCGTCTTCCTCTCGGCGCTCGCCGTGGATCTCATCCCCGTCGTCGCGCCGCCGGCTTGGACGCTCATGGTGTTCTTCCTGGTGAAGTTTGAGCTGAACCCGTGGGCCGTGCTGGGCCTTGGAGTCGTCGGGTCGAGCCTGGGCCGATACCTCTTCAGCCTCTACGTCCCCATGATTACCAGCCGGCTGATCAAAGATCAGAAACGCGAGGAACTCGAATTCATGGGGGAGAAACTAAGCCAGAAGCTCTGGCAGAGCTGGCTCTTCGTGTTTCTCTACACCCTCACCCCGCTCTCCACTTCCGCGCTCTTCACCGCCGCCGCCGTGGCGAAAGTGAAGGCGGTCCGCACGGTGCCGCCCTTCGTTCTGGGCAAGACGGTGAGCGACGCCGTCATGATTTTTACCGGGCGCTACGCAGTCCAGGATCTGCCCGGGAACATTCTATCCCTCAAAGGACTCCTTATCGCCGGGCTGGGCTTTCTGATCGTCGGCTGCTTCCTGTTTGTGGACTGGCGCACCCTGCTGCAACAGCAGAAGTTCCAGTTCAATTTCAAGATCTGGAAATAGCCTTCCGGCGCGGCCCCGTCCTTGGATTAAACCTTAAAAAGGCAGTTCATTGAGTTGCCAGCGGGTGGAAGTGGCTGGTGGAATGGGCCATGCCACCGCCGCTTGCAGCCATGGCCGCTCACCCGCCGGGTGAGGTGCTGGATCCTCGTCCCGCCGCGGTGCTGTCCGCGCCCTTGACCGTCGACACGCACGGTCGGCGGCTCCACGTCGAGTGGGATCCCCACGCGCCCGTCACCCCGCTGGGCCAGTTCGTCTTCTTCAGCCAGTTTCTGGCCACCGCCGGACTCTTTCGCGCGTGGGTCCAGGCGTGTCCGCTCACGTTCACCAGTCCCAACGCCCCCAGCCTGACCGATCTGCTGGGCACGCTCACGCTGGCCATCCTGGCCGGCCAGCACCGGTATGCCCATGTCACCGCCCTGCGCGCGGACACGGTCAACCCGCTGGGCTTGGGCATGACCAAGGTGTGCAGCGAGGACAGCGTGCGCCGGGCCTTCGCCAGGGCGGATGCCGCCGCCTGCGCGACCTGGCAGACCGGCGCGCTGCAGGCCACCTGGCAGCCCGCCTTGCGCTGGCCGTGGGTGCTGGACCTGGACGTGACGGTCAAGCCCGTCTACGGCCACCAGGAAGGGGCCGAACGGGGCTACAACCCGCACAAGCCCGGGCGGCCCAGCCACGCCTACCACACGCTCTTCGTGCGGGGCCTGCGCCTGGTGCTGGACGTGGAAGTGCGCCCGGGCAAGCAGCACGCCGCCACGCACAGCCGCGAAAACCTCTGGCGCGTGTGGGACCGGCTGCCGCCGCCGGAGCGGCCCTGGCTGCTGTGCGGCGACGCCAGCTACGGCCACGAAGGGCTGCTGGCCCAGAGCGAGGCCCGTGCGCAACCGTATCTCTTCCGGCTGCGGCAAAGTCCCAAGGTCAAGGAACTGGTGCGCCTGCTGGAATGCCAGGGCGGCTGGCGGCCGGCGCTGCACGGCTACGAGGGGGCCGAGGGCCAGCTCCAGTTGAGCGGCTGGACGGCCCACCGACGGGTGGTGGTGCTGCGCCGGGCGCGGGCACGCCCCGCGCCGGCCCCGGACCCGGCCACGCCCGCACTGCCCTGGCCCGCGCTGACCGCGTGCGGCCCCGCGCCCGCCTACGACTACCAGGTGCTGGTCACCAGCCTGCGGGACGAGCTGGTCAGCGTGGCCGACCTGTATCGGCAGCGGGCGGACGCGGAGAACGTCTATGACGAGTTGAAGCACCAGTGGGGCTGGGGCGAGTTCACCACCCGGGATCTGCTGCGCTGCCAGGTGGCGGCGCGGAACGTGGCGCTGGTCTACAACTGGTGGAGCCTGTTCGTGCGCTGCGCCGAGCCCGACCGGGCGCGCGAAGCAGTGACCAGCCGGCCGCTGCTGCTCTGCGCGGTGGGCCGGGTGGTCGAAACCGGCCGGCAACTGACGCTGCGGCTGACCAGCACGCACGCCGACGCGGCTCGGGCGCAAGCCTTGTTGACGGGCCTGAGCCGGTTCCTGAGCGGGCTGCAGAATGCTGCGGAGCAGTTGCGCCCGGCGACCTGCTGGGAACGGATTTGGGAGCGCATTTTGGCCCCCTGGCTGCGCCCGGCAGCGGCATTGCCCGGGCCCAGCGGGTGAACCGCCCAGCCGCAGCGCCTCACGCGGGACCAAACCAAGCCCACGCCCGGGCTGCCCAGCACTGGGCACGGCGGAGCCGCGCCTCAACTGCCGGATTTAGGTTAAACCTGAACTCCGGGATCGGAACTGTCCAACCCCAGTTGCACACCGATGGCCACGGATAAAAGCCACACGGAACCGGCGGGAGCTTCCTTTCCCATGGCATTCTGTGTGACAGCACGGGCTTCCGCTCATCTTTTCCGCTCCGCTTCCGTTTGCGGTTGAACTTCTGCGTTCGCGTTGAAAGCGAGGGATGAGCGGAAACATGGGTATTCAATTCGGAGAATTCATCCAGCCAGCACCGGGTTGCGACTTGCGTTTCCACGACCCGCAGGCACACGTTCAAGTCGTTCGAGGCCGGGGAACGGCTCTCTCGCCTCGGATGCACACATGACCGCCTCTGCTTCGCCCACCTCCTCGCTCCAGCGTCTGCCCGATGGCTCGGTGGAAGTTGTGCTGCAAGGGGCCTTTCCTCATCCTCACTGGCTGGCTTATCTGCTGCGCGCCCTGTCGGAAAGCCAGGTCTCCCTCGTGTCCGGCCGCGCCGTGCAAAATGACGCGTTGGACTGGGACGCCCGCATCACCTTGGATTTCCGGCAGAGCATGCTGGCCCCCGAGAAGCTCGACTATCTGATGCTCGCCCAGCAGCGCATGAACTCCGCCACGCTGACTGCGCCGGAACTCAGCAACTTCCGCATTTCGCGGCGGAGCGACCAGCAACTGGAGGTGCATCTGGATGCGCCCGATCAGGTTGGCTTTCTGGGCCGGCTGCTCACCCGGGTGTCCTCGCTGGGATTGTTTCCTTCGGAGATGGAAGTGGCCACGGTGGGCGGCCGCATCAAGGACCGGCTGATCTTCCGCGGGATCATGAACAAGGCCCCGACGGACACGGTGCAGAAGTCGCTGGAGGCGATGTGCCGCCTCATGCTCAAGCCGACCGCCCTGCCGACGGTTCAGCCAACGACCGGCATCCGCCCGTCCTGAGTCCCTACAGCTTCTCCCGTCCCGCGAAGCCGCTCTCCAGATCGTGCCAGTGGGTGATGTCGTCCTCTTCGAGTTCCCAGCAGAGAAAGACTTCGCGTCCCGCCTGGATCGCGGGGAAGTCCACGAGCCCGCGGTCAATGTCCTTGAGCTGAATCTCCCGCCGGCCAAATTCATCCAGCAGGTCTTTGAACGCCGCGAGATTGCGCACCCACTGATGCACCTTGCCCCCACCGAAGTCGTCGCCCTCATCAAGCCGGGCCTGCGTGCTCTGCTCGTAGGAGGCGAGGTCGCGGCGGAGACGCTGAAGCTGTTGCAGCCAGATGCGGAGCTGGGGCAGCAGCGCCCGGGCTTCGGCCAGGGTGTAGTGCTTGAAGAAATGCCGCTCCATGCCGGTCAGGGTTTGCCCGGGGCGGCGTCCTTGAGCTTCTTCTGGATGGCCTCGCTCGGCTCGATGGAGAGCGCCTTCTCCCATTGGGCGCGGGCCTGCTCGTTCTGCTTCAGCGCGGCGTAGATGTCCCCCAGATGGTCGTGCAGGGTGGCGTCCGGCTCCTTCTGATACTTGAGCGCCTTGAGCTGGTATTCGAGCGCCTCCTTGGGCTGGTTCAGCTTGAAGAGCACCCACGCCATGCTGTCGAGGAAGGCGGCATTTTCCGGCTCCTGCTTCAAGGCCTTGGCGATCATCTCCCGGGCCTCGGTGAGATTCTCGCCGCGCTCGGCCCACATGTAGCCAAGGTAGTTCAGCGCCTCGGCGAAGTCCGGCGCGAGCTTGAGCGTCTGGCGGAAGTAATTCTCCGCCTGCTTGAAGTCCTTGTTCCGTTCGTAGGCCGTGCCCACCTGGAAGAAGAACAGCCCGGTGAGCCGCTCCGGCTCGTCGCGCTTGGCCAGCAGTTCGGCGGCGGTGAAGTGCTTGACGCTGGTCGCGAAGTCCTTGCTGCGGCTGTGCGCCAAGGCGGTGTAAAATTCGAGGAGAAACTTGGCCTTGAACTTCGCCCGCGCCTTGGCCAGCACCTTCAGCGCCTCTTCGGGATCGTCCCGGGTGATGAGCACGCCCGCGAGATCATAATAGACCGGCTCGAACTCCTCCTTGGCGCCTTCGTTAAGCTGGATGGCCTTCTCGTAGAATTCCGTCGCCTTGTCCCAGTCCCGCTGCTCGGCGGCGATGGCCCCGAGGAAGTAGTGGGCCAGCGGGTTCGTCGGCTGGTCGCGCACGAGGGCATCGAGCTGGGTCTGCGCGGCCTTCAGATCGTTCGCGCGCAGGTAGAGTTCGACGATGCGGTTGCGCAGGATCGCTTGATTGGGAAAGCGCGCGAGCAGCTTCACGTAGATTTCTGCGGCCCGCTTATATTCGCCCGCGAAGCTCCACAATTCGGCGAGGCGGAAGATCAGGTTCTGTCCCTTGGGGTCCAGCTTCGTGGCGACTTCGAGGATCGCCGTAACCTTGGGCTTGACCGTCTCGAAATCGCGCGGACGCGCAGAAACGTAATTACGGTAAGCCTCGCCCAAGTCGAGCAGCAGGTTGATGTCCGGGTCGGGCACGGCCGCCGCTTCGTCGAGCGCGGCCAGGGCTTCCTTGGGCCGGTTGGTCTGGAGATAGATCTGCGTGAGGGTCTGGTAGCCGAGGATGGATTTGGGCAGCTTGGCCACCGCCCGGCGGCTCGCGGCAATGCCGAGGTCGGGCTTGTTCGCCTGGAGATAGGCGACCCCGAGAAGCGCATCCACAAAGCCGGAAGCTCCAGGCTGCTCGGCGCACTTGCTCAGCACCTCAATGGCCTTGTCCGTCTCCTTCTTGCGGATCAGGCGGCGCGCGACATCCACTGCCAGCGGCTCGTTGGACGGGTCGGCGAGGATGGATTTGTAAAACTGGTCCAGCGCCTCGTCCGGCTGTTCCCGCAGTTCACCGCTCACCCCGGCGGCAAAGCGCGCCAATGCCTCCACTCGCTTCTCCATGTCCTCCTTGGAGAGCGGTGCATTGATGACGGCTGCGGCGGGTGTGACTGCGGCGACCGGTGCATCTCCCTTCTTAGGGGTGGTGCAGCCGAACAGGGTGCTCAGTGCGGCGAGCGCGACAACAGAGTGGAGAACAATCGGTCGCATAATGGCAGGTCGGCGCGGACAAGAGCGACGGCACAGCCCCGCGTGGCAGGACTGTGCCGTCCAAAGCGAAAGGCAAGCGCGGGGCGCTTACTTCTGCCAGGTGCGCTTCTTGTGGCGATTAAGGCGCAACTTTTTCCGGCGTTTGTGTTTGTTGATTTTGGCTTTCCGGCGTTTTTTCAGTGAACCCATATCGTTAGTTTGCTCGTTGCGGTGCCTTGGACGGTTGAATCGCAACCGCCCTTCGGCGAAACGCGGTTAATATACCACCTTGTTCAGGGGGTATTCAATGATTCCTTCAGCGCCCGCCGCCTTGAGCTGCGGGATGATCACGCGGACGATCTTCTCGTCAATGATCGTTTCCACCGCCACCCACTCGGGATGGCTGAGCTGCGAGATCGTCGGATTCCGCAGGGCGGGCAGTTCTTCCAGCAGCTTGCTGAGGCCCGCGCGGGGCACGTTCATCTTGAGCCCGACCTTGGACTCAGCCTCCAGCGCACCGCGCAGCAGCAGGGAAAGCGTCTCGATCTTCCGGCGCTTCCAGGCGTCCTTCCACGAGTCGTGGTTCGCGATGAGCCGCGGGGTGGAGGTGAGCAGCGTCTCGACGATGCGCAGCTTGTTGGCGCGGAGCGAGGAGCCGGTCTCCGTGACTTCCACGATGGCATCCACCAGTTCGTGGGCCTTGACCTCGGTCGCGCCCCAGGAGAACTCGACCTCCGCCTTCACGCCGTTCTTCTTGAGCCAGCGGCTGGTCAGGTTCACCACTTCGGTGGCGATTCGCTTGCCTTCCAAATCTTTCACCGACTTGATTGAAGACTCCTCGGGCACCGCCAGCACCCAGCGGGTGGGCTGGCGGCTGATCTTGCTGAAAATGAACTCGCCGACTTCCTGGACCTTGGAGCCGTTCTCGACGATCCAGTCGTGGCCGGTGATGCCGGCGTCGAGGTAGCCGTGCTCGACGTAACGGCTGATCTCCTGCGCGCGGATGAGCCGGATTTCCAATTCCTCGTCGTCCACGTAGGGCACGTAGCTACGGCTGCTGACCTGCACGTTGAAGCCCGCCTTGGCCATCTTCTCGATGGTGGCGTCCTGCAGGCTGCCCTTCGGCAGGCCCAGCCGGAGTTTCGGCATCGCTGTTTTCTTTGCTTCCGATTTCTTCATGTCGAACTGACTGCCCGCGTGCGCCTGAGCGTTTATCCGGCCTCGACAACCTGTCCGAACCGGCAGATTTGCGACTCCACGGCGCGCGTGGAGGGGTTTATGTGCCAAGTCTTCAGCGGGAAGGCGATTTTTTTCTTCGACTTTTTAACACGGCGATCAGCCGGCCAATTGCCGGGCGCCACCAGAAACTCGTTCGCTTCCCGTGGAAACGGGCGGCTCGGACGAACGAAACCGGCCTGAAAATTTCGCCACTATTGGAATCCACTGGTTGCTGCCATCCGGGGCGAATCCCCCGCGAGGGCGCGCTGTCCTCAGTGCGCCGCCGCAGTCCTGTGGCTTCCGGGTAATCAACGCCGGGGTGCGACTTTGCATCACGAACGCTCCGTGCATTCAACCCCGGAACCGGGGCTTCGACCTCACGCGGTCACCCGGAGCAGCAGCATGACGCTGTAGCCCACCACCACCGCCTGCACCACGATGCCGGTATGCAGCACCACCTTCGCCGCCCGCGGCCGGCGCAGCGTGATGACCTGCGCCGCCACGGCGGCCACCGTCAGCAGGGCGCATTTGTAGAAGATCAGGCCGTCCAGCCCTGCGTTGAAGAGAAAGAACCGCGCCACCGGATTTGCCTCATGCACCTTGCCGGTGTTCAGCAGCACCGAGGTCAAGGCCAGGTCCATCACCCCCAGCAGGAGAAACAGGCACGTCTCCGTCTCCAGCGACAGCCGGTGCCGGAACAGAAAGTGCAGGGGCGACTTCCCTTTGGGTTTTGGTTCGTCGTTCAAAAAGTCAAAATTGCTGAGCCAGCGCAGATGTGCGCCCAATCATGGTGCAAAAGCCCCCGATGCGCAACTCCGCGTTGGCCCAAGTCCGCTGAAACTCCTGCCGGCATGGTGGATTGACGCGCCCAGCTCCCGGCAGCTTGAAGCAACCTTGCATCACCGCACAAAAAGTGTTCGTCCCCTCGATGCTTTGGCAGGAAAATTTGGGGACGGAAATTGGGAGCAAAACCTTGGGTCCCCACTCTTCGTCAGTTAAAGCTGTTACTGCTTGGCCGTTGATACCAATTCCCAATGACGCTCGACGGTAATTCGTGAGGCGGAGCGGCACGCAAGTTCGGCTCCCTCTCCTTCCTGGGAGGAGAGGAGGGGCACGCCAAGGCTGAAAGTGCGATTTACGGGTGGTAGCCTGTGTAAAGTTTCCGTCAATTTGCTTGCCGGTAGGCGCTGGTTTTTCCACAACTTCCCGCGCTTGAAGTCCGCATCGTTCATCTTGGGCCTCCTCTTGTCCGCGCTGACAGCCCGCGCCCAGATGACGCTGGTGGATGTGACCACGGTGCTGGCCCAGGCGGTGTCGCGGGCGGCGGTGGTCTCGCCGGCCAGCGTGGTGGCGGTGGTGGACCGCGAGGGTTTCGTGCTCGGGGCGTGGAGTGTGAACGGCGCGGCCCCGTCGGCGGCCAATCTGGCCAATGCGATTGCCAAGGCCGGCACGGCGGCATTTCTCAGCAGTGATCAGAATGCCTTCACGCCGCGCACGGCGGCGATGATCGTGCAGCAGAACTTTCCCCCGGGCGTGAACAACAAGCCGCCCGGCCCGCTGGTGGGGGTGAACTTCTCCCAGCTCTCGTTCTCGGACATCAACAAATACAAGCTGCCGAGCGATGCGCCGCTGGCCTTCAATGCCACCCCGGGCACGACGGTGACGGCGATTGACACGCCGCTCAGCGGCGGCCTGGCGGGCACGGCGGGCGGGTTGCCGCTCTACAAGGCGGGTGCGCTGATCGGGGGCGTGGGCGTGGGCGGTGATGGGGACGACAGCCCGCTGAACATCACGCCTGAGACGGTCATCAGCGCGAAGGTGGATGAGGATGTGGCGCTGGCGGGACAGGCCGGCTTTGAGCCGGCAACCCGGATTCTGGGCAACCGGGTGTTCATTGATGGCATCGCGCTGGCATATGTCGCGAGTTCGACTTCGCCCGGCGTGGTGACTCCGTTGGGGGGCATTGGGGCGGCGGTGGCCGGGTTTGCGCCGACGGCCAGTCCGGCTGCGCCCTTGCCCTACGTCGCTGCGACGATGGGCGGGGTGACAGGGCAGATTCGCCAGCCCATCACCGCCGATCCGAGCGGGGTCGCGCTGCCGGGCGGCACGGTGCGGCTTTCGGCGGCGGAAGTGACGGCGATCCTCACCGCCGGAGCGAACCGCGCCCGGACCACACGGGCGGGCATCCGGCTGCCGCGCGGCGTGCCGATGCAGTGCTTCATCACGGTGGTCAACAACCCGAACGCGGCGGGCAGCCCGCCGGTCTGCCTCGGCACGTTCTGCACGTCGCCGGACACGACGCGGTTCAGTTGGGACGTGGCGGTGCAGAAGGCCCGGACGGCGGTCTTCTTCAGCAGCGATGCGCGGGCGTTCAGTTCGCGCACGGTGAGCTTCATGGCGCAGAGCACCTTTCCGCCGGGCATCGGCGGCACCACGCCGGGCATCTTCCTGGGCTTGCAGGAACGCTTCTCCATCATCACGCCCGGTGGCTCCATCGCGGCGGTGAACACGCTCAATGGCGCGGCCTTCAACACCTTGACGGCGGTGAATCCCAACCTGCCCAATGGCATGACCATCTTCGCGGGGTGCATGCCGCTCTATCGCGGCGGGGTGCTCATCGGTGCGGTGGGAGTGAGCGGTGATGGCATTGATCAGGATGATCTGGTGGCGGCCTCGGCGGCGGCGGCATTGGGCGGGATCTTCCTGCCGCCGGAGCAGGTGCGGGCGGACCGCAGCCTGCATCGGGGCGCGCGGCTGCCGTTGGTGAAGTTTCCCCGGAACCCGGCGTTGTGAAAACGCGCAACCCCATCCCAGCAGGACAAGACTTCATGGAATCACTTTTCGAGCCAGGCGAGGAGGGCACAACGATTTCTTCAAGGCGCAGGCCGAGCCAAGATGCTCGCTACGCTCGCGCCGGCTACGCCGACAGATGGGGCTCGACGGAGTCTCGCCCTACCGGGCGGGTTTGCGCCCTCGGCGTGTTCTTGCTCCTCAGCCTCGCTGTCGGTGCGGCCGAGCCTGTGATTTCTGCTTCCGCACCTGCGACGAATGGTTTTGTGGTCCACACGGTGCAATCCGAGTTTCAGACCGGTCCGACCAAGATTTACGTGCGTGCTCCGGACACCGTCGCCGCCGGGACGCGGCTGCCGGTGCTCTACTTCCTGCCGGTCGAGGCGAAGGATGAGCAGCGTTGGGGCGACCCGCTCGCTGAGGCGACGAAGCTCGACCTGGCCAACAAACTAAACGTCCTCTGTGTCTATCCCACGTTCAGCCACCTGCCGTGGTATTGCGATCACCCGACTGATGCTGGCATCCGGCAGGAGACTTACTTCCTGAAGGTCGTCGTGCCGTTCGTTGAGCGCGCCTATCCGGCGCGTGCGGAGCGGGGGGCGCGGCTGCTGCTGGGGTTCAGCAAGTCCGGCTGGGGTGCGTGGACGCTGCTGCTGCGCAATCAGGAAGTGTTCGGCAAGGGGGCGGCGTGGGATTCCCCCATGATGATGGAAAAGGGGCTCTACGGGATGGCCGCCATTGCCGGCACGCAGGAGAACTTTGAGCGGTATCGCATTCCCACCTTGCTCCGTGAGCGGGGCAAGACCTTGGGCACCGAGCCGCGTCTGCTGCTCATGGGTTATGATGCGTTCCGGGTGCCGACCCAGCAGGCGCATGCGTTGATGGAGGAGCTTAAGGTCCCCCATGCGTATCGGGATGGACCGCAGCGGAAGCACCACTGGAATACGGGCTGGGTGGAAGAGGCGGCGCGGTGGCTGGTGACTGGGCAGTAGCGGGGGCAATCAACGCGTGTTGAACGGCCGGTGCCAACGGCAAGGCAGTTTTGCGCAAAATCGGATGCGCAAGGTGGCCGGCATGCGGTATGTTTCTCAGGTCTATGCGAGATATTTCAACCCGTCGTCACGGATTTACCCTGATCGAGCTTCTGGTGGTGATCGCCATCATCGCGATCCTGGCCGGCATGCTGCTGCCGGCGCTGTCGAAGGCGAAGGCGAAGGGCCAGGCCGCCGTGTGTGCCAGCAATCACAAGCAGATCCAACTGGCGTGGAACCTGTATTACGACGACTTCGACTCCCGGCTGGTCATCAATACTAACTGGCCGCCGATCACTGAAACGAACCTCACCTGGTGCACCGGCTGGATGAAGACCGGCGGGAATCACCAGCCAGACAGCGTCATCAATCCCGACTATTACACCAAGGCGATCTTGGGCCGATATTTCTCCGGGAATGGAAAGCTCCTCAAGTGCCCGGCGGACAAATATGTGGATACGGCGCTCGCCGCCCCGGTGGCGGGCCAGCCTTACGTCCGCAGCATCGTCATGAATGTTTACATGAACGGCGGTTCCGCCTTTGGCAGCGCAATCCTCGGCAGTGTGGGACCAGGCCTGGTATTTCGGCGCGCCTCGGACATTCGCAAGCCGACGGACAATTTCGTCTTCATCCATGAGGACCCCACCAGCATTGACGACGGGATGATCACCTCGACGATTGATGCGCCCGGCTCCGCTGGAAACCTCTCCTTCAACAACCGTCCGGCGGCGATCCATGCGAAATCGAGCACCATGAGCTTTGCCGACGGGCATGTGGAGAACCATCGCTGGGATCAAACCATCAAAGGCGCCGGTGGGGTGGATGTGCCGGTCACCGCCAGTCCCAACGATGCGACGTGGTTTAAGACCCGCGCCAACGAGGGCTTCGTGCCGTAGCGCGGCTGTCCTCCGAGCCTCAGGCCACGACACTGACCATCCAGCCAAGGCCGAAGCGGTCGGTGAGCATGCCGAAGCACGGGGACCAGAAGGTCTTGGTCAGCGGCATCTTCACTTCGCCACCAGCAGAGAGGGCGGCGAAGGCGCGGTGGGCCTCCGCTTCAGTCGGGACCGCGAGTGACAGGGAGAAGCCTTCGAACTTCGCGCCTTCCCCGCAGCCGTCCGAGCCCATGAGCGTGCTGCCGCCGATGCGGAAGGTGGCGTGCATGACCTTTTTTTCAAAGCCGGGTGCGAGCATGCCGGGCGGGGTTGGCTCCGGGCTTTCTTGGTAGCGCATGAGAAAATCCACCTGCGCGCCGATGGCCGTGCGGTAGAATTCGAGGGCTTCTTCACAACGACCGCCGAAGAACAGATAGGGTTGGATAAGGGTGCCAGGCATAGTGGTCAGGGGTGGTTGGTAGTGCTTATCAGATGTTCGAGGGAAACGATGGCATCACACATCGCAGAGTTTCACCGCCTCATTGAGCGACTTCACCTTGTCGCGCAAGGGGATGAACTCCTGGCCCACGAAGCCGGCGTATTTCGTTTCGGCGATGGCCCGCATGATGGGCGGATAGTTGATCTCCTGCGTGTCATCAATCTCGTTGCGGCCCGGGTTGCCAGCCGTGTGGTAGTGGGCGATGTAGGGCGCATACTTCCGCAGGCGCGCGATGACATCGCCGTGCATGATCTGCACATGGTAGATGTCGTAGAGCACCTTCACGTAGGGCGAGCCGACGGCCTTGAGGATGTCAATGCTCACGTCCATGTTGTCGCAGAAGTAGTCCGGGTGGCCCTTCATCTCAACGGCGACCTTGGAATTGAGCATCTCCAGCGCGACTGTGACTTTCCTGGCCTCGGCGATGGGGGCGATCTTCTTGAGGCCCTCGACCATGTTCTTGAAGCCCTGTTCATCGGAGAGGCCCTTGCGGAAGCCGGAGAAGGTGATGACCGCAGGCACGCCGTGCGCGGCGCACTGGCCGATACGGTCCTCCAGCACTTTCAGACATTCGGCGTGCTGCTCCTTCTGTGCGAAGCCCTTGGCGAAACCGTGGCTCCCGGCGAGAGCGCAGGTGAGACCAAGCTCCTTGAGCATGGGCCAGTGTTCAGGGCCGATCAGTTCGACGGATTTCACGCCGAACTTCGCGGACCACTTGGCCAGTTCGGGGATGGTGAGGGGGCGGAAATTCCAGGTCACGACGGACTGGTTGATGTGGCCGTTCTTGGCGACGTAGTAGTCGCCGGCCTCGGCGGCGCGGACCTTGGAGGGGGTAAGGACGGCGGCGGCCCCGGTGAAGGCGGCGGCGGCAGCGGCGGTCTTGAGGGCGGAACGGCGGGAGGGATTTGATTTCATAAGGTTTCTCCGACTTGTGCGAGCGCTTGTTCGATAAGTTCTGTCCGCAGAAAGATTCCGGCACGAGTCAATGCCTCCAGTTCTGGACGAAGTGCGGAGATCAGTCCGGCCTGCTTGGCCAGGCGCAGCAAGCCAACTGTTCCGGTGTGTCGGAGATGCAGCCGCTTGGCCACTCGGCGGGCATCTGCATCATCCACCAACAGCAAGCTACCAGGGAGACGCAGGGTGATGGCCAAAGCTTCGGCTTCCCCTTCATCCACTTCGTCCAGAAAACTTGGGGCCAGCGTTGAATCCGAAGGAAACAGTTCAATGAAACCGCAATTGCGAATGGCCTCGGCCCCGGGGGCGTCGGGAGCCGCCACGGTCACTTCATTCCAGACGGCGTGGCCGACGACAATACGTTTGGCCAGCCGGGGAAGGAGGGAAAGCCGTCCAATTCGCGCCAGTCCGATCAGCGGGCTGCTGTCGGCAACAATGACCGTTTCAAGGATCACGCAATTCGTCGGCGATCTGGTCGTCCGCCAAGTTGATCACGGGAATCCGGCGCCGCCCCAGTTCATCCATGAAGAGGATCTTTGGCATCCCTGCTGATTCGGCGGCCTTGCCCAATGACAGCCTGCCGTCGGCGAAGAGGTCAATCGCCAGCATTAGCTTAAGGCCGTTTTGCAAGGCCTGCGGAGATTTCCCGGAAGCCTTCACGACTTCATCCGCAACTTCTATGGTCAGCGTTGACATGCAGAAAAGGTATCACACGTCGCAAATCTTCACACCTTGCTTGAGGGAGGCGAGCTTGTCCTCGCGCTTGGGGATGAACTCCTGGCCGACGTAGCCCTTGTAGCCGGTCGCCTGGATCGTGCGGATGATGGCCGGGTAATTCAGCTCCTGTGTGTCATCAATCTCGTTGCGGCCCGGCACACCGCCGGTGTGGTAATGGGCAAAGTATTGATGGTCGCGCTTGATGGTGGTGATGACGTCGCCCTCCATGATTTGCATGTGGTAGATGTCGTAGAGCAGCTTGAAGCGCTCGGAGCCGATGGCCTTGCAGAGGGCGACGCCCCACGCGGACTTGTCGCACTGGTAGTCCTTGTGGTTCACGCGGCTGTTGAGCAGTTCCATGACGAGGGTGATGCCGCTCTTCTCGGCGAGGGGGAGGATGCGCTTGAGGCCGGTGGCGCAGTTCTTCAGGCCGGTTTCGTCGTCCAGGCCGGCGCGGTTGCCGGAGAAGCAGATGAGCTGCTTGAAGCCCGCGTCGGCGCACTGCTTGATGCGTTCGGTGTAGATCTCCACGAGCGTGTCGTGGTGTTCCACCCGGTTGAAGGCCTTCTCGATGCGGCCGATGCCGTCCTTGTGCGGGAAGCTGACCATGGCGCAGTGCAGCCCGTATTTCTTGACGGTGGCGAAATCCGGCGGGTCGAGCAGTTCGATGGAGGAGAGGCCGATGTCCTTGGCGGACTTGCAGAGGTCTTCCAAGGCGATCTTCGGATAGCACCATTTGCAGACGGAGTGGTTGACGCGGGTCTTGGCGGCGGCATCAGCGGCGGACAGGCGTTGCACCAGGGCGGCGGAGGCGGTCAGGGCGGCGACAGTGGAGAGAGCGGAACGGCGTGAAAGGGATGGGTTCATGGCAATAAACGCGGTGTAGCTAGCGGCAGCCAGTTCAATCCCCGCCGCCGCCGCCGTCAAACGAATCTTTGCTCCGTTCCAAAAGCTGACGCGTCACGCTTGCATTCTTTCCAACAGCGGCCCAATGTCCCCGACGCTTTTCACGCGGCGTTCAAAGAACGCCGATTTGCTAATGAGCCAACAGCCCGAGACCGAACTGGATTTGGAATTGCAGCTTCTCCCCGCGTGGGCGAAGCAGAGCACCGACACAAACCGCTTTGCCAACTACCGTGGCGACGAGGAAGCCGGTGGCGGCGCGCGCCGTGGGCGCGGCGACCGCCCCTTCGGCGACCGCCCGCCTCGCCGGGATGGTCCCGGTGGCGGCCCTCGCCCGGGTGGCCCCGGTGGTCCCCGCCGCGATGGCGGGCCGCGTCGGGATGGCCCCGGCGGACCGCGTTCCGGGCCCGGTGGCCCGCGCTCAGGCCCCTTCCGCGGGAATCGCGATGACCGTCGTGATGAACCGCGCCGCGAAGCGCCCGCGCCGTTGCCGGACTTCGACGTGGACCTGCTGCCCGAGGAGAAGGGTGTCGAAGGACTCGCGCGCCAGATCAAGCTGACCGGCCGCGCCTATCCGATCTTCGACATCGCGCATCTGATTCTCAAGAAGCCCGATCGCTTCACCATCACCTTCCGGGTGATCAAGACGGGTGACACCGTCGCGGCCCCGCTTTTCCTGTGCAGCCTGGATGACACGCTTTGGCTCTCCGAGGCCGAGGTCACGGCGCACCTGCTGAGCCGCCATTTCAACACCTTCTACTCCACGGAGAAGATCGCCGGCGAGGCGCCGAAGGGCACCTACACCTTTGTCGCCCAGTGCGGCATGAGCGGGATCATCCTCGGGCCGCCCAACTACCACGACTACCAGACCAAGCTGCACAAGCTGCATACCGAGCGGTTCAGCCGGATGCCGTTTGAAGCCTTCAAGGCCCGGGTCAAAATTGTCCGGGACGAGGCGGTCGTGAAGCAATGGGTCGAGGAATCCAGCGTCAAGACGGAGTTCACGGCGTTGAACGTCCCGGAGGCCCTCAAGTTCAACAAACGCGAGGAAGTGGAAGCCCATTTCAAGGCCACGCATCTGCCGAACCTCTACAAGTCGGTCCCGTCCCACACCTTGGTCGGCGCCAATGTCGGCCATTCTTCGCCGGTCATCCGCCGCATCTTCAGCCTCGTCGTCGAGGATCAGGTGCGCTTCCCGCTGAAGTTGGTGAACACGCTCTGCACCCAGTTCAGCCGGCTCGGCCTGCAGTTCTTCAAGGTCAACAAGACGATCACGCACGTCTCCGTGGCCCGGCCGACGTATCTGGACATGGAGGCCACGCCGGTCTCGCCGAACCTCCGGCGGCTGATCGAGTTCATTGATGCCACGCCCAAATGCACCCGGCGCAAGCTGCTCGAAGCCCTGGCTCCCGCGCCGACGGTAATCGCCATTCCGGCTCCGGTGGAAGGCCAGCCTGCTGCCGCGCCCGCTCCTCCTGAACCGACGGCCGAGCAGTCCGCCATCAACAGTGACCTGCATTGGCTGATCCATCAGGGGCATGTCATCGAGTTTGCCAACGGCCTGATCGAGACCGCCAAGCGCCCGCAGCCGAAGCCCGCTCCGGCCCCGAAGCCGGAAGGTGCGCCCAAGGCCCCGCGTCCTGATCGCCCTCCCCGCGCCGAGCGCCGCTATCTCCCGGTCTTTCTGGGGGTGCCCACCCTCGTGGGCTAGGGCTCCTGGCTTTCGGGAATTTCACGAACGCCAGAAGGCGATTGGAAGCACCGGCCCGCCGCCGTTGCTGCAATCCCACAGCGGCAACGGTGACGGCCAAATAGGGCCGAAGCCCGCCTAGGGATGCCTTGGCCCGGGACGATGCAGTTGACGGAGCGCCGGCTTCCCAGCCGGCTTAGCCCAAACGGAGTTCAGAAGCCCTGCGCAGGGCAGGAGATTGGACGCACCGTTCAGTGCCTCGGCTTCGCCTTCGACAACGGCGCCATCGTTCGTCACAGCACGGTAAGCCGGCTTGCAGCCGGCGCTCCGACTGCATCGTCCCCGCTTGGGGTGTAGCCCCGGTAGATGCATGTCCGGACGCAGCCGGGTCAGCACGCCATAAGCGCTAACTTAAGTTAGCGCTTATGGACCCCAGCCTGTGCCGCCCATGCTTGCTGCGGAGTTCGGGCATAATCGGGCGTGCGGCCGGAAAGGATTTGCGACGGATTCACTGGCGGAATAGGGTGGGCCAGCCCTCCCACATGGGACCCATTATGAAGCAACTGCTGCTGGCTGCGTTCCTGGCCATTTCGCTGGCTGATCTCTCTGCCGCGGGTCCGCCGCCCAAGTTTCACGAAGTGTTCGACCTCGTGCGGACCAATCTGGGGGGCGTAGCTCCAGTTGAGATTGAGCGCACGGCGCTGGAGCAGTTCCTGCGGCTGATGGATGGCAAGGTCCTGCTCGAGGACAGCAAGCCGCCCACCCCGGTGGCTCCCACCGGACCAGCGCTGGGCAAGAGCGCAGTGTTTGACGAAATTTACGGCTACCTGCGCGTCAACCACGTCGGCCCCAAACTGGACGAAATGCTGCTCGCGGAATTCGCCAACTTGGGCGGGGCGAGGAAGCTTCGCGGGCTGATCTTGGACCTCCGCTATGCTGGCGGAGCCGACCAGAAGGTCGCCGCGCGCGTGGCGGACGCCTTTATCGCATCCGAGCGGGTGCTGCTCTCAGTGGAGGGCGAGGCGCAGAGTTCGACTGCAAAGACCAACGCGATCCTGCTCCCCACCGCTGTCGTGGTGAACCACCACACCAGCGGCGCGGCGGAAGTCCTCGCGGCGCTGCTGCGCCAGAACCAGGTGGGACTCCTCATCGGCACCGCCACGACCGGCGGCGTGCGGCAGTTCAAGGATTTCACCCTCAGCACCGGCCAGCGGCTGCGCATCGCCACCGGCGAAACCAAGCTCGGCGATGGCCATGCCATGCCCGCCGCCGGCCTCCGACCGGACATCGCCGTCAGCGTGGGCCCGGAGGAGGAACGCGCCTTCTACGCGGAACCCTTCCGCCGGCTCGGTCAGGCGAGCGTCGGATCGAGCGCGGCAGGGAAAGGGAAGGACGCCCCGACTCGGCTCAACGAAGCCGAACTCCTCCGTCGCATGCGTGAGGGACAAAATCCCGATGGCGCACCTCCCGTGGTGAGCTCGCCGTCCGCCGCCACTCCCCAGGTGCGCGACCCGGCGCTGGCCCGCGCGCTTGATTTGCTGAAGGGGCTGGCCGTGGTGCGCGAACTGCGGAAGCCCTGACCGGGGGTCATACATTTCCGTCTGAAGCTCGGTCAATCAGTCAGGTCCGGCCCTCCCAACGGGCCATTATTGAAGGCAGGCCAACGCCGGATAGGGGTTCGTTCCGTTCGTTGGCCCGGCGCGAGGCTGCTGGCAACTGAAGCCTAGGCGGTCCAGCAGATGGCAGACGTGGCCGAGAGCAATACTTCACCCCACTCTGCTCCCGAAGCAGCCAGGCCAAGCGGGGCAGGGTCCAGACCTCGGTGGCGTGGCCGACTGCCATGGCCCCGTCCAGGATGGTCTGGGCCAGGTGATCTTCCTGCGCGCGGTCAGGCGGCACTTCGGACTTGGCGGAACCGTTGCTGGCCTGCACCCACTTAGCCCGAACTCCGAAGTAGCTGGATAGTTTTGGAGGGATCGTGTCGTTGGCCTCAGA
>CAZCBE010000010.1:0-100227 GCA_964496695.1 uncultured Klebsiella sp.
TTCGGGGGCAGTGTCAAGATGCGCCCTCCGCAACGGCGGCGCAGTTTTCTGCCTGTTCTCCGGTCGTTGGCTTTGCTATGGTTCCCCCCATGCAACGCATGTGTTCGGGCTCAAGCCTTGCCACGCCGTGAAGAAGACCAGCATCCTCATTGTGGAAGATCATCCGCTCGTGCGGCGCGGCATTCGCGGACTGCTGCAAGCCCAGGCGGATTTTCGGGTCATTGGCGAGGCGGCCAACGGCCTGGAGGCGCTCCACCTCATCGAGCAATCCCCGCCGGACGTGGTCATCACGGACATCGTCATGCCCATGGTCGGCGGCCTGGACCTGCTGCGTGAACTGGCCAAGCAGACGCCGCGCCCGCTGCTGATCGTGCTGTCGCTCTTCGACGAGCCCCGCTATGTGCAGGAGGCCGCCGAGTGCGGTGCCGCGGCCTACGTGCTCAAACAATCCGCCCCCACCTTTCTCATCACGGCCATCCGTGATGCGCTGGCGGGCCGGTTCTTCTGCACGCCGGCCGTGAACGGTCAGACGCTGGCAGAAATCGAGCAGCGCTTCCGCAACCAGCCGTGGAGCCGGCAGGACTTGCTGAATGAGGATGAACGGCTCGTGCTGCAACTTCTTGGGTCGGGCTGCGAGCCGGGCGAAATCAACCGCCGCCTCGCCCATCAGACGCTCCCGCTTCCCATGGTCTGCCAGAACATCGTCCACAAGCTCGGCCTCCCCAGCCAGGCCGAGCTGCGAAGCTTCGCCGAGCAATGGTCGGCCAAGCAGAACTGACGCAAACCCCCGCAGGAGAAGACGTGAGGAGCCTCAAACTTCTCCCTGTTCTCGGAGAGTGAGCCGCCATTTCGCAGTCCCTTTCTCTTTCGTATGCAGGGCGTGTTTCGCGGGCGACGCGTTGAAATATCAGAGCCTCCTCACGACGTCTCCTACGGTTGGTCAGCGGCCAGAATCCGGTTGGTTTCGGACAAAATTGTGGCTGGCGGCCCCCTGCCCCGTCGGGAATGATGCGGCACGAAGTTTCGTCTGACATCCGAACCATGAGCCTTGCCACCATCCCAGTTGAAATCGCCGACCCGATCAATCATCGCATTCTAGCGATCTCCGAAGACCAGTTGCAGGGCTTCCAGGTGGACCCGCTGGGAGCCATCGCCCGCCAGTCCGGAGTGCCCTTGGAGACGGTCATTGAGCGCATCCAGGCCATGCTGCGGGCGGGCGTCATCCGGCGCGTGCGGCAGACCCTGCTGGCCACCAACCTGGCCCAAGGTGCGCTGGTGGCGTGGGAAGTCCCGCAGGAGAAACTCGACGCGGCCTTCGACGACTTGTTCCAGAACGACCCGTTCTCCGGCCATGTGGTCACGCGTTCCACCGATGCCGCCACGCCCGGCTCGACCTACAAGCTCTGGACGACGCTGAAGATACCGGCGGGTTATTCGATGCCGCGCCATTGCGACTATCTCGCCAAACGCATTGGTGCCGGGCACTTCCGGCTGATGCCGGCGAAGAAGCTCTTCGCCCTCGGCGTCGGCCACACGCGTCGCAAAGGCATGGAACCCGGCAGCAAGGCGGAAGTCCCCGCCGAGGCGACGGATGTGGCCATGGTCACGTTGAACGAGCTGGAGTGGCGCATTCTGGAGGCCGTGAAGCGAGAATTCAAAGTGGAGGAACTCATTCCCGACCTGTGGGCCGCCCGTGCCGCCGAGGCGGGTGTGCCGCTCAAGACCTTCCTCGAAGTGGCCGAGGACTTCGACCGCCGCAAGATCATTGGCCGCTTTTCCACTTTCCTCGAACACGTCAAGACCCTGGCCACCGGCGAGAAGGTCACCAAGTTCAACGCGCTCTTCCACTGGGCCGTGCCGCCCGGCCGGGAGATCGAGGCGGGCCGCGAAGTCGGCCGTCACCACATCATGACCCACGCCTACTGGCGCGAGGGCGGCCCGGAGTTCCGCAACGTGAACGTCATGGGTGTGGCGCACGGCACGGACAAGACGCTGGTGCTCGCCCACAAGGCGGCAATTGACGCGCACCTGGCCAGCATCGGCATCACCGTGAGCTACACGAACGTCTTCTGGGGCGGCCGCAGCGAAATCAAGCCAAGTGAAATCTCCCCCAATGCCTACCGTGAATGGTGCCGGGCCAATGGCCTTGACCCGGAGCAGATGAAGTTGCAGCCGGGTGAGCGCATGATCGCGGGCTGAGCTTCAACCGCATAAAACGCAAAGGCCCGCACTCGCGGGCCTTTTGCTTTTCAAACCAACGACCGAGGTTTCAGAACTCCGGCTCCAGCGGCGGACGCGGCTTGTATTTCTTCGCCAGGGCCATCGCGGCCTCAAGCTTGCCCACGCCCTGCGTGCAGGTGGCGTGGCTGAGGCTTGCAGCGGCGACGCAAACGCCGGTAAGCAGGCACTGCTGCAACTCCCAGCCCTCGTGCAGGCCGTAGAGCACCCCGGCGCAAAACGCGTCGCCGGCACCAGCCGTGCCCACGATGTATTTCTGCGGAAGATTGAGCGAGGATTGCCAGGAATCCTTGCCATCGCGGGTGCGGGCAAAGCTGCCTTCGGGGAAGTGGATGACCACGAGTTCCTTGACGCCGCATTGCAGCAGCGCGCCGGCTGCGTGGCGCAGAGAAACGGTATCCAGAGTGCCGTCGGGCTTGCGGATCTTGAAGCCGGTGGTCTTGCCCGCCTCCAGCTCGTTGAGAATGCAGTAATCCACGAACTTCAGCGCCGGGGTGACGATCTTCGAGAACCGGTCGCTGTCCTCGCTCACCGTGTCCACGCTGGTCTTGAGGCCGGCTTCCTGGGCGGCGGCGAGCAACGCAGCGGCCTTGGTGCCGAACTTCTTGTCCTCCTTGTCCATCGCGTCCAGGAGGAGCAGATAGCCGAGGTGGAAAATCTTGGCCTTCGACTTGGAGAAGTCCAAATCCTTGCCATCCCAAAGCGCGTTTGCGCCACGGCAATGGAAGAAGGTCCGCACCCCGCCGTTGGCCTCGGTCATCACGTCCGTGTAGGACGTCGGAGCGTCGCCGGTGGCCCGCAGGAATTTCGGGTCTATGTTGTGCGTCTTGCAGTCCTCCAGAATCCGGTTGCCGAGCAGGTCCTTGCCTACCAGTCCAGCCCCCGTGAGCGGGAAGGGCGCACCGAGCCGGGCGAGATCCACCAGCACGTTGTAGGGCGCGCCCCCCGTGCCTTCCGACTGCCGGCTGATGTTGGCCAGCCGCTCGCGCTGGGGATAGACGTCGATCATTTTCACCTGATCGACAATCCAATTGCCGCCGCCGAGGAGGCCGCTGCGGTTGGAACCTGATTTCGCTTTCATGGTCACGGGCTGATACGTCCGCTGGGCTTCTTTCTAGTAGCTCAGGGTGAGCGGCAGTGTAGCGGACCGAACGGCAGCTTGTCTCCAAAAATGTGGTAATAGCGGGACTTCGCCGCCCTGTCCAGCGGGAGATGGCTGCTTTGTCGCTTGCACCTGCGGATGGTGCCGTTACCTTCCCGCGCCATGATTTTGGAATTCACGAAGATGAACGGTGCGGGCAATGACTTCATCTTGGCCGACAACCGCAAGGGGACGATCCAACTCACGCCCGAGCAGGTCGTCCGGCTGTGCCACCGCCAGCGCGGCATCGGGGCCGACGGCCTCATGCTGCTGGTGCCGTGCGCGTCCGGAAAGGCCGACTGGGCGTGGGACTTCTGGAACAGCGATGGCAGCCGGGCAGAGATGTGCGGCAACGGCGCGCGATGCTTCGCCCGCTACATCCAGCGCCTCACGGGCGCGCAGGACGGCGTGACCTTTGAGACGGTCGCCGGCGTCATCACCGCGACCTTCCAGGGCGAACGCGTAACGGTGAACCTCACCCCACCCCACAGCCTGCGTCTCAACGAGCAGGTCGCTCTTTCCACGGGCCCCACGGCCATCCACTCCCTCAACACCGGGGTGCCGCACGCCGTGATCTTCGTGCCCGACGCGGACAAGGCCATGGTCAACCAGTGCGGTGCCGAAGTCCGCTACCATGCGCACTTCCAGCCCAAGGGCACGAACGCCAACTTCGCGCAGGTGCTCGGGCCGAATCACATCCGCGTGCGCACCTATGAGCGCGGCGTCGAAGGGGAGACCCTGGCCTGCGGCACCGGCGTGAGTGCGGCGGCGATGATCGCCTCGCGCGTCCAAGGCTTCACCTCCCCGGTAAAGGTGCTCGTGCAAGGCGGCGACACTTTGGAGGTCAGCTTCCAGTCCAGCGGCGAAGGCTTCTCCGATGTGCGGCTGAATGGCCCCGCAGACTTCGCCTTCGAGGGCCGGGTGGAGGTCTGATTCCCCGTGGCGTCAGGCGTCCCGCCTGACGTAGAGGGCGGCGTCCCGCCGCCCGGACAAAACGTAGCGAAGTCCCGACCGTCTTGCTCCGCCCACGCGCTTCCGCCGGGCAGGATGCCCGGCTCTACGGCAGGCGAGACGCCTGCCGCCACTACGCCAGCAACCCCGGCACGACCTTCCCCGCCACGTCCGTGAGCCGGTGTTCGCGCGCCTGGAACTTGAAGGTCAGCCGAAGGTGGTCAATTCCCAGCGCATGCAGCATGGTCGCGTGAAGGTCATGCACATGCACCGGACGGTCCACGACGGTGTAGCCAAATTCGTCCGTGGCCCCATGCACCGCCCCGGCCTTGAAACCACCACCCGCCACCCATGAGGTAAACGCCCGCATCTGATGGTCGCGTCCGTAGTTCTCGGACTTCGCATCGCCCTGCGCCATCGGCGTGCGGCCGAACTCGCCGGACCAGATCACCAAGGTGTCCTTGAGCAGCCCGCGTTGCTTCAAATCGCGCAACAGCCCCGCGCATGGCTGGTCAATCTTCTGGCACTCCTGAACCATGCGCCCCTGGATGCCATCGTGATGATCCCAGCCACGATGATAGAGCTGGATGAACCGCACCCCGCGCTCCGCCAGCCGCCTCGCCAGCAGGCAGTTCGCGGCAAAAGTCCCCGGCTTGCGCGCATCCTCGCCATAGAGTTCGTAAACGCCTTTCGGCTCCTTCGTAAGATCGGTCAGCTCCGGCACGCTGGTCTGCATCCGGTAGGCCATCTCGTATTGGGCGATGCGCGTGGCGATTTCGGGATCGCCCACCGTTTCCAGCCGTGACTGGTTCAATTCGCGAATGCTGTCCAGCACGCGCCGCCGCGTCACACTGTCCATGCCGGCGGGATTGTCCAAATAGAAGACTGGTTCGCCGGGCGAGCGAAGCTGCACGCCTTGGTGAATCGTCGGCAAGAACCCGCTGGTCCAGTAACGCGCCTTCACATTCTGATCCTGCCCCTGGCCGGAGAGCAGCACCATGTAGGCCGGCAGGTTCGCGTTCTCGCTCCCGAGGCCGTAGGAGAGCCATGCCCCCATCGCCGGGCGACCGGGCAATTGGTGCCCCGTCTGCATGAACGTGACCCCCGGGTCGTGGTTGATCGCATCGGTCTGCATCGAGCGGATGACGGTGACCTCATCCATCACCTTGCGCATATGCGGCAGCAGGTCACTGACCTCGACGTCCGCTTTCCCGCACTTGGAGAACTTCCGGTGCGTGCCCAGGATGACCAGCGGCGAGCCCTGAAGCTGGGCCACGCGTTCGCCCTTCGTGAGGCTGTCAGGCATCGGCTTGCCCCAGAGCTTGTTCAGCTTGGGCTTGGGGTCGAAGGTCTCGAACTGCGAGGGACCGCCCCCCATGAAGAGGAAGATCACGCGCTTGGCCCGAGGCGGAACGTGAAACGCCTGCATCACTCCCTGCGGTGCGGCCGGTGCCGCCGCGCCGTTCAGCATTCCGGCTGCCTGAAGAAAGCCGAGCGCGCCAAAGCCGAACGCACCGCGCTGGAGGAAAATCCTGCGGCAGACTCCCTCAGCACTGGTAGGGCGCGCTGTCCTCAGCGCGCCGCCGAAGTCTTGTGGCATCCGGGTGGTCGGCGGCGGGGTGAGGACACCCCGCCCTACCACCGGAGCTTCATGGAGAGGTTCGGCTTGGGTGCGTTGTGTGCTGGAATCGCTCATGCTCGTCATTCCTTCGTCAGCGTTTCATCCAGGTTGAGCAGCGCGTTGCAGACGCACAGCCAGGCGGCGTGCTGCGCCACGTCCAGCTTGGTGGGCCGCTCCGACTCCCCCACCGAAACCAGTTTCTTCGCCGCCGCCGGGTCTGCCTGATAGTGCCGCAGCGTGTCCGCGTGCAATGCGAGCAGCGTGCGGGTTTCCTTCTCAGTGGGTGGGCGTGCAAGCACAAGCCGGAACCCCTGCTGCAGCCGCGCCGCGTCGTCGAGCCCTTCCGCCAGCAGCAAACGCTGCGCGAGCGCCCGCGCACACTCGACCAGCAGGGTCTCGTTCAGCAACGCCAGTGCCTGTGTCGGCGTGTTCGTCACCGGACGCCGTGCCGTGCAAACATCCCGCGTGGGAGCGTCCATCACCGCGAGATAGGGATGCAGCACCGAGCGCTTCCAGAACATGTAAACCCCGCGCCGATACAACTCCCCGTCATGGTCCTGAATGTATTTGAGACTCTCGCCGAAGGCGAATTCCCGCCACAGATCCGGTCCTGGCTGATACGCCAGCACGCTGCGCCCTTCGGGCGCACGGTTGCGCTCCAGCAGTCCGCTGGCGGCCAGCGCGGTGTCGCGGATGAACTCGGCGGGGAGGCGGAAGCGCGGGCCGCGGGCGAGCCAGCGATTTTCGGGGTCATCAGTGAAAGGGTTGAAGGGTTGAAGAGTGGGAGGGTTGAAGAGGGAAACGGAGCTGGCCCCTTCAACCCTCCCACTCTTCAACCCTTTAACTATCGATGCCTGCCGATACGTCGCGCTCGTCGCGATCTCGCGCAGCAGCGCCTTCACATCCCACCCGCTGTCCATGAAACGCACCGCCAGCCAGTCGAGCAATTCCGGGTGCGTGGGCGGCTCGCCCTGCGCCCCGAAGTCCTCAGATGATTTCACGATGCCCAGGCCAAAAACCATCTGCCACAGGCGGTTCACCGTCACCCGGGCCGTCAGCGGATTCTCCCGCGAGACCAGCCAGCGGGCGAGCGCGAGGCGGTTGGCGGGCGCGTCCGTTGGCAGGCGGCCGAAGAGCGCGGGAACGGCCGCCGTAACCGCTTCGCCGCGCTTCCGGAAATCCCCACGCATGAGCACATGCGTCGGGACGCGGTTCGTGCTCTCGGCCATGATGCGGATGCGGGAGGTGTTTTTCGAGACCAGCTTCAACCGGTCCTGCGCCACCTCGGACGCCAACTGTGCGACATCAATCTCGGGGTAGTGCAGTTCGCGGAAGACCCGCTTCACCGAGGTGAGGTCGTTGGTCGCGCGCTGGGCCGGCGGAATGGCAAAGACATTTGCTTTGAAACTCTCCATGCGGAGCCGGTGCGCGGTGGATTCCTGGGCGTTGAACGTCAGCTCCCCCTGGCTGGTCAGCGGTGTCATGCGCACGAGCAACCGGTGGCGGCCCGCCGGCACGCGCACATTGAACAGGCGCACGGCACCGAGGGATTCCGGCTCCCGTCCGCTTTCGTGGACCAGCCGCTCATTGAGCCACACGCGCGCGGTCGCATTGGTGCTCAGCCGGCAGCGGAGGATGGCCGGGGCCACGGTGGCCACATCGCATTGCAGGCTGGCGATGCCCGCGCTGGCTTCGAGTTTCACATCGTTTGTTGCGGCGACCTTAAGCGTCTCCCATTTGATCTGCCTGGCCGCCTCGCGATCCCCGTCCACTTGCGCGCGCTCGGGCGGCAACTTTTCTGCGGCACTCACCGCATTCACGGGGAACGGCCCGGCTTTGCGCCAGTCGCTCAGGCGCACGGCGTCCAGCTTGGTTTCCCGCAGGCGCTGCTCCCACTCGGTCTGGGCGCGGTCCCAATCGGCCCGCGGCGCGTAATACAACTTGAGCAGGACATCCCGGCAACGGGCCTGTTCCGCCTCCGCCGCCTTGACCTGCTCCTCCATGCCCGGCGGCACGATGCGAAGAATGGGCTCGGCGAAGGGTCCGTTGGCGAGCGGATTGCCCGGCACCTGATCGAAAAAGGCGAACATCCGGTAATAGTCCCGCGCCGTGAGCGGGTCGTATTTGTGGTCGTGGCACTCCGCACAGGCGAGCGAGAGCCCGAGCCAGACGGTCGCGGTGGTGTTCACCCGCTCGGAGGCGTAACGGGCGCGATACTCCTCGGCGTCCGCGCCGTTCTCCGAGGTGGTCGGGCCATTGCGATTGAAGGCCGTGGCCACAAGCTGGTCACGCGTCGGGTTCGGCAGCAGGTCGCCGGCAAGCTGCTCGATGGTGAACTGGCTGAACGGGAGGTTGCGGTTGAAGGCTGAGATGACGTAGTCGCGATACCCGTGCATCTCGCGGAGGAAGTCGTCGTGATACCCGTCCGAGTCGGCGTAGCGGGCGAGGTCGAGCCAATGCTGCGCCATGCGCTCGCCAAAGTGCGGCGAGGCGAGCAGGCGATCCACCACGCGGTCATAGGCCTGGGGTGACGCATCCGTGAGGAAGGCATCCACCTCCTCCGGTGTCGGGGGCAAACCGGTCAGGTCATAGCTCAGGCGTCGAAGCAACGTGATGCGGTCGGCCTCCGGTGCGGGCCGCCAGCCGCGTTGCTCCAGCGCGACGAGGACGAAATGGTCCAGCGGGCTGCGCGGCCAGGTGGCGAGCTTCACCTCGGGCAAGGCCGGCAGTTGCGGCGGGGTGAATGCCCAGCCCGGCGACCACGGCGCGCCCTCCTCCACCCAGCGGCGCAGCAAGGCGACCTGCGCCGGACTGAGCGGCTTGCCGGTCTTGGGTGGCGGCATCAACTCGCCTGCGTCCGAGGCGGTGATGCGCTTCAGCAATTCGCTGGCGTCAGCCTTCCCGGGAGCGACCGCATGCGCGCCGGACTTGCCGACACCAAACAATCCCTCCCGCGTGTCGAGACGCAGACCGGCCTTTCGCTTCGCCCCGTCCGGCCCGTGGCAGGCAAAGCAGTGATCAGAAAGGATCGGCCGGATGTCGCGGTCGAACAGAATCGTCCCCCTGCCCTGCTCCGCCGCAGGCAGCGCGGCCGCGAGGGACAATACTGCCAGCAGGATTAGGGTGAGATGACCAGTGGCGCGCTTCACGATTCGGACCGGCTGCGGACAGCGCTGACGATAACGGCAGAGCTGGACTGCCGCAAGCGAGGCGACTTCATCGCTGGCGGTTCCATGCGGCCAGTGCGTAGCGCTCGCGCACCAGCCGCTCGGTTTCCTCCTGCGGCCATGTGAGCGAACCTCGCGTTGCCTTCCAAACTCCGGCCAGCGCCTGCTTCACCGCGTCCGCCGTCAACGGCAGGTTCGTGATGAAATCCCGGTGTGGACGCCCCTCCCGGTATTCCGGCTGGCGGGAGGGCTGGGGGAGATACTTCTCCACCAAGCCGAGATCGGCCCCCAGCAAGATGGTGCCGTGAAAAAGCAGATGGGTTCGCCGCCGGCGCTGGGCATTGCCGGAGAATTTGAGACCCCGCCAGACGAGATCGGTGTCCCCGCACTGCGCCACCGGTTCGCCTAGCAATCCGGACAGGACCCCGGCGACGCGACCAAGGATGAAGCGGTTCGTGCCGGACACCGTGGCCAGCACCGGGTCCGAGGCGATCTCCAGCACCACGGCGTAATTCAAGCAGCCCGGGCCTTGCAGGACCGTCCCGCCCCCGCTGCACCGGCGCAGCACTGGCACGCCGTCCGCCGCACACGCAGCGAGGTTCGCCTCCCGCGCCACTTCGTTACCATAGCCCACGACCACGAACGGAACCGAGGACTCCCAGAACCTCAGCCCAGCCCCACCCTGAGCTTCGCAGGTATTGAGCAAAGCCTCGTCTCCGGCGAGGTTCTCCTCCGGGGTTGGCAGGGTGTAATCGAGCAAGTGCAAGCGCGCTGATTGAAACAGGAGCCAGCGCAAGTGGAAAGCGCGTGGGTGATTTCCTGCCCAGGGCATCGCAGTTTCTTGGCATCTCATTAGCACCGGGCTTGAGCCCGATGTCTGCTGGCCCAGCCGGAGCCAAGCTGTTCCAACAGCTTCGCAAGGAGGCGACCGAATGGAGGGCAAGCCGACGAAGTCGTGGGCCTTCAACTCCCTCTCCCTTTGCGGAGCAAGGGGAGAGGGTTGGGGTGAGGGGTTGCGTGCATGGGCGAGGGTGGCCCCACCCCTCATCCGGCCTCCGGCCACCTTCTCCCCTTGCTCCGCAAAGGGAGAGGGCTCCCAAGGCGGCATCCCGGAGTGCAAGCAACCGAGCCGCGCCCTCCAGCCTTCGCCTCAGGAATAAAAAGTTGCTTTGGCGCGGTGGTTGGCTAGCTTTCTCGCCCGCTGCCAAACGCAGTTCAAAACGACAACCTTGCAGTTAAACGCATGAGCAAACGCTTCATCTTCTCTTCCGAATCCGTCGGCGAAGGCCACCCGGACAAAGTCGCGGACACGATCTCCGATGCCGTCCTGGACGCCTGCCTCGCGCAGGACAAAACCAGCCGCGTCGCCTGCGAGACTTACGTGAAGTCGAACATCGCCGTCGTCGGCGGTGAGATCACCACGCGCGCCAAGCTCGACTTCGTGAAGCTCGCCCGTGAGGCCATCCGTGGCATCGGCTACGTGAACGATGACGATGTGTTCCACGCGGACAAGGTGTTCGTGAACACCATCATCACCCAGCAGTCCCCGGACATTTCCCAGGGTGTGGATGCCAAGGCCGCCAAGGGCAAGAAAAAGGCCGAGCAAGGCGCCGGCGACCAGGGTCTGATGTTCGGCTACGCCAGCGACGAGACGCCGGAGCTGATGCCCGCGCCGATCATGTTCGCGCACCGCCTCGGCCGGAAGCTCACCGAAGTCCGCAAGAGCGGCAAGGTCCACTGGCTCCGCCCCGACGCGAAGTCGCAGGTGTCCGTGCAATACGTGGATGACGTGCCCGTCTCCATCTCGAACGTCGTCATCTCCACCCAGCACACCGCCGATGTGGAGCACAAGCAGATCGAAGAGTTCTGCATCGAGGAGATCGTGAAGAAGGTTCTGCCCAAGGACTTGCTCACGCCCGACACCCTGTTCCTCATCAACCCGACCGGCCGCTTCGTCGTGGGCGGACCGCAGGGCGACACCGGCCTTACCGGCCGCAAGATCATCGTGGACAGCTACGGTGGCTTCGGCCGCCACGGTGGTGGCGCGTTCTCCGGCAAAGACCCCTCGAAGGTGGACCGCAGCGCCGCCTACATGGGCCGCTACGTGGCGAAGAACATCGTCGCCGCCGGCCTGGCCAAGCGCGCCGAGATCCAGTTCGCCTATGCCATCGGCTATCCCGAGCCCGTCAGCGTCTATGTCAACACCTTCGGCACCGCGAAGGAAGGCCTGACCGACGAGGCCATCACGAACGCCGTCTGCAAGGTCTTCAGCTTCAAGCCGGCCGACATCGTCAAGGCGCTCAACCTCCTCCGCCCGATCTACGGCAAGACCACCAACTACGGCCACTTCGGCAAGTCCGACAAGGATCTCACCTGGGAAGCCACGGACAAGGTCAAGGCGCTGCAAAAGGCAGTGAAGTAAGCGATCCAGTTGAAGGGTTGAAGAGTTTAAGGGTCAAAGCGGCCCCCCTCTTCAACCCTTCATCCTTTTAACCCTTTAACCACGCACCGAACAAAATTATGGCCAAGAAAACCGCCGCCAAAGCCGACTACAAAGTCAAAGACATCACGCTCGCCGAATGGGGCCGCAAGGAACTCGATATCGCCGAGCACGAGATGCCCGGCCTGATGGCGATCCGCGAGAAGCACGCCAAGGACAAGCCCCTCAAGGGCGTCCGCATCACCGGCTCGCTCCACATGACCATCCAGACCGCCGTCCTCATCGAGACGCTCGCGGCCTTGGGCGCGTCCGTCCGCTGGGCGAGCTGCAACATCTTCTCCACTCAGGATCACGCCGCCGCCGCCATCGCCGCCGCTGGCATCCCCGTCTTTGCCTGGAAGGGTGAGACGCTGGAGGAATACTGGTGGTGCACCGAGCGCGCTCTCGACCACGGCGACGGCAAAGGCCCCGAGCTGATCGTGGACGACGGCGGCGACGCCACCCTGCTCATCCACAAGGGCTACGAGCTCGAAAACGGTGACGGCTGGGTCAACACCCCGTCCGACAACCACGAGGTCAAGGTCATCAAGGACCTCCTCAAGGCCATCGCCAAGAAGCGCGGCAAGGGCTACTGGCACGGCTTCGTGAAGGACTGGAAGGGCGTTTCCGAAGAGACCACCACCGGCGTCCACCGCCTCTACCAGATGCTGGAACAGGGCAAGCTGCTCGTCCCCGCCATCAACGTCAACGACTCCACCACCAAGTCGAAGTTCGACAACCTTTACGGCTGCCGCCACTCGCTCGTGGACGGCCTCAACCGCGCCATGGACGTCATGATCTCCGGCAAGGTCGCCGTGGTCTGCGGCTACGGCGACGTCGGCAAGGGCAGCGCGCAGTCCCTCCGCGGCCAGGGCGCGCGCGTCATCGTCACCGAGATCGACCCCATCTGCGCCCTGCAGGCCGCGATGGAAGGCTACGAAGTCACCACCATCGAGGACACCCTCGGCCGCGCGGACATCTACATCACCACCACCGGCAACAAGGACATCCTCACGCTGGAACACATGGCCAAGATGAAGGACCAGGCCGTCGTGGCGAACATCGGCCACTTCGACAACGAAATCCAAGTGGACCGCCTAAACAACGCCAAGGGCGTCAAGCGCAAGAACATCAAGCCGCAGGTGGACCAATACACCTTCGCCGACGGCCACAGCATCTTCATGCTCGCCGAAGGTCGGCTCGTGAACCTCGGCTGCGCCACCGGCCACCCGAGCTTCGTCATGTCCAACTCCTTCTCGAACCAGACGCTCGCGCAGCTCGACCTCTGGAAGAACAAGGACGTTTACAAGGTCGGCGTCTATCGTCTGAGCAAGAAGCTCGACGAGGAAGTCGCGCGCCTGCACCTGGCCAAGATCGGCGTGAAGCTCACCCAGCTCACCAAAGACCAGGCCGCCTACCTCGGTGTGCCCGTGGAAGGCCCTTACAAGCCGGAGCACTACCGCTACTAAGCCGTAGCCGCCGACGTAAGGAGGCGGACCATTTCAGAGGCGGACGGGCAACCGTCCGCCTTTTTGTTTCTCCGAGCCCTGCACACACGCGGTTTGCCATGCACCCGGCGAACAGGCTACAACCTCGTCATGCAACTGAACGAATTGCTCGCGCAAGTGGACGCGCTCAAGCAGGAGATTGACCGACTTCGGCCTCTGAAGCCCGATGTGGAGCAACGAGTCATGCAGAAGTTCCGACTCGACTGGAATTACCATTCTAACGCGATCGAAGGTAATTCCCTTACATTAGGAGAGACGCACGCCTTTCTCACGGAGGGACTCACGGCCAACGGGAAGCCACTCAAGGACCACCTCGACATCAAAGGCCACAACGAACTGATTGAATTCCTCCACCTCTTCATTAGAGGCAAGCAGCGCCTGACCGAAGCAGCAATCCGCGAGATGCACCAAATTCTCCTCCGCGAACCTTACGAAACGGAGGCGGTCACAGTGGATGGGCGTATTGTTAAAAAGATGATCAAACTCGGTGCCTACAAGACCGAAGCGAACTTTGTGCGCACCGGCTCGGGCGAAATTCATCAATACGCCGCGCCCGACGACGTCGGCCCGGGGATGCACAAACTCGTTTGCTGGCATCAAGAGCATGATGAGAAAGCAGACTTGCATCCAGTGGTTTATGCCGCACTTCTCCACCATCAGTTTCTCGCAATCCACCCATTCGACGATGGCAATGGGAGACTCGGGCGCATCTTGCTGAACGCAGTCTTGATCCGGCACGGATTTCCACCGGTGGTTGTAAAGTTAGCGCAGCGCGACGCCTATGTGGCAGCCTTACGGCGGGCAGATGCAAGCGAACCGGCTGGGTTGATCGAGTTTGTCGCGCAAGCACTGTTGGATTCGGAAACGCTCTACTTGCGCGGAGCGCGCGGGGAATCGGTTGAAGACTACGATGATGTGGATAAGCAAGTGGCTTTGTTGAAACAAGAGCTGAGTTCAGTCATGCCACCAACTGAACTCACGCTAGAAGGCCAACGCCAACATTTCGAGCTGCACCTCTTTCCGTTGTTAAGTCGGCTCGGGGATAAGCTGGCACAGTTTGACGACCTCTTCGCAACACACAGCGCGGAACTACAGCACGAAACACGCAATCCTCAGGGCCACCGCGAAGGAATGTTCCTCGAAAGACTAACAATCGCTCAACTGGTTCAAAGGCTTCTCGAATTTAACGCGGCCAAAAAGCTCCTAACTCGCGGCCAATTCGGATTCATATGGGAGGGGTTTCAACGCGATGGCCCCAATGATTTTTCCGTGTCGTTGAGCTTTGGAATCAGCTACGAGCAGCGCAAGATGCGCTTTAACTGCCCCAGTCCGCATGTCGAACGCTCAATGACTTACCAAACTTGGTTCTCCGGAGACGAACTGAACAAGTTTGTTTCCGATTTTAGTAAGACCATTCTTGATCAGATTCAGAAGAGCCTCGCGAAGAATCATTCGAAATAGTGTCCAAGCTTCAGAGATGACGGAAAAGCGTCAGATTCATTCCTCTTGCCTCTCCCCCGATGGGGGACAAGGAGCATCAGCGCGCAGCGCTCAAGAGGCTCCGAATCGAATCGCACGCCTCGGTGTGCCTCTCCCCCAATCCCAACGGGATTGCGTCCCTCAGCCCAGGGTTGGCGGAGCAAGGCGACACCTACCCTGGGTCACGCGTCTCAGAATCGGTGAACCCTGAATGGGTTCCGGCACCTCAGGCACGGAGCCGCAACCCTTTCAGGGTTGAGCCGTATTTCACCAAGCACCCAAAATAGCCTCGTCTGACTCGGCAACCTTGGGCTGAAGACCGCAGCCCCGTTGGGGCAGGCCAACCAAGCACCCGACAACTCCAATCGTCGTGTGGTCCGCGAGGTCTTGGAGTGCGCCAGCCCTCTGGCGCTTTGTCCGGGTGCGTGACTTCCGAGACCGTCGTGAAAGCGGCGGAGGGCCGCCGCACTCCAAGACGCTGCCGCGACTCCGCTTGCCCTGGAGCGCGGGTGTGTGCGGAGCACCACCCGCAGCCAGCCACATCGTCCGCACGCGCTGCCCTCTCATCCCAGCCGTCTCCGAGTGCGGGAGAACGCGAAGTTGCTACAGGTTTCTACCAACTCCAGTGCTGCGTATCTCGCCGCCGGTTGGGAGAATCACGACTTGATTCATCTGATTGCGCCACCTTGTCACTGTAATTGTCATTATCCCAGCTATGTGCGCCATTCTTGTCACTAGAATCGTCATTCTCCTGACTGGTATCAGCATTCTCTTTGCTGGGTGCCTCATTCTCCCAGCTCAGATCGTGATTCTTCCAATTGGGCGCATGGTTCTCCCGGCTGGGAGCGAGATTATCGCGTGTGGGCAATCGGCTGCTGGGAGACAGCACCGTGAAATCACGCCCCCCTCGCCACCGCGAGTTCCAGGTGCAAATCGCGCCAGGCCCGCGCTACAGCCCAACTTAGAACCTTGAACTCCGAACTTTGAACTCAACTCACGGCAGTTCCCCCAGCGAGTCCGGCTTGACGACCATGTAAACGCGCTCGAACCATTGCCGGGCCGTCTCCTTGCCGGAGGGGGCCGGCTTGGGCGGGAAGCGGTTCACCATGGCAAGGTGAATGACGCCCTGCTGCATCAGCGGCTTGAGGGTCGGGGACTGGGCGGTCACGACAACCAGCTTGCTCTTGATCTCCTTGAGCGCTGCGAGGTCTTCCTTGGAGAGCTGCATGGGCATGGTCATGAAGAGCACCGTGGCGCTCGCGCCTTCGGAGGCCTGGACGATCTGGGCCGCCTGCCCCGCTGGCCACAGGCGCGGGTCCTCGGAAGGCGGACGCTTGATCTCCTTGACCTCCTTCAGGGTCACGCCTTTCTTGCCCAGGCCGGTCTTGAAACCGCTGACCTGCGATTCCATGGTCGGGCTCTTCATCACCTCGATCACCTCGGTCACCACGACCACCTTGCCCGACCCGCCGAGCAGGGCGACGGTCTCCTCGGCCGCGGAAATGCCCAGTTGCTCGAAGGGTTTGAGGTTCGTCTTGGGCGCACCCCGAAACTCGGAGAAATACAGATACGTGAGCGAGGCGAGGATGGCCATGATCGCGCCCGCAGCGATCAGATTGTTTTTGTTGCCCATGAGAGTTTTGGTTGGTGAAAAACTGCGCTCCAATTGCCGTGCGCGCCGGGCATTGTCAAACCCTGTTTCAAACTTTCCCCACACGCGGGCGCAGCTTGATACTGCCCCCCGGAGCGCGGCGTGCCTCCTGCAGAAACGGCATGAAAAAAATGCAGAACGCTTTGAGTTCCGTCCGGGGTTCGTTCGTCCATAACGTGTCGCATAGCCAACTCATTCCGCCAATGAAGCATCCGATGTCCGCCGCCTGTTCCCGTCGCACTGCGGTGCAAGCCGGCGCGATAGGCCTGTTGGGTCTGGGGACGAATCACTTGAACTGGCTCCACGCGGAAGGCGTGGCCGGACGCACGCGGGGACAGGCCAAATCGGTCATCTACATTTTCCTCTCCGGCGGGCTGGCCCAGCACGAGAGCTTCGACCTGAAGCCGAACGCCCCCTCGAACATTCGCGGCGAGTTCAACCCCATTCCCACCCGCACGCCGGGCCTGCACATTTGCGAGCACCTGCCCGAGCTGGCCAAGCGCAGCGAGCGCTGGGCGCTCTGCCGCTCGCTCACACACAAGTCCAACGATCATTCCGCGAGCCATCACATCATGCTCACGGGCCGGTCGGACATCCCGCCGGGCTTCAACCCCAGCCTGCCCAAGGAATCAGACTGGCCGTCCATTGCCTCGCTGGCGGCGACCCGGTTCGAGCCGAAGAACAACCTGCCGCCCGCCCTCATCCTGCCGGAGAAGCTCGTGCATCGCACGGGCCGCGTGATCCCCGGGCAGTTTGCCGGGATCGCCGGGAAGCGCCGCGAGCCGTGGTTTCTCGACTGCGCTCCTTACAACGCGGCGAACTACGGCGCGTATCCCGAATACCTCTTCCACCATCGCGAGGGCGCGAAGGAACAGGATCTTTACTTCCGCGCCCCCAATCTCTCCCTGCCCCACTGGCTTGCCAACGGACGGCTGGGCGACCGCCTTGCCCTGGCCAAAGAATTGAACGGCCAGCGCACACAGCTCGCCACCGCCGCCGAAGCCACCGGCCACGACCGCTACTGGGAGATGGCCACGTCCCTCCTCACGGATGGCAAGATCGCCGGGGCTTTTGATGTCACGAACGCGCCGGTCAAGGAACAGGAGCGTTACGGGCGCAACTCCTTTGGCTGGTCCCTGCTGCTGGCCTCCCGTCTGGTGCAGACGGGCGTGAAGCTCGTGCAGGTCAACCTCGGCAACAACGAGACGTGGGACACGCACGAGTCGGCCTTCCCCAACCTGAAGAACTTCCTGCTCCCGCCGATGGACCGCGCCGTCTCCGCGCTGATTGACGACCTCCATGAACGCGGCCTGCTGGACAACACCCTCATCGTGATGGCCGGCGAATTCGGGCGCACGCCGAAGATCTCGGGCATCGCCGGAGCCCGGCTGCCGGGCCGTGACCACTGGGGCGCGGTGCAGTCCGTGTTCTTCGCCGGCGGTGGCGTGCGCGGCGGGCACGTCGTCGGCTCGTCGGACAAGATCGGCGGCTATCCCGCGAGCGAGGCCCAGACCCCCGAGAACTTCGCCGCGACCATCTACGACGCGCTGGGCATCCCGCAGGACGCGCACTGGCTGGACGAGCAAGGCCGCCCGAACCTCTTCTACAGCAGCACGCCGATTGCGGGATTGATGGCGTGAGGGGTGGACATCCACTATGAAGTTTCACTGGCACGGTAGGGGTGTCAGGCGGTGACGGCGGAGGTTGTGGCGGAGTTCAACCCGCAGCAGGGAATTCCAGCAAAAGTCCGGTGAACGGGCACGACATCAGGCAGTCACCACCGGCACGAACTCGTCCGCCGGTTGAAACCACGCCATCAGCGCGGACGTGTCGGCATAAACTTTCATCGGCAACGGCACTGGCGCTCTTGCGAGACGGGGTTTAGCACACGATCGGCGGCCTTGATGTTCTTCTGCACTCGCCACACCTCTCCCATAATGTCCTCCCAGCCGAGTTGTCCGGCTCTGGCCGTCGGTTCAATGCACCCGATGGCGCGACCATTGCGTGTGATGACAAGCGACTCGCCTTGCTCAAGCTGGTTGAGGACGGACTTGGCCTCCTGATGCAACTGCTTGGCCGTGACGTTGCCCATGATCAAAAATTAAGACCATGAAAGAGTCACCGCAAGGAATGCCGAGCGCTCAGATTAACTGCGGAAACTCGAACCGTTCAATTGGCATCATAAATGAACGTGCTGAGAGTGCGATTCAATGCGCCGTCTTCTGAAAACTCATAGGCATACTCCACCAACCGACGATCTCCGGTCGATCGCTTAATTCGAACAACTGCCCGGCCCTGACTTTCTTCCGCGATCATCGACTTGATCCGAGTGGGCGAGTTGTCGTGGCGGACCAATTTGAACACATCCCCAAACCGCAAATAGAAATCAACGCAGTAGATCTCGCCGTCCGAACCGTAAAACACCGCTTCCAAATCCCCGCGATCCGCAAAGTGAAGGGGCCTTCGCGATACGAAAGCCATGATCCTGCCATTTTCCGAAACCCATGATTTCGTCGCGATTTCCTGCCAGTTGCAACACAGCGGATCTTCACCGAGGAAAATGAACAGGCTCTTCCTTGCCTTTCGAGACTCACTGCCACCCCAGAGTTCAGTGTAGGAATATTTTTCAACGAAGCCTCGGCTCAATGGGGGACCCGTTAGGCACAGTCCAGAATTCTTGCCATGACGAGGGTGTCCACACCCGCCCACGCCCAAGCCAATCGCACCGAGCACGATGAGTGCTGCGGAGAACTTCCGAGGCCGATGGGGTGGGATGCTCACGGCGGCTCATACATCCCCAGCCGACGGTATTTCGCCTCCAGGCTCAGCAGCGCGAGGCTGGTGCAATAGACGCGGCCAATCTGGCGGCCCTCGAAGGTGTCCGTCCACGCACCGTCCGGCGACTGCCCCACCACGAAGTTGCGCTCGGCGAACTGCTGCGCGGTGGTGGCGTGCGGTTCGCCATAGCGATGCAGGGCGAGGGTGTTGAAGAAGGTGCCGTGGAATGGCCAGGCACAGGCGGCGATGGCTTTCGCCTGCGGGTCGCTGCGCATGTATTCCAGCAGGAGATTCGCCGCGGCCGCGGCTTCTGGCGCATTGGGCTGGCCGCAGATGCGCAGACCCAGCAGGCCCATCGCCGAGGTGGAGAAATTGTTCCGTGGTCCGGCGGGCTGGAGGACCGTGTCCGGCGGACGGTAGAGATTCGGGGACGGCGGGGTGTAATAGGTTACGACATTGGTCGAGGTCTTCGGATCGAAGTGGCAGCGGTAGCAGTAGCCAACGCGGTAATTGGGATCGAGGTAGAACTCGCGGCGATAGACCTGCTTGACGATGCGCGTCTCGGTCTCCGACCGAGCCTGGGTCGCCGGAGCGACCAGCACCGGCTTGGGGCCGTAATCGAACTGTCCGTAGCCGGCTGCGTAAACCCGCTTGAGATAGCCCGCCGCCGCCAGGCCGTTGCGAGGTGGGACGCTGAACCCGGCCTTCACTCCCACATGCAGCGCGAGCAGTTGCCAAGCCGTCACAGGCACGTCAGAATCGCCTGCATTGGGCTGGTAACGCCAGCCACCGTAATCTTGCGTCGGCGAGGCCTTCGGAGACGCCTGCGCCCGCAAGATGAACTTGTGCGCTGCCTCCGCTTTCCGCCGGATGAGTTGCTCCTGCTCAGGATCGGTGGCGGTGCGGAGTAGTTCACACAGCAGCAGCGTCGTCACCGCGTGCCCATACATTAGGGAAGTATCCGCTGAGCCAAAGTAGCCATCAGCCGTCTGCCGGTCGGCGCGCAAAATGAAGTAAATAGCGCGGCGCAAGGCGATGCCTTCGGGCGTCTTGTCCTGCGGTGAATGCCCGGCCCCTACGAGCGCCAAGGCGGCGAAGGAGGTGAGCGCGGTCTGATACTTCACCGCGTCCGCAATCGCTCCGGTCGGCTGCTGCTGGCTGAGGAGGAACGCCACGCCCGCCTGCACGGCCGTGTCCACGCGATCCGCCGGGGCTGACAGGGGCGGAACCGGCACCGGGTCCTTGGCCGGCGGCGGCGCCGCCCCCGTGAGCAGCACCATGAGCATAGCCATCGGCACGCATCGCAGGAGGTGGAATCGGTGTTGCACGGTTGGGGAACGGTCGAAGCTTGCGGACCGCCGCGCAGCCGGACAATCAGGTCTTGCCTGTATTTGCCGCCGGGCCTGCTTTTTTGGCAAGCTTCGCTCGTGCCACCACCCTGCCATCTCCGAACGGGCCTCGCGTTGTTGGCCGCCTTGCTGGGGATCGGCGTGCCCCTGGCCCACGGGCAGGGCAACTTCTACGAGCTTACTGACCTGGGCTTGCTCGGGGCTCCGGGGGATAAACCGGCGGCCTTAAATGGCGCCGGGGTCTCTGTGGGCGTCCGCTCGGTGCCAGGCCGGGACAGCCCCTTCAGTCGTGCATTCATTCACACCAACGCCTTTCATGAGCTTGGGCCGGCCGGCACGCTGACCTTTGCGAGCGACCTCAACGCGCAAGGGGACGCCGTGGGCTGGAGCCGCGTCCCCCAGGCCGGCAGCCGGCAGATTGACCGGGCCGTGCTCTGGCAAAAGGGCCGGCACCTCGAACTCGGAACGCTCGGTGGCATGAGCAGCCGCGCCTACGGCATCAACGAGCGGGCAGACATCACCGGCACCGCCCAGACCACCAACGGCGCGTTTCACGCCGTCCTCTGGCGGCAGGACAAAATGGAAGACCTCGGCACACTCGGCGGAACGAACAGCTACGGTCACGCCCTGAACAGTGCCCTGGACATCGTCGGGGTGGCCGAGACCGCTCAACTGCTTCGCCACGCCTTTCTCTACACGGGCGGAAAGATGCGCGACCTCGGCACACTGGGTGGCCTGCTCAGCCAGGCGAACGGACTGAACGAAACTGGAGATGTCGTCGGTTTCGCCCAGAACACTGCGGGCCAGTCACGCGCCTTCCTCTACACGAAGAGCAAGCTCACCGATCTGGGCACGCTCGGCGGGCCGGGCTCCTGCGCCAACGCCATCAACAACCGCCAGCAGATCGTGGGCACGGCGCAGCTCGCCTCCGGTGAGAACCGCGCATTCCTGTATCGCGAGGGGAAGATGTGGGAGTTGACCCTGTTTCTCCCGCCCAAGTCGGGCTGGTTCCTCCTCGAAGCCACGGACATCAATGAATCCGGACAGATCCTCTGCATCGCGCGCACAAAGAACGGCCAGGTCCGCATGGTGATCGTGTCGCCGCCGGGCGGCGGGAAGGCGGGAAAGTGAGACGGGAAGATTAAGAGTAGGATCAAGATTACGATTATGAGCGCCCATCCTCGTCCCCCCACTCCTGCTCGCTCCCCTTCTCCTCCGGTTTTTCTGCTTTATCCACCCTGCCCCGCTTCCGCATAGTCCACGGCTCTATGGAACGCTTGCCTGGCTTCCGGGACTTCTATCCCGAACCGCTGCCGCCGACGAAAGACGAGTTGTGGAGCATGGATGCCCGCAACCACATCTTCGATACTTGGCGCGCGGTCGCCCGCCGTTACGGCTTCCGTGAATACGACGGCCCGCCGCTCGAACCGCTGGAACTCTACACCAACAAGTCCGGCGAGGAGATCGTCGGCCAGCTCTTCAACTTCGTGGACAAGGGCGAGCGCGCCGTGGCGATGCGCCCCGAGATGACGCCCACCCTCGCGCGCATGGCCGCCGCGCAGGAGCGCGCCTACAAGAAGCCCTTCAAGTGGTTCTCGATCCCCCAGCTCTTCCGCTACGAGAAGAACCAGAAGGGCCGCAAGCGCGAGCACTTCCAGCTCAACTGCGACATCATCGGCGAGAACGACCGCGCGGCTGACGCCGAGCTGATCGCCCTGCTCATTGACTCCCTGCGCGGCCTCGGCCTGACGAGCGCGGACTTTGTGGTGCGCCTGAGCAGCCGCAACGCGTGGTCCGAATTCTTCGCCAGCCGTTGCCCGGATGCCACCAAGGCCTACGATTTCTTTCAGGTCGTGGACAAGCTGGACCGCACCGAACCTGAGCACAGCGCCGCGAAGCTCGCTCCGCTGGGCTTCAAACTCGAAGAGGTCCTGACCTTCATCAGCAGCGGCCAGCCGAATGCCGAGTTGCAGGTCATCCTGGACCAGCTCACCGCGCGGGGCATGCGTGACTTTGTCCGCATTGACTACGGCGTCATCCGCGGGCTCGCCTATTACACCGGCCCGGTCTTCGAGGCGTTCGACATCAAGGGCGAGTTCCGCGCCATCTGCGGTGGCGGTCGCTATGACCACCTCATCAAGCAGGTCAGCGGCGGCAAGGTGGACCTCCCCGCGCTCGGCTTCGGCATGGGTGATGTGGTGCTTTTCGAGCTGCTCAAGTCACGCGGCCTGCTCCCGCAGTTCACTGCCGGCATCGCCGCCTACGTGCTCATCGAGGACGAGACCCTGCGCGCCGACTCCCTCCGCCTCATCCAGCAGCTTCGCGAAGCGGGCCTCGCCACCGAGTTCAGCCTCACGCCGGCGAAAGGCGACAAGCAGTTCAAGCGTGCCCTCGAACTCAATGCGACACACACCGTTCGCCTTGAAAAGCAGGCCGATGGCAGCCTGCTCGCGAAGCTGAAGCACCTGAAGACGCGCGAAGAGGCTGCGCTCACGCCGGCGGAAGTCCTCAGCCGCCTGGCCCCGGTCAAGTAGCAGCCTTCTGCTCTACTCGTTGTCCAGCCGGACGGCTTCCTGCAACTCCTCCAGGAAGGTTGGCAGCGCGGATTGGACGCGGTTCCAGTTCGCGATGAGCGGAGTGGACAGCGGGTCGTCTTGAAAGGCCTTGGCCGCAGCGCGAATGCTACGCACGAAGGTCGCCACCGCACTTTCCTCATCGTGGCGCGGGTAGAGCAGGCCGTTGATGGCGGCATCCGCCGAGTAGAAGCGCAGTGAATCCTCCGCCTGCCGGAGGTAGCTGCTGAGGAGCGTGTCCAGCAGCCCGGCATCAATCTTGATGCCCTCGGCGGCCATGCGCTGGAAGACCGCCTTGCTGATGTCCACCGCCATCTTGTTCAGCCCCTTGTCCGGGTCGCGCGCGGAGAGTTCCTGATGCTTGTGGTCGTAGTTGTCGGACAGCTCGGACTGGCAGATGGCCCGCGGTGCGGAGTTACGGAAAACCTCGGCCAGCAGGCCCACTTCCAGCGCCCAGTCATTGGGGATGCGCACGCGCCGGACGAGGTCCACATCCAGCGAAAATTCTCCGGCCAGCGGGTAACGGAAGGAATCGAGGTAAACCAGAAACGGATGCGGCCCCAGAATGCTCTTGAGCGCCCTGATGAGCGGCGTGACCAGCAGGCGCATCACGCGGCCATTGAGCTTGTCGCTCACGCGCGCGTAGTAGCCCTTGCAGAAGTCGAAGCCCAGCGCCGGGTGCGCCACCGGATAGCACAGGCGCGCGAGCAGTTCACGATTGTAGGTGAGGATGTCGCAGTCATGCACCGCCACCATGCGCGCCTGTTCACTCGCGAGCACGTAGCCGAAGCAGATCCACACGTTGCGTCCCTTCCCGGGCGTCCCCGCGTCCAGCCCGGCCTCGCTGAGTTTTTCGAGCAAGGCCCGCATCCGGGGTCCGTCGTTCCACAACAGGATCGGACGTTGCGGCAGTTGCCGGAACATCCGCTGCGCCTTCTGCCATTGGCGCGAGTTCGCCGCGTCCACGCCCACCACGATTTGTTTGATATAAGTCACCTTTCTAAGTTCGCGGATGATGCCCTGCAGCGCCCGCGTGCCCAGTTCCTTCACATGGCAGGGCAGGACCAGGCCCAGCGGCGTCTCCACGGAGAACAATTCCAGCTCCCGTTCCATTCGAGTCACATCGGGCCGGCCCAGCCGATGCAGGGTGGCGATCGCTCCCGTCTGAAAAAAATCGGCCATGGTGACAATACAGCTTGCCGACCTGCATCGGTCAACCGACTTTTACTCCGTGGCCAAGTTTTTTATGGCGACGCCGGACGGAGGGCAGCGGACCGGCGGAAAGCTCATTATTGTCCACCATCACCTGCGACCAGGAGGGGTGCGGCGAATCATTGAACTGGCCACGCCGCACGTGCTCCGCGCGTTCCGAGGGAGGATTGATTCGGTCACACTGGCCACGGGCGAAGCCGCCGATCCGCACTGGCAGGAGTCATTTGCGCAACGGGTCAGTCCAGTCGCATTGGAGTATTATATAGCACCGGCGTTGGGATATGCATCCGACCAAACGGACGCGAGCACCGGGCTTCCCCGCCGCCTGCGGACGGCCATTGCCGGATTGCTGGCCGGAAGCGCCCCGGACAACTGCCTCGTTTGGGCACACAACCTCGGACTCGCGCGCAACCTCCCGCTCACCCGCGAACTCACCCGAGCCTGTGTCGAACGGGGCATCCGCCTCCTCGCCCATCATCACGACTGGTGGTTTGACAACCGCTGGCAACGCTGGCCGGAGATTCGCCGGGCTGGCTTCCGCACCTTGAAGGCAACGGCAGGCGCCATTTTCTCCGGCCAGCCCACTGTCGCGCATGTGACCATCAACCGCGCGGATGACCGCATCCTGAACCGCCACCTCAATGGTCATGCAGCGTGGCTGCCCAACCTCGTCGAGCGCACGCCGCCGCCCGCCCCGGCACGCGTGCGAGCCGCCCGCACCTGGCTGCACCAGCGGATCGGAACCGACGCGCCCGTCTGGCTGATGCCGGCGCGCCTGTTGCGGCGGAAGAACCTTGCGGAGGCCCTGCTCCTCACCCGCTGGCTGCGGCCCGACGCATGGCTGGTCACGACCGGCGGGGCGAGTTCGGACGATGAGCGGGGTTACCTGAAACAATTCGAGACGGCCATCTTCACCCACGGCTGGCCCGTGCGTCTGGGCGTGCTGCAAGGCAACGAAGCGAACCAGCCGGCCGTTGCTGAGCTGCTGGCCGCCAGTGAAACCTTGCTGCTGACCTCAATCCAGGAAGGCTTCGGCCTGCCCTACGTCGAGGCCGCCGCCGCCCGCCGCCCGCTCATCGCACGCCTGCTGCCAAACATTGCCCCCGATCTCGCCACGTTCGGTTTCCGCTTTCCACAGGGCTACACGGAACTGCTGGTGGACCCGCGCCTGTTTGACTGGCGGGGCGAACAGGCGCGTCAGCACCAGCTCTTCCTGGCCTGGCGAGGGCGGTTGCCGGCGGAGTGCCGACGACTGGTCGAACTCCCCTGGTTCCTGGCCACCACCGAGCCCCCACATGCCGTGCCCTTCAGCCGGCTCACGCTCACCGCCCAGCTCGAAGTGCTGGCCCGTCCTGTGGAGCAATCGTGGGCCTGCTGCGAACCGCTCAACCCGTTCCTGAAAGTCTGGCGGCAGCGGGCCGGCACACGGCGGCTCCAGCGCACGCCGTGGCCGCACCCCGCCGATCAATGGCTCGGCGGGGCCGCCTATGGGGAACGCTTTCGAGCCATCGCCACCCGCCAGCCCCGGGGGACACTTTCCGCCGAAGCTGGACTGGCCGCTCAACGTGACTTCATGCGCGAACGGCTGGGCGCGCAGAATCTTTTCCCGCTGCTCTGGGCGGCCCGCACATGAAACTCCGCGCCCTTGTGTTCGACCTCTACGGCACGCTGCTGGAGATCAGCCCGCCACCAGCGGACGCGTCCGTCCTATGGCAGCAGCTCTGGGAGGCCACGCTCCGTTCATCGCCCCGACTCACGCTACAGGAGTTCACCGCCGAGTGTGACCAGGCCATCGCCCGGGCCCATGCCACCGGGCATGTGGCCGGCGTGCGGCACCCGGAAGTATGCTGGCCGGACATTGCCGGGAAAGTGCTGCCGGAACTGGCCACGCTGGCCCCGGATGCCCGGGATGAATTTATCTTTCAGCACTCCCGGCTGCGCCACACGCTGCGGCTCATGCCCGGCGCGGTGGAGGTGCTGCTCCACCTGAGCCGGTCGGACTTCCGCCTCGGTCTGGCTTCCAATTGTCAGGCGTATTCCCTGCGTTCCCTGGATGAAGCGCTGGCCTCCGCCGGTCTGACGCACGATCTGTTCGCGGCGGACCTGTGCTTCTTCTCGTTCCAGCACGGGTTCAGCAAGCCTGACCCGCATGTCTTCCGCTTTCTCGCCGCTCGCCTCGGGGGCCAAGGCCTCGCTCCAGGGGAAGCCATGATGGTCGGTGACCGGCTCGATTCCGACATCGCCCCAGCCTGGGCACAAGGCTTCCAGACGTGGCATCTCGCCCGCCAGACCACGCAGCCGCCCGGCGGTCTCTGGCCCGATCTTCTACGTCACCTCATCAACCTCAACCCTGTGAACCGATGAACACTGTCATCCTCACCTCCGGCGCGCCGAAACGCATCGGCTTCATCTCCACCCGCTTCCACGGCACCGACGGAGTCACACTGGAGGCCCGCAAATGGGCGCACATCCTCGAAGGCATGGGCCACGCTTGTTATTGGATGGCCGGCCAGCTTGATGCCCCGCCCGCCGTCAGCCATCACGCGCCGCTGGCCTTCTTCAACCATCCCGAGGTCGCCGCTGTGCAAAACCGCCTCTTCGGCGTCTCCCTCCGCGCGCGTGCCGTCACCAACGAGATCAATGCGCTCAAGGAACGGCTCAAAGACGAGCTTTACCGCTTCATCGAACGGTATCAGATCGAGGTGCTCGTCCCGGAAAACATCCTGGCCATCCCGATGCACATCCCGCTCGGGCTGGCCATGACGGAGGTCATCGCGGAGACCACCCTGCCAGTGATTGCGCATCACCACGATTTCGCGTGGGAACGGGAGCGCTTTACCCTGAATTGTGTGAACGATTATCTGCAGGCCGCCTTCCCTTCGGCGCTGTTCGGCATGGAGCATGTGGTCATCAACTCCATGGCGCAGAAGGAACTGGCCCGTCGGCTGGGCATCCCCTCCACGATCATCCCGAACATCTTCGACTTCGAGACGGCGCCGCCGGGCATTGATGACTACAACGCGGACCTGCGCCGCGAGATCGGCCTGCGCGATGACGACCTGCTCCTCCTCCAGCCCACGCGGGTGGTGGCACGCAAGGGCATCGAGCACGCCATCGAACTCGTGCGCCGGCTGAACGACCCACGCGCCAAGCTCGTCTTCTCTCATCCCGCCGGGGACGAGGGGAGCGCCTACCTGCAACTGCTCCAGGAACGCATCGCGGACGCGCGCATTGACGTTCGCTTCATCGCCGACCGCGTGGGCGAACGGCGCGGCACGGACGCGGAGGGCCGCAAGATTTACACGTTCCTCGACGTTTATCCGCACGCCGACTTGATTACCTACCCCAGCCACTACGAAGGTTTCGGCAACGCTTTCCTCGAGGCCGTCTATTTCGGCAAGCCGGTGGTGGTGAACACCTACGCCGTCTATGCGCGCGACATTGACCCCCTGGGCTTCAAGACCATCAAGATGAGCCAGCTCGTGACCAATCAGGTCGTGGAGGAGACACGGCAGCTCCTGCACGACCAGGTGCTGCGCGCCGAGTGGGCGGAGACGAACTACAAGCTGGGCCTGAAATACTTCTCCTACGCCGTGGCCCGCCGCAAACTCGCCGCCCGCTTGGCGAACCTGTTCGGCGAAAGTGTGTGAGCCGTGTCCGGCGACCGAATCAGTAGGTGTGGCCCAGCGCCGCGCGGTTGCAGGTTGGCTCCTGGTTCAGCCGCCGGAGGGTGTAGGTGCCCCGGGCGGGACACACCGGCATCCGGTTCTGGCCGAAATACACCTGAAGCTGCGCCGCCGTCGGCGTGACGGTGGGCTGCTTATTGTTTTCGAAGCCCCATTGTTGCTTGGTCTCGGACAAGAGGTGCAGATTCTTGATGCAGGCCCGCTGCTGTGAGGTGGCCCGGGCCTTGGCGAAGTTCGGCAGGGCGATCATCGCCATGATGCCAATGATCGCGACCACGATCATGATCTCCACCAGCGTAAACCCCTGCGCTGGTTTCCGGGCACCATTTGCTCGAATTGAGTTGTGGGTCTGCATGGGCCGATCGGGTCCGGCTCTTCAAAAGCCTTCGGACATCACACTGGCTGGCGTGCGTTGAGAGTAGCAGGTGGCGTGACGGCCTCAATCTGTTTCGCCCCCAAATTCGACTAGGGGATTCTCGCAGAGCGCGGAACCAAACCCGAGGTGACCACGAGAGATGCGATGAATACCAGGGGGGCCGCACCTTCGCACTGTTGCTCACCCAACCGGGCAAGCGGGACGCTTGCGGCACGGCCGGCCGGAGGCCGGCGCTACGTGGCGGCGGCGGCACGGCCGCCCCGGCTTTGCCCTTGCCAAACCGGAGGGCCATTTCTAACGTCCGCCTCATGGATTCGCAGTTGGTGCAATACGTGCCGGTTCTCTTCCTGCTCCTCGTGGCGCTGGCCATTGCCGGGGGCATCCTCGTGCTGTCCGAACTGGCCGGGCGCTTCTTCAACCGCAAGATCGCCGCGCGCACCACGCAGGTGAAGGACGTGGCCTACGAGTGCGGTATGTTGCCCATCGGGGAGGGCAGCACGCGCCTCTCGGTGCGGTTCTACCTCGTGGCCATGCTCTTCATCCTGTTCGACATCGAAGTGGTCTTCCTCTACCCGTGGGCGGTGGTTTACAAGGAAGTGCTCGCCACCCATGCCGCGCTCATCCTCGGCTCCATGGCCTCCTTCCTCGGCACCCTCTTCATCGGCTACCTCTACGCGCTCAAGAAGGGCGCGTTTGACTGGAAAAGCTAGGCTATGGAGTTAATGGGTTGAAACGTTGAAGGGTGAAGAGTTCCAACGTCCCGTCTTTCCCCTTCAACTTTTCAACCCTTTAGCCCTTCAACTTTTAATCACCCATGAGCATCTCCATCAAATTCGGCACCTCCGGCTGGCGCGGTCTTATCGCGCGCGACTTCACCTTTGACGGCGTCCGCTTTGCGGCCCAGGGCATCGCGGACTACCTGAATGCGGAGCGGGCCAATCCCGCCTCGCCGATCGCCAAGCGCAAGCCCGTCGTCATCCTCGGGCATGACACCCGCTTCCTCGGGCGCGAGTTCAGCCTCGCGGTCGCCGAGGTGCTCACGGCCAACGGCCTCACCTGCCTCCTCTGCCAGCGCGACGCGCCCACGCCCGTCATCGCCCACACCATCCGCGCCCGCAAGGCCATCGGCGGCATCAACATGACCGCCAGCCACAATCCGGCGGAGTATCAGGGCCTCAAGTTCTCCACCTACAACGGCGCACCCGCCACGCCCGAAGTCACCAAGCAGATCGAGGCGAACATCGCCAAGCGCCAGGCCGAGGGCTGGACCTTCAAGGCCGCCGTCGTCGGCACGTTCCAGTGCAAGACCATTGACCCGCAGCCCGACTACTTTAAGCAGATCCGCAAGCTCATTGACTTCGCCACCATCAAGAAGGCGAAGCTGAACATTGCCGTCGAGCTGATGTATGGCACCGGACGTGGCTACCTCGACACCTTGCTCACCGAGGACGGCGGGGCGAAGGTCACCACCTTCCACAATGAGCTGAACCCGCTCTTCGGTGGCCATCACCCGGAGCCGGACGCGCACGGCATGGAGGAGGTCAGCAAATTCGTCCTCGCGGGCAAGGCTCAGTTCGGCCTCGGGCTGGATGGCGATGCCGACCGCTTCGGCGTCGTGGACAAGAGCGGCGTTTGGCTCACCCCGAATCAGATTCTCGCCCTCGCCCTCTATCACCTGAAAAAGAACCGCGGCTGGACCGGCGCGGTTGTCCGCACCGTGCCCACGAGCCATCAGGTGGACGCCGTCGCCGAACTGCTTGGCGTGCAGCTTCACGAGACGCCCGTCGGCTTCAAATACATTGGCGCGCTCATGGAGAGCGAGCCCATCATCGTTGGCGGTGAAGAGAGCGGTGGCCTCTCGGTGAAAGGCCATGTGCCCGAGAAGGACGGCGTGCTCGCCTGCCTGCTCATGGCCGAACTCGTCGCCACCGAGAAGAAATCCCTCGGCCAGATCCTCAAGGCGCTGGAGAAGCAGACCGGCGAATTCCATACCACGCGCATCAACATCAAGATCAACCCCGAGACCAAGGACGCCCTGCTCGGCAAGCTGACCTCCGGCTTCAAAGACATCGGCGGCTTCCCGGTGGAGAAGTTCATCACCACGGACGGATTCAAGTTCCTGCTGCCCAACCGCGAGTGGGTTGCCTTCCGCGCCAGCGGCACCGAGCCGCTCATTCGCTGCTACATCGAGGCGAAATCCGCCAAGCAGATGAAGAAGCTGGAAGTCGCGTGCCGGAAGATTCTGGCGGGCTGAGCCGGCCCATGGCAGGCTCAGGGCGTGATTCAGCCCGAGGACATCGTCGAAGGCGAATGGGCCGACTGGTATCGGCTCACGCCGCTGGAGCGCTGGCACGAGAGCCAGAAGCTCTGGGTGGCATACTTGGCAATGGGAGGCTCACTTGATACCGAACCCGATTCGCAAAGTCCTTTCCACGATGGCCGCTCGACAAGTGCGCGCCCTGTTGATGGGCGGACAGGCCTGCGTGTTCTACGGCGCGGCGGAATTTAGCCGTGACACGGACATCGCCGTGCTGGCCGAGCCGGACAATCTCGACCGGCTTCAAGCCGCTCTGACGGACTTGCAGGCTGCCTGCATTGCCGTGCCTGCGTTTGGCCTCGATTTCCTACGCCGCGGCCACGCCGTCCACTTCCGCTGCCACCATCCCGAGGCGGCGGAAATGCGGGTGGACGTCATGTCCGTGATGCGCGGCGTGGCGCCATTTCCTGAATTGTGGGAGCGCCGCACCGTGCTGGCCGATGCGGACGGCACCACCTACGAACTCCTTTCTCTCCCTGATTTGGTGGCCGCCAAAAAGACCCAGCGCGACAAGGACTGGCCGATGCTGCGCCGCCTGCTGGAAGCAGACTATTACGCAGAACGGGAAACCGCTGGTCCCGAACGTGTGCGCTTCTGGCTGGAGGAAATGCGCACGCCGGAACTGCTCGCCGAACTGGCCATGAAGCACCCGGATCTCTGCGCCGAACTCACTCCTGCCCGCCCCTTGCTCGCGTCCGCCCGGTCGGCTGATTTGGGCGCACTTCAAGTTGCGCTCGACACCGAGGAAAGCCGTGAGCGGGCAGCGGATCGTCAGTATTGGCTGCCTCTCAAAGCGGAGTTGGAACGGCTGCGCCACGGCAAGTGACTCGTGGCCGGCGGCACCGGGCCGATCATCCGCCGCGACACGCGCTGAACGCGGTGGCCGGTACTGTTTTGGCCTTACAGGCCGAGGGTTCTTTGAGGATACGAGCTCCTGGGCCTTCAGCCCAGGCTATCACATTGCGGGCTTTCACCCTTGGGCTTCTTGAGGGCATTGTTCCTGAGGCGTTGCCCCAGGCTGGGATAGATTGGGCCGTTGGCCCATGAGGCGAGAGCCTGGATGCGGGCTCAGGCCCTTGGAGGGACTGGGCGTTTGGCCTTGAGTTCTTACAGCTTCGGCAGCAGCGGAGTCAGCACTTCCTCCAGCCGCTCCGCCATCTTCGCGTAGCCCTGGTCGTTGGGGTGGACTTCGTCGGACATGAACTTGGGGGTGAAGAGGATGCCGTCGAGGATGTTGGGCACGAGGAGGACGCGCTTGGTTTTGGCCAGTTGCTCGAAGCGTTTCGCGTTCTTGTCCGAGAGGCCCACGCTGCGCACCCCGAGCAGGACCACGAAGGAACCGGTCGTGTGGAAGCGGTCAATCATCGTGGCAAGGTTCGCGAAGGTGCTCTCTGACGGCACGCTGCGGAGGGAGTCGTTGCCGCCGAGGCAGAGCAGGACGACGCGCGGCTGGAGCTGCACGGCCTGGTCAAGGCGCGCGAGGCCATCGGCGGTGGTGTGGCCGGGGACGCCGAGGTTTTGGATCTTCACGCGGAGGCGTTTGGCAAGCTGCGCGGGGTAGTCGCCGCCTTCGTTCGCGCCGTGGCCGGAGGTGAGGCTGTCGCCGAAGGCGATCCAGTCACCGGTGGCTTTGGGCGGGAGGTTGACGTAGTTCCGAGTCCCGCCCGGGCGCAGCCAAAGCCAGCCGCCGCCGAGGAGCAGCAGCGTGAGCAGGAGGAGCCAGTGTCCGCGTCGCATGGAAGAATGGTAGCCGCCGAGGTGAGGAGGCGGAACTGGATTTTGGCCGGGCGCCTTGTCCCGGTCTCAACTCCCCAATTTATGCCCGCGAAACACGCGAATGGACGCGAAAAATTGAACTGCTGCTATTCCGGCAGTTTGCCCGATTCGAATTTCGCGATTGAACCAAGGATGGTTGTGAAAGGAAAAGTTTTGACGCGAATTACACAAATTTTCACGAATTGAAGCGGTCTGAAATTCGCGTCAATTAGCGCAATTCGCGTCTATGCCTCTTTCTGACGTGAAGCGGCGTGAACGCCGCGCGCCGGGAGCTACCGCCCAGCCACCACCGACTCGATCTTGCGGCGGAGGTCGGCGTTGACCTCTTCGGGGGAGCGGTCGGCGTCCACGATGTCGAAGCCGTAGGTGGCCTGGAGGCGGGTGAATTGCCGGGCCATGAGGGCCTGGTATTTCAAGAAGCTGTCGAACATGTCGCGCGTCAGGCCCAGGTCCATGCCGCTTTCCCAATAGTCGAGCGCCTTGTTCTTCGAAAAGTTCCGCTGCACGAGCTGCTCGGGGGAGATGTTGAGGTAGAAGACGGCGTCGGGCACGAGCGCAATGCCATAAAGGTTCTTCAGCCATGCCTCATCCATGCCGCGCACGAGGTCGCGGGCCATGAGCGTGTAGATGTAGCGATCCGCCAGCACCATGAAGCCGGCCTTGAGGGCGGGGAGCATGATGTTTTCCACCTGGTCGGCGAAATCGGTGGCGTAGAACAGGCTCAGGGTGGTGCGGCTCAGGATGTTCCCCTGCTGGGCCTTCTCCAGTTCCTCGCTGACGAGGGAGGAGCGCTTCAGGCCGACCTGCACGGTGGCATGGCCGCTGCCTTCGAGCCACTGCACAAGCTGGGCAATCTGCGTGGACCGGCCCGAGCCGTCCGCACCCTCGACGACGATGAGTTTGCCACGGAGCTTTTCCTCGTCCACGCCCGGGATGCCCTCGCCGTAGAAGCGCTTGGGCGTGGGCTTGGGGATGGTGACCTCGGGGGACCGGGGCGTGGGGACGAAGCGTTTGACTTTGCGCGGAGGAGCCATGATTACGCTTTCTGGATGCTGAAGGACGGCAGGTCAATGCGGTCCGCGACGAGCCGGCGCACGATGGCCTGCTGGGTCTCGACCGTTTCGTTGGCGTCAATGACGTTGAAGGAGAACTCGCGGCTCATGGCGAGGTATTGCTCCAGCATGCGGCCCTGGAAGATGCGGAAGCTCTCGTAGGGGTCCGTGGAGAAACCCATGTCCATGCCGGCCTCGAAGTATTTCAGCTCGGGACGGCCGTCGAGGATGCGGTTCAAGGAGACCTCCAGGTCCGCGCGGAAGAAGAACGTCATGTCCGGCAGCGCGGCGAAGCTGTAGAGGCCGCGCACCCATTCCGTGGGACAGGTGCGGACGACGTCCCGCGCGAAGGCGGTGAAAATGTAGCGGTCGCAGAGCACCAGGTAGCCGGCACGCAGCAGCGGCACGAGCTGGCGCTCGTAGCGGTCCGCGAAGTCCGTGGCATGGATGAGGCTGAACGTGGTGGGCGTCAGCAGGGTCATCTTCTTGCCCTTGCTGGTGGCGGACTTGACCAGCTCGGAGGAGTTCCACTCGCTGAAGAAGACTTTCAGGCCGCGCAGCTCCAGCCAGCGTTTAAGCAGGTAGATCTGCGTGGACTTGCCGGAGCCGTCCAAGCCCTCGACCGCGATGAGGCGGCCGGGGAAACCGAGTTCTGCGAAGGTCTTCATCACAACTTTCGAACGCGGGAAGTTTCAGGGCGCACGCCGGAGAACTCAACGCAAATCCCGTCAATGCAGGCCGAAGAGCGACGCCATCAGGCGCAGGGTCCCATACGTGACCACGCCCAAGGCCTGCATCACGCCGGGGATGTTGATGACCACGATCAGCAGCATGAAGCCCCATTGGCTGAACTGCGCATAGGTGTCGTAGCTCATGCCGACCAGATTCCGCATGATCTGCGAGCCATCCAGCGGCGGGATGGGGAGCAGGTTGAAGAAGCAGAGAAAGAGACTCACGGTCGCCGTGCGGATCAGGTCAGGCACAAAGACGCTCATTCCGAATCCAATGCACAGCTTGGCCACCGCGATGAGCAGGAAAGCGATGATGAAGTTCATCGTCGGGCCGGCGATGGTGACGAGCACGTCGTCCACCTGCGGGCGGCGCAGGTTGGAGACGGTAACAGGGACAGGGCGGCCCCAGCCGATGATGAATCCGGCCAACGCGGGGTTCTTCAGTGCCACGACGGCCCCGAGCAGCGGCAGCACGACGGTGCCGATGATTTCCATGTGCGCGATGGGGTTGATGGTCACGCGGCCTTCGTTGTAGGCCGTGTTGTCGCCGCATTTCCAGGCCACCCAAGCGTGCGCCCACTCGTGCATCGTGATCAGGGGCACGAAGCACAAATAGCCGATCAAGATGTCCAGAATTTCCTTTTGACTCATCGCGGGCGGAGTTTAGCCGGGGAACGGAGAAAGCCCAAGGGGAACCGTGCGAGCGCAGATCCAAGCTCGGCGGGAGTGTCAGGCCACGTCGGGCTGAGCGGCTTGATTACTTGGGCTTGGTGCGCTTCTTGGCCTCGGAAAACTCCCGGCGCAGGTCGGCCAGGGCCACGGTGTATTTGCCGTTCACGTTCCCCTTGTCGAGAGCGTCCACGAGCTGGGCGAACTTCTCGTCCACCTGCGGGCGCGAGGTGAAGTCGTCCGTCTTGAGGTTCGGAAGGCACAACTGGGAGAGCCGCGCGAGGCTGGTGTTCAGATTCAGTTCGTCCCGGGACCGGAGGAAGGCAGTGGCTGCCGAGAGGAAGTATTCCGTGGCGGCGAGAAAATTCTTCGGGTTCGAGTTCACCGCGCGGATGGCGTAGTCGAAGTAGAGCAGGCCGAAGGGGTGGGCGTTGCGGTTCTCGATCACCTCCACCATGAGCAGCAGCTTGCGGTTGAAGTCCTCGTTCTGCTGGGCCTGGGAATTGGTGGATACGCTGCCGAAGGAATTGAGCTGGGTGCGCAGGCCCACGGCCAGTTCGGCAAGCTTGCGGTCCATGGCCTGCTCGCGCGCGGCCAGACGGGCGTTGAGGGTGGCGTCCAGTTCCTGATTGAACTGGGCGTAGCGCTGCGCGTTGCCGGTTTCCAAGGTCTTTTGGATGGCCAGCTTGTCCTTCTCGTAGTTCTTCTGGCTGGCCGACCAGGAGAAGATCACCAGGATGGCCGCGATCCCGATGAGCAGGCCGGCATAGACCTTGACCTTGTCCGTGAGCCGCCGCTCGTTCTCATGGACCATGAGCACCTGGGCTTTGAGGGTTTCCAGTTCGGCGTTCAGGTTGCCCGGATCGGCGCTCATTTTTCTATGCCGCAGGATGGCTGTGGTCTGCGCCGTTGTCCAATTTCAAATGACCCGCTGGCCTGAAGAGGGAGCGCATCACGACACTGCCCCGAGGAACGAAATCCCCCCGGAACGCGGCGGTGTCGCGGCGACCAGCCGCAGCGGCTGCGCCTGGCCGGAGGCGTTGAGGCGTTCCGCTACCGCTCGGCGCTTCCACCTTCCTGCGGCTGATCCCGCGCCGAGCGGGACGCAGCCGCGCTCCGGGACAGGGTCACGAGGCAGCCAGGCGTTACTTGGCGGCGATGTCGGTCTCGAACTTGATGACCAGCACCAGCTTGTCCTTGTGCTCGAAGAGCGGCGCAGTCTTCTCAATCTCCTCCAAGGTCAGGTTGAACGCCTTGACGATGCGCTCGTGGTTGGTCACCAGCAGGGCCTGCCCGCCACGATACTGGGCCAGACGCGCACAATCGCGCCGGCGGTCACTCTCCGAAAAGAGGCCTTCCGCCAGCCCGCGCCCGACGATGCCAAAGGGGCCGGTGCGGGGATCGTAAACGCGGCCCATCACGGTGTATTTCACCTTCGGCAGCCCGATGAAGATGGGCACCGCGTAGTCACGGATGACCATCGTGCCTTCACCCGTCGGCCAGATTTTCTGGTCGCCTTGGAAGGCGATGAACTGGGCATCACCGAACTTTCGCTCGTCGCCCGCCTGGGTGAGCGGAGCGATACTCAAGCCCAGCAGAATCAGCAGTGTTAACAGTTTAGTTTTCATATTCTAATTTAACCCCGCTGTGGAAGTTGTCCACCGGGAAAACCGGCGAGCCAGCCTGAACGGGCGCAGCTGGCGCTGCCCCCGAGGAACGAAATCCCCCGGAGCGCGGGTCTGTGACCCGCAGACACGTCCGATCCTCCGTCCTGCTGGCCTATACGCAGGGCAACGGACGGCGGCAGCCGCTGCGGGTCGCAGACCCGCGCTCCGGGGACAGGGTCAAGCTGCGCCCCGGCGTTGCTCCGTTGAATTTCCCCGTTCCATTGCCGCGTCCATTGTGCTCGAATTGCCACCTATGAAACGCCTGTTTGCCTCCTTGTTCGTCCTTGCGACGATCGCCGCCTCCACTTCCTCCGCCGCCCCCAAGCCGCTCCGCGTCCTGGTCATCGCCGGCGGCTGCTGCCATGACTACGCGATGCAGCCCGTCATCCTGAAGGAAGGCCTCGAGGCGCGCGCCCATGTGGAAGTGGACTTCATCGTGGCCGTGGAACCCGGCACGCAGAAGCCCGACCGCAGCACCAAGGCGAAGTTCGAGAAGTATGAGAAGCCCGACTGGGCCAAGGGCTACGACGCCATCGTTCACGATGAATGCTCGGCCGACGTGAAGGACGTCGCCTATGTGAACAACATCCTCGCCGCGCACAAGGCCGGCGTCGCCGCCGTGAACCTCCACTGCGCCATGCACAGCTATCGCGTCGGCCAGTTCCGCGACCCGGTCCAGCCCGGTTCACCGGACGCCCTCTGGTTCGACCTCATCGGCCTGCAGTCCACCGGCCACGGACCGCAGGTGCCCATCCAGGTGACCATCGTGGACCCGAACCACGCCATCACCAAGCCGCTCTCCGGCTGGACCACGGTGAACGAGGAACTCTACAACAACATCAAGGTCTTCCCCACCGCCATCCCGCTGATGAAGGGCAAGCAGGTCATCAAGCAGAAGGACGGCACGGAGAAGGAAGTGGAGTCCATCGTCACCTGGGGCAACCTCTACGGGAAGACCCGCGTGTTCAGCAGCACGCTCGGCCACAACAACGCCACCGTGGGCGATCCGCGCTATCTCGACATGGTCACCCGCGGGCTGCTCTGGGCCTGCGACAAGCTGAACGACACCTACCTCAAGCCGACGCCCAGCGATCCCGTGCCGCCCTCAGCCAAGCAGTTCATCAAGCCGGCGGAGAAGAAGTAAGCCGAGCGCCGGTCTCCGACCCGGCGTTCACATCCCGGCTCCAGCACGCAAGGTAGCTCGACATTCCAATGTCGAGTTCGGGGAAGCCCCGTCAGCCCACACGCTCTCGACATTGGAATGTCGAGCTACGGGCCAGCGGCGCTCCGCTCACCGGTCATGAATCTGAACGGCCAGCGCTGCCCCACTGGCGGCGGGATCATCCGAGAGAGTAAATGCGTGGCTGGCGCGGTTGAAAGTCAGTAGCACCGGCTGCTTCGGCGCGGCGGGATCATAGGCTTGGAAGCGCACTTCCCCGTTCTCCTCCTGCGCGCTGATGAGCAGCAGCGAGCGGTCATACTTCAGCACGCGCTGCCGATACAGCCGCACGAGGGCCGGGCGGCTGGCCGCGAGCAACGCCGCGAGTTCGTTGACTGTCGCCGTCCTCCGGGTGTCACTGCCGCCAAACGCCTTCACCTCCACTGGCGTCCACGCCACGCTGGGGCAGACCAGCCACGACTCCGCCCGCACCACATGCCCTTGCAATCGGCTGAACTCCTTCAAGTTCGCGTAGCCGGGGATGATAACGCGCTGGTGTTCCGCCGAAAGCCGCTTCGGGTCGCGGCGCAGCACCTGGCGCACGAGGGCGACGCGGCGCGTGGTCGTGGGCGGCGGTTGACTCGGCTCGAAACGTGCGTGCAGGAAGAACTGCCGCGTGACAGTGGCATCCACGTGGCGGCGCAGCCCCGGCGCGGAGAGCGGTTCCGGCTCCTGCACCGGCAGCGGCTCCGGCGTTGGCAGCGCGAGCGTATCCGTGGCGAAATCAAACGGGCGTGGGCCCGGCGGAATGACTTTCGCCGTCCGATGGAAAGCGGCGCAGCCGGTGAGCCACAACGGGAGCGTCAGTCCGGCGGCGGCAACGAGGTGGAGCGAGCAACGGCGGTTCATGGGAACGAATGGTAGCGAAACCAATCCTGTGCGCAGCTTCTATTTGAGGAAAGCGTCGCGCCGCCAAAGGGATTCTTACCGCACCGCATCACACGCCGCCGTCTCCAGGGCTGAAAGCCCGTTCGGTGACAGCCCGGGCTGGAGCCGAGCACCGCGAGGCGGAGGCCCGGGGTTCCCGGTCCATTTCGTCACCGCCCTGAAAGGGCGGGACGTTGCACGTTGCCGGAAAGAGTTCCGCCCTTTCAGGGCGGACATGCTTCACTGGCCAGGCTACCCGGGGCTTCACCCCGGGCTGTCACCGGGCGGGCTTTCAGCCCTGATTGGCAGTCCACGCTGCGGCGCGCTCTTCACATCCCTGTTTAACATCGCACTTGCACTCCAACCTCCATTACCGAACCCGGCGGTCCGCTGAATCCCTCTGGGATTGCGGAGCCGACGGCTGATTCAGGAGCTTGAAGCCATTCCGCCGCTGCCGCAGTATCCCCGCACCTGACCATGAAACGCATTCTTTCACTGCTGCTGCTGGCCCTTGCCCTGACCGCCCGCGCCGCTGACGAGTTCAAGATCACTCCTTACCACGAGGTGCAGCCCGGCGTGCCCCAGGGCAAGCTCATCAAGATGCCGGAGTGGCGGAGCAACGTCTTCACCAACACCGTGCGCGACTGGTGGGTCTATGTGCCGGCGCAATACAAGGCGGAGAAGCCCGCCTGCGTGATGGTCTTTCAGGACGGCCACGACTACGTGAACCTCAAAGGCAACTGGCGCGTGCCCATCGTCTTCGACAACCTCATCGCCAAAGGCGAGATGCCCGTGACCATCGCCGTCCTCCTCAATCCGGGCCACGAAATCGGCCGGCCGCCGGGCAAGAGCCCCTGGCAGGTCAGCAACCGCAGCTTCGAGTATGACTCTCTCGGCGACCGTTACGCGCGCTTCCTCCTGGAGGAAATCCTGCCCGAAGTCAGCAAGCAGTATTCGCTCACCACGAACCCCGAAGGCCGCGCCATCTGCGGTGCCAGCAGCGGCGGCATCTGCTCGTGGACCGTCTGCTGGGAGCGGCCCGACCAGTTCCGCAAGGCCCTCACCACCATCGGTAGCTACACGAACATCCGGGGCGGCCACGTCTATCCCGCGCTCGTTCGCAAGACCGAGCGCAAGCCCATCCGCGTCTCCGTGCAAAGCGGCGTGGACGACGTGAAGAACGAGTTCGGTGACTGGCCGCTGTGCAACCAGCAGATGGCCTCCGCGCTCAAGTTCGCCGGCTACGACGTGCGCTTCGACTTCGGCGAAGGCGCGCACAACAGCAAGCACGGCGGCAGCATCTTCCCCGACGTGCTCAAATGGCTCTGGCGGGATTATCCGAAGTGAGCGTGAGCCCTTTGGCCGCGAAAACCTCCGCCTTCCGGGCACCCTTCAATTCCAGTTCAAATCCTCCGGCTGCTCCGACAACAGCCGGAACTGCCAGCCCTTCTCCCGCACCAGCGTAGCCCAAAGCCGCTGGTTGTCCTGGCCAAAGACCAGTTCCACCGAGGCCGGATGCGTGAGCCACGCGCCGCGCTTCATCTCGTCGTCGAGCTGGCCCGGAGACCAGCCCGCATAACCGGCGAAGACCTTCAGTTTCTGTGTAGGCGAGAAGGAACCGCCCAGTTCAACCAGATCGTCCAGCGAGTGGTCCAGATTGAGGTTGGGCATCACGTTCGCATCCGGCAGGAACGTGTCAGCATGCAGATAACTCAATGCCTGCGGCTGCACCGGCCCCCCGAGAAAGAGCGGCTGATCCTTCAGGGTGTCGGGCAGATCTGCCACCAGCGCCTCGCCCACCTTCTTTTCGGTCGGATGATTGATGATGAGGCCGAAGGCCCCTTCGGGGTCGTGCTGGCAGATGAGGACGACGCTGCGGTGGAAGTAGGAACCCGCGAGCTTGCCGCCATCGAGGAGAAACTGTCCTTTCAATGATTTGAACTTCGCCGGCATCGGAACCCCGGGGGAATCTGCTCCACACTTGCGATGCTGACAACCCCGTTTATGCTAAGGGCATGACGCGCTTGTTGATGCTTGCCCTCCTCGCCCTCACGCTCATGGCCACCGGCTGCCAGACGGACAAAGGCAGCCGGGAGTTCATCCCCGGCCAGGGCTGGGTGCCGATGCGAAAGTAATTGGTGATTAGGGTCGGCAGATCGCCGTGTTCGGACTAAACATAATGCTTTTCGGGAATATCCATGACCGAGGCAGCGTGGACTGCCACTCAGGGCTGTAAGCCCGCCCGCCCTGAAAGGGCGAGACGCTTTCCGGCCCCGTGCCAAGTGCCGCCCTTTCAGGGCGGTGACGAAAAGGGACTGTAAACCCGGGCCTCCGCCTCGCGGTGCTCGGCTCCAGCCCGGGCTGTCACCGGACGGGCTTTCAGCCCTCATGCCGGCGGCCTTCGGTGCAGTGGTGAATCCTTTTGGGTTGCTCCCCACTGATTCCCCAAAGGCATTAGGACTAAACACTAACTACTAATCACTTCCCTCGCTTAGGCCGGTTCATCGAGAGGATGCTCAGGCCGCGGAAGCAATTGCCCGAGCCGCCGGTGATGACGCGTTTGACGGGTTCGCCGGTCTTCGGGTCATGGGTGAGCGCCGGGTCCTTCATGCTCTGCTGAATCTCAAAGCGACGCGGCTTCTGCTTCGGGTTCTTCGGAATCGTCTCGTAGATGTAGAGGGCCATAGATCGAATAGTTGTCGCCTGCAATGGACACCAGAGCGGGGGGCGCGTTCAAGCGATTTCGCAGCGACTTTTACCGCTGCGTAGGTAGCGCAGGCCTCCGGCCTGCCGTGCCGCCGGCGTCCTCGCCGGCCCCTTCGACGAGCGAGGCATGACGGTCGTTCGAGCATACCAGCCGGCGAGGACGCCGGCGATACGGCAAGCCGGAGGCTTGCACTACGCACCGAAGGAAAAACCGCCGGCTGCTCGCGCTCCCGGCGGTTTCCAAATTTCCTCGTTTCGCGCTTAGTAAGCGGCCTGCACGCCCTTGACGTTGCGCTTGGGCATCCACGGCATCAGGCCACGGAGCCGCTCGCCCGTCTTCTCGATGGCGTGGGTCTCGTCCGCCTTGAGCAGGGCGTTGTATTTCTGATAGCCGCCCTTGTATTCGGCCACCCATTCCTTGGCAAACTTGCCGGACTGGATTTCCTTGAGCGCCTTCTCCATGCGCTTCTTGACGGACTTGTCGATGATCTTCGGGCCGACGCTCACGTCGCCCCACTTGGCCGTCTCGGAGATCGAGAAGCGCATGCCCGCGATGCCCTTTTCGTTCATCAAGTCCACGATGAGCTTCAGCTCATGCAGGCACTCGAAGTAGGCCATTTCGGGCGAGTAACCCGCCTCGACCAGCACCTCGAAGCCCGCCTTCACCAGCGCGGTGCAGCCGCCGCACAGCACGGTCTGCTCGCCGAACAGGTCGGTCTCGGTCTCTTCCTTGAAGTTCGTCTCGATCACGCCGGCGCGGGTGCCGCCGATGCCCTTGGCCCACGCGAGCGCGATCTTCTTCGCGTCCTTGCCGGGGTTCTGATACACGGCGATCAGGCTGGGGACGCCCTTGCCCTCGGTGTATTGGCGGCGGACGATGTGGCCGGGGCCCTTCGGCGCGACCATGATGACGTTCACGTTCTTGGGCGGAACGACCGTCTTGAAATGGATGGCGAAGCCATGGCTGAAGAGCAGCGTCTTCCCCTTGGTCAGGTTCGGCGCGATGTCCTTCTCGTAGGCGGCGGCCTGCTTGGTGTCGGGCAACGCGACCATGATCACGTCGGCGCGCTTCACGGCCTCGGCGGTCGGGACGACCTCGAAGCCCTTTTCCCGCGCGACGGCGATGGACTTGGAGCCCTCGTAGAGGCCGATGATGACGTTGCAGCCGCTGTCCTTGAGGTTCAGCGCGTGGGCGTGGCCCTGGGAGCCGAAGCCGAGGACAGCGAGGGTCTTGTTCTTGAGCACGCCGAGATCGGCGTCTTTGTCAGTATAGACTTTTGAGGGCATAGGTCGTGTTGCGTGTTTCGTGACTGAAAAGGGATTACTTCCGGGGCAAGGCCACCTTGCCGGTGCGCGTGAGGTCGAGCACGCCGAAGGTCTGCATGAGCAGGAGGAACTTCTCCACTTTGCTCTCGTTGCCGGTGATCTCGATGGTGAGGCTCTTGGGCTGCACGTCCACGATCTTGGCGCGGAAGATGTCGGTGATCTGCATCACCTCGGCGCGCGTCTTCGAGTCCACGCTCACCTTCACCAGCACCAGCTCGCGGTCAATGTATTCGCCGTCGCGGAAGTCAATGACCTTGAGCACCTCGGCCAGCTTGTTGAGCTGCTTGACGATCTGCTCGAGCGTCGCGTCATCGCCGCGCGTGACAATGGTCATGCGCGAGACGCTCGCGTCCTGCGTGGGCGCGACATTGAGCGTGTCAATGTTGTAGCCCCGCCCCGAGAAGAGGCCGGCCACGCGCGTGAGCACGCCAAACTTGTTTTCCACCAGCACCGAGATCGTGTGTCGCATACGGCAGGCGGCTGATATTTTGCCGCCAAAGGGCGCGCAATGTAGCAAGCACGCCGGGACGGTCAATCCTGCTTTTGGCCCGGCTGGGTGTCCAGTGCGTTCGCCAGCCGCCAGCAATGCCACATCGGGAAGAAGCCCACGACGCCGAACGCGCAGTCAATCATCCGCCACCCCACCGGAATCCCGCGCACTTCGCCGAACACCAACGCCCAGGGCACCACCGCCACGCACGCAATCATGCCAAACTGAAACAGCCACTTGTTCCGCACCGGATCGCGCCACGCCCCGATGAACACCACCGCGATGACCACATGCCCAAACGCCAGCCAGTCCGTGCCGTAGGCGAGGAAGGGAAACTTCGCATTCGTCTCGCGCAACCCATCCGCGACGCGGTGAATCCAGCCAGCGAAGCCATCGGTCCCCTGCCCCACCAACCGTTCGAGGATGCCCAGCTCCGTCTCCAGTGGAATGGCCGTCAACCCGCTGACCACGAGGCCGAAGATGAAGAACGCAGTCCAGGCGCGGAGGCGGCGGAGCAGTTGCGGTTCGGGGAAGGGCATAATTGCGATGCGACCAAGTTGTGGCTGTTGTCGTTCAGACTACCGGCAGGGACACCCGGAGACGAGCGCGCTGTGGAGTGCGGTGACTTGTCACCGCTTTCCGCAGGCGACTCGTCGCCGTCGAAGTTCCGTGGCGAGTCATACGCCAGTGGCTCCCTCGGCTCGCGCCAGCAGCAAGACGCACGGCTGCAGGGACGCATCGCTGTGCACGACGGCGACAAGTCGCCTGCGGAAAGCGGCGAGAACTCGCCGCACTCCAGAGTGCGTGCCGCCCTCGTTGCGTCCTGGCTGATTCCATCTCGCGATTGAGCTTATAGTCAGGTCGCCCTGGTTGCTGCCTTCGCTCCACGGTTCATGCTGGCAACCCGTCGTGCGCGAACTTCCAGAACCCATAGGCAAACAAAGGCGATGAGGAAGAGCAGGCCGCTCAACAGGAAGCCTTCAATCACGGTGGTGAGAAAAGTCGGGATGACGGAGCCCATGTCGCCGAGCCAGACGCTGTCACGGCGGATGCCGGGGTCTGGTCCGGTGAGCAGAATCCTAAGCCAGCGCACGGGCTCGGCTCGGCCAATGTGCTCCGTGATTGACCAAGCCACCATTCCAGCAAGGTAATCCGGGAGGAAGAGGAAGAAAGGCCACTTCGCGCTTCCATGCACAAACAACACCACGCTGGGCAGGGCCAACAGCGCGCATCCAGTTCGAATCCTTGTCCCGAGTCGGATTGCGCGTCTCCACAGATTGGCCGGCTCAACGTCGGGATAGGTGAAGCGCGCCAAAGCGGTGTAGAGCACGATGAAGAACCCGATGCCCAGCAGCATTCCTACAACGCAAGGCCAACGAGGCGAGGCCTGCGCCATGAACACAAAACTCGGCGCAGCGCTCACGCACACATGGAAGGTCCAGTGCCGCAACGCGGCACGGTTTAGCCATGGGAGGAATGGAGCCGGGTTGGCGAGGGTTGTCGGTTCGTGGTTCATGGCTTGGGCTCGTTGGTTCTCGTCTCCCACTTTGCCCAGAGCGACTGGCACAGCGCTCCGCTCCAACTCCCATACGCCAGCAGCAGAAACCCGAAGCAGCAGGCCGTAAATCCCCACGTTCTCGGGTGCTCCCAGGGCACAAAGATCCGGTGTGCCATGTCGCCGAAGACCTCCAGCGGCCGGTTCAGGACGCTCCAACTGTTGAAGCGTTGGAAGCGGCCCAGATAGATGCCGAAGCTTGCGAGGGCCAGCGCCACCACTACAAACCCCTGCCCCGCCCGTTCACCCCACCGCGACGCCACGCGCGCCTGCATCAAGCGCAGCGAGACGAAGCCCAGCATCACGCCCGTCCACGCGAACGTCATCAGCAGCAGGATGTCGAACCACAGCGGCACCGGCGGCTGGGCGGCGAGGTGGACAAAATCCGTGACGAGGTAAGGCGCGTTGGGCAGGAACAACAGCCAGCCACAACCACACGCAAACCGCAGCGCACGCAATTGCGGCAGCGGTTCGTCGGCGATGTGGAAGGCCACGGCAAAAAGCAGCGGCAGCCAGGCGAGAATCAGGTTCCACACCAGATAGAGATGCCAGCCCCGTCCGCTGTAGAGCACGCGGGCGGCCAGCATCGCGACGGCGAAGGCCGAGGCGAGGATCAGCGTCCCGAGCAGCAGCCAAGGCAGTTGGAGACGACGCAGTGCAAACACGATTCGCAGGAGCGGATTCATAAATTGCAGGGATGGTTGGGAACAGTTGGCAGCCGGTCGTTCAAGGCGCAGAAATCGCCACCGCCACCGCCGTGATGAGGACGACCAATCCACCGAACTGAAGCCCGATCCCCAGCAGCGAGAGCAGCGCCCATCCGATTTTGCGGTTCGGTAACAGGCTCGAACTCCACACCGCCCAGCCGCAGACTGCCAGCGCCACGAGCGGGGTGGAGTAAAACAGCGTGGCGACCAGCGCCTCGGGCGGACTGGCGAGACCCAGCCGGTCGCCCAGCAGCAGGAGCACAAAGAAACCGACCGGGCTGACGAAGGCGATGAGCCACACGATCAGATTCAGCCGGGGTTGCAGGAGGAAAGCAGTCATAACAATTTTCAAAGCCTGTCGGCGGAATGGGTGAGGGACTGACGGACTGCGACACATGTCAGCTCCCTCTCCCTTCCTCGGAGGAGGGGAGAGGGTTGGGGTGAGGGGTGCATCGGCATTTCATTGATGCTCACTTGGCCGTCTTCCCGCTCTTGGGTGACGCCGTTCATCGCGAGCGCACCCCGGGGCCCGAGTCTTTGAGCCCGTCCATCCAGTGGCTCACGAAGAACTTCTTCTCCGTGGGCAGGAGCGTGTCACTGGTGCCGAGGATCGGCCGGAGCGCCGCCGTCATCTGCAGCAGCACGAGCACGAAGATGATCGTCCAGACCCGCAGGCCGTCGCCGAACTGCGCGTTGAGCTGCTCGAAGCCGCGCGCCAGGAACTTCATGCCGAAGCCAATGGCGATGCCGGCAAACACCAGGTGCAGCACGCCCATCGCCGTCACCGACTCCGTGCTCTGGGAAAAGACCCACGCCACCGGAGCAAAACCAATGAGCAGGACCGTCGTCAGCGCGAGCAGGCCCGCCACCAGGCCGCACACCTCGGCCAGCCGCGTGTGCGCCCCGCTCAGGCAGGCGAAGATGTAGAGACTCGGCAGGCAGATGACGCCGGAGATCAGCAGTCCGCCCGCGATCTTCACCGGCGCGGCCCAGAGCTGGTCGCCGCCGGAGAACGTCCCCACCACCAGCCCATAGGCCAGCGCGCACAGCACGGCGATGCCCAGCAGCATCAGCGTGAGCCGCGTCTGTCCATCCTGCGTGAGCTGGAACCACACGCGGCGTGGCTGGCGCAGCAGCGCCTCGCTCGCGCCAAACATGCCGGTGATCGGCACGCGCTCCGCCGGATCAGCCCCGGGCGCACCTGGCAACGGGGGCGGGGGCGGGGGTGCCACCGCCGCCGTCCCGTAGTGCGGGGGCGGCGTGGGCGATTCAGGCGAGGGTTGTTCCGATGTGGGCAGTGGGGTGTTTAACATAGGGGTGCTTTTAGTTTGTGGTTTACGAAAGAGCGATGAGCCCGCGAATGAACGCGAGGAGGTGGAGGCCAGAACAGACACTTGGAGTGTGGTGACTAGTCACCGCTTTCCGCAGGCGACTCGTCACCGTCGAGCTGAAGTAGCCTGGAGTCTGGTCACGCGTCGCTGCGCTGGCGCGAGCAGAACGAGCCGCTTGAAAATGACGTGCCGCGAGACTTCGACGGCGACAAGTCGCCTGCGGAAAGCGGCGAGAACTCGCCGCACTCCATAGCGCGCGCCGCCCTGCGCCCGCGCGCGGCATCGCTCTATCCCTCCGCGCCATTTGCGGGCACTGCACTTGATCTTCATTCGCGTTCATTCGCGTCATTCGCGGGCAATGGTTTGATCACGACCCGAACAGCCGGCCCAGTGAGCGAAACACCGATTCGTAGAAGCTGCCCTTGAAGGGATCGTCACGGAGGAACTGCACGGCCAGCCCCGGCGAGCCGACGAAGGGCCGCAGATTCCACGCGATCTGGCTGCCGAGCAGCAGGTTCACCGCGAGCCACGCGAACAACACCCGCCGCGCGACGCTCGCGCTGCCGCCGAGCCGCTCCAGCAGCCGGAGCAGCCGCACGTTTGCCGCGATGCCCGCAAACGCGATGGCCGCCACGATGGTGAGCAGGATGAACGCGTGCGTGCTGCCTGCGCTCTCGCTCTGCGAGAGCGGCGGCGCGTTCCAGATCACAAAAGCCAGCAGCGGCGCGACCCCGCCCAGAATCGTTCCCGCGATCGTGAAGCTCATCAGCACCGCCAGCAGCGACTGCCGCAGCCCGATGTTCACGCCGAGCAGGGGCGCGAGCATGGCGTTGAGCAGCGCATTACCCAGGGCCGTAAGCAGCAGCACGAGCGGAAGTTTCACCGCCGTGTAGAGCGCCTGCTCCGGCGCGCGCCACCAGCCCATCGCCGCGCCAAACGCCGCGGAGCCGCCCACCGTCACCGCCAGCCAGAGAGACACGCGTGATGCTGAAGGTGTCTCGGTCCAGGGCGTGACCGCGTCCGTCTCGCCGCGCAGCAGCACGGGCACCTGTCGCAAGAGTGTGGCCGCCGCGCTCATGGCATCACCTCCGCGCGTTGGAGCACCACCGCCCGCACCGCCTCGAAGACCGTCTCATAGAAACTTCCCTGGAACAGGCCGGCTCCGAGGAACACCACCGGGTCCTGTGGTCGCCCCACGAACGGCCGCAGCATCCAGCTGACCTGGCTGCCCAGCAGCAGGTTGACCGCCAGCCACGCGAACAGCACGCGCAGCGCCGCCGCATCCGATTCCGCATGGGCGCGCAGCAACGGCAGCAGCCGCACATTCGCCATCACCCCCGCGAAGGCAATGAAGGACACCGTGGCGAACTGCATGAACCGGTAGCCTAGAAAGGCCGAGTCCAGTTCGAGGTCGAACGACGGGACATTCCATCCCACGAAGAATTGCAGTGGTGCAAACGCACCCAGGATTGCCGCCGCGATGGTGAAGCTCATCAGCACCGCCAGCAGCGACTGCCGCAGCCCGAGGTTCACGCCCAGCAACGGTGCGAGCATGGCGTTGAGCAGCGCGTTGCCCAGCGCCGTGAGCAGCAGGACGAGCGGAAACTTCGCCGCCGTGTAAAGCGCCTGCAACGGCGCCCGCCACCAGCCGATGGCCGCACCAAAGAGCGCCGCCCCCACCACCGTGACCAGCAACCAGACGATCACTCGCTGCCGCTCGCCCAGTCGAATCCACATGACCGCAGCCTCCACGTCACCACGCAGCAACGCAGGCGTCTGACGGAGGGCGGTGAGCGGAGCGATCATGGCACAGGTAGCAGCCGACGTGAGGAGGCTCTGATTGAACTGGGGCAAGCGTTTCCGATGAGTTCAGGTGTCGGCACCGGCTGGTGCGCCCGGGCCTGGACCGTTCGCCCGAGTCTCCAGATGAAACGCGCGAGTTCGCGATGCAGCTCACGCCAGAATTCCCCTGGCCGCGCGCCCAGCGTCCGCAGGCAATGACCATGGTTCAGCCAGAGCATTGCGGCGGCCGCCAAGGCCATGCACCGGAACTGCCCCTCCCACAGCAGGCCGCCCAGGCCCCAGTTCGACACGCCCGCCGCCGCCAGACGATCACGATGAAACGCGATGTGACTCGCCTCGTCGCGCAGGATCAGCGCGCACATGTCACGCAGCGGTTGGTCCGTGCAATGACGCCGGATCAGCCGGTAATAGACCGTGCTGACGATCTCGACGAGCAGCAGGACTTGCAGCTCCGCGCGCACGCCCATCACCCGACGACACGCCAGAAACGCGGTGAAGCTCCAGTGCCCCTCGACGCGCCTCGCACCGATGCGGTCCACCGCCCGGCCCAGCAGCCGGGAGTGCTCGCGTTCCTCCGCAAACCACAGATCTACAATCTGCCGCATCTGAGGGGAACTGCTGCGAAACTGCTCGGCGTCGCCCGCGATCAGACAGGCCGGCCCGCCGCCATCGCCGAGCTGATACTCGGCGAACGACGGACGCAGCGGCTTCAAGACGGACTCCGGCAGCGAGAACGGCGCGGCCCAGTCCGGTTCCGGACGGTTCTCCAGATTGCGGCGGAAGTGAGTGATCCATTTGTCGTAGTTCATGGCGTGATAAGTTAAAGGCGTTGTTCTGATTTGTATGAATCAGTCTAAGCTCAGGCCGCCACCGCCAGCCCGGGTTGAGATTCTGGCCAGTCGCATTTCTCCATTCGCCACAGAGCCTGAGTAACGGCTTCGATCGTCCCGTCCGGCGTGCTCGTGCCCGCCGTCAGTCCCACCGTTTCCGCATCGCTGAACCACTCCGCACGCAAATCCCCTGGCCCTTGCACATGATGCACGCGCGGGCAGTGGCGCAGGCAGGTGGCGACGAGTTCGCGCGTGTTGTTGCTGTGCGCACCACCGATGACGACGACCACGTCGCACTGGCGCGCGAGTTCATCGGCGGCGGTCTGGCGCTGCTTGGTGGGCTGGCAGACGGTGTCCACGAAGCGGATTTCCGACTGCGGGAAGCGTGCGCGTATGAGCGCGACGAGTTCCCTGACCCGCTCAATGGGCTGCGTGGTCTGCGATGCGATGCCGAAGCGCGGACGTTCGCGCAGCGCGGCCACGTCCGCCTCGGTGAGCACGATGTCGCACTCGGCGAGGTCTTCGGTGAGGCCGCGCACTTCCACATGGTCGCGCTTGCCGATGATGACGGGGTGCCAGCCATCGCGCGCGAGCATCTGCACAGCGCGGTGCGCGACGTGGACAAGTGGACAGGTGGCTTCCAGAACATGCAGGCCGCGCTTGCGGGCGCGGGTCTTGGCGGCATCGGACGCGCCGTGGGCGGTGACCATCACGGTATCGGTCTCCGCCGTCGCGGGCTGGCTGGCAAACCGGATGCCCCGTGCGCGGAGATCGGCGAGGACGGTTTCGTTGTGGACCAGCTCGCCGAGGATGGTCAGCGGCTGGCGGGCGGCTTCGGCTTGCGCGAGCGCGATGGCATCACGCACGCCGAAGCACATGCCGAGATGGGAGGCGCGGAGGATTCTCATAGGGGTGAGGGGCAGGAGGGAGTAATGGAGTGGTGGAGTATTGGAGTGATGGGTGGGGGCGGGCAGAGGTGCATTGATCCTGCGCTCCATCGCTCCATCACTCCGTTACCAGCTCTGCGATGCACCGTAGTTTGCATTGCAAAGTTAATGACCAACAGCATTCGAGTTCGTTCAAACATGGGATTCATTTCGTGACGGGAACCTTCGCCGGTTCGATGCCGAATTCTTTTGTGATCTCGACGATCTCCGCGAGCAGCGCAACGTAGTTCCGAAAGGCTTTCTCGCCGTCCGCTGTGAGCGCGAGCGTGGTGAGCGGGCGATTGTTTTGGAAGGACTTGGCCACCACCACGTAGCCCTCCTCCTGCAGGGTGCGTGTGTGCGAGGTGAGATTGCCGTCCGTCATCTGAAGTAGGTCGCGCAATTCCGTGAAGGCCATCTGCGGCCGCGCGATGAGGGCGGACATGATGCCGAGGCGCCCCTTTTCATGGATGACTCGGTCTAACTGGAGAAAAGGTTCGGGATTCACGGCGTCGGTTGACGGGATTCAGTGAGATACAGATAGCCGGCGGCGACGAGATGGAAGCCACCGAAAGTCGCCCCCATGATGGCATGGGGATTGGTCCAGAGCACCCGGCTGCCCAGTTCCGGCACGAGAAAGCCGCCGACAAAAAGAATGGCGATCAGCGGCCCGGCACCGATGAAGCCCCATCCCAGCAAGCGAACTCCCCGGGAGGAATACTGCCCGGCGGCGTTGAGCCCGTTGCCATAGAAACCCATCCAGACACACAGCAGCGCAGTCAGGAGCCCGTCCGCAGGCACGTCACGGTGCGTGCCCCAATAGGCGATGACCGGCAGGGTCAGACACGCACCGGAACACAATGGCGCGTGCATCGCACCGATCACGCGTCGGGAAGCCGGGGTGGAAAACGGCTCCTTCGCGGTAATGGCCTGGCGCCGAACGATCAGCAACGACACGCCCACCGCGAGCATGGCCGTGATAAGCCACAAGGCCAGGAAGGCGAGCGGAGTCTGAACCGGGGTCAGCAGCCCGATGCCACCGGCGGTGAGACCGATCAAGCCCGTCGCAAGCATTACTGGAGCGAGCGTCCGCCGATACAGGGCCGCCCGCTCCATGATGGTGCGGATGACAAGGAGATTTTCCTCGGCCCAGTTCGATTCCATGGCTTACACTTTGCATCGCAAAGCCAATATGTCAAGCGTTGATGAGTGCGGCGTGGTAAACTTTTATTCACAAATTCATGGGGCACAAAACCATGATGCTGAGCCCCATGATTTTGTGGATTTCCCGGTGTCATGGATAAAAATTCGCTTCGCTGGACGGCCTTTCAGCGGCAACCTTCCCGACACGACACCATGAAAAAGCGCACTTGGAAAATTGCCGGTATCAACTTCGACCACTTCCACATGGGCGACCTGCTCCGCTACGCCCACGAGCATCCGCAGGCGGAGATCGTCGGCGTGAGCGACGAACAGCCGGAGCGGATGGCCGAAGTCGTGCGCAAGGGCCTCGTGCCGGGCGAGCGCGCGTTCACGGACTACCGCGCCTGTCTGGAGCAGACGAAGCCGGACGTGGTCATCCTCTGCCCCGCCGCGTCGAAGCACGGCGAGTGGGTGAAGAAGGTCGCGCCCTACGGCCCGCACATCATGGTGGAGAAACCCTTCGCCGCGTCCCTCAAGGAGGCGGATACGATGATCGCCGCGATGCCCAAGGACAAAACGCTGATGATCAACTGGCCGCTGCAATGGGTGCAGTCGCACCGCAAGGCGTTTGAGCTGGTGGACGCGGGCTTCATCGGCGAAGTGACGAACGTCTGGCACTTCGGCGGCAACCGCGGCCCGCTTTGGCACGGCGCGGACAAGGACGTGAAGACGCCGGCGCAGGTCGCGAAGGAGAAGCCGGGCTCGTGGTTTTACAAGCGCGCGCATGGCGGCGGCTCGCTGCTGGACTATCTCGGCTACGGGACGACGCTGTGCACCTGGTATCAAGGCGGGAAGCGCCCTCTCGAAGTCACCGCCACGGTGGACGAGCCGGCGGGCCTCGAGGTGGACGAGCACAGCATCGTGGTGGCGCGCTACGCGCACGGGTTGTCAAAGTTCGAGACGCGCTGGGGGACGTTCACCGACCCGTGGACGATCCAGCCGCAGCCGCGTTGCGGGTTCGTCATCGCCGGCACGGAAGGAACGATCAGCAACTACGATTACGATGACCATGTGACGGTGCAGACGCGCAAGCGTCCCCTGCCCCACCGCGTCGCCGCGCCCGCGCCAAAGGCACCGCACCAGAATCCCGTGCAGTATCTCCTGCACTGCCTCGATGCGGGCAAACCGCTCGAAGGCCCGGTCAGCCTGCGTATCAGCCGCATCGGCCAGGAGATCGTTGACGCGGCAGTGCGCAGCGCAAAGCTGAAGCGGGCGGTGAAACTGGCGGCCTAAACCAAGGATCAGCTCGTTTTGACGCAAAGGCGCAAAGACGCGAAGCCGGGGCAAGTTGCCTGCGAGCCAGGCAAGCCAAGCCGTTTCAAGGTTTTCGCAAGCGCTCTTCCTCACTGCGGACCGCGCACGGAGTCCCGGCTTTAGCCGGCGGCAAGCTGATCAGCTTCAGACGCTGCGCGCCAGCGGTCCTGAAAGATCGAACGCCACGCCGGCTGAAGCCGGGACTCCGTGCGTGCGCCACGCGAGGTTCAGGACTTTCGTCTCGCCCCTCTACGGCTTTTTCGGCTCTTCCTTCTTGGGTGCCGCCGCAGGAGGAAAGGTATCGGTGCGGAACGGCGATGCAGGCAGGCCCTCCTTGTTGAACAGGTTCACGACCGGAAAGTCCGCCCAGCCATAGCGCACGGCGACCGGTTTCTTCACCGTGGCGGCACTGACGACGATGGAATTGTCCGGCTGGATCTGCGCGTCCGCCCAGGCGAACTGCTTGTCCTCCCCGCTGACGGCGAAGCCGGTGAGCTTGCCCCCGCGCGCCTCCAGACCCGCACCGACGTGGTCGAAGCGCAGCACGATTTTGTCCCCCTGCACCGCGTGCTCCTTGAAGACCGGGCCGCTGGCCACCAGCGCCTCCCCGTAGGCCACGGCCCGCGCGGCGAGGGCGAGGCGCACCCCGACCGGCTCCTTCTTCGTCGGATGGATGTCATCTTTGTCACCGACATCCGTGGTGACGACGAGGGCATAGTTGGGCACGGCCTTGCCCGTCTGCACCTGTGACTCGCGGAGCCGCGCCCAGTCGGAATCCGCCGGTGCCGCGGTGATCTGCTCCACGGGGCGGTTGCGGCCCTTGTCAAACGGCGCGAGCTGCACGGCAAGAAACGGGAAATCCCCCTGCCCCCAGGCGGCGCGCCAGCCCTTGATGAGTTCGGGAAAGAGCACGCTGTATTGGGAGGCGCGGTCAGCATTGGCCTCGCCCTGATACCAGATGACGCCCCGGATGCCGTAGGACGTGAGCGGCGCGATCATGCCGTTATACAATTCCGAGCCGAGCCAGACCGGCATCACCGGAGCCTTCGGTGCCTGGCCGGCGGGGCGCTTGCCCTTCTTCTTGGCATCATCCGCCTCGGCGGCGAATTTCTGCAGGGCCCCCGCGTAGTCGTTGCGCATCCGCTCGAAGCGCTCGGCGAAATCGCGGCGCAGGTCCGGGTGCCCGCCCATCGTGGCGCGCGAAGCCCAGGCCTCCGCCGGAGTGCCGCCGTAATAGGCCCCGATCAAGCCGATGGGCACACCGACGGCCTTCTGGAGATCCCGCCCAAAGTAGTAGCCCACGGCGGAGAACGCCCCCGGCGTGCGGCACTCCTGCCAGGAAACGCGCAGATCCGCAGCCGGCTCGCCCGCCTTCGCGCGCGGGATGGTCAGCAGCCGGATCAGCGGCTGATTGACTGCAGCCAGTTCCTTCTCGCCCTCGGCGGATTTGTTGAGCGGAAACTCCATGTTCGACTGGCCGCTGCAGACCCACACGTCGCCGACGAGGATGTTCTTGCGCTCGATCCGGTTCTTGCCCGACACGATCAGGGAGGCGGGCGTGGCGCTGGCCTTGAACGGCCCAAGCCGGAGCTGCCACCGGCTCAACGGATTCGGCAACTGCCGGAACGCGGCGACGGTGGCCTTCTGTCCTTGGAATTCCACCGTGACCATTTCACCTTCGTCGGCCCAGCCCCAAAAGGACAGGGACAGATCTCGCTGGAGCACCAGATTGTCCGAGAAGATGCCCGGCAGCTTCACCTCGGCCCGGAGGCCGGCGGTCCCGAGCAGGACGGAGAGCACCAGCATGGCCTGCCTGCGGAAAGGACGAGAGCGGGTGAGAAGCTGCATGGCTGGATTCAACGCCGCGCACTTAAAAGGTCAACGCCGAAAACGTCCTCAGAGACCGCGGTTGGCCCGCCAGAGGAGCCAGCCACCAATGCCTTGAAAGAGGAAGTTCGGCACCCACACGATCAACTGCGGGTGCAGGTTTGGCCGCGTCTCCCAGGCTTGGCCCAAAATGATGAAGCTGTAATAGACCATCGTGAGGATCAAGGCCGCCGCGATGCCGAAGCTGGTCTCCCGCCGGTGCCCGCGCAGACCCAGCGGGATGCCGATGAGCGTGAAGCTCACACAGGCGAAGGAGAAGGCCACCTGCCGGTTCAGGTTCACCAGCACCGGCGTGGCGTCCACGCCCTGCGCTCGGCGTTCGCGCAGCTCGGCGAGGAGCTGGCGGAACGTCATCTCGCTGAGCTTTGGCTTCCCCTCCGCCGGCTGCAGACCGGACAGATCCAGGCGCACGGGCGGAGCCTCCTCGAAGCCGACCATGTTCCACTCGCCCGCCGGACCGGCGGCGGCGTTGGTGGCGGGGCCGGCGGGGGCCGGGTCGCCGCCGGAGGCGAGCGACTTGGTGAACACCTCGGCGTCAAAGAGCTGGAGGATGATCTGCCGGGCCACGGTGTCGGCGGTGACCCGGGCGCGGCGGGCGTGGATGCGCCGGGTCAACTGCTCCTGCCGCATCTCGTAAAGCAGCACGTTAGCGAATTCCGCCTCCCCCGTGCGCCGACCGACGTAAACGCTCCAGCTAGTGCTCACGCCAGGAAAGTCGGTGAAACGCTGCTCCACCAGCAGTGCCGTGGGCCGGGCCATGCCAAAGGCGTAGGACATTTCCTTGAAGGCCACGCGGCAGCGCGGCGCCACCTCCAGTGTCGCATACGCGGAGACCGCGCTGGCCACCACCCCGATCCACAGCACAGGCGTGACCAGCGCCAGCAGGCTCACCCCCCCGGCCCGCACGGCGGTCAGCTCCTGGTCCGCGCTCAGCCGGCCAAAGACCAGCAGGGTCGCAGTCAGCAAGCCCATCGGCAGCGCAAAAACCAGCCCGAAGGGCAGCAGCATGGCCACCGCCTGCAGCACGTTCAACAACGGCACCTGCGGGCTCAGCAGCAGCGGCAGGATCTCCTTCAGCACATTGACGATGAGGAACAGGCCCGTGAACACCGCCACCGTCATGGCCAGCGTGCCCAGCACCTGGCGGCTGACATAAAGATGCAGCGTCTTCATCAGGCGCGGGCGCGGACACCGGAGTTTTCCGGGAGCAACATCAGCGTGAGCGTAGCGGGACGGGCGCGGCTTGTCACGGCGGGTTCATCCTCCCTCAGCCAAGACGGCCCGCAGTTGCCTGCGGGCCGTATGACGATTTCAGGTTGAGCGCCAGCCGGAACTACGGCAACTGGATGACGCGGTAGAAGCGGCGCGCGCTGCCGGGCGAGGTGGTGTCTGTCACCGTGACGGTGCCCTGGCTGCTGTTGACCGTGCTGAGCACCGTCCAAGTCCGCAGGTCGGTCGAGTATTCGACGCGGTAGGCGCGCCCCGGCTCGGCGGTGATCGTGAGCAGGAACTGGCCGCCACTGAAGCCGCCCCCGCCCAGCGTGGTGTTGATCGGCATGTTCGAGTTGCCGTTGAGCCGCGCGATGCGTCCGCGCAACGCGCTGTTGACGGTGGTAAAGTCACCCGCCAGCACCACCTTGAAGTCAGACTGAAGCAGCACCGCGTAGATCAGACCGTCCGCGCCCGCGCCGCTGACAAACGTCGCATCCAGCGTGCCATCGGCCTGGAAGCGGGTGATCCGGCCCACCGCAGTGCCGGTGGCGGAGAATGAACCGCCGGGCGTGACGGCGGTGACCGCCGCATCCGCACCGGCCGCCGCATAGCTGAAGCGGGTCGCCGCCGGGACCGCCGTCACCGTGAAGGTGCCGTCGAAGCCGGCCGCCACCCCGTTGATCGTGACCCGCGACCCAATCGCGAGGCTGTGCGAACCGCTGGTGGTCAGGGTGACCACCCCGCCCGTGCGCTCCCGGAAGGTCACCGTGGCGCCCGGGGCGGGCGGCGTGCCAGTGTCGCCGTTGACACTGGTGAACGCGCCACCGGCCAGGATGCGTCCATCCGGCTGAAGCACGAGGCTGAGGACCGTGTCGTTCACCGCCGGGAAGAAGCTGAGATCCAGCGAGCCATCATGGTTGAGCCGCGCCAGACGGGAACGGGACACCCCGTTGACCGCGCCGAACAGGCCGCCCACCACGATCTTCCCGTCCGGCTGGATGGCGAGGGACGCCACCGTCCCGCTGGTCCCGGCGCTGAACGTGGTGTCAATCGAGCCATCCGCGTTGAGCCGCATGAGTCGGCTGGCGGCGGTGCCATTGAAGTTCGTGAACGCACCACCCACCAGAAGCTTCCCGCTGTTGGTGCCCGTGGTGTAGAGCGTGATGACATTGACGATCCCGTTCGCCCCCGTGCCCGGGTTGAAGCTGACATCCAGCGAGCCACTGGTGTTCAGGCGGGCCAGGCGGCCGCGGGCCGTGCCGCTGAAGTTGGTGAAGCCGCCGCCGATGAGCACCTTTCCGTCCGGTTGGAGCGCGATGGCGTTCACCGAGCCGCTCGCCCCGGTGCCCACCGCGAAGCTGGTGTCCAGCGAGCCATCCGCCAGCAGGCGCGCGACCCGGCTGCGGAGCGTGCCGCCGACCGAGGTAAAGTCACCCGCGATCACCAGCCGTCCATCCGGCTGCAGGGCGAGCACATTGACCGCATTGTCCGGCCCGAGTCCCTGGTTGAACGTCAGGTCCAGCGTGCCATCAAGGTTCAGCCGTGCCAGCCGGCTCCGATTGGTGCCATTGAAGCTGGTGAAGCGGCCCGCCGTCATGATCTGCCCATTGGCAAGCTGGAGGGCCGCATACACGGAATCATTGAAACCAACGCCAGGATCAAAGGCGAAATCCACGCCACCAGGCCCGTCATTGTCCACAATGCCCAAAGTAGCGGTGCTGAGCCCGAAGGCGGCGCCGCCCGTGATGTTGGCCAGCGCCAGATTGATCGTCTCCGTGGTTTCCACAAGCTGGTCATTGAACACGGGCACCAGGAACGACTTGGCTCCGGTCTCGCCGTTGGTCCAGCTCAGCGTGCCGCTCACGCCGGCGTAGTCCAGCCCGTTCGAGGCGGTGCCGCCGCCGGTCGTAAGATACTGCACAGATACCGCGCCGGAGCTGCCCCCGGAGCGCGACACCAGCACCACGCCATTGGTGCTGCTCTCGCCAACAAGGTAGCTTCCGGTCGTAAAGCCGATCGCCCCGACATTGTCCACGATCGTCAGCACTGCGTTGCTCACGGTGAGGAAGGCCCCGCCGGTCGGGCTGAACAGGACCAGATTCACCGTCTCCGGCGACTCCGCGACCGTGTCATTGATGATCGGCACGGTGAATGTGCGGCTGGTCACATTCGCGGCGAAGGTGAGCACCGCATTGGTGGTGACGTAGTCGAGGCCCGCCTGCGCCGTGCCGTTGCTGGTGGTGAAGGAGACGGACACGCCGAGGTTCGTCACGCCGGAGCGCAGCACCGTGATGGTGGCCGAGCCGGCGCTTTCCCCGATCGTGTAGGTGGCGCTGCTGAACCCGATGCCGATGTCGTCATCCACAATCGTAACCGTCGCCGTGTTCGTCCCGCCCAGCCGGGCCGCGCCAGGAGGCTGCGGGTTGCTCAGGGCCAGGCCGAACACCTCGTCGCCTTCGGGCACCTGGTCCACGATGATGGCAATCGTGAAGTTGGTGCTAGTCTGATTCGGGTTGAACGTGACGGTGCCGGCCGCCGCGATGTAGTCCACCCCCGTCGTTGCGGCATTGGGCACCGCCAGCGGGACAGTGGAGCACACCACGGTCACCGGACCGGGGTTCTGGCCAAAGCGCAGGACGGGAATGTTGAGCAGGCTGACCGACTCGCTGACGGAGTAGGTGGTGGCACTGAAGCTGAAGGTGCTGTCGTTGTCCACAATGGTCAGCGTCGCGGTGCCATTCGTGCCCACGCTGGCAAAGCTGGCAGGTGTAGCATTGAGAAGCTGGAGGTTCAGGAACCGGTTGGGCTGCACCGCCTGGTTGTCAATGATGGCCACCGTGAAGTTGGTATTGGTCACGCCAGGCTGGAACACCAGCGTGTTCGTGACACCTGTGTAGTCGAAACCGTTCGTCGCTGTGCCATCGCCGGTCGCGTAGTTCACCGTGCCCGTGAAGTTCGTCACCCCGTAGCGGATCACATTCACCACTGCGGTGGCACCGTCCTCGAACACCGTGTAGTTCGTGGATGCGAAGCTGAACTGCATGTCATCATCCGTGATGGTGATCGTGGCGTTGGTGACCGCGCCCAGAATCGCGCCCGCCGTCGGGTTGGACAGCACCAGCCCGATGGTTTCCACCGGCTCAACCACCTGGTCGTTGACAATCACCACGTTGATGTTGGTCGTGGTCTGCCCGGAGGCGAAGTTCAGCACCTGGGGCAGCGGGATGTAGTCCGCCACGGGGGCGGCCGATCCGCCCACGGTGGAGAAGTCCACGGAGACGGCCCCGATGATGCCCCCCACCCGGTTCACCGTGATGGTCACGCTGCCCGCGGATTCCACCACCGTGTAGCTGTTGGTGGCAAACTGGAAGCTGCCGAATGCGTCGTCATCCACGATGGTCACCGTGGCGTTGGTCAGGCCCAGGATCGCCCCACCGGTCGGGTTCGAGAGCCGGAGCACCAGCGTTTCGTTGCCTTCCACCAGGACATCGTCGAGCAACTGGACCTGGAAGGCCTTGCTGGCCTCGCCATCGGCCAGGTTGATGGTCCCGTTGGTGCTCTGATAATCCACGCCGGCGGTCGCCGTGCCCAGCCCGTCCACGGTGCTGAACGTCACCGATACCGCTCCTGAATTGCCGTTGGTGCGGACCAGCGTGATGATCGCGACGCCGCCATTCTCAAAGGCGTTGAAGTTCGTGGCGGCAAAGCCCAGCACACCCACGCCAAAGTCATTGTCCACGATGGTGAGGGTGGCATTGGTCACCGTCCCCAGCGCCCCGATGCCGATCGGCCCGGCATTGGTGAGGAACAGGCTGACGGTTTCGTTGCCTTCCACCCCCAGGTCTTCGAAGACCGGGACGGTGAAACTCTGGGTGGTCACTCCGGAGGCGAAGACCAAGCTGCCGGAGACATTCGCGTAATCCAGGCCCGGCAAGGCGGTCAGGCCCGCGGTGAAGTAGTCCACCGTCACCTGCTCATTGGTGCCCCCGGAACGCACCACGGTGACCACGGCATTGGTGCCATTTTCCGCCACGCTGTAGGAGGGCGAGGAGAAGGCGATCTGGGAGTCATTCTCGGCAATGACCAGCACCGCAGTCGGCGGAATGTCCAGGGCCGCCCCGCCCGTTGCATTCGAGAGGGTGAGCATCACGGTGCGGCCTGGACGCACGATGGCGTCATCAATCACCGGCACCACAAACGTCCGCAGCGTCTCGCCCGGGCCGAAGAACAGCGTGCCGCCGACCGGAATGTAGTCCACCCCCGGCAAGGCCGTGCCGCCGCTGATCACCGTGTAGTCAGCCGAAACCGTGTTGCTGGTTCCGCCGGTGCGCAGCACGGTGATGGTGGCATTGGTCCCCGCTTCGCTGACCGTGAAGACCGGCGCCGCAAACACGAGCAGGCCGGCCCCCGCATTTTGTCCGCCATGGAGCCGTGTGAAGCGGCCCTGCGGCACGCCGTTGAAGCTGGTGAACGCCCCGCCTACCAGGATCTTGGTGTCCGTCTGCACCGCCAGCGCCGCCACCAAGTTGTCCGCTCCGGTCCCTAGATTGATGGTGGGATCCACCGCGCCATTGCCGTCGAGACGGACGATGCGGTTGCGCGCGAAACCGCCGAAGTTGGAGAAGGCACCGCCCACCAGTATCTTGCCGTCGTTTTGGATCGTGACCGCCGCCACGAAGTCATCCGGGCCGCTGCCAATGTTGAAGGTCGTGTCCAGGCTGCCGTCCGCGTTGAGGCGCACGAGATTGGTCCGGGCCACCACCCCGTTGGTCGCCGTGAACTGCCCGCCCACCAGAATCTGGCCGTTCACCTGCTGCGCTACGCAGAACACCGTGCCGTTGGTGATCATGGTGCCCGGCCGGAAAGTCGGGTCCAGCGTGCCGTCCGGGTTCAGGCGCGCGATCCGGCGGCTGGGCACGCCAGCCACGGCGTCAAAGTCGCCCGCGATCAGGATGCGTCCGTCGTTGAGCGCGGCCACCACCCGCACCTGGGCATCCGGGCCCGCCCCGGCGTCGAACGTGGAGTCCACGGAGCCGTCGAAATTGAGGCGGGCGATGAAATTGCGGCTGAAGCCGTTGACCGCCGTGAAAGTTCCGCCCAGCACCACACGCCCGTTGTTCTGGATGGCCACGGCGTTGACCGCGTTGTTCACGCCGGTGCCGGGATTGAAGGTCAGATCTGGTGTCCCGTCCACGTTCAAACGGGCGATGTTGGTGCGCCCGACGTTGCCGCCGAGCGTTTCGAAGATGCCGCCGATCACCACCTTGTTGGCGTTCAACCCATTGGTGTAAACGCCGACGGCACGCACCGTTCCCAAGGGGAGGTTGGTGCCGATGGCGATGACGCCGACGTCGAACCCGTTGTCCAAGCTGCCGTCCGTATTGATGCGGGCCACGTTTTGGCGCGCCGTCCCTGCAAAGGCCGTAAAATCACCGCCCAGCACGGCCTGGCCGTTGGTGGCGAGGGTGATGGAAGCAACCAGGCTGTTGGCGCCCAAACCGGTGATGTAGCCCGTGTCCACCGTCCCGGCGCTGTTCTCATTGTCCACGATGCGAACCACGGCGTTGCTGAACCCGACGAGCGCCCCGTTTGTCGCGCCAAACAGCCGGACGCTGAAGGTGCGGTTTCCGTCCTGCTGCGCATTGTCAATGATGGGCACCGCGAAGGTCAGATTCGTCATGCCGTTGGTGAAGACCAAGGTGCCAAACGTGTTGGTGTAGTGCTGGCCGGGCAATTGCGGACCGAAGCCGGGGTGGGCCACGGCCGAATCATTCAGGTTGGTAAAGGTCGCGTATTGCACGCCGACTGTGCCGGTGAACCCGTTGGTGCGGATCACGGTGATCAGCGCATTCGTCGCACTCTCGTTGACATTGAAGACGGCGGACGCGAAGCCCAGCACACCCGGCGCCGAGTCATCGTCCTGAATGGTCAGCAACGCGGTGCTGGGAATGTTCAGGCTGGAACCGTTGATCGGGTTGAATAGCGCCAACCCCACGGTCCGGTCGCCGTCCACCAGCGAATTGTTGAACAAGGGAACGGTGATCAGCCGGTCCGAGGAATCGCCGTTGGCCCAGGTCAGCGAACCGTTCACCGAGGCATAATGATAGCCCGGCGTGGCCGTGCCAGTCAGCGTGGTGGTGTAATCGACGCCGATCGGGCCCGAGTTTCCGCCGATGCGGCGGACCGTGATCACTGCCGCTCCGTCATTCTCCCGGTTGGTGTAGGTGGCACTGCTGAACACCAGATTGCCGTAGATCAGGATGTCATTGTTGATGATGGTCAGCACGGCCGAGTTCTGGAAGCCGATGATCGCCCCACCCGTGGGATTCAGCAGATCCAGGAACACCGTCTCGTTGGTTTCCTGAACCGCGTCCGGCAGGATGGGGACGACAAACGTCTTGGTGATTTCGCCGTCGGCAAAGGAAAGGGTGCCGCTGCTGGCGAGATAATCCTGACCGGCGAGCGCCGTCCCGTTGCCCGTGCGGTAGTCCACCGACACCACGCCGCTGCTGCCATTGGTGCGCGTGACAATGATCTGCGCGAGCACGATCACGTCGCTCTCATTAGTCAGATAGCTGTTCAGCGCAAAATTGAACACGCCGGGCGCCACGTCGTTGTCCACGATGGTCAGGATGGCATCCATTTGTCCTGGCACGGCATTGCCCGTCAGGTTGGTCAGCACCAAATTGATGGTCTCGTTGCCCTCGAGAAGTATGTCGTCGATGATGGGCACGCTGAATGTTTTGACGGTCTCGCCCGCTGCAAACTGGAGGGTGCCGCTCACGGGCACGAAGTCCACATTCGGCGTCGCCGTGCCGCTGGCGGTGGTGGTAAACTGCACGGCGGCCTGTCCCGTGGCACCGCCCGTGCGAATCACCGTGATGGTGGCGCTGCCGCTGCCCACCACCTCGCTGACATTGTAGGTGGCGGCGTTGAAGCCCAGCCGTCCGTCGTCATTCACAATGGTCAGCAGCGCGTTGGTCTGGCCACCCACACCTGCCCCGGTGAAATTCGAAATGGTCAGGTTCACGAACCGGTCGGAGTTCACGGCCGAATCGTCCACCACGAAAATATTGGTGGAGACGGAGGTTTCACCTTCCGGGAAATTCAACGTGGCGGTGATGTTCGTGTAATGGATGCCGTTCGTGGTGGCCGTGCCGTCCGAGGTGGCGAAGAACACGGACGCCGCCCCCGTAGTGCCGCCAACCCGCCGCACGGTCACGGTCGCCGCCCCCCCGTTCTCTGCCACGAAGTAATTGGCGGCCGTAAACTCGAGTTTGCCCGGCCCGGCAATCACCCCGCCGTTCAGGCGCACCAGATAGTTCTTCGGCACGCTGTTGAAGGAAGTGAAGCCGCCCGCCAGCAGGATCTTGTCATCGGTCTGCACCGCGATGGCCGAGACGAAGTTGTTTGCGCCGGTGCCGATGTTGATCGTCGGGTCCGTGGTGCCATCCGGGTGCAGCCGGGTGAACCGGTTCCGGCCGACGCCGTTGAACCGCGTGAAATCACCGCCCAGCAGCATCTTTCCGTCGCCCTGAATGGTCATGTAGAACACCGCATTGTCCGCCCCCACGCCACCGGGATTGAAGCTGGTGTCCAACTGCCCGGAGGGGAACACGCGCGCCACGCGCCCAACCGCCGTCCCGGCGTAATTGGTGAAGGAGCCGGCCATCAGTATCTTGCCGTCCGTCTGCACCAAGATGGACCGCACCGTGCTGCTGGCCCCGATCCCGATGTTGAAACTGGGATCCACGCTGCCGTCGGAATTCAACCGCGCCAGATTCGTGAGGGCCACGCCGTTGACCGTCGTGAAGTCACCGCCGATAAGCACCTTGCCATCCGGCTGCACGGCCACGGCAAAGACCGGCCCGTTCGCCCCCGTGCCCGGATCAAAGGTGTTGTCAATCGTGCCATTGGCGTTCAACCGGGCGATGAAATTGCGCCCAATGCCGTTGAACGTGCTGAAGCCGCCGCCAATGACCACCTTGTCATCCGGCTGGAGCGCCAAGGCATAGATCGCGTTGTCCGCGCCCGCGCCCGGATCGAAGGTGAGATCCACGGAACCGCTCTGATTCAAGCGGGCAATACGGGCCCGGTTGGTGCCGCTGACCTGCGTGAAGAAACCGGACACCAGGATGCGCCCGGTGTTCAAGCCGCGGTCATAGACCAGCAGGGAACGGATGGACCCGTTGGCCCCCCCGGGGTTGAACACGGGGTCCAGCGCCCCGTTGGCATCCAGCCGGGCGAGCCGGTTCCGCGCCACCCCGTTCACAGCCGTGAAATCACCACCCATCACCAGATTGCCATCCGGCTGCAAGGCCAGCGCATAAATGGCGCTGTCCGCACCCGAGGAGGTGTAGCTGGTGTCGAACGAGCCCGCCAGCACGTTGACCGACTCGTCATCCAGAATCTGGAGCTTGGCCGTGGTGGGGAAGCCCAGCGTGGCGTTCGTGGGACTCGAGATGGCCAGGTTGATGACACGGGTCCCATCCGCCAGCGCATTGTCCAGGATGGGGACGAGGAAATTGGTGCTCGTCTGGCCCGGGACCATGATTAACGCGCCTGAGACACTGAGATAATCAGAACCTGCGATGGCCGATCCCCCTGTCACCGTATCATAACGGGCGCTGACCGTGCCCGCCACCCCGCCCAGGCGCACCACCGTTACGATGGCGTTGGAACCGTTTTCATTCACCGTGTAAATCGGCCGGCTGAAAGCCAGGCTGCCGAACGCATCGTCATCCGCGATCGTCAGCACCGCGTTGGTCACGCTGCCCAGGGCGCCAGCCACGGAGGCGTTGAACAGCGTCATGCCCACCGTCCGGTTGCCGTCCACATTCGCATTGTCCACCAGCGCGACCGAGAACGTCTTGCTGACCGTATCCGCGGCGGCCCAGACCAGTGTGTTGGTGGCTGCGATGAAGTCCACGGGCGAGATGGCCGTGCCGTTGGTCACCGCCACCAGCACAGTCAAGGCACCCTGGCTGCCACCCGAACGCAGCACCGTGATCGTGGCGGTGCCCGCATTCTCCGCCACCGTGTAGCTGGCCTGGGAGAAATTGAGCCGGCCAGACGCAAAATCATTGTCAATGACCAGGATGGCGGCGTTGGTCTGGCCCAACGAGGCCCCGCCACGGGGATTCAGCAGTTGCAGGACAATGGTCTCGTCGAGTTCCACGGTGGCATCATCCACGATCGGCACGCTGAACGTGTTGGTGAGCTGCCCGGAGGCAAAGGAAATCGTGCCGCTGGTGGCCGTATAGTCGCCCCCCACCGTGGCGGTGCTGCCGGCAATGACCGTCGCGTAGTCGCAGGAGATCGGCCCGGCACTGCCATTGGTCCGGATGACGGTGACGATCGCCGAACCAATGTTCTCATCCACCCGGTAGGTCGCCAGCGGGAAGGTCAGCACGCCGGGATTGAAATCATTGTCCACAATCGTGAGCGTGGTCCGCGCGACGCCCAAGGCAACGGCATTGGCCACGCGCTCGCCGGCCAGGAACAGAAGCCCGTCCGGCACCGAGAGCACCAAGTCCACCGCCTCATCACCCTCAACGACGGAATCCTCCAAAACCGCCACGAACACATCCGTGCCGCCGCGCAACAGGTTGTTCGGGCCGGTGGCCCCATCGCTGGGCCGTCCGCCGCTCAACGGCCAGGCAGGACTGTTCCGCGCCGTGATGTAATCTTGTCCGGCCACCCCCGCCCCGGGACCAAACGGCTGGTCCGCAGTATTGAAATTCACCACCACCGGACCGATCGGCGGGTCACCGTTCACAATGCCGTTGGTGCGGGCGAGGGTGATGAAGATGCTGCCCGCCCCCTCATCAATCGTGTAGTTCGACTGCGTGAATTCCACATTGCCCGGCCCGCGCACGGCTCCGCCGCGCAGCCGCGCGACGTTGCTCCGCTTGCGGATGTCCGCGCGGGGAAAGACGCCCGGCTGGACCAGTTTGTCCGTGCGGTCAAAACCCGCGATGATTCGCTCAGTCAGAGAGTTCGTGCCATAGAATCCAGGGCTGACGACGTTGGAAACATCGCGCATGCCGCCGCCGCCCATCTGGAAAGAGCCGCCGATCATCACATCCTCCGTGACGGCGGAGACGGCGTTCGGCCCGGCTCGCCCGGCTGGGATCGTGTTCGTCGCGGACTGCAGGCCCAGCGCAGCGACAAAATTCTTGGGCAACCCGTTGGTGAGATTGATCAGGCCGACGAAATGGGCGAAAGACGAATCCATGAAGGTGGTGTCCAACGTTCCATTGAGGAGCAGCCGGGCCACTCCAACCCGCCGCGTGCTGTTGAAATCCACAAACAATCCGCCTAGGATCGCCTGGCCGTTGGACTGCATTTCAATGGCCAGGACGGTGTCGTCAAAACCGCTCCCCGGAGAATAGCTGGTGTCGAGGGAGCCGTCGGCGTTCAGGCGGGCCACCTTGCTGCGGCGGCGCAGGTCGAAATTGTTGAATTCTCCGCCAATGATGATTTTCTCCGTCCCGTTGGCGCTGGTGACAATCGTAGCATCGTAAGACCAGAGCGTGCCGAAATTCGTGTTGTTCCCCTCGTTCATGACGATGCGCAGAATCGAATTGGTGCCCAAAAGAGGGCTGGGACCAAACGGGATGGTCACGGAGTTCACCCCGTTGGTGAAAGTCGAGTCATAGATGCGATTGGCCGGCAGTTGGTTGGTCCCGTAATAGACATGCATGTAGTCGGGAACCTGGAGAAAATCGTAATTGATCGTGATGGTGCCGGAGACAGCCCCCTGGGTGTTCACATCGAAGATATCCTCAGCCGCACCACCAGAAGCCAGGCGGTTCACCTGAATCGCCTGGGACGACTGTTCCAGCCCAAGCGCGAAAATCGTCCCGTCAGCCCCCGCACTGGGATTGAAGCTGATGTCCAAGGCTCCGGTGGCCAGCAGCCGGGCCACCCGGTTTCGCGGCACACCATTGAAGGAAGTGAAGTCGCCGCCCACCACCACTTTCCCGTCCACCTGCACTCGCACGGCGTAAATGGGCCCGTTGGCACCCGTGCCGGGATTGAAACTGGTGTCCAGGCTCCCATCGACATTCAACCGGGCCACATGATTTCGGTTGGTGCCGTTCACGGTCGTGAAATCACCCGCGATCAGCACCCGGCCATTGAAGGCGCCATTGGTGTAAACAAACAGAGCCCGCACCGGCCGGTCAGCCCCGATGCCCGGGTTGAAGGTGGAATCCAGCGTCCCGTTGGCATCCACCCGCGCGATGAAACTGCGCGCCACTCCGTTGAAGGATGTGAAGCCACCCCCGAACACGACCTTGCCGTTGTTGGTTCCTGCGACCTGGTTCGTAGCCACCGGAACAAGATTCGTAACTGCCGGAATACCACTGATGTTCGTGGCGAAAGTAACCACCGCATTGGTGAAATAAGGATAGACGCCGATGGCAGCCACGAAATCGTTGGCCCCCACACCGGGATTGAACGTGGCATCCAGCGAACCGTCCACGTTCATTCGGGCAATCCGGTTGCGTTGGATGGTGTTCACTGCCGTGAAGTCACCGCCGATGACCGACTTGCCATCCGCTTGGACCCCAATCGCAAACACCGTGTTGTTTGCGCCGGGGGCCGAATTCTGCGGCGGGGAGGTGCGGTCATCATAGTCCGGGTTGAACTCCCGATCAATGGCGCCTGCCGTATCGTCGTTGTCGAGAATGGTCAACGTCGCTTCATCATACAACTGCCCGTTCACGCGGGTTTGGACGATGACATCTTCGTTGAATTCCGCAATCAAGTCATCATGGATGGGCACGCTGATGGTGACCGCCGGGCCTGTTGGCACGGGAATTGTCGTGTCATCGAAATCAGCGCCCGGAGTGGCGAAATCGGAACCCGCCATGTGCTCCGTGGTGGTGTTGGGGAACGGACTGGCGAACGTGACCGTCGTGGAACTGGGAACATCAAAGATGGTCAGCGATGCGCTGCCAATGTCCTCGCGCACGCGATAGTTTCGCCGGCCCCAGTAAGGCCCTCGGCCTATGGTTTCGATGCTCACCCTTGCCGTCGGCAATCCGCCAATCGTGGCACCTCCGGTGGCGTTGCTCAGCGCCACACCGAAGTCGACCAATGAGTTGGTGGTTAGGTTTGTGATGGCCCGGCCTCCCAAGATCGTCACCACAAAGCTCTTCGCGATTTCGTGATCCAGGAACGTAAGCGTGCCATTGGTTTCAATAAAATTAATTCCTGGCTGAGCTCCCAGCACAAAGCCGTTGGTGGTGGTGGTGAAATCCACGGTTGCAATGCCGTCCTGACCGCCGGTCCGCGTCACCGTCACCAGGACACCGGGGATGTTGTGATGGCGAAAGCCCCGGTGGAGCAGTGAGCTTTCCTGGTCTCTGGCCAGATAGTTCGCCCCGGTGAAGGTGAAAGTTCCCGGGTGATAGTCATCATCCACGATGGTCACCAAGGCATTGGCCAGCCCCAGCGAGGCTCCCCCCGTGGGATTGCTCAAGGTGAGGTTCACCACTTCGTTGGTTTCCAATAGCGGGTCGTCAAGGACCGGGATGTTGAACGTGATGTTGGTCACCGCGTCCGGGAAGATCAGCGTGCCGCTGGTGGTCGTGTAATCCGATCCCGCCTTGGCGGTGCCATCCGAGGTCGTGAAGTTGATCGTGACCGTCCCCTGGCTGCCGTTGGTGCGGATCACCGTGATGGCCGCAGACCCCGAGCTCTCTGAAACCGTGTAGGCCGACGAACTGAAGCCGATGATGCCATTGCTGATCTCATCATCCCGGACCAGCAACACTGCGCTGGCCAGTCCCAGGCCGGCCCCGTTGCCGGGGTTGGACAAAGTGAGCAGCACGGACTCATCCCCCTCGGGGATCGAGTCGTTGATCACTGTGACACTGAAGGTCTTGTTGGTCTGCCCGTCGGAGAAATTAAGGAAGCCATTGGTGGCCACGTAATCAATACCGGCGATGGCCGACCCGTTGGCCGTCCCAAACTGGACCGACACGGGGCCGGTGCCGCCGTTGGTGCGCACCACCGTGATGACCGCATTCCCCACGTTCTCGGTTACGATGAAGGCATTCGTGGCGAACCCAAGCAGGCCAGGCGAGAAATCATCGTCCACGATTTTCAGCACGGCCGTCGTCAGCCCGAGGGAGGCCGCGCCACCCGGATTGGACAGCGTCAGCACCACCGTTTCATCGCCTTCCACCAAGTTGTCCTGCAGGATCGGAACATCAAATGTCTTCGGGGCCACATCACCAGCCGCCCACGACAATTGATTGCTGACGGCGACAAAATCCAGGCCCGCCAAGGCCGAGCCACTGGCCGTGCCATAGGAGACGAACACGGCGCCCGCCGAGCCGCCGTTGCGCACCACGGTGATAGTGGCGTTGGTGGAGCTTTCAGTGACGGAGAAAGTCGAGGCCGAGAACCCGAGCAGGCTGTCATTGTCCACGATGGTGATCAGCGCCGGATTCACCGCGCCCAAGCCGGCACCCGGTGAGGGATTCAACAGCGTCAGCACGATGGTCTTGTTCGGGTTGGCCACCAGGTTGTCGAGGATGCGGATGAAGATGTTCGTCGTGTTCTGGCCGTTGACAAACGACAGCGTGTTCGTCAGGCCGACGTAGTCCACGCCCTGCACCGCCGAACCGTTGCTCGTGGCCAGTTGCACCGTCGCCGTGCCGGTCAGTCCCCCACGGCGGACCACCGTGACAATGGTGTTGGTGGCATCTTCATCCGTCAGGTAAGTCAGCGCCGTGAACTCGAAACTGCCGGCCCCCGTGCCATTGGCGCCGGCGTTGATCCGCGCCACGCCGCTGCGGGCCTGACCGTCCACCGAGGAAAACGCGCCGCCGATCAGCAGCTTTTCATCCCACGGCTGGATGACCAGCGCGGAAACGAAATTGTTTGCCCCCGTGCCGAAATTGATGGCGGTGTCCACCGATCCGTCCGGGTTGAGGCGGGCGATGCGGTTGGCCAGCAGCCCGTTATAAGTTGTGAAGCCGCCCACCAGCACGATCTTGCCGTCGGACTGCACGGACACGGCGTTGACGTAATCGTCGAAACCGATGCCAGGATCGAAGGTCACGTCCACGACTCCGAGGCTGCTCAGGCGCACAATCCGGTTGCGGGCCACCCCGTTGACCGTGGTAAACGCGCCGCCGACCACGATCCGCCCGCTGCCATCCACCGCCAGCGCACTCACGAAGGCATTGCAGCCCGTGCCGGGGTTAAACGTCGTGTCCAGCGTCCCGTCCGTATTCAACCGCGCCAGCCGGTTGCGGAGCGTGCCGTTGACCGTGGCAAAGTCACCGCCGATGAGGACCCTGCCGTCGGTCTGCAAAGCGATGGCGCGCACCGTGCCGTCCGCGCCCACGCTGGTGTTGAAGGAGGAATCCACCGTGCCATCGGAATTAAGCCGGGCGATAAAATTCCGCGCGGTGCCGTTGAGGGTGGTGAACTGGCCGCCGACCAGCACCTTGCCATCCGGCTGCAACACCATCGCAAGCACCACGTTGTTCGCCCCGATCGACGTGTCGAAGCCGGCGTCCACCGAGCCGTTGGCATTGAGCCGCACCACGCGTCCACGGTTCAATCCGTTGAAGTTCGTGAAGAACCCGCCGACCACCACCTTGCCGTCCGGCTGCACGATCACCGCGTTCACCGTGTCGTTGGCGCCCGTGCCGGTGTTAAAACCAAGGTCAAGCGAGCCATCGAGGTTCAACCGGGCCAAGCGGCTCACATTCGCGCCGTTGAGCACCGTGAAATTGCCGCCCACCACGGATTTGCCCAGCAGCGTGGGCAGCGCCTGGTTTGTGTTCAGCCCTACCCCGAGGACGATGCTGCTGCCGACTCCCAGGCCGAAGGTCACATCCATCGAACCATTCTCGTTGAGCTGCGCCACCCGGTCACGATTGACGCCGTTGATGGCGGTGAAATCACCACCAATCACCACGCGCTCCGAACCCACCGGATTGGGCACGACAAGCCCGCTATAGTCCCAGGAAAAGAGCGAGCCGGAAAACGCGCCCTCGTTAATGAGAATGTCCACGACCCCCGAGGTGCCCGTTCCATAAGGCAAGGTGAAATTCAAGGCCCCGGAGAAGTTGGTGTCCAGCAGGCGAACCCCCTCGTAATAAACCCGCAGATTGTCCGGTGCCACTCCGAAATTAACGCCCAGGCTCAGCACTCCTCCCGCCCCCCCTATGCCCGAGACCCGGTTTGAACTAGGTCCAAAGGCGAAGAACGGCGAATTGGTGAGGAAGAACGATACCGGCACCGACAGCGGCGGCAGGAACACCCCCACCGTTTCCACCGTGTTGTTCGCCCCCGTGCCCGGATCAAACGCGGCATCAAGCGAGCCGTCCGCGTTAAGGCGCGCAAAACGATTCCGGGCCACGCCATTGATCGAGGTGAACCCGCCCGACAGCATCACCTTGCCGTTGCGGCGCAGCCCCACGCTCAGCACGCTGCCACTGGCCCCGACACCGCTGTTGAAGGACACGTCCAGCGAACCATCCACATTGAGCCGCGTGATGCCGTTCTTGGTCAGCCCGCCAAACGTGGTAAAGGCGCCGCCCACCACCACCGTGCCATTGGTCTGCACCGCAATCGAGTAGATCGTATTATCCGCCCCCGCGCCGGGATTGAACGTCGGGTCAACGGTGCCGGTCACCGAAAGCCGGGCGATTCGCGGTGCCGCCACGCCGTTGAAAGAAGTGAAATCGCCGGCAATGACGATCCGTCCGTCCGTCAAGAGGCCGATGGACCGGATGGGCCCGTTGGCTCCGGTGCCGGTGACAAACGACGCGTCCACTGAGCCATCCACCGCCAGCCGGATCAGCCGGCCAGCCGGCGCCCCGTTGAAATTGGTGAAAACGCCGCCCACCAGGATCGCTCCGTCCGGCTGCACCGCCAGCGCATACACATCGTTGTCCGCACCCGTGCCGGGATTGAAGGTGGCATCCACCGCACCATTGGTCCCCAGCCGGGCCAGCCGGCCATAATTGAGCCCGTTTACCGTGCTGAACTGCCCGCCGATCAGCACCGCCCCGTCCGACTGCACCACGACGGCATACACGTTCGTGTCCGCGCCCAGCCCCGGGTTGAAGTTCTGGTCCAGCGTGCCATCCACGTTCAAGCGAGCCACACGATTGACGAGGCCGCCGTTGACCGTGGTGAAGTTGCCACCCAGCAGCACCTGGCCGTTCGTGTGGAAGGCCAGCGCATACACCGGTCCGTTCGCCCCCAAGTTCGCCCCGAAGGTGATGTCCAGCGAGCCAGCCGACGGGCTGGTGGTGTCATTGTCCACAATCGTGACCGTCGCACTGGTGGGGGCCACGGCCATCGTTCCCGCCGGTCCCACCACGTTGAACAGCCCAAGCTGGACAACCTTGGAGGCGTTGACAAAAAGGTTGTCCGTAATGGGCACGTCAAAGGTCAGCAAGGACACGCCCGGAGCAAAGGTCAGCGTAGCATTCGTGCTGGTGTAATCCAGGCCCGCGATGGCCGTAAGGTTGCTGGTCGCGAAATCCACCGTCACCGTCGTGTTGGTCACGCCCAGCCGCTGCAGGCCGATGACCGCCCGCCCGACATTCTCGGCGACGACGAAATTGTTCGTCGTGAAAGAGATCGCCGCCTCGTCGTCCAAGATGGTGAGCACCGCATTGGTGATCGCCACCGTGGCCGAGCCCGCCGGGGTCGCCACCGGAGCGCTCAGGGAGAGCAGGACCGTTTCATTGCCTTCCACCAGCACGTCATCCACGAGCTGCACCCCAAAGCTCAGGCTGGCCACGCCCGGCCCGAAACTCAGGGTGCCATTGGTCGCCAGATAATCCTGGCCCACCACCGCCGTGCCGTTCGACGAGGCGAAATTGAGGGTCACCGTGTCCACCGCCGGGCCGCCGCGGAGCACGGTCACCTGCACCGAGCCCGCACTCTCCACGATCGAGTAGGCCGCCGAGCTGAAGCCCAGAACGCTGTCGTTGTCGAGAATCGTCAGGACCGCGTTGCTGATGGCCAATTGCGCGCCGCCGCTGACATTGCTCAGCACCAGGTTCACGGTGCGATTGACGTTGGTCTGGAAGTCATCAGTGACTGGAATCGTGAAGGCGCGCGGCGTTATGTCGCTGTCTGGCCAGGTGAACCGGCCCGAAACCGGCGTGTAGTTCACACCCGCCACCGCCGTGCCACCGGGCACCGTGGTGTAGTCCACGGAAACCGCCCCCACCGTGCCGTTCGTGCGGCTGATGATGATGACCGCCGTGCCGTTCGTCTCGGAAGCGCTGAAGGCAGCGGAGTCGAAACCGAGCATGCCCGGGCCAAACTCGTTGTCCACAATGGTCAGCAGCCCCACTCCGCCGCCGATCACCGTGCTGCCGGTCACATTGGTGAGATAGAGGTTGACCAGCTTGTTCCCCAGCACCGAAAAATTGTCGATGATCGACACTTGGAAAGTCGCAGTGCTCTGGCCGTTGGTGAAGGTCAGGGTGCCAGCCGCCCCCGTGTAATCCGTGCCGGCCACGGCGGTGTTGTCGGTGGTGAAATAGTTCACCGTAATCGTGCCCAGCGTGCCACCGGCCCGGGCCACGGTGATGGTGGCCGCCCCGGCGTTCTCGTTGATGCTGTATTTGTCCGGGCTGAAGCCCACCACCGAGTCGTCGTCCAGAATGACGAGCGTGGCGTTGGCCAGCGTGCCCAGCGTCGCGCCATTCTGCGCATTTGCCAAGGCCAGCATCACCGTGCGGTCCCCGTCCACGATGCTGTTGCCAGCCACCGGCACGTTGAACGTCAGGTGGGTGATGCCGGCGGCAAATGTCAGCGTGCCATTGGCAGCCGTGTAGTCAAACCCCGCCGTGGCGGTCCCGTTCACGGTCCCATAGTCCACGGTCACCGGGTTGCCCGAAGGCGCGTTGCTGGTGCCGCCCGAACGGACCACGGTGATGACCCCGTTCGTCACGCTTTCGCCGGCCGTGAACACCACCGAGGCGAAATCGAAACTCCCGAAACCCAGGTTCGCTCCCCCCGTCAGCCGGGCGATGCGATTCTGGGCCACGCCGTTCACCGCAGTGAACGCGCCGGCGATCACAATGCTCCCGTCAGGCTGCACCCGGATGGCGGAGACGACATCGTTGGCCCCCGTCCCGGTATTGAAGGTCACGTCCACCGAGCCGTTCGAATTCAGCCGGGTGATCCGGTTGCGCGGCAACCCGTTGAACCCGGTAAAACCACCACCGATGATCAGCTTGCCGTCGGCCTGCACCGCCAAGGCGCTGATGAACTCGTCCGCGCCGGAGCTCGGGCTGAACGTCGTGTCCAGCACGCCGTCCGTGTTGAACCGCGCAATACGGTTCCGGGCCACGCCGTTGGCGTTGGTGAACACGCCGCCGATGACGGGCTTGCTCGCAGCATCCACCACCACCGCGCTGGCGTTCGCATTGGCCCCCGTGCCCGGGTCGAACGTCTTGTCCACTGTGCCGTCCGAGTTGAGCCGCGCCACCCGGTTGCGGGCCACGCCATCCACGGAACTGAAATCACCCACGATAAACACCCGCCCGCTCGGGTCCGTGGCGATGCCCCGCACCGGCCCGTCCGCACCTGCGCCGGGGTTGAAGGAAAGATCCAAGGTGCCGTCCGAGTTCAGCCGGGCTATGAAGCTCCGGTTCGTCCCGCTGACCAGCGTGAAGAGCCCGCCGATGAGCACTTTCCCGTCCGCCTGCACGTTCACGGCAAACACCGCGTTGTCGGCTCCCCGACCCGGATTGAACGAGGCGTCCACCGAGCCATCCGCATTCAGCCGGGCAATGTTGGTCCGCGCGAGCGTGCCCACGGCGTCGAAGGCGCCGCCGATCACCACCTTGCCCGCATTGGTGCTGTTCGTGTAAACACCCAGCGCGCGCACGGTCGCATTGGTGCCGAAGCGCGTGATCGCGTCGGGTATGAACGCTGGGTCCAGCGAGCCGCCGGAGTTCAACCGCGCCACGTTCGAGCGGCCCAGGCCGTTGAACAAAGTGAAATCACCGCCGGCCACGATCTGCGCGTTGGTGGTCAGCCCGAGGGTGAAGATGTCGCCGTTCGCCCCGCTGGTGATGACGAACGCGGCGTCCAAAGACCCGGCCGGAGGCTCGTTGTCCACGATGCGCACCGTGGAATTGTTCAACCCCAACGTGGCGCCCGCCACATTGAACAGCCGCACTTCGAAGAGCCGGTTGCCCTCCTGCGTGAGATTGTCGAGGATGGGCACGCTGAAGGTCTGCGTGGCCACCGCGTTGCCAAACACCAGCGTGCCAAAGACATTGGTGAAATCCACGCCCGCGACGGCGGTGAGATTGCTCACGCCATAATCCACGGTCACCAGGCCGGTGAACCCGTTGGTGCGGACCACGGTGATCACCGCGTTGGTCGCGTTCTCGTTGACCGAGAACAGGTTGGTGGAGAAGGTCAGCACGCCCGGGCTGAACTCGTTGTCCGCGATGGTCAGCACGGAGTTCGATGGGAATCCCAGCGTGGCACCGCCAGTCGGATTCGCGAGCAGCAGGGTGACGGTCTTGTCTCCGTTGATGCCCGGGTCGTAGATGATGGGAATGAGCACGTTCGTCGTCGTCTGCGAGTTCGTGAACGTCAAGGTCTGGCTGACCGCCAGATAATTGGTGCCCACGGATGCCGAGCCCGTGCCCGTGGAGAAGTCCACCGTCACCGTGTTGATGCTCCCGCCGTTCCGGTTGACGATGATGTTGGCGATGGTGTTGGTCTCCACCACGGTATAGGCCGCCTGGCTGAAGGCAAACGTGCCGAAGCTCGAAAGCTCGTTGTCAAAGATGGTCAGCACGGCCGTGCTCTGCGAGCCCAGCACTGCGCCGCCCGTGGCGGTGCCGATGGAGAGGTTGATCGTCCGGTTGGCATTGGTGTCGGCGAACCCGTTGTCAATGATGCCGACCGTGAAAGTCTTGTTGGTTTCGCCGTCACCGAAGGTCAGCGTCCCCGCGTTGTTCGTGTAGTCAAAGCCCACGGAGGACCCCAGCCCGTTGTAGCCCCGGGCCGACCCGTCCGCCGTGGCATACTGGACCGTCACCAGCCCGGTGAAGCCGTTGGTGCGATACACATTGATGGTGGCGGTGCCCGCGTTTTCCTGGACCGAGTAGTTGGCCGCGCTGAACACCATGATGCCCGGGCTGAAATCGTCATCCACGATCCGCAGGCTGGCCGTCGAGCGGCCACCCAGGCTGACCACGTTCACCGGGCCCGGATTGGCCAGCGCCAGGGCCACCACTTCCTCGCCCTCCACCAAGATGTCATTGAGCAACGGAACCAGGAAGGTGGCGGAAGTCTGCCCATTTGTGAAATTCAACTGCCCGTTCACGGCGGTGAAATCCAGCCCCGCGACGGCCGTGGCATTGGAAGTGACCAGGTTGTTGGTGGCGGAGTAGTTCACCGAGACGGAACCGACCGCCCCGCCCAGCCGCACCACCGTGATGATCGCGCTGCCGCCGATGGTGTTTTCACTGAACGTGAAGTTGTCGAAGGCGAACTCCAGCACGGAGTCGTTGTCCTGAATCGTCACCGTGGCGTTCGTGACCGTGCCCAGGATCGTGGCGTCAAGGTTGGTCCCGGTGATGGCATCATAATTTGTCGGGTTCAGGAGCACGTTGGTGAAGATGCGATCCACGTTGGTCCCCGCACCGTCAATGATTGGCAGGGTGTAGGTCCGCACCGCTTCGCCCTGCTGGAAGTAGAGGGTATTCGTGTTTCCTACATAGTGCGTCCCGGTCAGCGCCGTGCCGTCCACCGTGCTGTAATCCACGCTCACCCCGTTGGTCAGGCCGCCCACGCGCCGGACGGTGATGAGCGCATTGCCCGAGTTTTCCAGCACGTTGAAATTGGCGGACAGGAACTGCACCGTGCCGATGCCGATGTTCTCGCCGCCGATGAGCTGCGCGTAGTAGTTGCGCGCGTAGCCGTCCACATGAGTGAAGCCGCCGCCGATCGTGATCACCCCGTTTGTCCCCCCCTGCAAGGCCAGCGCGGCGACGAAGTTGTCGGGACCGGTGCCGAAGTTGATGGTGGCATCAAGCTGCCCGGTCGGCAGCAGGCGGGCGATGCGCGTGCGGTTCAGCCCGTTGATGGTCGTGAAGTCGCCGCCGATGACCAGGTTGGTCCGGCTGTCCACCGCCACCGTCAGCACCGCGTTGTCTGCAGCGGCGGTGAAATTCACATCCGCCTGGCCCGTGGCCAGCAGACGGCCCACGCGCACCTGCGTGGCCAGCCCACCCACACTCGTAAAGTCACCCGCCAGGACCAGGTTGCCGTTAGGCTCCAAGGCGATGCCGCGCACGCGCGCATTGGCGCCCGAAACCGGATTGTTCGGGTCAATGTAGGTCGTATCGAGGGAGCCGTTGCTGCGCAGCTTGGCGACCCGGTTCTGGGTGATGCCGTCGTAAGTCGTGAAGTCGCCCGCGATGAAGATGTTCGTGCCCGTCGAATCAATCACGACGGACCGGACCGTCCCGCCGGCTCCTTGGCCAGGATTGAAGGTGTTGTCAATCGTGCCGTTGGCATTCAGGCGGGCCACGCGGCTACGGGACGTGCCGTTGTAGGTGGTGAAATCACCCACGATGATGATCTTGTCATCCGGCTGGATCGCCATGCCGAAGACCGGGTTGTCCACGCCCGAGCCCGGGTTGAAGGAGGAGTCGAGCGAGCCGTCGGGATTCAGACGCGCGATGCGGGCGCGGTTTGTGCCGTCATACTGGGTGAAGGAGCCCGCCACCAGGATGCGCCCGATCAGGTTGGTCGTGGTCAGATTCGTATGCACGGCAATCGCGCTGACCGTGCCGTTGGGCCCCGTGCCCAGCCGGTTGAACACGCTGGTGTTCACGGAGCCGTCCACGTTCAGCATGGCGACCCGGCTGCGCGGCACTCCGTCCACCGTCGTGAAGTCACCACCGATCAGCCAACGCCCGTTGATCCCCTGGGAAGGCAGCGTGTTGGCAAAATAGAAGACGGACAGGATCTTGTCATTCGCCCCGGCGGTGTTGCCAAACCCGGTGTTCACCGAGCCGGCCGGCGTGCCGGCGGGCGGCTCGTTGTCCTGGATGGTCAAGGTGGCCGTTCTTCCGTTGGTGGCGATGGAAGCACCGCCCGTCGCGTTGGTCAGGGTGAGCGTCACCGTCCGGTTCGCGGGAATATTGACCACGGTGTCATCAATGATCGGCACGTTGAAGCTCCGGTTGGTCTGGCCCGGGGCAAAACTCAGCGTGCCCGACACCGGGCTGAACTCGTTCGTGGTCGCGGTGCCCACGGTCGCCGCGTAACGGACGGTCACATTGCCGACCGATCCGTTGGTGCGGAACACCGTGATGGCGGCGTTGCCCACGTTTTCAGACACCACGTAGTTCGTGCTGCTGAAGGCAAACGTCCCGAAAGCGAAATCGTCATCCGCGATGACAATCACGGCATTGCTCTGGCCAAGCGCGACGCCGATAGGAATAGGCGCGCCGCCCAGATACAACAGCGCACCATTGGTGGCCGTGAGCGCCGGCAGGGTAAGCCGCGCCGACAAGGCTTCATTGCCCTCCACCAGCACGTCCTGCAGGACCGGCACCAGCACGTCCGCGCGGCCCAGCCAAGCCCGGCCAAAGTAATCAAGCGGGTTGTTGTTCAGGCCGGACACGGCATCCAGAAACTGCCGGGTGTCAGGCCGGCCGTTGATGTTCCGGGTGCTCACCCAGGTCGGCGTCGCGTTGGTGTGCAGGAAGTCAAACCCGGCGGTGTTGGTGGCATTGGTGGCCCCGATGGCCGTCCCGTCCACGGTCTGGAAATTGACCGACACCGGGCCCAGTGTGCCATTGGTGCGGATGAGCTGCAGGAAGTAGTTGCCGCTGATCTCATCCGCGCTGTAAGTGCGGGCGGCAAATTCAACGTTGCCCGGTCCCGGGGTCGCCCCACCGATCAACCGCGCCACATTCAGGCGCGGGCTCACATAGTCACGCATGTTGAACGCGCCGATGTAGTCCAGCACGCCGAAGGCGGTGTAATTGGCTTCCCGGCCAAAACCGCCGCCCACCCGGCCGAAGCTGCCACCAATCATCACATTCCCGCTCGTCTCCAGCGCGATCGCGAAGCAGGCGGTGTGCGGACTGGTGCTCAACGGCTGCGTCAGGCCCGCGAAATGGTTGTAGGTCGTGTCCATGAAGCTGGTGTCCAGGACGCCGTTGGAGAGCAGCCGCGCCAAGCTCATGCGACGGGTGCCATGGAAAGAGGAGAAGCCGCCACCAATCAAGATCGCCCCGTCCGGCTGCACGGCGATGGCATATACCGCGTCATCCGCGCCGCCACCGGGATCGAAGTTCGTGTCCACCGAACCGTTGACGTTCAGCCGAGCAATGCCGGAACGGGGGTGAATGTCCACCCCGCTGAAAGCGCCGCCAATCAGGATCTGCCCGCTCGCATCCAGCCGCATGGCGAAAATGTCCCCATCCGGGCCGGCCCCCAGGCCGTTGAAGGTCGCGTCCACCGATCCGTCCGTGTTCAATCGCGCGATCCGGCTGCGCAATGTTCCGTTCACGCTCGTGAAGGCGCCCGCAATGAGAATCCGGCCGATGCTGTCCACCGCAACGGCATAAACGCGGTCATTGGGCCCTGCCCCGAGATTGTTGAAGGTGGTGTCAATCGAACCATCGGTGTTCACCCGCATCACGCGGTTGATGGTCTGGGAATTGTAGGAGGTGAAATTACCGGCGATGATGATGCGTCCGTCCGTCTGGAGGGCGATGGCCTGGACCGGGTTGCCCGCCGTGTCTCCCGGATTCACCCCCGCGCCAGGATCGAAGGTCGTGTCCAGCGAGCCGTCAATGTTCAGCCGGGCCAGGCCGTTGCGGCTGACGCCTGTGTAGGAACTGAAACCGCCGCCGATAAGGATCCGACCGTTGGGCTGCAAGGCCACCGCATTGATGAAGTTGTCCGCGCCGGAACCGGGACTGAACGTGGTGTCAATCTGACCGTTGGTCATCAACCGGGCCACACGGCTGCGGGTGAAGGTGTTGACCGCGGTGAAATCACCCACCAGCACGGTCATCTGGTCCGGCTGCACCGCCACGCCGAACACCACGTTGTTCGCGCCCGGGGTCTGGTTGTTGGGCGGGCTGCTCAGCCGGTAGTTATGCTGGTTGTGCGTATTGTCCGCCGCGCCGGCCGGCTGCTCGCCACCGTAGGTGTCTTCCGCCACGATGGTAAGGATCGACGTGCTGGACGTTCCCACGCGATACCCCGGCGTGGTGCCTTGAAACGGGCTGGGGGATTCCTGGCCGGTCACCCCGATTTGCAGCAGGCGGAGGATGATGTCCTCGTTCAACTCCACTTCCGTGTCGTCAATGATGGGAATTTGAATGTTCGCATTGTTGTTGCCGGCGGCGATCGTCAGCAGCAGGGACTGATTGCCCACCGTGAAATCTGCCGGCCGGAAGGCATTCGCCTGGGAGCTGGGCATCGCGTAGTCTGATCCCGCCGTCAAAGCGAAAAGGTTGTCAAGGCCGCCCACGTTGCCGCCTACCGGAGCACCCGTGTTCAAGTCACCCAGCGTGGTGCTCACCGAGTATTTCACCGTCATGGCCACGCTCTGGTCACCACTTTCGCGGATCACCACCACTCCGGCGTCGCCCACCTGCTCCGAAACCCGTGTCAGGCTCCGCGCAAAAGAAACAATGCCGTTGGTGTTGCCCGGGAACGTGCTGTCAATGTTCAGAATGTTCACCGTCTGCGGGCTGGTGGTGAAGGTGGGCTGAAGGTTCGTGGATTCCGTGATGCCATTCACCGGATTGGGATCCACGATGACGTTGGTAATGAAGATGTTGAACCGGGTGTCATTCGTGGTGGTCACCACGGAAGCGCCGAAGCCAAAGCCAAGAAACGTGGCGGGGATGATCGGGACCACGAAATTCGTGCTCATCTGCCAGTCATCAAACACCAGCCGGCCAGAAACGGGGAACGACGTGCTGTTCGTGTAATCGCCATACTCGAAACCCGCCCGCGCCGAGACATCCACCGCCAGATAATCCACCAGCATGCGGCCCTGGAAGCCGCCCACGCGGCGCACGGTCACCACCGCCCCCAGCAGGTCACGGGTCGCGGCTCCGTTGATGATGCTCCCGCTGATACCCAATCCCACCAGCGATTCCGCCTCGGTCACCGTAATGCCGTTGGTGGTGAACTCGAAATGGCCGGCGTTGGTGCTGACGGGGCTCGACAGGCCCAGCGCAAACGTCCCGCTTTGGCCCGCGAAACCGTCCACTGAAACCCTGTAAGTCGTCCCCGCCACCGCCATGAACGAAACTGAATTGCTGCCCAGAAAAACATCGTTCGTGGCGACGAGCGTCAGGTTGGTCAGTTCAGTCCCCGTGAAGACGCCGATCAGCGGAGAGAAGAAGAGATTGGACACCGTGAACGAGGCGGGACCGGACACCGGCGCGGTCCACTGAAACCAGACGGACGCGCCGCCCAAGGTGGCCAGACCGTTGGTTTCGTCCAGTTCCAGGCTGGCTCCGACATTGGAATTGGTGATCGTCCCCAAGCTCCCGTAGATGATCGCCGGCGTCAGGAAGCTGTCATTGGTGAGCACGGACCACGCGATGCTGTATTGGAAATTGGGCACCTGCCCCGCTCCGCTGTAAAAACTGTCGAGTGCGATCAGGTAGTTGGTGCCCGCCTGCACTGGGAAACGCACCGTGTTGGTGAACAACCCGACGCCAACATTGTTGTTGGTCTCCAGGGTGAGCGTCGAGACTGAAAAACCCTGGTAAACCGCGATCAGATTCGTCACGCCAAACGAGAAGGAAGTAAGCGAGATGGCCGCGTTGCCGCTGGCGGTGGGCGTCCAAGAATACCATACGGAGCGCCCGCCCACGTTGCCTGCATGCGCCGGCTCGCCCGCCTCCTTCGTCGCCCCTTGGTTGTTCAGGATCTGGTTGGCGGGCGTAGCCCCGAAATCTCGGAAGATGATGCCCGAGCCGCTGACGCCGGACATGATGAAGGCCGAGTTGAAGTCGTCATTGAGCGGCTGCGCCTGCGCTGGCCGGGCACCCCCAAGCAAGAGGGTGGCAAGCGCCGCCAGCCACAACCAATGGCGGGCGGTCAGTGCGTGCCGCAGGCGGGCGGGCGGATTTCTCCACCATGGCCGCGTCGGGGACACGGACCACGCCTGCGATGTGTTGGCCAAATTCCGATCCGAATGTGGTGCCTTGAAGTTCAAAGGTTTGCGGAAACCCTAGTCCGCCAAAGGGGATCAAATCAAGAACCAAACCCGCCAAACCGCTACGGATTTACCCTTAATCCCTGAGCCGTAACCCAATGGGGTTCAACCCCCTGCCCCGCCCCCCGCCCTGCCCCGACCGAGGGTCGGGCAGGGACAGGGCTGCCGGGCCGCAGCCTACCGCTCGATGGCGCGGTAGAACCGCCGGCTGGAGGCTCCGGCCCCGGTGTCCTGGATGGTAAAGGTCGCCCCGGCGGCGACGTTCGTCCCCACCGGGGTCCACACCGTGCTGGTGATCGGGTTCACGAAGTTGGTGGCGGACTCCACGACATAGGTGCGCCCCACGACCGCGTTCGACACGGTCACGGAGAACTGGCCGTTGACCTGCCGGACGCCGAACAGCGAGAACTGCACGGCCGGCGCCACGGTCACCGTCGCCGAGGCCGTGTTGTCAATCGGAGCCAGCTCCACCTCGCCGGAGTAAACCGTCGCGGTGTTCACAACGGACCCCGGCACGCTGGTGGAGGCCGTCACGGAAACCACATGGTTGGAGCCGGTGCCCAGCGCGCCAAGATTGAACACCACGGTGGAACCGATGTTGACCACGGAGCCCGCCGAGCTCGTGGCGGAGACGAAGGTGAGCCCGGCCGGGAGCGCGTTGCTGTAGATCACCCCGGCGGCGATGTTCGGCCCGCGGTTGGTGATCGTCGTCGTGAAGGTCACGGTCCCCGGCGCCGTCACCGCCGAGGGCACGCCCACCATGGTCGCCCGGAGGTCAATCGTTGGGTTCACCGTGCTGATGTTCAGCGTCCAGCCGTTCACGATGTTGCCGAAGTTCTGGTCCGTGTCATCCGTGATGTAGAGCGACCAGGTGCCGTTCGGGCTGAAGCCGCTCATGGCCGTCAGGTTGGTCGCGTAAGGCCCGGCCGGGGCCGGCGCGGCAAAGCTGTCGGTCGGCGCGTAATCCGTCGGGCGGAACGAACCGGTGGTCAGCGGCGCGAGGTCCGGCAGGTTGGCCGTGGCCAGATCGTCGAAGGTGAGCGTCAGGTTGGTGACGCCGAAGCTGCTGCCGGCATCGGACATCAGCAGCACCTTCTGGCCCGTGGGGCTGACTAGCAGCACGTCCACGTCCGCCGGGTAGCTGTGCGTGAAGCCGTTGAGCCGCACCGTCACCTTGTTCACCACGCCCGCCACGTTGGACACGGTGATCGCGCTCGGATACGGATTCGCCGGACCGAAGCTGGGCACGGAGAGCGTGCCCGGGATATTGATGAGGCTCCGGTTGGAGAAGGAGTTCCCCACGCCCAGATCAATGCTGAAGCTGGCCGTGCCCACCGACCCGCTGCCATCGTTCAACGACAACGTGGCCACAATCGTCTGCGCCTGCGTGGCCGTGAAGGTGAACGGCATCGCCAGCGACGCGCCGCCGGCCAGGAGGCTGGTGTAAACCTGAGGACCGCTCGGATTCATCACGCCACCGCTGACCAGCAGCGTCGCGGTGATGTTCGTCGCGTTCACGTTGCCCACATTCCGGAGCGACAGGTTCATGGTCACCGTTTCCAAGGGGTCCACGGCGTTGTTGGCCGGCGTGAAGCTTTCCGCCGTCAGCACCACGCCCGCCGGAATGAGGGTGCGGAAATCGTCGTCAATAATGCTCACGGTGAGCGTCGTCTGCGCCCCCAGCGTCGCCTCGCCCGTGGGGTTGCTCAGCAGGACGCGGAAGGTCTCCGTGCCCTCTTCGGTGAAGTCATTGGTGAGGTAAACGGTCACCGAGCGGGTGTCCACACCGCTGGCGAAGATGAGGTTCGTGGTCACGCTGCTGTAATCCACGTTCGCGATGGCCGTCCGGGTCAGGCCGTCCGCCGTGGCCAAGTCCACCGCCACCGGCACATTCGTCGCGCCCACGCGCTGCACGGTGACGATCATGCTGCCGGCGCTTTCCGCCACGTTCAACTGGCCGAACGGGAACTGGAGCACGCTGTCGTCATCCACGACCGTCACCGTCACGACCCGGCCGGAGGCGCCGAGCAACGCCTCGCCCGTCGGCGTGCCCAGCGTGATCGAGAAGGTCTTGTTCGTCTCCACCACCAGATCATTGATGACGCCGACGGTGATGGTCTGGGAGGCGACATTGGTCCCAAAATTAAGCACCCCGTTCGTGCCCAGATAATCCACCCCGTTTGTCGCCGAGCCGTCGCCGAAGGTGAACGGCGCCGAGACCGCCGTGTCAATGACGCCCGACCGGCCAACCGTGAGGGTGAGCGAGCCGCTGCTCTCAATTACGGAGGCGGTCGGGCTGCTGAACGCCAGCGTGCTCTCATCATCAAGGATCGTCACCGTGGCCATCGCCAGGGCACCGAGGCTCGCCTCGCCACCCGGATTGCTCAGCGTCACCGTGAAGGTCTCGTCCAGCTCCGACAGCTTGTCATTCAGGATGGTGACCACGAGGTTCGAGGAGGCGACATTGGTGCTCAAGGTGAGCGTCCCGGCCATGGGGAGGTAATCCGCCCCGGCAAAGGCCGTCACATTCGCGCTCAGATACTGGACCGACACCGTGCTGTTCAATGAACCGGTGCGGGCCACTGTCAGGGTCACACTCCCCAGTCGCTCGACCACGGAGTAGCCGCTGGCGGAGAACTGCAGCGTGCTGTCGTCGTTGACGATGGTCACCACGTTGGTGCCGTTGAGCCCGAGACTGGACTGGCCCACCGGATTCGACAGCACCACGCTGAAGGTCTCGTCGGCCTCCACCACGGTGTCATTCAGGATGGTGACCGTGATCGTGTTGCTCGTCACGTTCGTGCCGAACGTCAGCGTGCCGCCCGTGGCCAGATAATCCAGCCCGGCCGTGGCGGTGCCGTTGGTGGTCGCAAAGCCGACACTCACCGTGCTGTCCAGCGTGCCCACCCGGTTGACGGTGAGCGTGAGGCTGCCCGCGCTCTCCACCACGGAGGTGGTGGCCGCCGAGAAGTCGAGCGTGCTGTCGTCATCCATCACCGTGATCAGCGCGCTGGCGCTGGCCCCGAGGCTCGCCTCGCCGCCCGCCGGGTAAAGCTGGAGCGTGAAGGTCTCGGTGAGTTCCACCACCGTGTCGTTGAGGATCGGAATGACGATGGACTGGCCGACGACGTTCGTGCCGAAGGTCAGCACATTCGTGGTAAGGGTGTAGTCCAAACCGGCCACCGCGCCGCCATCCAAGGTGCTGAAGGGCACCGTCACCGTGCTGTTGGTGAACCCGGTCCGGGCCACGCTGAAGGTGACGCTGCCGGCGCTTTCCACCACCGTCTGGGCGGTGCTGGTGAGCTGCAGGGTGCTGTCATTGTCCAGGATCGTGATGGTGGCATTCGTCATCGCCCCGAAGCTGGCCTCGCCGGTCACGGTGTTCAGCCCCACGGTGAAGGTCTCGGTGGCCTCCTCCAACTGGTCGTTCACCAGCGGCACAGTGATGGTCAGGCTCACCACGTTCGTCGTGAAGTTGAGGACGCCGCTGGTGGCGAGATAATCGGTCACGGCGAAGGCCGTGCCGTCGGCCGTCGTGAACGCCGTAGTCACGGCGTTGTTCGTGTAGCCGGTGCGGTTGACCGTCAGGACCACGCTCCCGGCGTCTTCCAAGACCGTCGCCGCATTCGCCGTCAGGAACAGAGTGCTGTCATTGTCCAGCACCGTGACCGTCACCGTCGTGTTGGTGCCCAGGCTCGCCTCGCCTCCAGGCGTGCCCAAGGCCACAATGAAGGTCTCGCTGGGCTCCTCCACTTGGTCGTTCAGGATCGGAATCGTGATCGTCAGGGTGGCCACGTTGGTGTCGAACGTGAGGGTGTTGGTCTGGCCGGTGAAATCCAGGCCGTCCAAGGCGGTCCCGTTGGCCGTGTTGAAGGGCACTGTCACCGTGGTATCAATCACCCCGGCGCGATCCACCACCAGCACCAGATTCGTAGCGTTCTCGAAGATGTTCGTCGCCCCCACGGTGAACTGCAGGGTGCTGTCGTCGTCCACGATGGTCACCGTGGCATTGGTCACAGCTCCGAAGCTGCCGCCCACCGGGTTCTGCAGCCCGACCATGAAGGTCTCGTTCCCCTCCACCAGCGTGTCGTTGAGGATGGTGATCACCACGTCCAGATTCGTCACCCCGGGGCCGAAGGTCAGCAACCCGTTCGTCGCCACAAAGTCCGCACCCGCCGCGGCTGTGACGTTGGTCGTGCCGAAGTTGACCGTGATCGAGCCGCTGGCTCCGTTTTGACGGACCACGCTCAAGGTTACGTTCGTGCCGCGTTCGAGCACACTCGCCGTGGCCGATACGAACTGCACGACGCCGTGATCTCCATTGATACGGGCCACATTGCCGCGGGCAATTCCGTCCTCCGTCGTGAAATGTCCGCCCACAATGGCCTTGCCATCGGGCTGGGCGGCAATTGCAAACACAGAGCCGTTCACGCCCGTGCCAGGATCATGCTGAGCGTCCAGCGCGCCGTTGACATCCAGCCGGCCGAAGCCAAACCGGGACGCCCCCGCCAGCGCGGTGAAATCACCGCCGACCAGTATCTTCCCGCTGGCCTCGACCGCCAGCGACCGCACAGTGCTGTTCGCGGTGGCCGCCGAGCTGAAGCCCGGGTCCACCGTGCCATCCACGCCGGAGAGCCGGACCAGGTTCAGCCGGTTGAAGGCCCCGACATTTGTGAAGCTGCCGCCCACCAGGATGTTGCCATCCGGTTGCACCACCAGCGCGTAAATCTGAGCGTTGACGCTGAAGGCCGGGGCAAACGCACCGTCCAGCGCGCCCGTCGTCGAGAGCCGCGCGATCTGGCTGCGCGGGCTGCCGGAGAAACTGGTGAACAGACCCGACACAATGATGTTGTTCGCCGCGTCCAGCGCGATGGCGTAGACCAGGTCATTCGCCCCGCCGGGAGCGAAGCCGACATCCAGTGCTCCGGTGGATAACAGCCGGGCCAGGCGGCTCCGGGCCGTGCCGTTGTAGTTGGTAAACTGGCCGCCAATCAGCGCCTTGCCGTCCGCCTGCAGCGCCAGTGCCAGCACCGTGGCATTGGGGCCCGTTCCCGGGTTGTAGCCGGCATCCACCGACCCGTCGTCGTTCAGCCGCGTGAGGTAGTTGTGCGCGGCCCCGCCCACAGTGGTGAAGCCGCCGCCGATCAGGATCTTTTCATCTGCCTGGATGGCCACCGCATACACCACGTTGTCCGCGCCCGCCCCCGGATTGAAGGTCAGGTCCAGTGTGCCGTCCGGGTTCAGCCGCGCGATGCGTGTGCGGTTGGTGCCGTCCACCGTCTGGAAGTCGCCCGCGATGATCACCTTGCCAAAGTTGGTCGAGGCCGAGTTCGTGTAGCGTGCCACGGCCTGCACGTCGCTCGAAGCCCCCACGCCGGTGAGGAAGAGTGAATCCAGGCTGCCCACACGCTCATTGTCCACAATGCGCAGCACCGCGTTGCTCTGGCTGCCCAGCGTGGCGCCGCCCGTCGGAGCCGAAAGGGTCAGGTTGACCGTTTCATTGGTCTCCGACGAGATGTCGTCCAGCAGCGGCACCGCGAAGGTGAGGTTGGTCACCCCGGCGGTGAAGGTCAGCGTCCCGCTGGTGACCGTGAAATCCGTGCCCGCCGTAGCGGACCCGGGCGCGGCGGCGAAATTCACCGACACCCCGCCGCCACCGGAGCCAAACCGCGTGACGCTGATGAGCGCGTTGGTCTGATCCTCCAGCACGCTGTAGGTCGCCGCGCCAAACTGGAGCGTGACCTCGTTGTCGTTGATGGTCAGCACGGCGGTGGACTGCGGCCCCAGCACCGTGCCCGCCGTCGGGCTCGAGAGGACCAGGTTCAGCGACTTGTCCCCGAGCGGCACGAGGTCATCCGTGATCGCCACCCGGAAGAAGTTGCTGGTCACCCCGCCGGCGAAGATCACCGTGCCGTTGGTCGCCGTGTAGTTGGCCGGGGCCACGGCGGTCCCGTTCACCGTCGCAAAGTTCACGTTGAACGCACCATTGGTCACGCCGATGCGCCGCACTGCGATAATCGCATTCGTCGCGTTCTCGGCCACGCTGTAGGTGGGGGCAAAAAACTCGACGCCCGTGTCGTCGTTCACGATCGTGAGCGTGGCGGTGAAAGGCGTGCCCAGCACGGCGCCGCCCGTCGGCACGCTGAGCGCCAGATTCACGGTCTCGTCGGCTTCCACCACGCTGTCATCCAGGATGGTGATGCTGAAGGTCTTGCTGGTTTCGCTGAGTCCAAAGGTGAGCGTCCCAATCTGCGTGACATAGTCCTGGCCCGCCACCGCCGAGCCGTCGCTCGTCGCATAGTTGACCGATACCGTCGAATTGGTGGCGCCCGTCCGCGTCACGGTGATCGTCGCGTTTGGCCCCGCCTCCTGCACCGTAAAGTTCGCCGCTGCAAACTGGACCGCGATGTCGTTGTCCACGATGGTGATGGTCGCGGTGTTGAGGCCGCCCAGGAACGCGTTGCCGACCACGTTGGTCAGGACCAGGTCAATGGTCTCGTTCGGCTCGGCGAGCTGGTCGTTGATGATCGGCACGTCAAAGGTCTGGCTCGTCACGCTGTTGTTGAAGGTCAGCACGCCGATCACGTTGGTGAAGTCCCCCCCCGGCGTCGCGGAGCCGGTGTTGGTGGAGTAGTAGTTCACCGTGACCAGGTTGTTGATGGCACCGGACCGGATCACCGTGATCGTCGCGTTGCCCGCATTCTCGGACACCACATAGCTGGCGGTCGAGAACTGCACCACGCCGTCATCGTCAATGATCGTGACCACTGCATTCGTGGTGTTCAATGTCGCCCCGCCGGTCGCTCCGCTCAGGGTGATGTTGAAGGTCTGGTTGCCCTCGACCAGCACATCGTCAAGGATGGTCACGTTGAAGCTCCGAAGATTGCTGTCGCCGTCCGGCCAGCTCAAGGTGCCATTGGCCGTGGTGTAGTCGCTCCCGCCGGTGGCCGTGCCCCCGCCGGTGGAATAGCTCACTGACACCAGGCCGAGCGAGCCCAGGGTGCGGGTGACGGTGATGCTCACGCTGCCGGCATTTTCACTGATGCTGTAAGCATTGGTGCTCAACGACAGGACACCGGGACTGAAGTCGTCGTCCAGGATCCTCAACGTGGCGCTCGCGAGGCCCAGGATGGCCGAGGCGGCCCCGATCCCGTTCGGGTTCGACAAGGTCAGGTTCACGTTCTCATCACCCTCCACGATGGCATCGCCCAGAATGCGCACGTTGAAGGACGCCGTGGTGACGCCATCGGCAAAGGTGATGGTGCCGTTGGTCGCCGTGTAATCCACGCCGGGCGTGGCCGGGGACGGCCCGCCCGCCGCCGTGCCGAAGTCCACGGTGACCGCACCGTTGGTGCCGCCGGTGCGCGCCAGCGTGATGACCGCGTTCGCAGTGCTTTCCGACACATTGTAGGTGCCCAGGGTGAAAGCCAGCCGGGCGTCGTTGTCGGCAATGGTCAGCACCGCGTTCGAGACCGGGCCAAGCCCGGCGCCGCCAAGCGCGTTGGTGAGGACCAGATTCACCGTCTCATTTCCTTCCACCGTGCTGTCGTTGACGAGCGTGACCGAGAAGGTCTGCTGGTTCACGCCCGGAGCGAAGGTCAGGGTGACGTAGTTGGTGAGGTAATCCGCCGGCGCACTGGCCGTGCCGTCCAGGGTGAACGCGTCCACGCTGACGGTGCCGACGAGCCCACCGTTACGGTTGACGGAGACGATGGCCAGCGCGGCTTCGTTATAGACGAAGTTGGTCTGGCTGAACTCGAAGACGCCGCTGCCGGTGTTGTCCCGGCCGTTCAGCCGCACCAGGCGGTTGGCCGTGGTGCCGCCAAAGGTGCTGAAGGCGCCGCCGAAGACGATCTGGTCGTCAAAGAACTGCACCAGGGAGACGGTGATGTCGTTGTCCGCGCCGCTGCCGAAGTTGATCGCCGTGTCCAGCGTGCCGTCCGTGCTGAGGCGGGCGGCGCGGCTGCGGGCCACTCCGTTGACCGTGCTGAAGCCGCCGCCGAGCAGAAGCTTGCCGTCCGGCTGCGCAGTGATGGTGCTGACCGAGTTGTCCACCTGCACGTCAAACGCCATATCCAGCGTCCCGTTCGCGTCGAACCGGGCCAGATTCTGGCGCGTCACCCCGTTCACGCTGGCAAACGTGCCGCCGACCACCAAGTTGGTCCCCTGCTGCACCGCGATCGCGGACACCGAGCCATTCACACCTCCGCCGGTGAAGCCGCCGCTGAGCGTCGCGGAGAACAGGAAGTCCACCACGCCGTTCGTGTCCAGCCGGGCCAGACCGCTGCTGCTGTTGCCATCGAAGAACTGGAAGTCACCGCCCACGATGATGGAGCCATCGTCCAGCAGCGCCAGCGCACGCACCGGTGCGCTTGCCCCCGTGCCCGGGGTGAAGGACGGATCAAGCGAACCGTCGCTGAGGAGCCGGGCGATGAAGCTCTGATTGATGCCGTTCACGGTGGTGAACTGGCCGCCGATGACGACCTTGCCGTCCGGCTGGAGCAGCACGGCGTTGACCTGGCCGTTGGGACCCGCGGCCGGGTTGAAACCCGGATCGATCTGGCCGCTGGGGAGGAGCCGGGCGATGAAATTCCGCGACTGGCTCACCACATTGGTGAAGAAGCCGCCGATGATCACCTTGCCGTCGCTTTGCACGGCGAGCGCGCGCACCGAGTCATTCGCGCCCGTGCCGGGATTGAAGGTCGTGTCCAGCGTGCCATTGCGGTTCAGCCGCGCGATGCGGTTGCGGGCCAGGCCGTTGACGGTGGTAAAGTCGCCCGCAAGGAAGAGCTTGCCCAGGTTCGTCGTCAGCAGCCCGTTGGTGTTGATCCCCAGCGCGTAAACCGTGCCGTTCACCGAACTGGTGAAGCTGCTGTCCACCGTGCCGGCGACTGTCACGACGTCGTCGTTGGTGATGGTCAGCGTCGCGCTGCCGTTGGACCCGAGCTGGGTGGTGAACTGTCCCGGCCCAACGGGGTTGGTCAGCACCAACCCCACCGTGCGGTCCGCATTGAAGACAGCGTTGTCGCTGATCAAGACGTTGAAGCTCTGGGTCAGCACGTTCGCCGCGAAGGAGAGGAGGCCGTTGGTGGAGGTGTAGTCCAGGCCGTCAATCGCCGTGGTGACCGGGTTGGTCCCGATGGTGGTGTAGTTTACCGCCACCGCCGCATTGGTCACGCCAGTGCGGAGCACGTTGATGGTCACGTTGGTGCCGCTTTCGGACACGAAGTAATTTGCCAGGCTGAAAGTCAGCTCGATCTCGTTGTCCACGATGGTCAGCACGGCGCTGCTGGCCGCCGGATTCAACGTAATCCCCGCGCCGGGGCTCAGGCTCAGCAGCACCGTCTCATCCCCTTCGCGCACGCTGTCGTCGCTCACGGGGATGGTCAGGCTCGCCGTGGACTGGCCATTCGTAAAGGTGACCACATTTGTGAACCCGAGGTAATCAAGGCCGCTGGTGGCCGTTCCGTCAACCGAGCTCACGGTGACGTTCACCGACCCGTTGGTGCCGGCGGTGCGGTAGATCGTGATGGTCGCATTGGTGCCGGTCTCGTTCACCGAGTAGGCAGTGGCACTGAAGCTGACAAAGGCATCATCGTCCTGAATGGTCAGCAGCGCGGTCACCGGCAGCACGGCGGCGTTCGTCGAGGCCCCCGTCGGGCTGAACAGCGTGAGGAAGATGGTCTCGTTCCCCTCGGGGATCGCATCCGTAAGCACCGTCACGGTGAACGAGTTGCTGGTCTGGCCATTGGGGAAGGTGAGCGTGCCGCTGACCGCCGTGTAATCAACACCGGGGGTCGCAGGCGATGACTGGAAGGTCTGCGCGCCCGGGTTCAGGTAGAGGAAGTCCACTTCCGGCGCGCTCAAGGCCCGGCCATAAATCTGCACCTCGTCCACCAGGCCGTTGAACAAGTTCGTCGCCACACCGGCAACGGTGGTGCCACCGATCAGGAAACTGGCCGTGTTTGCCACAATGGTGGTGCTGGTCGCGCTGGTCTCCACCGGCGAGCCGTCCACATAGATCGAACTGGTGCCGGCCAGGCCGTAGACCGCCACCAACTGATGCCAGTTGCCGTCATTGATGACGCTGGCGGACACCGGGGTGGCGGCTGGCAGACCACCGTTGAAGAAGGAAGCGCGATTGACCTGCCCCAGGCTGCCCGCCGCATTGACACCCAGATAGTAGCCGTTGGCCGCGCCCTGGACGTTCTTGCCGAGGACGGCACCGTTGTTCGTGTCGCCCGCGCTCAGCCGCACCCAGGCGACGAGCGTGAAGTTCGTGTTCACCTGACCCAGGACCGCTCCCATGTTGACGAAGCCATTGCTGGCCCGGCTGAGGCTGATGGCGTTGGTGCTGATGCCGCCGGTGACGAAGACCGCGCCGGTCGAAGAGAGCGTGCCGGTAAAGGCCCCGGCGCTGTCCGCCGCGGTCGTGGCGCCCGGAGCCTCGTCGAAGCGCCAGTGCGCCACCGGGCCGCCGGTGGGCACGGTGCCGCGGAAGGCATTCGTGGCCAGATAGCTGATCGTGCCCGAGCCCTGGTTGCCATTCGTGCGGGCCACCGTGATCAAGGCCGAGCCGCCGCTCTCCAGCACCGAGTAGGACGCCTGGGCAAATCCGATGACACCCGGTGAAGACTCATCATCCAAAATGTTCAGCACGGCATTGGTCTGGCCGCTGAGGGTTACGCCGACCCCCAGCGTGGTGTTGGTCGCGTTGAACAGCCCCAGGTTGACGGTCAGATTGCCGGTGGCGATGGCGTTGTTGGTGATCGTCACCCGGAAGGTCTTGGCCGTCGCGTCCCCGTCAGCCCAGGCCAAGGTGCCGTTGGTGGCGCCGTAGTTGTTCGTGGAGAAGGCCGACCCGTTGGTGGTCGCAAACTGCACTGTGTAGGCGTTGGCACTGCCGCCCAGACGGTTCACGGAGATCGTGGCAAACCCGCCCACCTCGGACACGTTGTAGATCGCCAGGCTGTAGTTGAGCAGCGCGTCGTTGTCCACAATGGCGACCGTGCTGGTGGTGCTCACCGTATTGGTGACGAGCACGGCGTTGAACACCCGGGCCACGTTCGTCCCGTCGCCCGGGGGGTCCATGATGCTGACCAGAAAATTCGTGGAACTCACGCCGTCCGCCAGGGTGAAGGCATTGTTAATCCCTAGATAATGGGTGCCGGTCAACGCGGCGTTTAGTCCCGAGCCGTCGGAGGTCTGGAAAGTGCCAGACAACCCTCCAGTAAGTCCGCCGAACCGCAGGACACTGATGGAGACCGCCGGCCCGTTTTCGCTGACGGTGTAGTTCGTGGCGCTCAGGCTCAACTGGCCCGCGTCTGTCGAATCACGACCGTTCACCCGCACCAGTCGCGTGGCGGGCGTGCCATTGAAGTTGGTGAACTGGCCGCCGAGGACGATGCGGTCGTCATACGGCTGGACGAGCACCGCCTCCACATCGGCGTCGGCCCCGAATCCGAAGTTGACGGTCGTGTCCGTGGCCCCGTCAACGAGCAGGCGCGCCACCCGGCTGCGGAGCTGGCCGTTGATGGTGGTAAAACCGCCGGCCACGATCAGCTTGCCATCGGGCTGGACCACCACCTCGTTCACATAGTCATTGGCCCCGGCCGTGAAGTTGCTGTCCACCACACCGTTGGTGCCCACCCGGGCAAGATTCAGGTGCGTCCCCCCGCCCGCCGAGTTGAACTGGCCCGCCACGACAATGTTGGTGAGCTGCTGCAGCCCCAGGCTGAAAATCGGACCATCAAAGCCGCCCAAGGTGGACACCGACGCCGCAAACGCCACGTCCACCGCCCCGGAGGCGGAGAGCTTGGCCAGATGGGGGCTGCTCACCCCGTTAACGCTGGTAAAATCACCGCCGATGATGACGCTGCCATCCGGCAGCAGCAGCACCGCCCGCACGAAATTATCCGCCCCGGAGCCGGTGACAAACGTGGCGTCATATGACCCATCCGGATTAAGGCGACCGATGAACCCGCTCGGAATGCCTACCACCGCTGTAAACTGGCCGGCCACGACCAGCTTGCCGTCCCCTTGCAGGGCCATCGCCAAGACGGCATTGTCGGTTCCACTGAAGGGTGTGAAGGCATTGTCCACGGCACCGGACGTATCCAGTCTGGCGATGAAGAACCGAGTCAAACCGTTCACCTGAAGGAACAGGCCGCCAATATATACCTTGCCGTCGGGAGCCACCACCACCGACCTGACAGGAGCAGATGGACCAGTGCCGATGTTGAACGTGGCGTCGCGGGTGCCATCCCGGTTCAGGCGTGTGATGAAATTCTGCGCCACTCCGTTCACGTTGGTGAAATCACCGCCGACCACGAGCTTGTTCACCAGCGACGGGAGAGCGGTGTTGGTCACGATGCCCAAGGCATGCACTGTGCTGTTGAACGTGGCGGCGAAGCCCGCGTCATTCGTGCCCGCGACCTGCGCCGCATCATTGTCCGTGATGATCAAGGTGGCCATGCTGACGGCCCCCACCTGCGTGCCAAACGGCCCCGTGGGATTCGTCAGCGTCAGGGTCACGGACCGGTTAGGATTGGTGACCGTGTTGTCCACAATCGGCACGGTGAAGGACTGCGTAAGCACACCGGCGGCAAAACTCAGCACTCCGTTGGTGGCTAGATAATCCAGCCCGCTCGTGGTGCCCAGCGTGTCGGACGTGGCGAAGGCCACGGTCACCGCCGCCGTGGCCACGCCCGAGCGGAGCACATTGATGGTCGCGCTGCCGGCGTTCTCCGCCACCGTGTAGGTGGCCGCACCGAAGGCCAGTTCAATCTCATTGTCCACCAAGGTCAGCGTGGTGGAACTGCCCCCCGGCACAATGCTGGCCGATCCGCCACCGGAGACACTCACAGCGCCACTCAACAACAGGGTGATGACCTCGTTGCCTTCCACCGTGGTGTCATCGTGAGCCTCGTTGCCCAACTGGAGCGTTACCGTCGCCGAGGCCTGCCCATCGGCGAAGACCACTGTCTGGTTGCTGGCGGTGTAGTCGCTGCCGCCCAGCATTTCACCCGGTGCCGCGATGAAGAAGTGGAGGCCGGTGCCCGCGTTGGTAAGGTCAATGGCCGCGCCGCCCGAGGACAGGGCCAGTTGGAAATCATCGGTCGTGGCGTTCACCACAAAGTAATCCAGCCCGGTCGCCAGCGGCCCCGGCAGGCTGCCCGTGCTGGCAAAACGCAGCACCGTGTCATTGGCCAGACCGTGCGCGAGACGCAGCAAGGTGTCCGCCGTCGTGTCCGCCGTCACCAGCCGGGTGGCCCCGCCCAGCGCCTGACCACCCACCGCATACGAGATCGTCCCGCTGCCCGCGTTGGTCAGGTCAATCCCGCTGCCGCCCAGCGTGGTCGCCACCTGGAAGTCGTTCAGCGTGCCATTGACGATGAAATAAGTGGTGGCCGCCAGCAATCCGCCCGGCACCGTGCCCGAGCTGGAGAACTGCACCGTCAGCCCGTCGGCCAGCCCGTGCGCCGGGCGCTGCAGGCGGTCGCCGGTGGTGTCCGCAGTCACCACCGACAGCGTGTGGCCTCGCACCGCATAGGTGTGGATCCCCGAGCCCACGCTGGTCAGATTCACCGCCGCCCCGCCGGCGGTCGTCGCCACCTGGAAGTCATTCGTGCTGCTGCCCACGACAAAGTAGGTCGTCCCGGCGGCCAGACCGCCCGGCAGCGTCCCGGTGCTGGCAAGCTGAAGGGCGGTGCCATTGGCCAGTCCGTGATTGGCGAGCTGCAGCCGCTCAGCCACGGTGTCAGCGACCACCGCGCCCAAAGCCTGGCCGGTGACTGAATACGTCAGCGTGCCGGTGCCCGCACTTGTCAAGTCCACTGCCGCGCCGCCGGAATTGGTGGCCACTTGGAAATTGTTCGCCGCGCTCGCGATCACGTAGTAGGTCGTGCCCGCCGCCAGCCCCGACGGCAGGGTGCCGGTGCTCATGAACTGTATGGTCGTCCCGTCGGCCAAGCCATGGGCCGAACGCTGCAACTGGTCCGTGGCGCTGTTGGCCACCACCGCACCCAGCACCGGAGCGGACACGGCGTAGGAAATGGACCCGCTGCCCGCAGTGCTGAGGCTCACCGCACTGCCGCCCGCTACGCTCGCCACCTGGAAATCATTCGCCGTGGCGTTGATCACGTAATACTTCGTCCCATAGGCCAGCCCGCCCGGCAGCGTGCCGGTGCTTGCGAACTGCAGGGCCGTCCCGTTCACCAGACCGTGCGCGGTCCGCTGGAGGGTGTTGCCGCTCACCGTCACCAGGCGCTCCAACGTCTGGAACTGCACGGACACCGAACCGTTGGTGCCGCCCGTGCGCGTGAGCGTAACCGTGAAGGAACCATTCGTTTCGCTGGTGGAATACGGCGCTCCTTGGAATCCAATCTGGCTGTCGTTGTCCAGAATGGTCACCGTCGCGTTGGACGTGCCCAGAGTCGCACCACCGGTCACATTGGTCAGGATCAGCCCGAACGTCTCATTGCCCTCCATCAGGCCGTCGGACAGGATGGTGACCGCGAAGGTCTTCAAGATCTCGCCGTCAGCGAAGGTCAGCGTGCCGCTGGTGGCCGTGTAGTCCACCCCCACCGTGGCCTGGACCGCCCCGCTGTTCGTGGTGGCATAGTTCACCTGCACCAGACCTGCGCTGCCGGCGGCGCGCTGCACTGTCACCAGCAGGTTGGTCGCGCCGCCCGCACCATTCTCCTCGCTCACGGCGTAGGCCGCCACGCTGAAGCCAAGCTGTCCCGGGCTGATCTCGTCGTCAATGATCGTCAAGGTCGCGTTCGTCAGGCCCAGCGTCGCGTTCGTCGAGGCGTTGAACAGTTCCAGGCTCACCGTCTCGTTGCCCTCGGTCAGCGCGTCTGGAGCAATTGCCACCGTGAAGAACGAGCTGATCACCGAGTCCGCGAAGCTCAGGCTGTTGGTCACCCCGGTGTAGTCAACGCCCGCCGTGGCCTTCCCGAAGCCGGCGTCGGCCACCGTCCGATAGGACACGCTCACCGCGCCGTTGGTGCCGCCCGTGCGGCTGACCGCGATGTTCACCGAGCCCTGGCTTTCCACGACATTGTAGGTGGCCTGCGCGAAGGCGAGCACGCTGTCCACGTCGCGGATGTTGAGGGTCGCGTTCGGGAAGACCGATCCCAAGGTCGCCGAACTCAGCGCCAGAGTCGCCGTGCGCGGGTTGGACACGGTGATCCCCGGAATGGGGCTGATGACGATGCTGAAGCTCGCGCTCTGCTGGCCGGCCACGAAGTTCAACTGCGTGTTGACGTTGCCAAAGTCGGCCGAAGTGGCGGAGACATAAGTGCTTGTCACCGTCCCGCTGGCCAACCCGTTCAAGCCGCCGGTGCGCGTCACCGTCACCGTCACGCTACCAGCATTTTCGTTCACATCATAGGTCGCCGCGCTGAAATTCAGCTCGCCGGCACCCAGGTTCAGACCACCCTGCAAGCGCAGGAGGTGCCGGGCCGCCGTCCCGTCATACGTGGTGAACACGCCGCCCACCACGAGTTTTCCGTCGGCCGCCGCCGCCGCCGCGAGCACGGTGTCGTTGGCCCCGGTGCCAAAGTTGATCTGCGGGTCCAGTGTGCCATCCGCCTGCAGCCGGGCCAGTCGGCCCCGGTTGACGCCGCTGATGGTCGTGAAGCTGCCACCCACCACCACGCGGAAGGCGTTCGGCGCGAAAAGATTCGTCTGCACCACGATCGTGTTCACGAAGTCGTTCGCCGAAGCCGGGAAGGCCACGCTGTTTTCCAGCACACCATTGTGGCTGACCCGGGCGAGGTAGCCCATGGCCAACGAGGCGTTGGTCGCGTTCACCTGGGTGAACTGCCCGCCGAAGACCACCCGGCCATCTGGCTGCACCGCCACCGCCAGAACCGTGCCGTCCGTGCCCACCGTGAAGCCCGCATCTAGGCTGCCGTCCACGCCGCTCAAGCGCGCGAGATTGGTGCGTGCCACGCCGTTGATCAGTGTGAAGCTGCCGCCCACCACCACATTCCCGTTGGCGTCCAGCGCCAGCGCACGCACCGAGCCGTTGAAGCCGCCCAGGCCGTTGAGGAAGCCCGTGTCAAGCGAGCCGTCCGCATTCAACCGCGCCAGGAAGTTGCGCACCGCTCCACCCACGGCGGTGAAGGAGCCGCCCAGCAGCACCTTGCCGTCCGGCTGGATGAGCACGGCGGACACCGAGTTGTTGGCCCCGGCACCGAGCGCGGTGTTGAACGCGGTGTCCACCGTGCCATTGGCGTTCAAACGGGCGAGCCGGCCCACAATCGTGGCGTTCGCATTGGTGAACTGGCCCGCAACGATGATCTTGCCCACGTTGGTCGCCGCCAGCGCGTTGGTGTTCTGATCCACCGCCACGGCGTTGACCGTGTTGCTGAAGCCCGTCCCCAACGCCAGAGCGAACGAGGCGTCCACGGAGCCGTTGGCATTCAAGCGCACCAGCCGGTTCGCCGTGGTGCCGTTGAAATTGGTGAACTGGCCGCCGGCGATGATTCGGCCGTCCGGCTGCAAGGCCACTGTGGTCACGTTCGTGCTGGGCCCGGTGCCGGTCACGAAGGCCAGATCCAAGGCGCCGCCGCTGCCAGCCGTGCCGTCGTTGTCCAAGATCGTCACGATGCCGGTGCCCGCCGCCACCACCACGCTCGCGCCGCTGGCCGGCCCGTTGCTCAGGCTCACCTGGAAGTCCTCGTTGCTCTCCTGGTCCAGATCATCCGTGATCCGCACGGCAAAAGTCTTGTCCGCCGCATCCCCGCTGGCCCAGACCAGCGCGGACCGCACGGTGACCGAGCCACCAAGGCTGCCCAGTGTCACCACGGTGCCATTGCTTGCGATCTGGAACGTGCCCGCGGTGCTGTTCGTCACGACATAGGCAACCGTGCTGAGCGTCACCCCGCCGACTGAACCACTGCCTTCAAACACCACCGTATTGCCCACGGCAAGCCCATGAACTGCCACCGTCAGATCATTCCCGCTGACCGCAGTGACCGTCTGCGCAGCCGGCGGAACGATCGTATAATCCGTGCCCGGGGTCGCCACCGTGCCCCCCGGAGTCCCCGTCTGGTAATAGACGGCCACCGTCCCATCGGCGCCCCCCGTCCGGCGCGCCGTGATGGTCACGCTGCCCGCCGATTCGCTCACGCTGTAGGGCGCGCCAACCAGATCCACCTGGCTGTCGTTGTCCACGATGGTCACCGTGGCGGCCGCTATGCCCAACGTGGCCCCGCCGGTCTGTCCGGCAAGCGCCAGCGTGAAGGTTTCATTGCCCTCCACCAAGGTGTCGCCATTGATGGTCAGGCTGAAGGTCTTCACGATCTCGCCGTTGGCGAAAGTCAGTGTCCCGCTTGTCACCGCGTAATCGTTGACACCCGGGGAGCCGCCCAAGGCCTGGCCGCTGGCCGCATACCAATGCGTCCCGCTGCCGGCATTTGACAGGTCCACGAGGAGGCCGCCGGCCAGAAGCTGGAAGTCATTGGCGTTGGCGTTGGTGAGCGTGTAGGTGGTGCCTGCCGCCAATCCGCCCGGCAAGGTGCCGCTGGTCGCGAACCGGATGGTCGCTCCGTTGGTCAGGCCGTGCGCGGTGCGCAGCAAACGGTCCCCGGCCGTGTCCACGGTCACGAGCTGCTCCGCCGTCTGATACTGCACCGTGACCGTGCCTGCACTGCCACCATTGCGCTGCACGCTCACCGTCAGGCTTCCAGCCTCTTCACTGACCGCGTAGGTCGCGGAATCGAAGCCCAGCACACCGGGACTGGTCTCGTCGTCCTGAATTGTCAACGTCGCCTCGCCATAGACCGTCTGGTTCAGCAGCACCGTGGTGCCGCCCACCGCCGCCAGCGCTGCACTGGCTCCGCCGCCCGCCACAATGTTCGTCAGGATCAGCCGCACCGTCTCCGGCACTTCCGCCGTGAAATCCTGCTGGATCGTGATGCTGTAGGTCAGGTTCGTCACCCCGTCCGCAAACGCCAGCGTGTTCGTCACCCCGGTGTAGTCGCTTCCCGCCGTGGCCTTCGCAAAGCCCGTCTCCGCCACTGTCGCGTAGCCCACGCTCACCGTGCCCGCGCTGCCGCCCGCGCGCCGCACGCTGATCACCGCCGTGCCACCGTTTTCACTTACCGTGAATCCGTTCAACGAGTAGCCGATCACGCTGTCGTCGTCCCGAACCGTCAGCGTCGCCGTTGCCGGGCTGCCCAACGCGCCGTTCACGGCCCCGCCGGATGCGGAAGTCAAGGTCAGCGCCACTGTCACGTCCGCCG
>CAZCBE010000011.1:0-83856 GCA_964496695.1 uncultured Klebsiella sp.
CGATGGGCCGCGACCTCAGCGGTGCGCCGGTCGTGACCGTCAACTACTCCGCGGCCGAGTATTCCCGGCAGGAGGCGAAAGCGCGTGACGTGTTCGAGTCGGGCCGCATCAGCGCGCTGAGCAATCTCAAGAGCCTCATCTCGTCCGGCAAGCTGAACGAGGCGAACAACGAGTGGGGCAACTACCGCCGCGGTGCAAACCCGCAAGGCGGCCGCGCCGGCGGGAAGGATGCGGATGGCGACGAGCTGCGGCAGTTGAAGGAAGTCGAAGTGCAGCTTCGCCGTTCACAGGCAAGCAACCTGGTGCAGGCGCAGCAAGCCTACACGCTGGACAACGCGACGAAGCTGGGAGCACAGGTGGACAATTACTTCTTCGCGGCGGGCAGCGATGGCAAGGGCGCACAGGTGCAAGCCGGACAGCAGGCCCTCCTCTACGACGAGCGGGCCGCCGAGCAGCAGTTGGAGAAGCTCCAGAAGGCGCAGGAAGTGACCGTGGCCACGGTGCAGCCGCTGCGGGTGAACCTGCCCCTGCGCGGCCAGCGCCATGCGTTCACGCAGGTGCTCCAGACCGAGGTGAACAAGCCGATGACGGTCGAGTTCACCGCGCACAACCTCAAATCCGGCGGCTGGCTGAAACCCATCGTGCTGACCGCCTGCGCCTTCCTCGGACTGTGGATCGTAGTGGCCATCTTTGTGCAACGCCGCACGGCGTGAAGGGGACACTCCTGTCCCCTTTGAGGCCTTTTAGCCCAAACTCCGAAGTAGCGGCGGCACCGCCGCCGGGTAGCACAGGCTACCAGCCAGTGCCGAGCGGCTACCAGCCGCTCGGAATGACGACGGCGTGCGCACTGGTTTGGAGCCTCGTGTGGCTGCCGGGCCGCCCCGCCGTTCCGTCCGGCCAGTGGCCGGACGGCACAGGCTGGTAGCCTGTGCTACCCATTCCGGCTTCGGAGTTCGGGTTTAGCGGAGGGCGACGAGTGCTACATTGGCACTGGAACGCACGGGGGACAGGCGTGTCCCCCTCACGTGTGGTTCACGGCAGCAGCCGGATGCAGGAGGGGCTGGGCACGGCGAGCGGTTCCCCCACTGATTTCAAGCCGCCGGTCTGGGCATCAATGCGAAACACCGCGAGGTTGTTGCCCGGCATGTTCGCGCAGAGGAGCAGCTCGCCGCCGCCGGTGATCAGCAGGTTCTGCGGGCCTTTGCCCAGGCTGGGTTCAATGCTGAGCAACGTAAGCGTGCCATCGGTGCCGATGCGATAGGCGGCAATGCTGTCGTGGCCCCGGTTCGTGCCGTAGAGGAAGCGGCCGTTGGGCGTGATCTTGAGGTCGGCGCAATAGCTGCGGCCGGTGAAATCCGCCGGGAGGGTCGAGATGGTCTGCCGCTCGGTCAGCGTGCCGGTCGCGGTCGCGTAATCAAACACGGTCACGGAATTCTTCAGCTCGTTGATCACGTAAACGCGCTTGCCGTCCGGGTGGAACGTCAGGTGCCGGGGACCCGCGCCGGGGGGCGCCTTCACGAAGGGCGGGTCGTTGGGCGTGAGCTTCGCCGTGGCCGCATCCAGCCGGTAGCTCAGCACCTGGTCAATGCCCAGGTCGGCGGCGAGGGCGAAGCGGTTGTCCGGGCTGACCACGAGGCAGTGGGCGTTCGGCCCCTTCTGCCGCTTGGGGTCCGCGCCCGAGCCGGCGTGCTGGAAGAACGAGACGGACTCCTCGAGCGAGCCGTCCGCCTTCACCGGGAAGGAGGCGATGTTGCCTGTGGTGTAGTTGGCCACGACCACCGTCTTGCCGGTGGCGTCCACATCCACATAGCAGCTTGCGGTGCCGCGGGTGGACTGGCGGTTCAGGAGGTTCATCCGGCCCGTGCGGCCGTCGAGGGCATAGGCGGCCACCTGCTCCGGCTCCTTGCCGCTGAACACCTTCGCGTGGATCGAGTAGAGGAACCGGCGGTCCCGCGACAGCGCGATGAAGAACGGATTCTCCACGCCGGTCGTCCGGTGCAGGGGCTTCAAGCTGCCGGCGGCAATGTCCAACTGGAAGGCGTTGATGGCCCCCTTTTCTCCGGCGGCAAACGTGGAGACGAAGATCACGGGGGCGTCCGCTGCCAGGACGGTGCTGGTGAGCAGGGCGGCCAGGGCGAGCGGCAGGAGGGAGCGGAGGAGGGGTTTGGTCATGGAGTGTTCAGAGATCAGAACGGCAATGTTGGCGATGCGATCTGGCCTTGGACGCACCAGCCAGCCCGAACCTTGGCAAAAATCCGAGAGCCCGGGCAGAAATCAGACGCCCGCGCGGCGAACCGCTTCCCAGAAAGCCCCCAATGATTTGGGAAAGGGTTCTCCGCTGTTTTCGGTGGAACCGGGCGGCAGGCAGGGAAATTCCAAGCTCCAAGGCCCAAGCTCAAAAAAAATTCCAAAACCCAATTCCAACCGTTCAGCGTGCCTCGCTGCCAGCCCTTCCGCCCTGGTTGGCGCCTTCATTTAACCCGAACTGCGAAATTGAAACCGCGGATAACGCGGATGACACGGATGGGAAGGGCTTGCCAGCTCTGCGTTAAGGAACCAGGCCCACCGGTGGCGAGCTTGCACAATCGGTTCTTTATCCGTGTGTTCCGCGTGTTCCGCGGTTCTTTGGAATTCGGGTTTAAGAGCTGGGCTGGTCCGCCTGGCCCGGCCAATGCCGGGCCACGCCTCCCTTTGGAATTTGGCACTTGGGATTTGGAGCTTCTTCCACACGCCATTCCACTGAAAATAGTGGAGAACCTGGGAAAGACCAAGAGCCGAGCGCACTGATCAGCGGGGCTTGCGCGGAGGCCACCGGGCTGCAAGATTCCCAACGACCCATGAAACGACCGCCCCTTGCCGACGCCCTCACCCGCCGGGATTTTGTGCGGGCCGGCTCCGCCCTCGCTGCATCCGCGTTCGCCAGTGGACTGGCCCCGGCCCAGGCAGCGGAGGCGCCCGCGCCCGCGCCGGCCAGGCCCGCTCCCCCGCTGCTCACGCCCGCCGACAAGTTCCGCGATGTGTCCCGCGGCACGCCCAAGCCGCACTCGCTCAAGGGCGATGCGCTCGTGCAGGCCCGCCTCACGCCGGAGACGTGGCGGCTGGAGATCACGGCTGACACGACCGTCCACCCCGCCATCAAAGACCAGCCCGGCCTGAGCACGCCGCTGACGCTCGCCGACGGCAACGCGCTGGACCTGCCCGCGCTGATGAAGCTTGGCGAGCAGCACGGCGTAAAGTTTCTCAAGGCCATGCAGTGCCTCAACATTCCCGCGCCGCTCGGTCAGGGGCTGTGGGAGGGCGTGCCGTCGCGCGAGGTGCTGCGGCTCTGCGGCCAGTTGCGGAACGTGCGGCGCATCTACTACTGGGGCTTTCACAACAACGACCCGAAACAGCTCTTCCAGTCGTCGCTCAGCTACTCGCAGGCGATGGAGACCGCGCCGGGCGAACTGCCGGCCTTCCTCGCCTACCGGCTCAATGGCGAACCGATCCCGCTGATCCGTGGTGGGCCGGTGCGCATGGTTATCCCGTGGGCGCACGGGTTCAAATCCATCAAGTGGCTCCAGCGCATCGTCGTCACCAACGACTACAAGGCCAACGATACCTACGCCGAACAGAACAACGACCCGGAGGCGCCGCTCAAGACCGCCGCGTATCTCGACACCCTCCCGGCCAAGCTGCCCGCCGGCCAGCCGGTGCCGATCAGCGGGCTGGTGATCTCGGGACTCTCGGGCTTGAAGCGCGTGGAGTATTCGCTGAGCCGCGCCGAGGCGAAGGCCGACGACGTTGAGCAATGGGCCGAGGCACGGCTTGAAGCCCCGCCCGCCGACTGGGGCACGGTGCTGCCCGCCGGCGTGTCCGCACGGCAAGTGCTCGGCTTTGATCCGAAGACTGGCCAGCCCACGGCCTGGCCGTTGCGCTACAGCATGATTTCCTGGTCCGCCGCGCTCAAAGGCCTGCCCCCCGGCAAGTATGCCCTGCGCGCCCGCGCCGTGGATCTGAACGGCTTCGCCCAGCCCGAGCCGCGACCGATACAAAAGTCGGGCCGGAACTCGCTGGAAGCGCGGGAGTTTGAAGTGGTGTAGTGGGGTCCAACTTCATGTTAGGCCGCTTCACACGATGGACACTTATGGCGATGAGTTGCAGCGCATTGTCAGCATCCTTCATCGGAGCGGTTTCGCATCGTCGGTGCGTGGTGATGGTGCGGCGAGGTTTATTTATGCCGAGCACGGAGATAGAGCGGTTGAGTTCTCACGCGACGGAGTCGGTTTCTTTGTTGAGCTTTTCGAGCAGCCTTCAGAGACGTCAGTTCGTGACTACCAGCAGGACACCATCGAGCACGCCACTGAGCAGGCGATTGATTGGTTGTCACGAAATGCGGCCTAACCAGGCGCTGCAGCTCCTATGAGGGTTGTCAACGGTTTGGTTCACGGACACTGGTTTTTCTTGGTGGTTGGGCATGGCCCCGCGTGGCGCAGCGGAGCGCAGCCACGACGGGCGCGCCAGCGGGAGGCGGGTGGAGCGCCGGGCGGCTCCGTCGGCTGCACCGCCTGCGGCCGCCGTTCGGTTTCCTTAAAGGTGGTTTTCTCTTTCCGGACGGATCACCGGGCTTCGCCGGGCGCGCAGGGCGCAGCTTCCCAGATCGTGCCGGGCCGCTCCCGGTCACCAGCTCCTATTCGAGCATTCCTTGCGGAAGCCCATGAGGTCATGCCTGACTGGGGGAAGCCGCCGAGGGCGTGGCGGCAGGCATCCTGCCTGCCGTAGAGGGCGGCGTCCCGCCGCCCGGAAAAAACGCCACCCACTTCGATGAAGCCAGGAAGTTTGTAGCCTGCTCTGCCTTGGTAGCCGCTTTCAGCCGGGCGTCCCGCCCGGCTCTACGGCAGGCAAGATGCCTGCCGCCACACGCCGCCGCATTTCGCGCATCCGGGCTTGGACATCGGGAGGCAGTCCTGTAAAACACCCGGGCTTATGAGTCCACGTCGCACTGCGAAGAAGAATGCCGCCGAGAAGCACGCCGAAGCCCAGGCGGGGCCAAAGGTTTTCCGCAAGCTGATGGCGGCCAACCGCTCCGAGATCGCCATCCGCGTGTTCCGCGCGGCCACGGAACTGGGCCTGCGCACGGTGGCCATCTACGCGCAGGAGGACCGTTTCGGCGTGCATCGCTTCAAGGCGGACGAGGCGTATCTGGTGGGGCAGGGGAAGGGCCCCGTGGGCGCGTATCTCGACATCGAGAGCATCGTGGCGCTGGCCAAGGAGCGGGGCGTGGACCTGATCCATCCGGGTTACGGCTTTCTCTCGGAGAACGCGGCGTTCGCCCGCGCGTGCGCGGCGGCGGGCATCACGTTCGTCGGTCCCCGGCCTGAGTTGCTGGAGATGATGGGCGACAAGACGGCGGCCCGTTCGCTCGCGCAAAAGATCGGCGTCCCCACCCTGCCCGGCACCGAGGATCCCATCTCCGACCGGGGCGAGGCGCTCAAGCTGGCGAAGGAGATTGGCTTCCCGCTGATCATCAAGGCGGCCTTCGGCGGCGGCGGTCGCGGCATGCGCGTGGTTCACAAGGCAGGTGACCTGGCGAACCTGCTCGACGAGGCTCAGGCGGAGGCGGGCCGGGCGTTTGGCAATCCGGCGGTCTTCCTGGAGAAATACATTCCCAATGCAAAGCACATCGAGGTGCAGATCCTCGGGGACCAGCACGGCAATGTGATTCACCTGCATGAGCGCGACTGCTCGGTGCAGCGTCGGCACCAGAAAGTCGTGGAGGTCGCGCCGTCGTTTGGCCTGCCGGAGCACGTCATCAAGGAGCTGTGCGCCGCAGCCGCGCGCATGGCCTACGAGGTTCGCTACGACAACGCGGGCACCATCGAGTTCCTCTACGACCTCGACCGGCACGAGTGGTTCTTCATCGAGATGAACCCGCGCATCCAGGTGGAGCACACGGTCACGGAGGTCATCACCGGACTGGACCTCGTGCGCGCGCAGATCCTCATCGCGCAGGGGCACCCGCTGCACGGTCCGGAAGTCGGCATGCCGCCGCAGAACCAGATCCCGCGCAACGGCTACGCGGTGCAGTGCCGCGTGACCACCGAGGACCCCGAGAACAAGTTCACGCCGGACTACGGCAAGATCCTTACCTATCGCAGCGCGGGCGGCTTCGGGCTGCGGCTGGACGGCGGCATGGGCTTTGCGGGCGCGGTCATCACGCCCTTCTACGACTCCATGCTCGTGAAGGTCACGAGTTCCGGCCAGACCTACGAGATGGCGCTCCAGCGCACGGACCGCGCGCTGCGCGAGTTCCGCATCCGGGGCGTGAAGACAAACATCCCGTTCCTCGAAAACCTCATCCACAACGCCGTCTTCCGCAGCGGCCAGGCCACGACCACGCTGATTGACAACACCCCGGAACTGTTTGCCTTCAAGCACCGCCGGGACCGTGCCTCGAAGCTGCTGAACTTCCTGGGCAACATCATCGTCAACGGCAACCCGCACGCGAAGGGGTTCAAGCCGGAGAAGCCCTTCGCCCTCGCGCAGCCGCCCACCTACGACCATAAGCAGGTGCCGGCGGACGGCACGCGCGACCTGCTGCACAAGCTCGGGCCCAAGAAATTCGCGCAGTGGACGCTCAAGCAGAAGCGCCTCCTGGTCACGGACACGACGTTCCGCGACGCGCACCAGTCCCTCATGGCCACGCGCGTGCGCAGCTACGACATGCTCGCCGTGGCGGACGCGCTCGCGCGCCGCGTGCCGGAGCTGTTCTCGCTGGAGATGTGGGGCGGCGCGACCTTTGACACGGCCATGCGCTTCCTGCACGAGGACCCGTGGGAGCGCCTGCGCGAGCTGCGCAAGCGCGTGCCGAACATCTGCTTCCAGATGCTTTTCCGCGGCAGCAACGCCGTCGGCTACACAAACTATCCAGACAACGTCGTCGCCGGTTTCGTGCGGCACGCGGCGTCGTCCGGCATGGACATCTTCCGCGTGTTCGACTCGCTGAACTACACGCCGAACCTCCGCGCGGCCATGGAGGCGGTGCAGGACACGCACGCGATCTGCGAGGCGACCGTGTGCTACACCGGCGACATCCTCGACCCGAAGCGCGACAAGTATTCCCTGAAGTATTACGTCGAGCTGGCCAAGGAACTGGAGCGCATGGGCGCGCACATGATCGCCATCAAGGACATGGCCGGCCTGTGCCGTCCTTATGCCGCGCACAAGCTGGTCAAGGCGCTCAAGGACGCCGTCGGCCTGCCGATCCACTTCCACACGCACGACACCAGCGGCATCAACGCCGGTTCGATCCTGCGGGCCTGCGACGCGGGCGTGGACGTGGTGGACCTGGCCATCGCCAGCATGAGCGGCAGCACCAGCCAGCCGAACCTGAACAGCATCGTGGCCGCGCTGCAGAACACCCCGCGCGACACGAAGCTGGACCTGGAGGCGCTCAACGAGTTCTCCGACTACTGGGAGCTGGCCCGGGAGTATTACCGCCCGTTCGACACCGCGCCCAAGGCCGGCAGCGCGGAGGTTTACCTCCACGAGATGCCAGGCGGCCAATACACGAACCTCAAGGAGCAGGCCGCCAGCATGGGTCTGGCGAACCGCTGGCGCGAGATCGCCCGCACCTACGCCGAAGTCAACACGCTCTTCGGCGACATCGTGAAGGTCACGCCCAGCAGCAAGGTGGTCGGGGACATGACCATGTTCCTCATCACCCGCGGCATCAAGGCGGCCGACGTGGTCAATCTGGAGCCGGGCTCCGTGCCGTTCCCCGCGAGCGTCATTGACATGCTTTCCGGCGGCCTGGGCCAGCCGATGGCCGGCTGGCCGGCACAGGTGCAGAAGGTCGTCCTGGGCAAGCAGAAGCCCATTACCATCCGGCCCGGCGAGGACATGCCCGCCGCGAACCTCAAAAAGGTCCGCGAAGAACTCACCGCCAAGCTCAAACGCGACGCGACGGACGACGACCTCTACAGCCACCTGATGTATCCCGAGGTGTTCGCGGACTTCGCGAAGATTCAGCGCGATTTCGGCGAGGTCAGCGCCCTGCCCACGCCCGCGTTCTTCTACGGCCTCAAGCCGGACGAGGAGGTCAGCGTGAGCATCGAGGAGGGCAAGACGCTTTTCATCAAGCTCGTGAACATTGGCGCGCCGGACAAGGACGGCCGCCGCACCGTGACCTTCGAGTTGAACGGCATGACCCGCGAGACGAGCATCCCGGACAAGTCCGTGGCCGTGAAGACCAAGGCCCGCGCCAAGGCCGATCCCGCGAACCCGCTGGAAGTCGCCGCCCCTATCCCCGGCATCATCACGTCGCTGGCCGTTGGTGTCGGTGCGAAGGTGGCGAAGGACGACAAGCTCGTCACGATGGAGGCGATGAAGATGCAGACCACCATCTACGCGCAGGCCGATGGCGTGGTGGCGGAGATCTTCGCCCAGGTCGGCGAGACGGTGGAAAGCAAGGACCTGCTGATGAAGCTGAAGGCGTGAGGCTGCCCCAAGGGCGCTGCTGCCTTGGGCCAAAGCCTATTTGGACGAAACGTCGCGCAGCTTCTGCCAGTCGGCCTGCGCCGTTTGGCCAGCTCCCATGGCGACATTTACCGGAACGGTGGGTGTCGCGAGGGCAAATGCTGCCGCGGCTGCCAGCTTATAGGTTTCGGCGTGACCGTCCGCAAAACTGAGCGAATAGGCCCCGCCATGGCGGCCCGCCGGCAGATCCAGCCAGGTGCGCCCCCCGCCCATGTCCACTGCAAACCAGCCGTCTTGGATGCCGCTCTCGTGCTCGTCAATCATCACCCAGATCGCGGATGGACTGGCGTTCGCAAAATCCCCTTCACGTCGGAACAAGGTGAAGTTCAAGTTGTCGCCCAACGGGCCGGGGGTGCCACCCACCCGGAGTTCGGAAACCCAACTGTTCATGGAATAACTGCGGTTCTTGTTGAGCCCGTTGGACGCCACGCGCTTGTCGGCCGGATCCTTGTAGGACTTGGTCGAGCCGACATAACGGAAGAGCTGTCCGTTAATCAGGCAACGGTCATCCGTTGAGTTGACGGCTGGCGCGGGCAGGTAAGGGGCATAGGGGCTGGCACCCGAGTCTTTCTGATCCCCCATCACCCATGCACTGGCATTGATGGTGTTGGCGACCGTGGCTGTTCCGGCGGCGTTTAGCTGGTTGTAGTGCCCATATACCAGCTTGTCATCCCACTCGCTGGAGTAGAGCTTCCACCCCAGTGCCAACTGCTTGAAATTGTTGAGGCAGTTCGTGTTGGCGGCTTTCATCTTGGCCTTGCTCAAGGCCGGCAGGAGCATCCCCGCTAAGATCGCAATGATGGCGATGACGACAAGCAATTCAATGAGGGTGAATCCGTTGTGTCGGCGCCGGGCCAATGGGGGGCGCAACTGTGGTTTCATGAGCCTTGGAGCATCCTGACTTGTCCTAGCGCCGTCAAGGCCGACGGGGTCGTTCAATCCACACTTCCATATCCAGAAACCACCTCGCCCGGCGGGGTTCGGGGCTATTCGGAGGCGGGGGCAGGCTCGCTCTTCTCTGGCTTGGCGGCCTCGTTGATCTTGCGCAGGAGGGATTCCTTCACGGGCTCAAGCCGGACGTCCTTCACGAGGTCGAGGTGGATGCGCGCGAGGTTCAGGTGGCCGGCGTGAATGGCGTAGCGGGCGAGGTGGGTGCGGACTTCGTCGCGCTGGGCGTCTTCAGTCGCGAGGCGGAGGGCGACGTTCCAGGCGGCCATGCCTTCCGTGGGGCGGGCGGGCCGGATCAGGTAGAAGGTGCGCGCATACTCGGCGGCGAAACGAAAGCTCTCGGGCTCCAGCCGCAGGCCGCGCCGGCAGAGCATGAGGACGCGGGCGAACAATTCGGGCTCGGTCAGCTTGTAATGGCTCATCGCGTCGTTGCGGTAGAGCAGCAGCGCGGTGGCGTAGTCGAAGACATAGCTGGCCGAGTTGGAGGCCAGGCTGATGCTCTTCTCGAACGTGTCGAAGCCGTCAATCATGCGGCCGTTGTGAACGAGATAGTGGGCCAGTTCATTCCACGGTTCGGGACTGTCCGGCGCCAGCGCGCGGTCTTCCTCCCAGCGGCGGATGGCCTCCAGATCGTCCGTGATCTCGGCCCGAAAGGACGTTTCCAGCGCGGTGGCCGCAGCATGTCCGGGATGGGCGGCAAGGAATTTGGCAAAGGCGGCGCTGATCTGGGCGAGCCGGTGTTCCATGCGCGCGCTCAGGAAGTTCTTCGGCTTGTCGGCCAGATAATCGTCGCTCGCCTCGGTTTCGCGCAGCCACCGGCTCATGTCCTGGCGGGCGTCCTCCTCGCGGGCCTGCAGCGCCTTGAACTCGGCCTCGACGTCCGCGCCCTTGGCCGGCTGAGTGGTCACGCTCTTCGCGGCGGCCCCGGTGGCGGCGGCGCGCTGCGGTGCGAGGCAGCAGAGCAGGGCGGTCAGCCAGACCAAAGGGTGGGCGGCCAGCTTGGAGCGGAAAGTCAGGGCGATCAAATTATGCATCTTCAATTACGTGCTGATAGACGGGGGATGCTGCCGAAAGCTACAATAATTCGCTGCGCAATGTTTGCGCAGCCGCACCACCCTATTTGGGCCCGCCGGGGAGGTTTAACCGGCGGTCGTCGTCCTTGGCGGGCGGGGGGAGGGCCTTGTCCACCAGCTCCCGGGCCAGGCGGCTTTTGACATTGGCCAGCGCCGCGTTGGTCACCGAGTTGAGGTGGAGGCGGGCTTCGTTGAGCCGGCCGGCGGCGGCCTTGACGCGGGCCAGGTGCAGATGCGTGGCCTCGCGTTCCTGGTCGTCCCGGGCCAGCACCTGGGCCCGGGTCCAGGCGGCGATGGCGGCCTCATGCTCGGCCGGCTGGAGGCCGTAGTAAACTTGGGCGATGTCCGTCGCGAGCTGGAAGTTGCCCGGGTCAAACTTCTCCGCCAGCCGATACAGCTCCAGCGCGTTCCGGAGCACCTGCTGCTCGGAAATCCGGTAATGCGCCGCCGCCGCCTTGCGGTGCAGGACGATCACCGACCCCAGGTTGTGGTAGTAGATGGCCTGCCGGGGGTTCATCTCGATGGCCTTGGTGTAGAGTTCGAAGGCCTTGGCCACCGGCCCGGTCTGGCCGTAGCTGTTCGCGAGGTTGTTGTAGGCGGCGGGGTTCGTCGGGTCGAGTTCGAGCGCCTTTTCCCAGCGTTTGCGCGCCTCGGCCTCCTCGCCCAGGTCGTTCAGGAAACTGCCAAAGGCGAGCTGGGCGCGGGCGTGGTCCGGATGCCGCTGGAGGAAGTCCTCATACGCCTTCTTCACGGGTTCGAGCCGTTGCTCGATCTTCAGGCTCAGCACCGCTTCCGTCAGGCCCGCGCCCCTTTTCGCGAAGGCCCCGTTGTCCTTGATCCACTTGTCAATCTCCTCATGCGCGGTGTCGTCCAGTGTCATCACGCGCTGAAACTCCGCCTCCAAGGGGTTCGCGGTGGACGTGGAAAACTTCGGCGCGGCAGGGGCGCCCGCGCCGTCTTTGGACGCGGCGGGAGCCGACAGCGCGAACCAAGCGCCGCCCAGCAAGGCAATGACAATCCACTTCACTGAGCGCAAGATAGCAGCCAGTCACGTATGGGCCAAGCGCGGTGTTCGGGGAGCCGCCGAGACGGAGTGGTGGAGTGATGGAGTGATGGAGATTTGCACAATTCCCTCCACTCCAATAGTCCATCACTGGTTCTCCGCTGTTTTCAGTGGAATGGGTGTGTGGAAGTTCCAAAGCCCAAGTTCCAAATTCCAAAGAAGTTCCAAACTCCAAATTTCAAAGGGAGACGTCGCCCGGCACAGGCGGGCCAGCCGGACCGAACCAGCCCTTGGGCCAAGGGCCGAATCCGGGCGGAAGCGCAGGCGGGGTGCCACGCTGAAGAATTGGAATTTGGGCGTTGGAGTTTCTTTGGAGCTTCGGACTTGGAGCTTGGAATTTCCCGGCCCACCTTCCGGTTTCACCGAAAACAGCGAAGATCCCCATCGATCCGTTCCGCCTCCCCCTTCCGTTTTGCTCGCGCCGCTCCGGCGCTCCCCGCTAGCCTGCCCGCATGTTGGACCTCGCCTTGCGCAGCGCCATGACGCTGCTGGAGCCCATTGGCTTCGTCTGGGGCTGCCTCGTGGTGTTGACGGCCGTGCTCATCAAGCGGAAACACCGGCGCCCTGCCATTGTGACGGCCCTGCTGGCAGTTTTCCTCTGGGTGGTGGGGGCGACGCCGCTGCCCGGCAGCCTGCTGGGCTCGCTGGAGCGCCCTTGGGTGGGCGTGAAGCGGGAGAGCCTGCCGGAGGCGGATGCAATCATGCTGCTCGGCGGTTTTTCCGTGCCGTCGCGGGAAGAGGTCGGCCGGCTGCATTTCAATTTCAGCGCAGACCGCGCGGTGACGGCTCTGGAACTGGTGCGGCTGGGCAAGGCAAAGACGCTCATCGTGGGCGGCAGCGCCGTGACAGTGGACGGCGAGCCGTTTGCCGAGGCCGATTTGTTCAAGGATCTCGTCCGTTTGCACCAGTCCGCCGGGCCGGAGATCATCAGCCTCGGTGGCTGCAAGAACACGCGACACGAGGCGGAGAAGGTCGCGAAGCTGGCGCAGGAGCGAGGTTGGAAGCGGCTGCTGCTCGTCACTTCCGCCGCCCACATGCAGCGCGCCTGCGGCGTGTTTCGCACAACGACGAACTTGGAAGTGATCCCCGCGCCCTGTGCCTTTCTGACCGGCGTGAGCATCATCACGCCGGACAGCGTGGATCTCGTGCCCCGGGCGGCCGGTTTCCTGAAGCTGGAGAACTATCTGCACGAGCAGATTGGCTGGGCCATCTACCGCTGGCGCGGATGGATCTCGGCGGAGGCAGGCGGCAAGTAAATCCCCGGAGCGCGGTTGTGTCGTGGAGACTAGCCGCTGCGGCGGCACCAAGCCGGAGGTGCGGAGAAATTTCCATCCAGCCTAACACGCTGGCGTTGCTGCGGCTGCCCCCTCGCCGAGCGGGCCGCAGCCGCGCTCCGTGCGCGCGGGCGCATCCGCGCACTGCCCCCGGAGCGCGGCACTCCGGGCCGCAGCGGCCACCCTGCAGAACGGGCTGCGGAGCTTCCCAAGCCTTTCCCTGCTGCCAGCCGCTGCGGCCCAGAGGGCCGCGCTCCGCCGTCGTGCGGGGGCAGTGTCAAGATGCGCCCCGTGCGCGCTCCGGACACCGTTCTCGCTTGCGGCCATCTGCTGGCTCCTGATGATGCCGGCCTCGTGGTGACGTGGAAACCATACGGACCCGACGCGCTGTTCTTCGAGTTCGCGGAACGCGCGGACGAGGCGGCATTCCTGCGGGCGCAGGCCATCGAGTTCGAGTTGGGACGGCAGACGCCAGCCGGGCTGGTCGAGCATGTTCCGGCCTTCACGACCATCCTGCTGATTTTCGATTCGAGCCAGCGGGCTGCCCTGCCAGCGCTTGGGCCGGTGCTGGCGAAGCGGTTCGCTGCGGCGAGAGCGTCGGATCTGCCGCCGCCGCCCGTGAAGACTATTCCGGTGATTTACGATGGTCTGGACCTGTCGCGCGTGGCGGAGGTGCATGGGTTGTCGGTAGCGGAGGTCATTGCGCGGCACACCGCGCCCGTCTATCGCGTTCACCTGCTGGGCTTCGCGCCGGGGTTTCCCTATCTGGGCGGGTTGGACCCGCGCCTGCACACGCCGCGCCTGGCCACGCCGCGTCCGCGCGTGCCCGCCGGTTCGGTGGCCATTGGCGGGGAGCACGCGGGGATTTATCCGTTCGCGAGTCCGGGCGGCTGGAATCTCCTCGGGCGAACGTCCCTAAAACTGTTTGACCCAGAGCGCGGCCATCCATTCTGCCAGGAAGCGATGTTCCTCCTGCGACCGGGCGATCAGGTGCGCTTTGTGGAGGTCAGCGCATGAAGGCGCCCCCCTCAGTTGCGCCCGCCTTGGAGATCCTCGCACCCGGCCTGCTCGCCACGGTGCAGGACGGCGGACGCGCGGGCTGGCGTCGCTTCGGCGTGCCCGCGAGCGGGGCCATGGACGACCACGCCGCCGCCGAGGCGAATCGGTTGGTCGGAAATGAGCCGAGCGCGCCGGTGCTGGAACTGTTGCTGCAAGGAGCCAAGCTGCGCGTCCTGTGCGATGTCACTCTCGCCATTACCGGAGCCAACGCCGACGCGAACGTCCCGCTGGGCGAGGCGATCAAGGCGTCGGCAGGGCAGGTGATCGAGTTCCCGCGCAATCGTTCCGGGGTTTGGATTTACGTTGCGGTGGCTGGCAGGTTGATTCGGGAGCAGTTGCTCGGCAGTGCGAGCGCCTATCCGCGCGGAGGCATTGGCCGGGCGCTGGTGGCCGGGGAAGTCTTGCAGCGTGTGGCTGCCACGAAGCAACCCGCGAAGGCCGTTGCCGTCCACCAGCGAAATCTCGCGGCCCCGCCGGCATTGCGGGTGTGGCCTGGCCCGCAGTGGGAGGCCTTTTCCGAGGCCACCCGCCGGGAGTTCTTCGCGCGGACATGGGCGGTGAGTTCCCAGAGCGACCGCGTCGGCTACCGGCTCGCGGGGGAACCGCTGGTGCCGGCCCGCATCCAGATTTTGAGTGAACCGGTTTTGCCCGGCACGATTCAAGTGCCGGAGAGCGGCCTGCCCATCGTGACCATGCGCGATGGGCCCACCGTGGGCGGTTACCCGAAGCTCGGGGTGCTCGACCCGGCGGATATCTCCTGGCTGGCACAGTGCCGGCCGGGACAAGCCGTCCGTTTCAAAGTGATTGTATGACACTCGATCTCAACTGTGACTTGGGTGAAGGCGAGCCGGTGATGCGCACACGCGCGATCATGCGGTGCGTGACTTCCGCGAACGTGGCCTGCGGCGGTCATGCGGGCGACGCGCAGACCATGCTCCGGTGCGTGCGGCTGGCGGCGGAGCACCAGGTCCGCCTGGGGGCGCATCCGGGGACGTGGAGCCGGCAGGATTTTGGCCGCGCGGCAACCGCGATGTCGGCGGATGAGTTGGAATTGCTGCTGCTACAGCAGGTGGGCGCGTTGGAATGTGTGGCCCGCACCGAAGGTATGCGGCTCCATCACATCAAGCTGCACGGAGCTTTGTATCATGCCACCGAGCAGGACGTGCGGCTGGCGCGGGGCTATTTGGACATCGTGGCGCGGCACTGGCCGGCGGCCATCGTGTATGCGCGGGCGGGCGGGCGGGTCGCGGCGCAGGCGGATCGGGCGGGTGTCCGTGTCTGGGCGGAAGCGTTCTTGGACCGGCGTTATCGTAGCGATGGCTCGCTGGTGCCGCGCAGTGAGACGAACGCGATGGTGACGGGGCTTCCAGCGCTGCTGAAGCAGGCCGACGGCTTGATCGAGCGCGGGGAGGTCGTCACCGACACCGGCGAGTGCATTCGCCTACGTCCGCGCACGCTGTGTCTGCACGGGGATGCGCCGCACGCGGCGCGCTTGGCGGAAGTGGTGGCACGGACGCTGCGTGGGTAGCGGTTTGGGCTGAGGTCGTTGCGCGCTATGGAGTGTTTGGCTGCGTCCTCCTTTTCCACCGACAGGCATTGGCGCAGACGCCGCGCCGGGCTATGTTACGCCTGTGAGCGCACCCGAACCAAGCGAGCCGGACCCGTGGGTCACGGAGTTCCTCGCCCATCTGGCGACCGACCGGGACGCGTCCGCTTACACGCAGCGCAATTACTCTCACGCGCTGGTCGAATTCAACGGCTGGCACGAAGCGGAGCGGCAGAGCAAACCCAACTGGGCGACGCTGCAGCGCGACGACTTCCGCGCCTTCCTCCGCCACCTCAGCCGCCGGGAGCTTGGCCGCGCAACGATTCACCTGCGGTTCAGTGCGCTGCGGACGTTCTATAAGTTCCTCATCCGCCGGGGCCACGTCGCGGCTTCACCCATCCGCAATCTCACCATGCCCAAGCCGGAGCGGCGGCTGCCGAAGTTTGTCACCGTGGCGCAGGCGGACGCCCTCCTGCGCGCGCCGCTTCGAGAGTTGGAGCGCGAACGCCAGACCAAGGAGCAGCCGGTAGATGCCATCCCGTTCCTCCGCGACGCTGCGATTCTGGAGCTTACCTACTCGTGCGGCCTGCGCGTGAGCGAGGTGTGCGGTCTGCAGGTGGAGGACTTGAGCATCGCCGAGCACCTGGTGAACGTGCGCGGCAAGGGGCGGAAGGAACGTCAGGTTCCCGTCGGCGAGCCGGCGTTGCGCGCCATCCAAGCTTACTGGAAGTCCCTGCCACGAATGCCCGCCCCGAACGCGCCGGTGTTTCTCGCCGAGGCTGATTCTGACGAACCCATCCGTCCACCGCACGTCCAACTCCGCCTCAAGCGCTACCTGCTCGCCGCCGGGCTCGATGTGAGCCTCACGCCGCACAAGCTCCGGCACAGCTTCGCCACGCACCTGCTGGACAACGGCGCGGACCTGCGCAGTGTGCAGGAGCTGCTGGGCCACCGGAACTTGGTCACCACCCAGGTCTATACCCACGTCACCACGGAACGATTGAAGCAAGCCTACACCGCCGCGCACCCGCGCGCCTGAAACCTTATGAAACACACCTTCCAACTGCTTTGGCTCACCGGCCTGATCACTTTGCTAACCGCCTGCGCCACGCCGCCCACGATAGCCTGGGACGCGCGGGTGGGCAGCTACACCTTCGACACCGCCGTGAAAGACATGGGGCCGCCCGCCAAGAGCGCGACACTCACCGACGGCACGCGCGTGGCCGAATGGCTGGCCCAGCGCGGCACCAGCACGCCGACCTACCACTCCTTCCCCGACGGGCGGGTCATCCGCACGGAAGGCACGCGCGGTGCCGACCAGTGGCTGCGGCTCACCTTCGGTGCGGACGGGAAACTGAAGGAGTGGAAGCGGGTCTGGCTCTGATTTCGCCACAGTTTTTATTGAATTTGTTCAGTTTCCCCTTCCGTTCCCCGAAGGCATTTGCTGTAATGCGCCAGCACGATGAAGGAAGAGTCCGTTGATCTTGGCATTTGGGATAAACTCACCCGGGCGGTGATGTTTCTCCTCGTCGCTGCGGTCATCGCTGGCATCGGCTACCTCTGCGTGCCGCTCATTCAGCAGAACGAACGGATGCGCCAGCGCAACCTCGAACTCGAGACCCAGATCCAGCGTGAGGAAGACGCTGGTCGCCAGCTCAAAGCCAGTCTCGATGCTCAGCGTTCCGATCCCAAGGCGGTCGAGCGGCTTGCCCGCGAAAAACTTGGCTATGCCAAGCCCGGCGAAGTGGTCATCCGCTTCCAGGAACCGACCGCCAGCGCGCCCGTCGCGCCTTGAGTCCGGCCTGAGCTGATGCCGTTGCCGGTATCCATCCAGCAGGAGGGGAATCGCTCCGATCGCGCCTGTCGGCTTCGAAAGGACTTCGGAGCGAAGGGTGTCGCCGTTCGATACGAATCCCGCACTCAGGAATAACCCTACCCCGTGGTGTTGACTGAAAGTTGCCTCCCGACCGAAACCGGTGAAACTCCATGCGCGACTGGTCACTTAAAGTAGACAATTGCATCCGACGCTCAACGCTATGCCAAAATCCCTCGCCCGCGTGCTTGCGGTCGAAGACAACCCGGACATGGGCGGCCTGATCAAGGCTGCCCTGGCCCGTTATCGCATTGATACCACGGTGGTTACCAGCGGGGAGGATGCCCTGAAGTGGCTGGCCAAAGAATCGTGTGATCTGATCCTGCTGGATATCTCGCTGCCAGGCATGAACGGACTGGATGTGTGCGCCCGGCTGAAGTCGAGCCCACGCTGGCAGCAAATCCCGGTCATTTTTGTCAGCGGCCACGGCAGTGCGGGTTACCGGGCGGAGGCGCGTCGGCTGGGGGCTGTGGACTTCATCGAGAAACCCTTTGACTTCCTCCCCTTCATCACCTGCATCTCGGGTCATCTGAAGCTCAAGCCGCCTGCCTTGAAGCCTCCGGGTTTGGCCAGGACGGCTGCGAAAGCCTGACCAAACTTGTGTCCGCCGCGCAGGGGTTGTGTCGGAGTGCGGACTTCGCGGTCAGTGAAGCGCAACCCGAAGGTTGCGACGGTCCCGGTGGATGTTTAGTCTCGCGCCATGCGTTCTGAATCACTCGCCTTCCTCACCCAACTGGTCAACACCCCCAGCCCGTCCGGGCACGAGGCGCGCGGACAGAAGGTCTGGCTCGACTATGTGAAGGAGTTTGCCGACGAGACGTTCTCCGACTCCTACGGCAACTGCGTGGCGGTGCTGAACAAGGGCGGGGGGCCGCGCCTCATGCTCGCCGCCCACGCCGATGAGATTTCGCTCGTGGTGAACTACATTGATGACAACGGCTTCATCTGGGTGCGCAAGCTCGGCGGGGTGGACGCCGTGGTGGCAAAGGCGCAGCGCGTCCATGTCCACTCGCGCAAGGGGCCGGTCAAAGGCGTGATCGGGAACGTGGCCCCGCACCTGTCCAAGCTGGAGAAGGAGCGCAAGGTGCCGGAGATCGCGGACCTCTTCATTGACATCGGCGCGGCGAACAAGGCGGATGCGCAGTCGCTCGTGCGCGTGGGCGACCCAATCACGATGACCAACGAGTTCGATCATCTGCGCGGGGACCTGGCGGTGGCGCGGGCGTTCGACAACCGCATCGGGACGTTCGCGGTGGCCGAGGCGCTGCGCCTGCTGCGCCCGCAGCGCAAGCGGCTCCGGGCGGAAATTTGTGTGGTGTCCAACATCATGGAGGAGGTGGGCCTGCTGGGCGCGCGGCAGATCGCCTACACCCTCAAGCCGGATGTGGCGCTGGTGGTGGACGTGACACACGCGACGGACTATCCGACGGTCAACAAGCAGATGCACGGTGACATCAAGCTCGGCGGCGGCCCGACGGTCACGCACGGCGTGTGCAACCATCCAGTCGTCATCGAGCGGCTGGAGCAGGTGGCCCAGCATCTCAAAATCCCCCTCCAGCACGAGGCCACCTCGGCCTCCAGCGGCACGGACACGGACGTGATCTTCTGGACGCGCGGCGGCATTCCCTGCGGCCTCATCAGCCTGCCCAATCGCTACATGCACTCGCCGGTGGAGTTGGTTAACTTGCGTGATCTGGAGCAGATCCCCGAGCTGATGGCGGGCTTTGCGCTGTCCCTGAAGCATGGGGAGGAATTCAAAGTGCGGATTTGAAGCCGGGAGGCAGCAAGAGGGGTTACAAAAATGGCCTGGACCAAGGATGGATTAGGCCTTGGAGAATGAGGTTTTGACCACGGACGATCCCTTTCCCCACCCCAGCCCTCTCCCTTGGGGAGAGGGAGCCAGTCAGCCAGCCATGAAGCAACGCGCGCGCACGAATACCAGCAGTGCGGACGGAGTTTCTCCCTCTCCCCAAGGGAGAGGGCCGGGGTGAGGGGAAAGCGCGCCCACGAACGCGACGGTCACGCTCGCAGACTGGATTGAGAGTTGGACCACGCGGGTTCAGGTGTTTTATGGAGCGTAGTAATTCACCTTCTGCTTGCCCTCCCCGGAGATTGTTGGCTGAATAGCGCCGCTCTAACCCAACACACCGCATGGCCAATGTCATCGCAAGGAGTGGCTGGTTCCTGAACGTCGTCGCGCGGTTCGCGCGTGGACTGGCGGGACTGGTTTTGCCCATTGGCCTGCTGGCTGGGCTGACGCTTCCATCCCGGGGCGCGGAGCGTTTCGACGACATCTCCATTTCCCCGCAGGTCTTCTTCCAGGGCCAGACTTACCACGGCTACGTTGAGATGCGCTTCGCGGTGGAGAACCAGTCCAAGGACCGCACCCGCAAAGTCACCCTCTCCACGCCGCACTCCGCCTACGGCGGAGGCAACAACCTCCGGCGCGTCGAGCGCACCGTGACCGTCAGCCCCGGCACCACGGTGAACCTCACGCTCTGGCAGCCGCCGCTCCTGCTCAATGGCGACAACCAGGTGGACGTATCCATTGATGGAAAGTATCGGGGCGTGATCCCGCGTGGCGGCAACAACCAGCACATGCAGCACAACGGCAGTGTGCCGGGTGGGCCGCGATCCGTGCTCGTGAGCCGCAGCCTGAACAGCGACGACCTGGACAAGGCGTTCCGTGGCGGCGTCACCTCCCGCGGGCCGATGGCGCAGTTCTCGCCCGAGCAGGCCACCGGCGCGCCGAACGTGACGCGCGGTTCCAGCGGCATGAATGCCAACGCCTGGACGCCCGACCGCATTGGCCGAGGCGGCTGGGAATGGCTGGAGGTGGATTTCAAGCCGCCTCGGGAGGTGAAGACGCTGCGCATCCACAAGCTGGGCTGGGACCAGGCGTTCAAGACCATCGTGCTCCGGGGCACCAACGGGGCCGACCTCGCCACCATCACGGTGACCAACACCGCCGTGCGCAATTTCACCGTGAACGTGATGGAAGTTCCATTGCCCGCCCTGACCAATGTGATCCAGTCAGTGCGCCTCAATGTGGATGCCTCTTCCTTCGGCGGTCAGGTGAGCGTGGACGCGGTGGAGTTGTTCGACGGGTCAACGGCCAGCTATGCCACGGATGCGCGGGCCAGCAGCACCTGGGCGACGCGGATGTCTTCCAGTTCCTCGTCCTCGACCTACACCGGGCCGACGGTGCTGCGCAGCGAACTCGAGGCCAGCGGCTGGAGCGAGTCGTGGCTGGCGTTCACGCCGTTTGACCTCGTAGTGCTGTCCCGCACCGACCTGGCGGCAATGACGGCGGCGCAGCAAGGCGCGCTGTGGAGCTACGTCGAGGCAGGCGGCACGCTGGCGGTGCTCGGGCTCACGGAACTGCCCAAGGCATGGCAAAGCTCGGCGTCGCCGAAGATTGTTTCCGGCGGGGCCACCCACGTGTATGCCGGGTTTGGCCGTTGCCGGCTGCTGGAAGGCACCACCATCACCGCCCTGCCTCGGCTGCAGGTGGACAATCTGAAGGACATGGCCCGCGAGGGCGGACAGGTCTGGAGCAGCATCCCGAACGAAGCCAATGCGAATGGTGAGTTCCCCGTCATCGAGGACACCCGCATCCCGGTGCGGGGCATCGTCTTCATCATGCTGGCCTTCATCCTTCTGGTCGGGCCGGTGAACATCTTCTTCTGTGCCCGCGCCAACCGCCGCACGGCGATGCTCTGGACCATCCCGCTGATTTCCTTGGTCACCTGCGCCATTGTTTTCGCCTACTCCTTGATGAGCGAGGGCATCACGGCGAGTTCGCGCACTGAAGCGGTCACGATTCTGGACCAGGCCGCGCACCGGGCCACCACGCTCGCGCGACAGGCCTTCTATGCCCCGCTCACGCCGGGCGACGGTTTGCGCTACAGCCACGACACCGAGGTCACGCCGCTGGTGGACGTGGGCCGCTACAACGGTGGCAATTCGCGGGAGGTGGAGCTGTCGCAGTCGCAGCATCTCACGCGTGGGTGGATCTCGGCGCGCGTTCCGGCCCAGTTCTCCCTCCGCAAGTCCGAGGTCCGCCGCGAGCGCATCACCGTGCAGCGGCTCCCGGATGGTCGCGTGATGGTGGTCAACGGGCTGGGGGTGGACATCCAGACGTTGTGGCTGCGCAATGACAAGGGCCGCCTGTTCAAGGGCGAAGCGCTCAAGGCGGGCCAGACCGCGCAAGTGCGGCCGGACACGGCGGTCGCCCTGGATTCGGCGCTGAATCCCATCGCCGGCCTGTATCAGGCCGCCTGGCCCACGGCCCACGACTCCCTGACGAACGCTCCCGCGCGTTACCTCCGCCCCGACACTTATCTGGCCGTGCTGGGCGACGCCCCCTTCATCGAGAACGGCCTGGGCAAGCCCGGCAAAGCCCGCGCGCGCCAGACCATCATCGGCCTGCTGGCCCCGGAGGACATCAAGTGAAACTTCAGCCAGCACAACCCGCGGTTTGTGGCAGCTCGGTGCCCCGAACTTTCAAAGTGCTGCGCGGTCCTGGGGCGGTATGGAGTGCGGCGAGTTCTCGCCGCTTTCCGCAGGCGACTTGTCGCCGTCGAAGTCTGGGTGCGTGCTTTGTCACGGGGCGTCTTGCTGCTGGCGCCAGCCGGACACGCATGGTTCTTCCGATACATGGGCGGACCTCGACGGCGACAAGTCGCCTGCGGAAAGCGGTGACAAGTCACCGCACTCCAAAGGCAACCGACGGCGCGCGTGCATTTGGACAAAGCCCCCGGCGCTCGCGACTCACCCCCATTCCGCATTCCGCATTCCGAACTCCGCCTTCCCCATGAAAGTTCAAGTTCGCGGACTTCACAAACGCTTCGGCAAGACGGTGGCCGTGGACAACTTCACGTTCTCCTTCGACAACGGCCACGTCTTCGGCTTCGTCGGTCCGAACGGCGCGGGCAAGACCACCACCATGCGGGTCATCGCCACGCTGGAGGAGCCGACCGAGGGCGATGTGCTCATCAACGGCATCTCCGTCCGCGAGGAGCCGGAGTATGCCCGCCGGAGCGTGGGCTATGTGCCGGACTCCCTGCCCGCGCACAACGACGTGACGGTCCACGAGTATCTGGACTTCTACGCGCGGGCCTATGGTTTGCAGGGGGCAAAACGGCGGGAGGCGGTCGGGGCCGTCGAGGAATTCACCGGTGTCACCGGCATTCTGGACAAGCACCTCAAGGCATTGTCCAAAGGCATGAAGCAGCGCGTCACGCTGGGCCGCGCGCTCATCCACAATCCCGACGTGCTCATCCTCGATGAGCCGGCCGCCGGCCTCGACCCGCGCGCGCGCGTCGAGTTGCGCGAGCTGCTCATGGTGCTGGCCACGCAGAACAAGGCCATCCTCATCAGCTCGCACATCCTCACGGAGCTGACCGAGATCTGCAATGGCGTGGTCATCGTCGAGCGCGGCAAGCTCCTGGAGTCCGGCACCGTGGCGGACGTGCTGAAGAAGAGCACCCCGCACCGCGCCTTCGCCATCCGCGTGCTCGGCCCCCCGTCGGCGCTCGTCAAGGAGCTGCTCCAGACCCCGCACGTCATCAACGCCCGCGAGGTCAGCGGCGAGGTGCTGCTGGAAGTGGAAGGCGATGAATCCGCCGGCTGCGACCTGCTGGCCGCCCTGGTCGGCAAAGGCTTCAAGGTCGCCGAGTTCAAGCAGAGCAAGGCGAACCTGGAGGACATCTTCATGAACGTGACGAAGGGAGGGGTGCAGTGAGAATGTCCAATGCCGAATGCCTAATGCCCAATGAATGCCCAATGCCCAATGGGCGGTGTGCATCCGCGCTGAGAGCGGGCGTTGGGGCTTGGACATTGATTGGAGATTGGACATTGGAAATTGGTCATCTATGAATCTCCCCACCCTCTCCAACTGGCGCACTTGGGAGCCGAATCCTATCGTCGTGAAGGAGCTTCGGCAGGCCGTGCGGAGCTGGGCGGTGGCGGGCATGTTGCTGGTGTTCCTCACGGTCCAGTTCATCGTCACGATCGTCTTCATGCTCAATCAGAGCTTTGCCATCAGTCCCAGTTCCGGGATCGGTCGTGAGGTCTTTCAAGCTTTTCTGTTCGTGCTCACCGTTGTCGGCTTCATGTTCATCCCGATCTATGTCGGGGGGCGGCTTTCTGCGGAGCGGCAGGAGGGGAATGTGGACATGCTCTACATCACCACGCTTTCGCCGGCACGCATCATCCGGGGCAAGCTGCTCTGTGGCGCCTACCTGATCGTGCTCTTCTTCAGCGTGTGCGCGCCGTTCATGGTGTTCACTAACCTGCTGCGCGGCATAGATCTGCCGACGGTTTTCGTGCTGCTGGTGGTGGCCTTCCTGTTGTCCTTGCTCTCGCTGCAGGCGGCCATCTTCCTGTCGTGCCTGCCGGCCAGCAAGGGACTGAAGCTCCTCGTCGGCCTGCCCGCCGGCGGTTTCATGATGAGCCTGGTGGGCATGATGACTGGACTCTCCGTGGACCTGATGCGCGAGGGCGTCGGCAGTCGGCTGGGGACGTGGGAGTTTTGGGGCGCGTCCCTGAGCGTGACCTTCATCGGCCTGTTGCTGTTTGGCTTTCTCCATCTCGCCGCCATCGCGCTGGTGTCGCCGGCGTCGGCGAACCGCGCCTTGCCCCTGCGATCCTTTGTCACCGTGGCGTGGTTCCTCTTGCTGGTGGTCGCCGTGGGCTGGTCGGTGCAGTCGGGGGCGCTGGAGCCAGTGAGTATGTGGGCGGGGCTGGCGACGGGCGGGCTGGTCTTCGCGCTGCTGATCGCGGTGAGTGAAGGGGATGACGTGAGTGTCCGCATCCGCCGCACCATCCCGGAGCCCGGCGGACGTCGTATGCTGGCCTTCTTCTTCTACAGCGGTTCGGCCGGCGGGTTGGCGTGGACCATCCTGCTGGGGGCGGCCACGCTGCTTGTGGCGGGACTGATGCTGGAGGGCGGTCTCATCCAGACACTGTCGAACTACTGGGTGGCGCGGCCCGTGTCCCATCGCCTGATGGGCAGCACTGCCGACCAGTTCACCCTGTTCCTGTCCACGCTGTTCCTCTACGCACTGGCGTATGTGCTCCTCGGCCTGTTCATCCACCGTCGGTTTCAGCCGCACCGGCCGGCCATCTTCGCCGGTCTGTGCAGTGTCGCCTTGCCGGCGCTCTGGGCCATCGTCCCGAATCTGGTCCTCTTCTTCCTGAATCAGCTCTCGTGGGACGCCCTGCAGGAACGCCAGCTCGGCAACATTTTCAATGTCTTCGCGCTCAAGGACCGCGCCTTCATCGCGGACCATCAGCTTTGCGCGATCTTCATGCTGGCCATTGGCGTGGTGGTGAACATTGACTGGTTCTACCGGCAGGTCCGGGCCTTTCAGCCGGTCGTCCGCCCGCCCGCCCGCCCGCCCACGGTGGCAAATTCAACCGCCTCCTCGAAGTGAGACTTCGCCAGGGCCACTCAGCGGCGTTCACGCTGCTCGAACTGCTGGTGGTGGTGGCCGTCATCGGCGTGCTCGCCGGGCTGCTGCTGACCTCGCTGGGCCAGAGCAAGGAACGCGCGCGGGAGACCGCCTGCCTGAGCAATCTCCGTCAGATCGGCATCGCCGCCAAACTTTACACGGATGAGCACGGCGGCCGGTATCCCCGGAAATTTGTCCGCGATGCCGCTCCACCGGTGGGCCGGACGAACCTGAACAAGAGCGCCCAGTATGCCATGGGCGGGAAGGACCCTAGCGACTCGCATCCGCACTTCTTTGACTGGTATCCCTCGGCGAGTGCTCGGCCGCTGAATCCCTACACCGGCAACCCCAACACCTTTCATTGCCCGAATGACCGGGGCATGACCTGCCTGTCCGATGCGCCGGGGTGCGTGATTCACTTCTCGTTCCCGTCCGCCTGGGAAATGGTGGGCAGCAGCTACCATTACAATGCGGGGAACTTGATCGCGCCCTTGGACACCACAAGGTCCAACAGTATTACGCTGCTTCCGCAGGCCGATCCGCTGCGCGGTATGTCCGGCAAGCCGGAGGCGTGGGTGGAGGACCCGGCGCGCTACATCCAGATGCACGAGCCGCCGGCGCACCCTTACTACAAAAGGGGCTTGGACGTCATGCTGTGGTCGCAATGGCATCGGGTCGGAGCAGGGGGCCTCGTTGAGTTTCCCGATCCGGCAATGGCTCCGGGACGTTTCGTTTCGCCGGTCCTGTTTGTGGACGGGCATGTGGCGATGCAGGACTTCAGCGACTCGTTGAAGATGGACCCGTATTTTCCCTACGAGCCCACCAAAGAGTGGATTTGGTATAAACCCCAGTGAATCGCCGTGGCCGATCACGACTCATCTCCGCTCACGATCCACCTGGCCCAGGTGCCGGCCACGCTGCGGAATGTCGTCGCGCAGGTGGCGCAAGGCGGTATCGCTAAGGCCGCACGCGTGGACTTCCTCGCGGCCCACGTCACCGTGTCCTGCCAGCGGTGCCGGACGAAGCTGAGCCCGTCGGACCTGCTGCACCTGGGCTGCGCGGAACCGGCGGAAACCCTCGGGGACGAGCGGCTCGCCCGCGTGCTGCGGGGCTATTGTGCGAACGAAGGGTGCCTGTCCCTCTACTATCTCTTCTTCTTCCGTCCGCATCCCGCCGTGGATTGGAGCGGGGTCGAAGCCATGCCCGAGGCCGCGCCCACACGCGCGCCGCTGGAGCCCGTGACGGAGGAGACCGTGGACCCGGAACAGCAGGCCGCCGAGCGCCGGGCGGGCCGACGTCGTGCCCTGAAGCAGACGTTGGTCGGGCTGCTGGTGCTGTTCCTGCTCGTGCTGGCAGGCTGGTGGCGGACGGGCCGGACCATTCCGCTGCTGCGTGAGCCCCGGCAGTTTACCATCGCCCCGCAGCCGGTCGCACCGACCACCCCGCCCCCCGGAAAGCCAGGCAGCACCAACCTTCCGCCCACTTCGGAAGCCATCTTGGACCCGGAACTCCCGGACTTGACGAAGATCAAGCCTGACCCCGATACCAGGACCAAGAAATGAGCACCGTCCGCGAGCAACTCCTCTCCGGCGAAGCCCTCGGCCAGCGTTACGCGCTCGCGGTGCCGCAGACCGCGCTCGCGGGCATGACCGGCAGCCAGCTTGGCCGGCGCGCGGGCACCTCGATTGATTTTCAGGACTATCGCGAATACCAGCCGGGCGATGACCTCCGCACGATTGACTGGAACGTCTTCGCCCGCACGGACCGGCTCACCATCAAGCTCTTCCGCGAGGAGGTGAATCCGCACCTCGATTTGCTCCTCGACGCCTCGCGTTCCATGAATTTGGAAAGCACGGCGAAGTCCGCCGCCACGCTGCGTCTCGCCGCGCTGCTCGGCACGGCGGCGGAGAACGCGCATTGCACCCACGCCACCTGGCTGGCGGGGGATGGCTTCCACCGTGCCGCGAACGACACGATGCTTCCGTCCGCATGGGACGGACTGGCCTTCGGCAGCCGCCGCCCGCTGGATGAAGCCTTCGCCATCCTTCCGCCCCGCTTGCGTCGCCTCGGCATCCGCGTGCTCGTCAGCGATCTGATGTGGCCCGTCGAGCCGCTCTCGATCCTGCGCCGCCTGGCCGACGGTGCCGCCGCCGTCTTCGTCGTCCAGGTGCTCGCCCAGGCTGACACCGAGCCGCCGGAGCATGGCAACATCCAGCTTGTGGACAGCGAGAGCGGCGAAGAGCGCGAGATCTTTGTGGATGCCACCGTCGCCGCGCAGTTCCGCGAGGCGCTGGCCCGGCATCGCGAGAGCTGGGATTCCGCCTGCCGTCAGACCGGAGCGCGCTTCGTCTCGCTCGTGGCCGAGAAGCTCGAGACGTCCCTGCCCGCGCTGGAGGAGGCGCAACTCATCGTGCCCGCGTGAAATGTCCAATGACCAATTCCCCAATGCCCAATGAATGCCCAATGCCGAATGCCCAATGGGCTCCCGGCGTGCGCATGGTCGTTGGTCATTGGTCATTCATTGGGAATCGGTCATTGGGAATTGGTCATTCCGCCGCGCCATGCCGTTCCTGACCTATCCTTTGGCCCTTCTCGCGGCGGCGGCTCTTCCCGCGCTGGCCGCCATTTACATCCTGCGCAACCGCTACCGGCGGCGCACGGTGTCGAGCCTCATGCTGTGGGAGTTCGCCGTGCTGTCGCGCGAGGGTGGGGCCAAGGTCAACAAGCTCCAGCTTCCACTCGTCTTCTTCTTGGAACTGCTTGCGCTCGCGCTGCTCGTCACCGCCGCCACCGGCCCGCGCTGGCAGCTTCCTGCCCACGCCCGTCCGCTCGTCATCATCCTCGACGACTCCGCCTCGATGCTCGCGACCGAGAGCAGTGGGGCAGGCTTCCAGCCTGCCTCGCCGGGCGTCCCGCCCGCGAACTCTCCCCGCACCAAAGCCGCCGCCGCCCTCGACGATTTGCTCAAGTCCCGCAAGTTCCTCTCCATCCGCCTAGTCCTTGCCGGACAAAAACCCCGTGTCCTCGGCAGCGCCGTCACCACCGCCACCGAAGTCCGCGAGCTGCTCGCGCAGTGGACCTGTCAGTCGCCCGATGCCGCGCTCGACGCCGCAGTCGCGCTCGCCAACGACCTCGGCGGACCGCAGTCCCAGTTCCTCGTGCTGACGGACCGCCCGCCGCCCGGCACGGAGTTTACCGGCAACCGCATCCAGTGGTGGGCCTTCGGCGCGTCGGTGCCGAACCTGGCCTTCGTCAACGCCACCCGCACCACGCATGGCGACGCCGACCGCGTGCTGCTGGAGGTGGCGAACTTCTCCGCGAGCGCGAGCGCCAGCGCGGCCTACCGCATCACGAGCGGAAGCAACTTGTTGCGCAACGCCACGCTCAGTCTGGAGCCCCGCGCCCGCCAGCGGCTCATCCTGAACCTGCCCGCCGGCACGCCGGCCATCGAAGCCACGCTCGCTGCCGACGCATTGGCGGCTGACAACCGCGTGACGCTGCTGCCCGCCGTGCGCAAGCGCATCCGCGTCCAGAACTCGCTGGAAGACACGTCGCTCCGCACGCAGGTGGACCGGGCGCTCGACGCCACCGGCCTGCGCAGTTCCATCGCCGCCGCGCCGGAACTGATCCTGCACAATGCCCGCGCCACACCCGTTGGCACGAACGCCTGGGGCCTGCGCATCCTGGCCGGCACCAACAACGCCACGCCGCACACGGGGCCGTTCATCGTGGACACCGCGCATCCCCTCGCGCGCGGGCTGGCACTCGACGGCGTCGTCTGGACGGCGGCTGCGCCGGGCACCAATCAATTCGGCCTGCCGATCGTCACGGCTGGCAACACGCCGCTCTTGTCCGCGACCGAGGATGCGCTGGGCCGCCAGCAAATCACGCTGCATCTGGTGCCGGATCGTTCGACCCTCACCGCCACGCCCAACTGGCCGATCTTCTTCTGGAACCTGCTCACCTGGCGCGCGCGGGAAACCCCGGGCCTGACGGAAAGCAACTTCCGCCTCGGTTCCGAGGTCGCGGTTCGTGCGCTGACCAACTCCGCGCAGCTCACCTTGCCCGGCGGCGCCACCCGCACGCTCACCAAGACGGCGGAGGAGTTCGTCCTCGAACCCGAATTGTCCGGCCTCTACACGGTCACCGCCGGAGTCAGCACCTGGCAATTCGCGGTGAACCTGCTGGCCCCCGAGGAGTCCGACCTCAGCACCGCCAAGGCCGGCAAGTGGGGCGAGTGGGAACGCCCGGAAGAGACGCGGCGCGAGTATTCGAGCGTCCTGTGGCTCTTCGTCCTCGGCGCGCTGGTCGTCATGGTCTCGCACCTGTTCCTCGTGACGCATAGCAAGGGGAGGGTGTGAGGTGTCCAATGTCCAAGGCCCAATGACCAGTCAATGTCCAATGCCGAATGGAGGCGGGTGGGCGTTGGAGTTGAAGCGAACCGTTTTGACTACCGGACACGCCGCGCTGACTGCTCCCTCTCCAACATCGGGATGTGGGCCGGGGTGAGGGGGCAGCCATGCGGAGCAAAGGGTGGCCTCGCATACCCCAGTCGAGTTGTCGGACGGGCCTTGGAAGTATTGACCGCCGCACCTGTTTCCCTTCGGGCGTTCAGCCCCCAACCTGACCTGGTCCCCCGATGAGAAAAGCGGGAAATGAATGTCGAACTTGGCCGCTTAATTCGGGCAGCCGGCATATCGTTGTCCGCTGCCCGCGGCGCGACAGTCACTCGTTCGCACGAAGATTGAACTTTGCCCGTCCCCGCCCGCTCCCTATAAGAAACCCATGCTGCCGACGTTACTCTCCGCGGGCGGGCCGGTCGTGTGGCTTCTGCTGCTCTTGAGCGCGGTTGCCATCGCCGTGTTCATTGAGCGGGTGCTGCACTTTCACCGGGCGCAGATCAACTCCGCCGAGTTTCTCGCGGGAGTGCGCACTGTGCTCAAGCGTGACAACGTGGTCGAGGCGCTCTCGATCTGCGATGCCACGCCCGGTCCGGTCGCCAGGCTCGTCAAGAACGCGATCCTCAGCCGCGAGCGGGGGCGCGAGGGCGTGCGGGAGGCGCTGGAGGACACGGGCCTGCAGGAAGTTCCCCGGCTGGAGGAGAAGCTTAACCTGATCGCCACCATCGCGCAGATCGCGCCGCTGTTGGGGTTGCTCGGCACTTCGCTGGGCTTCATCAAGATGTTCGGCGTGATGGAGAAGGAAGGCCAGTTCGCCCACGCGGCGATGCTCACCGGTGGCGTCTGGCAGGCGCTGGTCTGCACCGCGCTGGGGCTGGCGGTCGCGATTCCGTGCTATGTGGGTTACAATTATCTCGTCAGTCGGGTGAACCAGATTGTCCTCGACATGGAGAAGTCCTCGAACGAAATCCTGAACCTCGTGACGGGGGAGAATGGGAGGAAGGGGTGAGGGGGATTAGGATTAAGAGCAGGAGTAGGATTATGAGCGCGAAGCCATCCGTGCGCTCACACTCCCTCCCTAATCTTACTCCTACTCCTACTCCTAATCTTAATCTCCCTTCCCTATGAGATTCCCCCGTCACGCCCGCATCTTCCGTGGCCAGCTCGACGCGGCGCCGTTCGCCGGGGTGTTCTTCCTCGTCCTGATCTTCATCACCTTCAACTCCCAGCTCGTCTTCACGCCCGGCATTCGGGTGGAACTCCCTTCCGCCAGCGGATTGTCGGGCACGACCAATCTGACCACGATCGTCGTGGTGGCCCCGAGCGGCCAGCTCTACTACAAGAACCAGGTGATCTCGGAAGCAGAGCTGAAGCAGCAGCTTCGCGTCGCCGCCGACATGGCCCGCAGCAACCGGGAACGCCTCACGCTGGTGGTGATGGCGGACAAGCTGACGCCCAACGAAGTGACGTTTCGTCTCGCCGAACTGGCACGGGAGGCGGGGATCACGGAGTTGCTCCAGGCGGCCCGTCCGCCGCTGGCTCCGCAGCCGGTGGTTCCCGGGCAGCCTTGAGGACGGCAACGGACGTTTTTTCAGAGCGAAGCGCGGGCGCAGGGAGGTGGTTGGCGGCGCGGGTTTTGCCTCGATTTTAGCCGGCTGTTTTTCCCAGGTCGCAGCTCATTTGCCTGTTTCAGGATTTTATTGAATAGCCAGTGATGCCTCGCGTCGGCCAATAAGAGATTCAGCTATGATCAAACACGCCGCACTCAGCGCCCTCGCCCTCGCCGCGACCTTGACCGTGGCTTCTGCCGCGCCAGCCGCCAGCAAGACTCCCGCCGTCGCAGCCAAGCCCGCCGTGGCGGAGAAACTGGTCAGCCTCGAGCTGTTCAGCCAGCCAACGGACAAGACCGCCAAGCCGCTTCTGCTGAACGGAGCCGATGCGCGGGTGCAGTTGCTTGTCCACGCCCGGTTCGCGTCCGGCCTCGAGAGCGACTACTCGGGCAAGGTCACTTACACCGTCAAGCCGCTGAAGGTTGTGGACGTGGACAAGACGGGCTACCTCATTCCGCAGGGTGACGGCACTGCCACCGTCACGGCGAAGTCGCCGGAAGGTCTGACCGCTACCGCCACCGTCACGGTGACGAATTTCAAGGCGGTGCCGACCATCAACTTCGCGAACTCCATCGTCCCTATCTTCACCAAGGCCGGCTGCAACGGCGGCGGCTGCCACGGCAAGAGCGGCGGGCAAAACGGTTTCCGCCTCTCGCTGCTCGGCTTCGAGCCGGCGGAAGACTTCGAGTATCTCGTGAAGGAAGCCCGCGGACGCCGGCTCTCGACGGCGGCGCCGGACACCTCGCTGTTGCTGCTCAAGGGCGCGGGCATCGTCCCGCACGGCGGCGGCACGCGGTGGGATGCGGACTCATTCGACTTCGCGCTGGTGAAGCGCTGGATCGCCCAGGGCATGCCCTACGGCAGCGAGAAGGACCCGGTGGTCACGCGCGTCGAGGTCTTCCCCAAGGAGCGGACCATGCAGCCCGGTGCCGAGCAGCAGCTCAAGGTGCTCGCGCATTATTCGGACGGCCACTTCGAGGACGTCACGCGCGGCGCGCTTTTCGAGGCGAACGACAAGGACATGGCCACCGCCGAGCCGTCAGGCCTCGTGAAGTTTGCCAGCCAGCCGGGCGACGTTGGCATCATGGTGCGCTATCAGTCGAAGGTGTCCGTGTTCCGGGCCACCGTCCCGCTGGGCGCGCCGGTGCAGCACCTGCCGGTGGCGAAGAACTTCATTGATGAGTCGGTCTTCAAGAAGCTCAAGCGCATCGGCCTCCCGCCCAGCGAAGTTTGCGACGACGCAACCTTCGTCCGCCGCGTGACGCTGGATCTCGCGGGCCGTCTGCCGAACGCGGACGAGACCACGGCCTTCCTCGCCGACAAGTCCGCCGCCAAGCGCGAAGCGCTCGTGGATCGCCTGCTCGCCAGTGGTGACTATGCCGACTACTTTGCGAACTTCTGGGGCGCGCTGCTCCGCAACCAGCGGTCGTCCGTCAATGGCCGCACCGAGCCTTACATGCGCGGCACGTTTGCCTTCCATTCGTGGATTCGCGACAGCCTCGCGAGCAACAAGCCTTACGACCAGTTCGCCCGCGAGATTCTCGCGGCGTCGGGTGACATCGGACAGAACCCGCCGGTCGCTTGGTATCGTCAGGTGAAGACGGCGCAGAACCAGCTTGAGGACACCGCACAGCTCTTCCTCGGCCTGCGCCTCCAATGCGCCCAGTGCCATCACCATCCTTACGAGAAGTGGAGCCAGGCGGACTACTACAGCTTCGGCGCGTTCTTCAGCCAGGTCAGCCGCAAGCCCGGTTCGCAGCCCGGTGAGGAACTGGTCTTCGCCAAGCGCGGCGCTCCGACCATGGCGAACAAGAAGAACAATGTGGCCCTCAAGCCCGCCGGCCTCGGCGAGAAGCCGCTCGACATTCCTGCCGACGAGGACGCCCGTCAGTCGCTGGCCGACTGGCTGAGCCGCAAGGACAACACTTTCTTCGCGCACTCGCTGGTGAACCGCTACTGGAAGCACTTTTTCAACCGCGGCCTCGTCGAGCCGGAAGACGACATGCGCGAGACGAACCCGCCGGTGAACCCCGAGTTGCTCGACGCGCTGGCCAAGTCCTTCATCGAGTCCGGCTTCGACATCAAGAAGCTGGTTCGGAACATCGTCACCAGTTCCACCTACCAGCTCAGCGCCATTCCCAACAGCCACAACGCGGGCGACAAGCAGAACTTCTCCCGCTACTACCCGAAGCGCCTCAGCGCCGAGGTGCTTTTCGACGCGATCAACACGGTGACCAAGGCCGAGGCGAGCTGGTCGAACCTCCCGGCCGGCACCCGCGCCGTGCAGCTCCCGGACAACAGCTACAACAGCAGCAGCTACTTCCTGCAGGTCTTCGGCCGGCCGGATTCCGCCAGCGCCTGCGCCTGCGAGCGTTCACAGGACGCCAGCCTCGCGCAGAGCCTGCACCTGCTGAACTCCAAGGACATCCAGGCCAAACTGACGGCCGAGAAGGGCCGTGCCGCCCTGCTTGCGGCGGATGACAAGCGCAAGGACGAGGCCAAGGTCAACGAACTCTACCTGTGGGCCTTCAGTCGTCAGGCCGAGTCCACCGAAGTGACCACGGCGAAGGAACACGTCGAGAAGAAGGTCGCGAAGGCCGCCGATGCCGATGCCCAGAAGAAGGCGCGTCGGGAGGCCTATGAGGACATCGTCTGGGCGCTGGTGAGCAGCAAAGAGTTTCTGTTCAACCACTAAGCGGTGGCCGGGGCCGGGGCTGGGTGTAGAAAAGGCAAAGACGGTTGAATGACCGCACCTGCCCGGACATCTGATTTTTAGCACAAAACGCATGAACCTCCGTCCTGAACAAATTGGCTGCCCGGAGTTCCGCCGTCTGCTGCGCGCCGACCGGCGTGGCTTCCTGCGCGCGGGTTTCCTCGGTTTCGCGGGCCTCTCGTTGTCCAATTTGCTCCGCATGGAGGCGCAGGCCAAGGCCGCCGGGGGCAAGACCTCGCGCGACAAGTCCGTCATCATCCTCTGGATGCGCGGCGGCCCCAGTCAGCACGAGACGTGGGACCCGAAGCCCGACGCGCCGCAGGATTACCGCGGTGCGTTTGGCGCGATGAGCACCAGCGTGCCGGGCATCCAGATCTGCGACCTGATGCCGATGTCGGCGAAGATCCAGCACAAGTATTCCATCATCCGCAGCCTGCACCACAACGACGCGGGCCACTCTGCTGGCGACCAGATCATGTTCACCGGCTACAACCCCCTGCCGGCCCAAAATCTGGAGCTGAACGCCTATCCGAGTTGCGGGTCCATCGTCGCCAAGGAACTCGGCCACCAGAACCCCAAGCTCCCGGCCTACGTCGTCATTCCGCGCAACATGCCCGGCTCCGGGTCAGCATATCTCGGGAAGAAATACGCCGCGTTTGCCACGGAAGCCGACCCTGCCAAGGATGGCCCGTTCTCCATCCCGAACTTCACTCCCGTGGACGGCATTTCTTTTGACCGGCTGGAGGAGCGCCGGAAGCTGCTTGGCAACTTTGATCAGATCCGCCGCGAGGTGGACGCCTCGGGCGCGATGAGCGCCATGGACAGTTTCCAGCAGCAGGCGTGGGACATCGTCGGCGGACCGGACGCGCGCACGGCTTTTGATCTCGATGCCGAGCCGGCCAAGATTCGCGAGCGCTACGGTTTCATGCCGGAATACGTCGCGCCCACGCCCGACCGCTGCGGTGTGCCCGCCTGGAGCCAGCGCATGCTGCTGGCCCGCCGCCTCGTCGAAGCCGGAGTGCGCCTGGTCACGGTGGATCTCCGCTGGTGGGACACGCATGTGAAGGGCTACGAGTCCATGCGTGACGGCTTTCTCCCGCGCTGGGACCGCGCCTACACCGCCTTGATCGAAGACCTCGACCAACGCGGCATGCTCGACACCACGATGGTCATCGCCTGGGGCGAATTCGGCCGCACGCCGCGCGTGAACTCCACGGGCGGTCGTGACCACTATCCGAACGTCTTCAGTGCTGCCGTTGCCGGTGGTGGCATCAAGGGCGGCCGCGTCATTGGTTCCTCGGACAAGCAGGGTGCCTACCCGGCCGACAATCCCAAGAAGGCCCAGGACGTGCTGGCCACGATGTATCGCCACTTCGGCATCGACATCACGAAGAACTACGACGATCTCCAAGGCCGCCCGAACCCGATCCTCCCGCACGGCACGCCAATTGACGAGTTGTTCGCCTGATTCCCCGGTAGGGTGAGACTCTGTCGAACCCCATCTGCCGACACAGTCGGCGCGAGCGAAGCGAGCATCTCGGTAACATCGGGCCTGTGATTGAAGAAGCTCGCTGCGCTCGCCTCGCTCCGCTCGAAATGGGGTGCGACGGAGTCTCACCCTACCGGGGTTTCGGGTCCCCAGCCCACCTCGTGGATACGGCCTTGAAAGGGCCAGTCCTCTGCTCGTGAGACCAGGCATTTGCGCACGGGATTGTTGCGCAGGTAATGCCATTTCTCCGTGTAGCTCTCTCCGTGACGAAGACGATGATGAAAGGGGTTTGACTGCCAGCGCCAATCCTCATGATCGTGCAGTTTGGCGAACTGCCGTTCCCAATACGTGTTCCATCGGTCAAACGAATATTCCAGATCGAGCGGCGCGGCAAAGAAGTGGATATGGTCGGGCATGATGACGTAGTCGCTTACCAGCCACTTGGTCGCCTCGCGCCAAACTTGCTGAAGCCGGATATGGACGAAATCATTCGCCAGCCACCCAAGTCGTTTGTCCGTGCAGACTGTGGTCCAGACGATGTTCGGGTCTCCCAGTCGAAGGTGGACGCCACGAGCGGGCTTCTTGCGGCCGGCATCCTCGTATGGATTGTTGCCCATGGGTGGAACGTAGGAAACTCTCCTTTCCACGTCGAGCGTCAGCGAGGTGCCAAAACCCGGTAGGGTGAGACTCTGTCGAACCCCATCTGCCGACGGAGTCGGCGCGAGCGGAGCGAGCATCTCGGGATCGGCAGCCAAGCAACTCGCTGCGCTCGCCTCGCTCCGCTCGAAATGGGGTTCGACAGAGTCTCACCCTACCGGGTTACGAGGCGGCAACTCGCCGAGGCGAGATGCGGTTTTGCAGCCACGCTTCCGCCCCTTCCAGATCTCCAAACTGCCCTTCCAACTGCGCCTCAAACGCCTCGTCCAGCAGCACCTTGAATTCCTTGCTTGGGGTCATCCCTGCCACCAGCAGGTGCCGGCCTTGTAAGATCGGTTTCGGCGCGCTGTCCTGGAGGCGGAGTTCGTCCGCCTTCGCTCGCAGTGCTCTCGCACCTTCCGGCACACACGGAGGTTTGGGCGGGCGTCCGCTGTGATCGGCGGTCACGATGATGCACAGGCCCGCGATGGTTTCGGGCTCCAAGCGCTTCGCCAGCCGGCGCACCGCACGGTCGGTGACCGGCTGCAGGTGGGCAAGGTGATTCGCCACCAGCGGCGGCACGCGGTCGCGGATCGCATTCGGCGCGTGGATGCGTTCGAGGAATTTCAGCGCGGGCTCCACGCCGCCCTCCTCGTGCCCCGGCGACACGATCCGCATTCGTCCATCGCGCATCGCCTCGTGGGTCACCGCCGGTTTGCCGAAGTCATGCGCCAGAATCGCGAGCATCCACACGATGCGCGATTCCTCGTCTGCTGCCTGCCACTCGGGCAGCTTGGCCATCGCATCGCAGCAGTGCGCCGTGTGCGTGAACACATCTCCTTCCGGGTGCCATTCCGGGTCCTGCGGCGTGCCGCGCAGCGCGGCGATCTCGGGGAAGTGCTCCAGCCATTCCGTGCCCGCGAGGAAGCGCAGCCCCACCGAGGGCACGGTGCTCTTGGCGGCCCACTTGAACCACTCCTCGCCCACGCGCTCGACCGCGAGTTCGCCGAAGCTCCCCTTGATGCTGCGGCACAGCGCGACTGTTTCCGGCGCGGTGCGGAGGTTGAAGCGCGAGGCGAACTGCATCCCGCGCAGCACGCGCAACGGGTCTTCCGCAAACGCCTCGCTGGTGTGGCGCATCACGCCATCGCGCAGATCCGTCTGCCCGCCGAAGAAATCCAGCACCTCGTTGCGGCGCGGGTCGAACATCAGCGCGTTGATCGTGAAGTCCCGGCGGCTCGCGGCCTCTGCGGGCGTGATGTCCGCATCGAACTCCACCTCAAACCCTTTGTGGCCCAGCGCCACCTTGCGGTCACGGCGGGGGATGGCGAAGTCATACGCCTGGCCGCTGCCGGTCGAGAACTTCACGACGCCGAAGGAGCGTCCCACCAGGTCCACGCGCCCGCGACGGCGGAGCGCCTTCGCCAGCCCTTCGTAACTCACGCCAAAGACCTCGAGATCGTAATCCTTCACCGGCAGGCCGAGCAGCGCATCCCGCACGCAGCCGCCGACGAGGAACGCCTGGGACAGCTCCGGCACCTCCGCGAGGAGGCGGGCGAGTTCAGCGGGCATGGCGACTGACATGCGCGCAGGCTGCCAGCCGGTGCGCTGACTCACAAGGCTGCGTCCGCCGGCGGATGAAAACGGGCTTCCACGGTCAGCGCTGCTTTCAGCCGGCGCAGGTAGGTGGCCCGGGAAATTTCTTTGGCCCCCAGTTGCTGCGTCACGGGCGTGACCATCTGGGTGTCGAACAAGGTGAAGCCACGTTCCCGCAGGCGGGTCATCAGGTGAAACAGGGCGACTTTCGAGGCGTCATCAGCGCGATGGAACATGGATTCGCCGGCAAACAATCCGCCCACCGCCACGCCATAGACGCCACCGACCAATTTGCCAGCCTGCCAGCACTCGACGCTGTGGGCGTGCCCGGCCTGGTGCAGCGCGGTGTAGGCGGCAATGAACTCGGGTGAGATCCACCCACCTGGCCGGCGCGTCTCGGCGCAAGCGGAGATGACCTGGTGAAAGGCGCGGTCGAAGGTGACTTCAAAGACCTGCTTCCGCAGCGTGCGCGCCAGGCTGCGGGAGACGTGAAACTGATCCAGCTCGAAGATGCCACGCGGATTGGGTGACCACCACGTCACCGGGTCCGCCGTCCAGGGAAAGAGCCCGCTGCGATACGCCAGCACCAGACGGGGCACGGACAAATCGCCACCGATGGCCACCAGCCCGGCGTAGTCGCCGCTCTTCACGGCGCTCCGCGCGTCCGGGAACCAGAGTTGTTTTTCGAGTTGGGCAGGGTGCGGGAGCATTAGTCGTTGCCTTGAAAGAGGGCGAGCAACACGGGGCAAGATTCCCACTGGGATGGTGGCATCGCAAGCTGTTCAACATGGCCAGCGCAGGTGGAACAACCACGTTTTTGCCGGAAGCCAAGCCGCAAGCTCAAAGGCACCGACCAAGAATAACGTTCGAAAACGCTGGGAAGGTGGCATTTCCTGCCCGGCGAACAAAGTGCGACGCGACAGCATGACTGCGGCGAACAGACCACCAAGCAGACCAAGTGAAGCGCCCATGGAAAACGAATCACCCTCGTAGTCCCGCCCGATGATATGGCCCCATACGCCACAGAGAAGCGGGAGAAACAAGAGCACGGAAAGACTCATGATACGTGCAGACCAAAGGCTGAAAGTAACGCTCATCTTGCCACTGTTGTGGATTCACCCGCCCTGCAGAGGCGGTATCTTGCGCGTCGTCGGCCAGTGCGGTGGCGCGGGAACGGCGCGGACGAAGGGCCGACCTGCCCGAGCACCTGCGGAATTGTGCAGTGCCCGGTTCATTTCACCTGCTTGACCTTGTTGGCGATATATATGACCCAGCCGAGAATGAACAGCGCGCCGACGATTATCGCAGGCCAGTTCGTGGCGGTGCTGGCCCGCTCATCATCCTGCTTGGCTTCGGCGTCGCTCTCGCGATTCGCCGTGACGAAGTCGGCCAGACTTGGATACGTCTTCACGATTCTCTCGGTTTCGTGGATGTCCACTTCCAGAACTGGATTCCCCGGCTTCGCCAAATGCATGACAAACAGCGACTCGGACAAATCCGAGCCGATGCACAGATAATCTGTGCGAGGCTGGAGGCAGGCGTAGCGCTGGGCCTGCTCCCGCAGCATCAGGTTGTCCTCAATCAGCAGGTCAACATCTTGCAGCGCGAGAAACTCGTAGGTGACTGAGTCCTCGTCAAACGGCGGCTTGAGCAAAAGGTTGCGATAAGCTTCGGGCAGTTGCACGCCGAGCTTGGCTTCGAGCTTCCTGATGTCTTCCGGTGGCATAGGGTTAAAGTGATTTCAAATTGCCTGGCCAGGACGGGGGCGCGGGAACGGCGTTTCCTCAGTCCAGTTCCACCACCAGCAGGTAGTGGAAGATGCTCGGAAAAGTATCCCGGCTCCGACCTTCGGCGATGTCGTGAATTGTCGGTGAGTGGGCCTTGACCCCCAACTGGCATTGGTCGTTGGGACAGACGCCTACCAGCCAGAGGCCTTCAGGCGCGTCGGAGGACAGCAGCAACTCCGCACTGATTTCCGTGAAGGAATCCCGAAAGCAAAGCTTCCGGTGCTTCCGCAGCAGACTGGCCAGCGCCGGGTCGAGCCGGGCAAGGCGGCTTTCGACGTCTGCGGAGGGAGGTGCCGTCCACTTCTGCGTGAGCGCCTTTTCCTCCAGCAGTGGCCAAACCCTGGCCTCGGCTTCAGCCGCGCTTAGGTTCAGCCGCGCGTCCATTTCCCTTTGCACTTCCTCGCCGATGGCGCGTATCCGCCTCGCGCCCTTCAAAAACTTGGCGAGGCCCCAGCCAGCCAGAGCCACGCAACTGATGATGAAGAACGTCCAGCCCATGACTCACTTCAGGTTCCGCCTTTCCAGCGGCTTGTCAATGAATTGGCACGACTGCCGCTCTCCGGGACCGTGGTGCAAGAAGGGCGCGGACGATGGGCCGCCCCGCATCAGGCAGAGAAGCGCGATTGCTACTGATGCGCACGTCCATGTGAAACTTCCGCAATCCGTTCATCGTGCAGCCAGAGAAAATCAATGAGATCAAACACCTCTTTGGCGAGCGGCGTGCCGATGACTTCGTCGCGCTGCAACGTCCGGCCAACGAGCGGATGCGTGGCGATGCTCGTCTGGTCTGCATCCACGACCATGAATCCGGTCGTCTCCGCGTCGTCGCGATAGCGCACGGCCACGGCAAACCGGTCGGCAGCGGTCGTGCCTTCGCCCCAGCGTCCGAGGATGAGGTAAACACTCGCACCGTGCTTCTCAAGCTGGCCAGGCGTCCAATGCACCTGAAACCCTGCGTATGGTTCACGATGGCGGCGAATCAATCCAGTTGCGAGGCGGCTCATCGAACCGCAGCATTCGCACGGCCCGTGGTCGCTCAGGCCGGGATGCTCGATTTCAAAGTGTGGTGTGGAGTCAGCGGTGGCTGCGGGCATGGCCGGCTCGTAGCTCCTTCTCAGTTCCGCTCGCATCGCCTCGAAACGCCCTGACATCCCCACCCATCGCGTCGCCGCATCCTTCTTCATGCCCCGGCCATCAATGCCAAAGCACTCACGGTCGGAGAACAGGGCGTGTAGTTCGCCTGCCAGGGCTTCGGCACGGGCAATGCACGGGCCTGCGCTGCCGGAGGGCAAACGGGACAGGAGGCTGAGTATCCGCACGTAATCCTCCAAATCAGCCAGGCGGGACGCCCGGCTGCCGTCGTGCGAGTTGAACGCCCAGCTTTGTTCGGCGGTCAGGAGCAGTTCGAGCGCCTCGTCTTGCTGCCCTCGCTCAATGGCATACTCGGCCTCGCCGCAAAGCCCGCGAACTTTTCCCCGTCGGCTTAGTGAAAGGAATCCCATGCCGACGCCGATCACGGCGAGCACACCCAGGACGACGTAAATGGTTTCTATTTGTGCGAACATGATTGGCATGTGCCTGCCGCCAAGGACAGAGGGCACGGGAGCGGCGCGGATGAAGGGCCGCCCGCACCGGACGTCAGGGTGAGGAGTGGGGGTTTCATGGTGTGGCGGAATGAAAACGGCTAGCAGGCGGGAGCTGTGGCCACTGGCCGGTGCAATTTTCTGATTGCGACGATCAGCATGGCACCGATAAGTGCGGCCAAAGCGCCGAGTGTCAAACACGCAGTGGGAGACGCCCGTTCGATGTTAATATGCATGGTCATGACGCCAGTCGTGGCGTATTGGACGGATCGAAGCCAGAACCCCACCGCCAACCAGAAAATGGCCATCGCGATGATGGTCATGAGGCCTGCCCGGTAAGGCTGGCGGACGTGCTTCAACAGCAGTGGAAAGGTGACCTGCCCCAGCGCTCCCACCAGCAACCAGCCGAGCATCCAGCACCAGAGAACGATCAGGGCGGCGACAACCGATAAGAATGTAAGCCCGTCCACGCTTGGCATCCTGTGCAGTAATTCCGTTCAAGGCAAGTGGAACGGCGGCGACTGAGGCACCTTGGGCGCATCCCAATATGCCACCCTGAGTGTTCTCCGTTCGCGGAAGTCCGAGACGGTGGCAGTCGCGCCAGCGTTTGGAGTGCAGTGTCTTTCAGCGCCGCTTTTTCCCGTGTCAGGGGTCGCCGTTCTCCCCATGCGCCCATCCGAAAGCGGCGGTGAAACACGCCGCACTCCAGACGCTCTGCGCCGCCGGAGGCGGTGGCCATCACGCCCATCTCTGGCGTGCGCGAAACCAAGGTGTCCTGCGGCATCAGACCCTTGCTCTCACACCGGGCCCTTTGAAAGTATCCACGGAGCGTCCCTCATCCGCTTCCGCGTCCGGTCACAACGCCGTATCCGAACCCGCCAAGCACATCGCACGTTGAAGCGGCGTGAACGCCGCGGGCCGGGGGATGCACTTCTGACTTTTGCCTTGGCCTTCGCGCGGTCATGCTGCCGCCGATGTCATTGGCACCGTTCATTGCCTGGCTGGGAGTGCTGGGGTTTGCGGCGGCCAGCTTTTTCTTCGCGCTGGCCGAGACCGCGCTGTTCTCGCTGGGCAAATGGCGCGGGCGGCAGCTCGCGGAGCGTTCGCCGGGGCTGGGCGGTTCGGTGGCGGCGCTGCTCAATGAGCCGCAGGACCTGCTGGCCACCATCGTGCTGGGCAACACGCTGGCCAATTCCGCGCTGGTGGCCATCGCGCTGTGGATGAGCCTGGACGTCAAAGGCCTGCACCTCGGCCTCACGCTGGTGGGCACTTTCCTCCTCATCCTGCTGGGCTGCGAGGTGGTGCCCAAGACGCTGGCCGTGCGCATGCCTGAGGTGTGGGCGCTGCGCGTCGCGCGGCCGATGATCTTCTTCGTCTGGCTGAGCCGGCCGCTGCGTCAGGTGGCCCAGCGGATGAACGAGGCGCTGCTGCGCGTGGTGATTCCCAAGTCCGTCGTCCCCCAGCCCGCGCTCACGGAGTCGGACTACAAGGAGCTGATTGAGCTGGCCTTCCAGCAGGGCACGCTGGCGGCTTCCGAGAAGGAGATCATCCTGCAGATCATCCAGCTTGACCGTCGCACGGCCAAGGATGTGATGCGTCCCCGGGCGCGGATGGCGAGCCTGCCGGACGATATGCCCGTCGAGGAGATGGTCGCGGCTGCCCGCAAGCTGGGCCATGCGCGGCTGCCACTCTATGACGAGTCGCCGGATACGATTGTAGGCATCCTGAACTGCCGGGTGCTGCTGCTGGAGCCCCAGGGCGATCTCGCGGATGCCATCGAGTTTCCGTCCTTTGTGCCGGAGAGCATGAACCTGCTGCAGCTCCTGAGCGCGCTCCAGCGGCAGCGGCGTGGGCTGGCCATTGTCATGGACGAGTTTGGGGCCACGGCGGGACTGGTCACGATGGAAGACATCATCGAAGCCATCGTGGGCGAAATCCGAGGCGAAGGACAGGCCCCGGGCTTCGTGATGGAGCAGATCACCGCGGGCCGGTGGCGGGTAAATGGGACCATGCGCATGGAGGATTTCCGTCGCGAGCATCCGGCGCTCGGTGAGTTTCCCGGGGTGGACACCATGGGCGGGCTGCTCGTGGCGCTCAAGCAGGTCGTGCCGCAGCGGGGCGAGTCCGTGGTCTTCGGCAACCTGCGGCTCACGGCTCATGTCACGGATGAGCGGCGCGTCCGCGAGGTGCTGGTGGAACTGACCGGTCCCCGGCTGAAAGGAGGTCTGTGATGGGCTGGCTGCTCTTCATCGGCGTGCTGGGGCTGTGTCTGATCGTGTCCTTCGTGCTGTCGGGCATGGAGGCGGGGGTGCTGTCCCTAAACCGGCTGCGCATCCGCAACCTCATGCGCAAGGGCGGCACCCGGGCGCGTCACTTGCACGGCTGGCTCGAACAGCCGGAGAACTTTCTGTGGACGATTCTTGTGGGCAACACGCTGGCCAACTTCACCGCTGGCGGACTCGTGGTCTTCGCGTTGCAACGGCAGTTCAAGGATTCGCCGGTCTGGTTCTCACTCGCCACCCTGCTGATGGCGCTGATGTTTTACGTCTGGTGCGAGCTGCTGCCGAAGATGCTTTTCACCCGCTACCCCAACCGGCTCACGCTGCTGGTGGCCCCGCTATTCCGGCTGATTCACTTCACGTTGCGACCGCTGGTGAGCGTGACGACGACCTTGAGCGACGGCTTGCTGCGCTGGACCGGCGGGCGGGTCTTCACCGGCCATCTGTTTGCGAACCGGGATGAACTGCGGCGGCTCATGCAGGAGTCCGCGCAGGGCATGACCAGCGAGGAGCGCGTGATGATCAACCGCGTGCTGGACCTGCAAAACCTGACCGTGCGCACGATTGCCGTGCCGTGGGAGAAGGTGGTGACAGTCGAGACCTCGACGCCGATGAAGAACGTGATGACGTTGTTCCGCCAGCGGCAGTTCACGCGCATGCCGGTGTGCGAGTCCCGCACGGGGCGCGCGCGGGTGGCCGGGGTGCTGAGTCTGCGCCGGCTGCTATTTCAGGCGGAGGTGGACGAGCGGAAGCTGGCGGCGGACTACCTGCAGCCCGCGTTGTATCTCGACGAGGAGATGCGGCTGGAGGACGCCCTGCGCGCCATGCAGCGCAGCGGCCAGCGGCTCGGCATCGTGCTGGCCCGCGACCGGAGTGAACTGGGCGTGGTGAGCTTGGAGGATATTTTGAAGGCGGTCTTCGGGGAGGTGAGCCTGTGACCGGCGACGAACTCCTTTTCCTCCTGCTCAAGGTGCTGGCCGTGCTGGTGCTGGTGGCGGTGAATGGCTTTTTTGTCGCGGCGGAGTTCGCGCTGGTGAAGGTGCGGGACACGCAGCTTCATCCGCTCATGGCCCAGGGCAACCGCCGGGCGCGCATGGCCCTGCACATCCTGCACAACCTGGATGCCTACCTCAGCGCGGCGCAGCTCGGCATCACGCTGGCGAGCCTGGCGCTCGGCTGGATTGGTGAGCCGATCTTCGAGGCCCTCCTGCACCCTGTCTTCGGCTGGCTCGGGTGGACGGGGCATGAGTGGGAGCGCGTGCGGTCAGGCATTGCCTTTGCGGTCGGTTTTTCGGTGATCACGTTCCTGCACATCGTAGCCGGCGAGCAGGCGCCGAAATCGCTGGCCATCAAGAAGCCGCTCGAAGGCGCGCTGTGGGTGGCGTATCCGCTCCGCTGGTTTTACGTCGTCGCTTTTCCCTTTATCTGGGTGCTGAACCACAGCGCGTTGTGGCTCCTGCGTCAGGCCGGCATCCAGGTGGCTTCCGAGCACGACGGGGCGCACTCGGAGGAGGAACTGCGGTTGATGTTCGATGCGAACCAGCGGCACGCCGGGGGCTCGAAGCTCGGCCGGGAGATCGTCCTCAACGCACTCGATCTCCGCCATCGCATAGCGCGCGAGGTGATGCGGCCGCGCACGGAAATCACGGTGTTGGACACCGAGGCGAGCATCGCCGCGTGCCTGGAGGTGGCGGAGAGGACGCGTTACTCGCGCTTCCCGTTGTGCGAGGGCGGCAACGTGGACCGCACGCTGGGGGTCGTTCACATCAAGGACCTCTATGCCATGCGGCTGAAGGCACGCAGCGGGGCGGACCTGGTGCCGGTGGCGCGGAAGCTGATCTACGTGCCGCCGACGGCACGGCTCGAACGGCTGCTGCAGTTGCTCATCGAGCGCAAGCTGCACATGGCCGTGGTGGTGGACGAATACGGGGGCACGGTGGGCCTGATCACCCTGGAGAACATCATCGAGGAGGTGGTCGGCCAGATTCAGGACGAGTTCGACCAGGAAAAGCCGCTGCTACAGAAAGCCGGCGAGGATATCTGGGACGTGGACGGCGCTCTGCCACTGCACGAGCTGGAGGAACTGGTGAGCGAGAAGCTGGCGGAGGAGGAGATCACGACCACGAGCGGCTTCGTGACGCACCGATTAGGCGGATTTCCCAAGGGCGGAGACGTGGTGACGCTGAACGGCTACACGCTACGGGTGGAGGCGATGGATGGCATGCGCGTGGCGCGGCTGCGCCTGACCCGGAAGCCGGAAGCCGTAGTGAGCCCGGAGGGAGCCCGCTAAACACGCGAAACACCGCGAAGGGAAGAGTCCACCCGTTTTGGACGAGCAAGCCTCATGGCACCGGCGGAGGCTTCGGATTGCGGTTCTCCTGCATCTTCCAAAAGTCCTCGGCGAGGGGCACCTGGTCCCAGCCGCCTTCCGGCAGGGCGTAGCCGATGTGAATGAGGCGGGGCAGGGGACGGAGTGCTTCGAGATTTTTCGCGCCGACCGGCAGGGTGATTCCCTCGAGCTGCCGGCAGTCGGCCAGCGCGGAGAAGTCGGTGATGTTGGTGCAGCCTTCGAGCTGGAGGTAGCGGAGCGGGGCGTCCTTCAACGGAGCGAGGCTTGCGATGCGGGTATGCGCGAGGTTGACGGTGACCAGTTTCATGCCCGCGAGGACGTTGAAGTTGGTGGCGCGGGTGCGTGCGGCCTCGAAGCGGGTCAGCGACATCCGCCGGAGTGCGCTCAGGTCGAGCACCCGGGTGTTGCTGATGTCGAGTGAGACCAGCGGCATGTTGGCCAGGGGAGCGAGGTCATCCACCTGCGTGTCCGCGATGTTCAGTTTGTTCAACGGCGCGTCGCGGAAGGGGGACAGGTCATTGAAGTCCGGCTGCTGCACATGCAGCGAGAGGCCGCCGCCTTCGCGTTTGAGCGCGCCAACGAGGCCGATCTTGTTCACGACCGCCTTCCACGAGTCAAACGTGCCCTGAAGCCCCTTGCTCTCGCGGGTGGACATGGCGATGGCCTCGGCGTTGCGCTGCTGGCGGGACATGTTCACGCGCAGTTCGGTGAGGCTTTCCGGCTTGAGCGTGGCGTGGCCCGCGTTGTCAGCGAGCAACTTTTCACAGAGCTTGAGGTTGCGCTCGGCAAGGAAGGCCTCGGGGTCCAGTTCCAAGGCGTGGGCATAGGCGTCCCGGGCGTCGGCGAGCTGCAGCAAGGACTGCAGGATGTTGCCCTTCAACGCGTGAAACTTGGGGTCGTCGGGCTGGAGGGAAATGGCGTAGTTCACCTTGGTCAGCGCCTTGGCGAACTTGAATTCGTCCACCAGGGTCCGGGCCTCGACGTAGAACGTGGGCGCCGTCTCCTTTAGCTCGGTGAGTGTGCGGGTGATTTTGCCGGTGAAGTGCGCCGCCAGCGCCACCATCAACCCCACCGAGATGACGATCAGGGCGAACTCGGTCCGATGCCGCTGGACCAGCAGCAGCAGCAGGCGCAGCGCGCTGGCTCCCTCTGCCGTGGTGGCGAAGCCGCCCTGATACGCCGCGATGTCCTGCTGGAGCGCGGCGACGCTCTGGTAGCGCTTGGTCATGTCGCGTGCGAGCGCCTTCATCGCCACGGCCGACAGCGCGGTGGGGATGCGGCGGTCAGGGCAGTGCGCCAGTTCAGGCGGCGTGATGTCCTGCGCGGGCGGCAAGGGGCGGGTGATCCGGGAGATGCGGGTGTGGCGGGGATTATAGCTGGTGGGCGGGTTGATGGACCCGGACGCCACCCGCGTGAGCACCTCGTTGACCGTCTCCCCGGTGACCGGGGGATGCAGCGTGAGAATCGTGTAAAGAATCGCGCCCAGTGCATAGATGTCCGTGCGCTCGTCAATGTCCTCGACGCGGCCCTCCGCCTGTTCCGGGGCCATGTAGCGCGGCGTGCCCTTCACCTGGCCGGAGAGGGTCTTGAAGCTGTCGCCCGTCAGGTTTTCCAGGTCACTGCGTTCCAAGATCGCGGTTTCCAGCACGCCGCCGCCGCCCCGCACCCGCTTGGCCAGGCCCCAGTCCATGACGAACACCTCGCCGAACTCCCCCAGCATGATGTTGTCCGGCTTGAGGTCGCGATGCACCACGCCGCGGGAGTGCGCGAAGGCCACGGCGTCGCATATTTTTTGGAAGACCGTCAGCAGGGTGCGCAGCGGATACTTGGCGATGGCGGCCTTGTCCTCTACGCGGATCTTCTCCAGCACATCGCTGAGGGTGACGCCCTCGACCAGCCGCATGGTGTAGTAAACCACGCCATCAGCCGTCACGCCGAGTTCATGCAGCGGCACGATGTTCGGGTGCTCGAGCTGGCCCGTGATGCGCGCCTCGGCGATGAGCCGGTGGATATGCTCGTCCGAGGCGTCCGCGCCGGTGAGGATCACCTTGAGCGCGACGGTGCGCTGGATGCTGTTGTCGCGGGCGGAAAGGATCGCCCCCATGCCGCCTTTGGCGAGGATGCGGCCTAGTTCGTAGGCCGATGCGGGGAGCGTCTTCGGGCCGGTCGTCTGATCCAGCGGCGTCTGCGCAAAGCGATCCGCCAGGAAACTGGACAAGGTGGAGGCGGCGTTCCGGTGCGAGGATTCGAGCGACTCCTTCAGACGGGCAAGCGAGGCCTCCTGTGGGGGAGGCGTGACGGGGCTCAGGGTCTTGTCCCGTGACTCGCTCATGGCGTTAAGGATATGTCCTGGTCCCTGTCAAACAAGCGGTGAAACCCCGGCCTTCGCATCGGGGCACCCCGTATGAGAGGCTGGACGTTGCGGCCGCAGGAAGATTCAACCACGCACGGTTTTGGCAACTCCGGCTTCACTTCACGGCGGCGTGCTGGGCGATAAACTCCACGATGGGCGTGGAATTGTCGAGGCCGTGCGGGTGGTGGCCGATGCCGGGCTTGCGGATCAGCGTGATGTCCCCGCCGAGCGCCTTGTAACGGTCCGCGATCACTCCGGTGTTCTCCTCCCAGGGCACGACATCGTCCGCGTCACCGAAGACGTGGAGCAGCGGCACCTTGGCCTTGGCGAGCGGGGCGAGGCTGTCCACCGGGTTGCCCTTGTAGGCGAGCGCCTCGGCCTCGTCGGCGAACTTGAACACCTTCAACACCAGCGCCCAGTCCCCCTTGCTGCCCTTGCCCTTGCCCTTGCCACCGGGCCAGCTCTTGAAGTCGCACACCGGGGCGTCGCCATAGAGGCAGGCCACCTTGTCGGGGTTGGCGGACGCCCAGTTGTAGCAGTAGAGGCCGCCCCGGCTCAGGCCCACGAGGGCGGCCTTTTTGGCGAACCCGTGTTTGCCCGTCAGTTCGGCGTAGAGCTTGTTCCAGTGCCCCACGGCATCCGGGCAGCCCAGCATGTTCGGCACGCTCAGGTAAACCACATGAAAGCCCTTGCCGAGCAGCGCGATGTCCGGGGCGGGTTTGTGACCGAAGAACTCGCCGTGCCAGACCCAGGGCTTGCCGGGTGCGGCCTGCTTGGGCACGACCACCAGCACGTTCTTCCCGTCCACCTGAAAGTCGTAGCGGTCATAGCCGTTCCACTGGGACAACTTGCCGGGAAACGGCGCTTCCGCCGCGTCGAGGCGGACGACCAATGAGACGAGACAAACCACCAGCCAGCAACACAGGCGAATCATGGCCGGGTGTGTAGAGAAGATTGGGCAGGCTGAAAAGCGATTTCGACGGAGTTGTCCGGCGAGGCGTGTCTGGCTCAGATTCATTCGCGTCTTTTCGCGTGCTTCGCGGGCAATGGATTTGCGGAGACTCGCCGGGTCGGAGACCGGCGCTCCGGCTAAACCGCGACCTCCACCTTCCCGTCCACCACGCGGACCAGATGCGAGCGCACGGGGCGTGCCGGGACGGTCAGGCAAGCACCGGTCTTGATGTCGAACTCCCAGCCGTGCAAGGGACACGCGACGGTGCATCTCTCCGCATCCAGCCAGCCTGGCCCGAGCGGACCGCCGCGATGCGGACAATCGTCATCCAGCGCATAGAACTGGCCGTCGAGGTTGAAGACGGCGATGCGCCGGCCAGCGAGTTCCACGGTCTCGCCCTTGCCGGGCGGCAGGGCGGCGGCGTCCAGGGCGGGGAGGAAGTCAGGCATGGGCGGAGTTTGAAGACTTGCAGGCTAGCAGGCAAATCGTTGGCTTCGCCGCATTGGTCATTGGGTGCAGCACATCACAGGAACCGAACCCCCTCGCCCCGCGAGGCACGAGCGGGGAGAGGGCAGGGGGAGGGGGGAGCTACGACAAATAGTTGAGCGCCTTCGACGCGACGCTTCTCCCCCGCTGAGCCTTACTTCGCCTTGGGGTTCACTTCCCAGAGAGCGAAGGTGTTCCCTTCGGTATCCGTGCAAATGGCGAAGTAGCCCATCTGCGGCACAGCGGTCTTGGCCTTGCAGATGGCACCGCCCAACTTCACTACCTTCGCCATGCCCCGGGTGACCGAGGGCACGCGGACGTAGTTGGTGATGGGCTGGCCGGGATGCTTGCGGGTCATCATGCCACCGTCCGGAGAGGCGTCGGGACCGCCGGTGTCAATGTGCCAGTAGTCGGGCATGCCGGGGAAGGCGTTGATCTTCCAGCCGAACAACGAGCCGTAAAACTTCTGCGCGCGGGCGGGATCGTCGGCGGGGATTTCGAACCAGAGGATGCTGGCGGGGATGGCGGCGGGTTTCTTGGGCTTGCTCATGGTGGATTCAATGGTTGATGGCTGACGCCCATACCTGTGCCACTGCGGAGGGGAATCCGCGAGGGGATTTTGCGCGTAGCGCGGCGGTTCGTGGCGCGCGGCATTTATGCCGCTTCAGCGTCCGAACATCGTTGTGTCCGAGTTCACCAAAGGATGCCGCACGTTGAAGCGGCATAAATTCCGCGCGCCGGAGGTGGGCTGTCGCAACCGCGTTGCGGTTGGCTGATTTTGCGGAGGGTGCCCGAGGGTAGCGCGTGCCGCACAACCCTGGGCTTTGGGACGGAATCCCGTTGGGATTCAGGGAGGGCGGTCAAAGGCTGACGAGCCATGCGAAGAGCAGGCCAAGCACGATGAAGCCTTGGAGAAACAGCGTCAGGCGAAAGCCGCTGGGATGCTCGACTTGATGGAGCGTGCGAGGCCAGGGCAACCAGCACCAACTCGACCGGTGCGGCCATGACAGGACGCCAATCCGCCAGCCGTTCCAGAAGTGGATGGCGTAGCCGGCGAGCGCGCAGAAGAGCGACATGCTGCCGGAAATGCTTGGTGAGGCCAATCCGATGATGGCGAGCAGACCGAAGCCGATCGCCGCCCACTCCCAGCGCTCATAGATGGATTTCACGATGGCGGCTTCTCCCGTGTTCCTGTCCAGCCGGTAGGTTGTGCCGCAGACCGAACACATCGGTGGCTCGGTGTGGGCATTCACTGAGCGGTGACAAAGCTGACATAGGAAGTTCTCTTTCATTTTACGGAACACGCAACACGGAGCACGTCACCCCACCTTCTTGTTCTTCTTCCACGGCTGATCCGGAAACTTCTCCGGCAGCTTGAAGGCCTGTGGAGCCGGCTTGGCGAGTTCGAGTTCGGGGTCGGCTGCGGCGGCGGGGGTGGTGCCGGGGGCGGTCATGTTGCCTTTCCACGAGGCGATGCGGGCCTGGAGGCCGTGGTGTTCGGCGGTCACTTTGTTCCCGGCGCGCATGTAGAAGAGGGAGAGGTTCGTGTGGACGAGCTGCTCGTGCGGGCGCATCTGCTCGGCCTTGTGCCCCTCGGCGATGGCGGTGGCGAAGTCGCCCTTCCGACAATAGGCCATGCCGAGCGAGAGCTGGGCGTCGAAGTGCGCGGGATCGGCGGCCAGCACAGCGCGGAGGCCGGTGATGGCGGTGTCGTAATCGCCCTGGCTGAAGGCGAACATGGCGTCGTCGTATTGGGCCTGAAGGTCGGGCAGCATCGTAAGGAAAGGTAAGCGGGGCAGGGCGGGGTGAATAGGGAATAGTAGCACTCTTTGGACAGACGCATGCGCCTGCACGTCTCAAAAGGGGTCCTGCGGATAACGCGGATGACGCGGATAGGGAGTCCGTTTCATGCACTTCCTTTTCGCGGCCTTTCGCGTGTTTGGCGGGCAGACCTCCAGAATTCAGCCCGGAGCTTGTAAATCGCCGTTTCCGTGACACCGTCCCGCCGCATGAACATTGAAGCCGTATGACTGTTGCCGCACGGAAAGCCGCACCTGCCGGGTCGCCGTTGAACAAGCGCGCGGTGATCAAAGCCATCGTCGCCGCCCTTCAGGCCGAGCTGGCCACCTACGTCCGCGCCGCCAAGTCAGCCCGGGCCGAGGCCACGGACGAGCAGAGCCGCGCGGAGAACAAGTATGACACGCGCGGGCTGGAAGCCTCCTACCTCGCCGCCGGCCAGGCGCGGCAGGTCGTGGAACTGGAGGGGGCGATTGGGGCTTTTGAGACCTTGCCCGCCCGCGAGTTTGCGCCGGGCGAGGTGATCGGGCTGGGCGCTCTGGTGGAACTGGAGCAGAACGCCGAGCGGGAGTTTTACTTCATCGGGCCAAGCGCGGGCGGCACGGAGGCGGTGTGTGGCAAGCGCACCGTCCTGGTCATCACCCCGCAGTCCCCGCTCGGTGGGCAATTGCAGGGGCGCAAGCAGGGGGACCGGCTGGAACTGGCTTTCGGCGGGAAGAAGAAATCGGCGCTCGTGGTGAGTGTCGGATGAGGCGGCAGCAGCGGGTGGTTGAGGTTCCTTGCCCGGAATGATGAAGCCGGGCCGAGGGGCGGCTTGAGCCGTGTTGAGCCTGGACTACGAGTCTGAACGCTCGTCTTCGCTACTCCGCATCAGCGTTCAAGCAGTCGCGCCGCCGCCGTGAAGCCCGTCACCTCGGGGGCATTCCTGCGGGGGAAGACTTCGAGTTTTAAGCGTCCGTCCGCCTGCAACTGCGCCAGCACAACGCCTTGCGTCACGTCGGCATCGAGACGCTCCTGCCGCTGTCCGGCGGTGCCGAGCCGGCCCCAGACCAGTTCGTATTTCACCAGGCCATCCTGGACGCTGACCTTGGCCGGGTCCGGTGCGTTGCCGCGCACCCAGAACTGCCGGGGCCGGCCCTCGTAATTGCCGAGCGACACCACAATGTTCGTCGGCTCGTTGTGGTGATAAACGAAGGCCACATGCCCATCCCAATAATCGAGCCGGCGGTGGCTGCCTAAGCCGCCTTCGGAGCCTCGGTCATGCCCATGATCTCATAGCCGCAGTCCACATAGAGCACCTGGCCGGTGATCGCCGCCGCACCATCGCTGGCGAGGAAGGTGCCGGTCGCGCCGAGTTCGTCGGGGAGGACGTTGCGCTTGAGTGGCGCATGCTGCTCGTAGTGCTTCAGCATCGCGCTGAAGCCGGCGATGCCGCGGGCCGCCAGGGTGTTGACCGGGCCGGCGGAGATGCAGTTCACGCGGATCTTCTGCCCGCCGAGGTCGTAGGCGAGGTAGCGGGTGCTGGCTTCCAGCGCGGCCTTGGCCACGCCCATGACGTTGTAATGCGGGATGACTTTTTCCGCGCCGTAGTAGCTCATGGCCACAATGCTGCCGCCTTCGGTCATCAGCGGCGCGGCCCCGCGAGCGAGGGCGACGAGCGAATAGGCGCTGACGTCGTGCGCGACCTTGAAGGCATCGCGCGTGGTGTTCACGAAGCGGCCTTCAAGGGCTTCCTTCGGGGCGAAGGCGACCGCGTGAAGAAGCAGATGCAGCTTGCCGAACTTCTGCTGCACGGCGGCAAAGACGGTGGCGATGTCCTCGTCCTTGGTCACGTCGCAGGGCAGGAGCAGCGTGTCCGGGCCGAAGGCGCTGACGAGTTCCTCGACATTCTCCTTGAGTCGTTCGCCTTGGTAGGTGAAGGCGAGGGTGGCCCCGGCCTTGGCCCAGGCCTGGGCGATGGCCCATGCGATGGAGCGCTTGTTGGCGACGCCGAAGACGATCCCGATTTTGCCAGCGAGTTGTGACATAGCGGAGAAAGAATGCGTTGGCACAACGGCGGGAGGCAAGCGGGGAGTTCGGGGCGCAACGGAGTGACGGAGTATTGGAGCGGTCGAGTGATGGCAGACGGCATCTGGTCCCCCCACTCCATCACTCCGATACTCCACCACGCCGCTCTCCTTATCGCTTCAACCGCAGTCCTACCAGCCCCGCCAGCCCCACGAGCAAAAGTGCCGTGACACCGAAGGCCCCCGCGTGGGGTTGGGCCGGCGCGAGAAAGAGCGCGCCAGCTCCCACGGCCGGGCCAAGGCAGATGCCGATGCCAATGGCGGCTTCGTGGATGCCGCCGTGCTCGCTCTGCGTGTCCCCCACGTCCATCGAGTAGAAGAGCGAGGCGTAGTAGAGCAGGCCGGTGGCCATGCCGAAGACAATCTGCGCTCCGATCAGGACGCCGAAGGATTTTCCCAGCAACAGCACGGCATAGGCCGCGATCAGGGCGATGAACGCCGCGAGCATCCAGCGGAAGCGGTAATGCCAGCCGCCCCACCGCCATAGCAGGAAGAAGGTGCCGAGGCGTGCGAGAAACCACACGGCCCAGAACCAGCCGCTCTGCGCGACGCTGAGGCCGAGTTCCGCTGAGCGGCCTGGAACAACGGCGAGGAAGGAATGAATGGCAATATAGGCAAATGGGTTTGCCAGCCAGGCCATCTTGAGAAAAGTCTCCGGACGAACTGGCTGGTGCAACGCCGCCTCTTCCGGGTGGTGGGGCGTAACGGATGACAGCGTAGGGACTGGCGGATGGGGCAGGCGCTCCAGCCAGAGCGTCACCGCGTATTGCATCGCGAAGAGGACGGCGGGAATCCAGAACAGGCTGCGCGGCCCGAGCCATTCAAACAGGGAACCGCCCGCGAAATACATCAGCCCGGCGCAGCCGGACCAGACGATGTTGTAGATGCCCACCATGCGCTTGGTGCCTTCGTCGGATTCGCCGTGCGTGGCGAAGGCTTCCAGGGCGGGCCAGGTAAAGCACATCGCCACGGTCCAGCAGAGCAGGGTGAGAAACACCCCCGCGAGCGAATGCAACAGCGCGCCGGCAACCATCGCCAAAGCCATGCCGAGGAAGCCGACCTTCAGCGAGGCTGTCAGGCCCCGTCGTTCAGCGAAACGCCCGCCCAGCCACGCCGCCGGAACGTAGATGAGGCCGTGCAGGGCACAGGTGAGCAGGTTCTCCCGGTTTCCAAACCCATGCTCCTGCTGGAGCAGGAAGAACAGATAGGTGCCGAAATAGGAGCACCCGAGCGTGTTCAACCCGGCGAGCAGGAAACCAATGGCTTTACGGCGGGTCATGGGAAGGGAAACCACAACTGGACACGAATGAACACTAATTCAAAAGGGACCCGTTCGGGTTTTGCCTGCGGGGCGACGGCTTTCTCATTCGTGTGTATTCGTGGTCATTCGTGGTTAGACTTCTTCGAGGGCCTTCCGGCAATACCACTTCACCGCGTTGGACATGGGCGGCTGGAGTTGGTCGAGGTCGTCCGCGCTGCACCAGCGGATGTCGTGGTGTTCTTCGGCGGCGAGGGTCACGTCCCCGCTGATGGGGCGTGCCCAATAGATCATGCCGATGTGCTCGTGGGTGTCGCTGATGCGGTGGATGTCGAGGAAACGCGGGGCGATGAGCGCGCGGGTGCCGGGTTCCGTCGTGGGCGGGCGTTCGCCGACGAGTTCCACGTCGAGGCCGCTCTCCTCCTTCGCTTCACGAAGTGCGGCGATCTCCGGGTCTTCATCCAGTTCGATGTGCCCGCCCAGCGGCAGCCACTTGCCGAGCTTGCGATGCAGGATGAGCAGCACCTTCGCCTCGTGGACGACGAAGATGGCAACGGTGAAGTCTATCTTTTCGTGGATGTGGGCCATGCGGGAAAGTGATTAGTAATCAGTGTTCAGTAATCAGTCGAAACGCGCGGCGGGACTGAACACTGGTTGCGGAAGGCTGAACACTGAAAACTGAGTGCGGTGCTACCGTCCGTTGCCTTCCGTGTGGCGCACATACCACGCCGCCGCCTGTGCGCGTCGTTCCACGCCGAGCTTTTCCATCACGCCGGTCATCAGGTTGCGCACCGTTTTTTCGTTCAAGCCCAGCGTGTCGGCGATCTCCTTGTTCGTCCGGCCGTCCGCCACCAGGGCGAGCGTCCGCTGTTCCTGCTGTGCCAGGTGGTCGAGTTTGCCGCGTGCGGTGGTTTCGCCGCCGTCACGCCCGTTTCCCATCAGCACGCGCTTCACGGCGGGATGCAGCACTGAATCCCCCTGCGCCACGCTCACGATGCCCGCCGCGAGGGCCTCCTCGTTGCTGTCCTTGAGCATGTAGCCATCCACGCCCGCCTCGAGCGCGGCGCGGATGGTGGCGGCGTCGGAAAACTGCGTGAGCACGAGCACGCGCGGCGCCGGGGCGGACGCCTTGAGCTGTCCACAAAGCGCAATCCCGTTGTCGTTGCCGATGCGCAGGTCGAGCAGCACCACCTCTGGCTTCAGCCGTGCGGCTTCGGCCAGCGCTTCGCGCGCCGTCGCGGCCTCGCCAACCACCTTGATCCGCGGAAATTCCGCGAGCAGCGAGCGCAGGCCCGCCCGCACCACCTTGTGGTCGTCCACGAGGAGAACGCGAATGGGGCTGTTGTTCACGGTAGCCATGCTCCGGCCCGAGCAGACCAGAGAACCCGGGACGCTTCAAGCGCCTTGCGGCGGACTCGCCCACTCGACAACGATGCGCGTGGGGCCGCCGGGCCGGGACTCCAGCCGGCAGGAGCCGCCCAGTGCAGCCACGCGTGCGTGGATGTTCCGCAGGCCATGTCCATCGGCTGGAGCTTTCGCGGGGTCGAAGCCCGCCCCGTCATCCGTGACCTCCAGCCGCCACCTGGCTTCCAGGCGTTGCAAACTGACTCCGATGCGCCGGGCCTTGCCATGTCGCCGCGCGTTGCTCACCGCCTCACGCACGATGTTCACGATGTTCGCCGTCGCATCCTCCGGCGGCGTCACGACGTTTTCCGGCGGCAGGTTCAAATTCACTTCACATTCACCATCGCAGCCGACTGCGTCCGCCACCGCGCGCAACGAGTTGCCCAGCGGTTCCGCCGCCCGCCGCTGCCGTTCGCCGCCCAGATGGCCGCGCACGGTGGCCATCACGTCATCCAACGCCTGCGTCTGCTGCGTCAGCAATGCTTCGGCCTCGCCCGCGTCACGCCGCACCACGCGGCGTGCCTTGCTGAGTGACAAGGTCAGCGCGTAGAGCGATTGCAGCACGCCGTCATGGAGGTCGCGACGTGTCGTCTCGCGTGATTCGACGGCTGCATGAAGTTGTGCCCGCGCCTCCGTCAGTTCCCGTGCCGCCTGCTCGGCGGAAGCGCGCGCGCGCACTTCGATGCCGAACAACAACGCCACCGCTGCGCTCAAGGCCGTGCCGACGATGAGCACCCAGACCGTGCGGTGGGATGCCGTGGTCGCGTCAAATACAGGCGTGGACTGAAACACCGCCGCCCACTGGTAACCATACCAGCGGGTCAGCTCGGTTTTGGTGAAGGCAGACTGGTAGTCCGGCCCGTTGGGCGACACACCCGGCAGCCGCGTGTTAACCTGAAGCGCGTCTTTCGGCTCCGGTCGGTCGTAGAGTTTGAAAGTCGCGGCCAGTTGCTGCCCGACGAACACACTTTCAACGAGCCGGTCAAAATCCACGGCGGCATAGACCATCCCCTTGAAGGCTGGCGCACGCGTCGTGGCCCGCACTATAGCCTGCTCGCCGGGACTTTTGCCATGAAGAGTGCCCTCGCTCGCGGCGGGCCGGTCGCGATAATAAACCGGCAGCGCCATCATGAAACCGCCGCCTGCCGCTCGCTCAGGAGCGGCGGGAAAATGGATCTGCCCGGTCACCCCGGCGTGCCCGGAACCACGCACCCGGTCAGCCAGCCCCCCCATCACGGGATGGCTGAACCAGTCCTCCTCATACGGCGGGGTTTGCTCGGGACTGGCGCTCCAATGAAAGACCACCGGCAACCGTGCATCACCCGGGCCACGTGCGCGCCGCCAAACATAAGGACGGCCCAGACGTTGGCTCATGTAGGCGACGAGATTCGTATGGTTCCACGGGCTGACCATGTGCGCGTAACCCACGCTGCGAAGGGCGGCGAAGCTGGCCGGCAAATTCAAAAGCTCCACTTCATTGTGCCATTGGGCCTCGGTGGGCAGCAGCACGCCGTCGGCGTATTGGAAGCCCGCCGCCGGCGGATGGTCCGCGCTGAAGAAATCCTGCAACCGCGCCAGACCTGCCTCGTATTTCTCGACGGTGGACTCGACGGCGTTCCACGTCTGCTTCACCGCCGAGTTGAACCGCTCCTGGTCCTGCCGGCGCGCCTCGGCCCGCTGCCACATGTGCAGGCCCGTCGTAAGCGCCAGACCGCAGGCGAACACCAGCCACGCCGGCCAGTAAGGCCCCGGCCGCGCGCGCGCGGACAGAGGTTGGGCCGGAAACGGACGCATCAGGAGCAGGCTAGGTGGCTGGGCAACCTGCGGCAAGCCACCGCCCGCCGAAAGGACATTTTGTTGAACCGGGGCGGAATGTCCCGATACCAGCGGGACATTTTGCAGGGGCGACGGGACATCTGCCCATTTGGTTCCTGCACGCTGAAGCCACCATGATGTGCCCGTGCATCAAGCCAGCGCCAAGTTCGGGAGATGGGGAGACCAGCAGTGGTTCGTTCGCGTGGCATCGGCACCACGCCGTGTCCGGGCCGGAGGATGCTCCGGCCCGGACTGCTTCGCACCGCCTGTTCCGGTAAGTCGAGGCTGCCGCCACGCCAACTCCGCAGTGAAGCCCGCGCCCATGAGATCTCGCTTCCCCAAATCTTTCGGCCAACTGCCGAACGGCCTCTGGTTTCTCGTGCTGCTGCTCTGGCTCCGGCTGCCAGCGGGTGCGCAGACCGAGGTTGCCATCACACTGCAGGTCGTCGGTCCCGGCGTGGCCGGCTTCAGCGCGCCGCGTCCGCATCTGAGCGGGCAATCACTCACGCTCACCGCCACCCCGGTGGCGGGCGCGCGCTTTGTGCAATGGCAGGACGGCGTGACCAACACACAACGCACCATCAGCGTCCCCGCCAGCGCCGTGACCTTCACGGCAAGCTTCGAGAATCTGCCCTTCAATCCTATGCCGGACTTCTCCGACCGGGCATTGCAGGCGGTTTCGACCAGCAACCGCCCGCAGCTTGACCCGTTGCAGTTCATCGGCGGTCGGCTTCGGCTGGCCGTGAACCTGCCGGGGCGGCATGGCTACCGCTTGCACTCCGCCAATAACCTCGCTTCGACCGCCTTCACTCTGGTGCCCTTTGCCGGCGCTTCAAATGCCCCGCTCAGTTTCGCGGAGAGCTTCGGCGGGCCTGGCCCGGTGGAACTATGGGTCCCGGCCCCCGTCAGTTCGGCCCGCGCGTTCTACTTCCTCCAACTCGACAACGGCATCACGCTCCCCGTGCTCTACTTCGCGGACGTGACCCAGGTCGTCCCCGGTGCGGACGTGACGCTCCACGGCGCGAACCTAACTGGCACGGTGCAGGCAAAATCTGGCACGACGAACCTCACCTCGACATTGCTCGACACTACTCGGCTGCACGTCATCGCGCCGGCCACGCCGGGCAGCTACACGCTCGGTGCGACCGTCAGCGGGGTGCAGGCCATCGGCGCGATTCCGCTGACAGTCGTGGCTGCCACGAACGGGCCGCGTCTCGATGCGTTGCCGCCCGCCCAGATTCCTCCCGGCGGCTTGCTGCGGCTCACCGGCACGAACTTTGGGACGAACCTTCAGGTCTGGCTGGATGACCAGTTGCTCTCCGTGCTCGCACGGAACACCAATGGCGGGGAGTTGTATGTGCGTCTGCCGGCGGGGGCGACCAACGGACGGCTGTCGGTCGTGTCTGGCGGGGTGCGTTCCACTGGATTGGTGTTCACCGCCTCCTCACTGACCCATACGCCATTCGTGCCCGCGCTGACGGTGGTGGCCAATCCGCTGACCAACGGCGCTTACAATTTCACGCCGTTTGTGCCCGCGCTCACGGTCGTGGCCGGCAGCGGCGGCCTCTACAACTACACTCCGTTCATCCCGCTGATGACCGTGGAGGCCAACGCCGCCGGGCCGGGCGTGCAGATTATTGCCCGCGTGTCCACCAACTCAGGAGCGCAGTTGCAGATTCGCTGGGGGCATCCCGACTTTCACGACAACGAGTATTTCACGCCTTTCAACCCGCTGGCCGGCCAGACGCGCACCAACACCTTCAGCCTGCCCGACCTCAGCAGCGAATACGAAATCCAGACGGAGGGCGGCGGGGCCACCGGCTACCACATCGAAATCCGCATGAACGGCACCAAGGTGATCGAGCATGTCTTCAACTTTCCGGCGGCGGGCGCGGATCGCCACGAAGCCTTTGGCGGCGTGGGCGCGACCCGCACCGGCGCGATGAATTCCTTTGGCGAACAGGGCATCCGCGTGAACCTGAGCGGAAATACCGTTGGAAACATCACCCCTTGAACGACGCCTGATGCCCACCGCTCTCGAAAAGCCTCTGCTGGTAGGGCGCGCTGTTCCCAGCGCGCCGCCGAGCCCCAGTGGCGTCCGGGCAGCCCACGGCGGGGTGAGGACACCCCGCCCTACCACCGCAGGTTTCATGGGAGAAGGCATTCGTTCTATCGAGCCGGTTCTCCCGTCCCAGCCTCCCGGCACCCGTCCCTGGAGCGCGGCCTTCAGGCCGCAGCAACGTCCGTTTGCCGGACGCGCTCGGCCTCGTGCCTCCGCTTTCCCCTTCACACGCTTCTGCGGCGTGAACGCCGCGCTTCTTTCCCTCCCAATCCAACCAATCTAATTCCTATGAAACTCAATGCTTGTCGCCTCCCCCGTGTCCTCCCCTTGCTGCTGGCGGGTGTGTGGCTGGGCGCTCCCGCCGCTCACGCCCAGACCAACACCGCCGAGGTTTACAACGTCTATAGCAGCGGCTCCACCGGCGCGGATGGGGAGTTTAATCCGCGCTTCGAAGTCATCAACGGCACCAACACGCTCGTCGGCGTGCCGCCGGGGACACGTTTCGCTCAAAGGATTGAGGCCAGCAGCTTCGCTCAGGGGCGCACCAACGTTGACATCGCGCTGAACTCCTCCGGGGTTTACAATTTTACGACGATTGTTGTTCCAAGTTGGGCCTTCGTTCGGTTTGTCCCGAATACCGGAAACACGCCGGTGGTGTGGCTAGCGAGCGGAGATGTCAATGTGAACGGGGACATCAGCGTTGCCGCCAAGGACACCGTCAACGCAATCTATGGTGGCAATGACGAATACCGAGACCCATTTGGTTCCACGGATATTACGCGGCCAGGACCAGGTGGCTATCCTGGAGGTGCCATAGGAGCAACGGGCTATGGTCCGAATGGTGGTTTGGGTGGGAGTTCCCCAAAACCCGGTGCGGAAGCCGGACTTATCCTGCCATTTAACGGGGGTTCCGGTGGCGGAGGTTCGTATTCTTACTTGGGAGGTGGCGGGGGCGGGGTGCTCTGTATCGCCAGTTCAACCAAGATATTCAGCCAGGCCGGTCGCGTATTTCTTCGAGGTAGGGATATAAGTTATTCTGGGCGTGGCGGTGATGGGCTGGTAGCACTAATTGCCAATGGAGCTTACCCAATCAGTTTGTCTGCCTCATCCTCGCGCACTGCTAAGGCCCTCCTGCTCACTTTCAGGGCGTTGGCAAACAACAGCGATTACCTTCAACTCCTTCCACCGTTTCCGGTCGGCACCACCTCTGGCGCATTGCCCGTCGCCCGCGTCGCCAGCATCGGCACCTTTGCAATTCCCGACAGCGTGACCGGAGCCACCACGCCCTACGTCGCGCGCGTTCCGTTGAGCGGCACACAAACCGTCACTTTGGAAACACGCAATCTGCCGGTGAGCATCCTGTTTGACGTGCTCTTCACCAAAGGCGGCGTCACCACCACCAACCGGTTTCCGGCCACCACCGGCACCAGTGCCTCCGCCACCACGTCCGGGACCTACGATTTCGGCACGGGCACCACCACCATCAGCGCGCTGGCCACCGCCCCCGTGCAAACCGCCCTGGCCCCGCGCTGGCAGGGCCGTGGCCTCAAAGAGGTCCAGATCGCGTTGAACCCGGAAGGCCGCAGCATCACCCAGTTCATCACCGAATCCGGCGACGTGCTCTCCCACGAAGCCGCCCTGCGCCTCGCCGTGAGGCAAGGCAAGTGGGAATTCATCCGCCAGTATGGCGGGTCTTGATCGCGGCACCGCGAACTGGCTTTTGCCCACGCCACCGGCGGTCCGGTTACTGCTGGCAGTCAGGAGGTCTTTTGCCCGCCTGAGTGGGCGGGCACGGGTCGGGGTGCCTTTGTTACCCGCGTTACGCGCTCCGGCCCGTTGTTAATTTGATTTCCCGCGCGTGTGGGGAAGGCAGGCTCTGGCCCAAAATCGTGTGCGGGCCGGAGCCTGTCGTGTTCTTCACCCCCTCACCCCGGCCCTCTCGCACAGTGGTGGCGAGGGAGAAAACGCTCAATAGTCGTAAAGCCCGCTGTCGTGGGAGTAGGCGCCGCCCGCGCCGCCGGGACCACCTTCGCCGCCCATCAGGTCGCCGAGCACGTCGCCCATGTCGGCCTCGATCTTCTCCGGGTCTTCCCCGGCTTCGAGGCGCTTGATGGCGATGTCGAGTTCCTTGGGCATTGAGCCGGGGGGCATGATGTCCTTCATCTTGCGCATCATGTGCGCCATGTGCTTGGGGTTGTTCTCGTCGAGACTCGCCATGTCGCGCTCCATCTCGCGCATGGCGCTCTCGATCCGCGGATCGTCCATGTCGGGCATCGGCGGGCCGCCCTCGGCGTCGTCGGCCCCAGTCATGGCGGCGGGTTCCTTCAGGCCTTTGGTCATGGCGAAGCGGCTCATCTGCTTGCGCATCTTCTTGTTGCCGCACTTGGGGCAGGCGGGCGTGCGGTCGGGGTTGATGCGCTTGGAGAGGAAGTTGAAGATCACCCGGCACTTGGGGCAGGCGAATTCGTAGATGGGCATGCTGTTGCGTTAGATGGTAATGCAATGGGTTGTCGATTCAACGTGATGCGGTGGGGTTCTCCAAGACGGGCAATGCCTGTCGCGGCACTTTCATCCTCTCGCGGCGGGTGACTTCAAAGGCTGCAAAAGCCCCAATACTGCCTGAAATAATGCCAATAACATTGAACAAGCAAAAAGCCCATTTCCAAGTCCAGAAATACGCCGACAGGCTTTGCCTGTCACGGAGTGAAAGGGGGTCACTGACGAAACTAGCTGCCGAGCTGGCGAAGACGGCCAAACAAAAGAGCAACGCAACGGAGGCAACTGACCAAACATGCAACCGTGGGACAACCAATGCGACGGGAACCGATGCTGGAAGCGTTGTAAGTAGCGCTGCGTAGAATGCGAACGGAAACAGCACCGCTCGTGCGACTGCCTGTTCGGAAAATCCTCCCACCATGTTCACACCGCCGGCGACTATCACCGCAGCAAAAAAGGCAGCCACAGAACTTGTGACACCACCGGCTGTCAAAGCTTCTTTCCAATAGGTGCTGCGCATTTGCAAGATGGCCTCTCGTTTCAACTTGATCCTACAGTGCGCTTTCAGTTCACAAAAAGCAAAGCCCCGGTCTTGCGACCGGGGCTTCGAGAATGGGTTCGATCCCGGCCTACTTCATCCGGTCGAAGTTCTTCTGAAGGATCTGCCAGTCGGGCAGGGCCGCGAACTTCTCGCGGTTGGTGCTGATGATCTTCGCCTCGTTGGCGTTCTTGGTCGGTCGGTTGACCTTGTAGATGATGCCGAACTTGCCGGGCATCAGCTCCTCGGAGAGCTTGTAGGCGGCATATTCGTCGGTGACGTCGTGATCCTTCGGGACTTCGGGGAACTGGCCGCCCTTGCGGGGGTTCGCGCCGTCGAAGGCACCGGGATAGAATTCGACGCACTCGCTGAGGCACTCGATGAAGCTGAAGCCGTCGTGGTCCATGGCGGCTTCCATCATCTGGAGGACGTGGTTCGGATTCGTGTGGGTGGTCCGGGCCACAAAGGTCGCGCCCGCCGCGATGGCCTGCTTCATCGGGTTGATCGGACGGTCGCCGCTGCCCCAGGCGTCGGTCTTGGACTTGTAGCCGAGGGGCGAGGTGGGCGAGGTCTGGTTCTTGGTCAGGCCATAGACCCAGTTGTCCATCACGCAATAGGTCAGCTTGATGTTCTTGCGCGCGGTGTGGCTGAAGTGGTTGCCGCCGATGGAGAAGGCGTCGCCGTCGCCGCCGAAGACGAAGACGTGGAGGTCGGGACGCGAGAGCGAAACGCCGCTGGCGAAGGGCAGGGCGCGGCCGTGGATGAAGTGCGCGCCGTGCGCCTGCACGAAGTAGGGGAAGCGGCTGGAGCAGCCGATGCCCGCGACAGTCGTGATCTTCTCGTGGTGCATCTTGCGCTTCTCGATGAGCTTGAAGTAGAGCGCGAGCACGGAGAAGTCACCGCAGCCGGGGCACCACGTCGGATGGTCGGCGGCGACTTCCTTTTTGGTGAGGCCTTTGCGGTCGCCTTCGGGGAGGGGCGGGACGGGGGCAAGGTTAAGGTTGCCCGTGCGGGTGAGGGTTTCGGAGGGGAAGGAGAGAGCGGTCATGTCGTGAAATGAAATTGAGTTTCGTCGGTGAAAATTACTTCGTCATCGCCTTCACGCGGTCGAGAATCTCGCGAATCTTCCAGGTGAGGCCGTCCACCTTCGTGAGGCCGCGAATCTTCGGGTCGCAGTAGCGGGCGCGGAGCACGGCCCCGAGCTGGCCGTAGCCGTAGAAGCCCTCGTCATTCAACTCGACGACGAGCACGTGTGAGAAGGCCTCGAAGATCTTCTCCAGGCCGTTCGGCAGGGGGTTGAGATACTTGATGTGCAGCGCGGAGACGGCGTCGCCATTGGCGCGTGCCTGCTTGACGGCTTCTTCCACCGGGCCTTTGCTGGAACCCCAGCTAACGAGGAGCACCTGGCCTTCAGACGGGCCGAAGACGGTCGGCGTGGGCAGGTCCGCGCCGAGCTTCTTGAGCTTGTTGCGGCGCTTGGCGGTCATCTGCACGTGCAGCTTGGGCGAGCCGGTCGGGTGGCCGAGTTCGTCGTGCTCCAGACCCGTGACGACGGGATACTTGCCGCTGGCGACGCGAGTGCCGGGCGCGAGGTGGCGGGTGATGCCATCGGTGGCGGCGAGGTCGTAAGGCTTGTGGTCGGCGACGGGCGTGAAGTCCGGGGAGATGTCCTGACAAATCTTTTCCAACTCGGGCATCTTGAAGGCTTCGATGCGGGACGCGATGCCCTGGTCGGTGAGGATGATGACGGGCGTGCTGTATTTGCGCGCGATGTTCACGGCCTCAATCGCCGTGTAGAAGCAGTCTTCCACGCTGCTCGGTGCGATGACCACGCGGGGCGAGTCACCGTGGCCGCCAAAGCAAGCGATGTTCAGGTCGGACTGCTCGACGTTCGTCGGCATCCCGGTCGAGGGGCCGCCGCGCTGCACGTCCACGATGATCAGCGGAATCTCCGCCATCACCGCCCAGCCGAGGGCCTCGGTCTTGAGCGAGATGCCGGGGCCGGAGGAGCCGGTCACCGCCACGCGGCCGCCCCAGCTTGCACCGATGGCCATCGAGATGGACGCAATCTCGTCCTCGCACTGAATGAAGGAGCCGCCGTATTTGGGCAGTTCCTTACGGAGCAGCTCCATGATGTCGGACCACGGCGTGATCGGGTAGCCCGCGCCGAAGCGCACGCCGGCCGCGATGAGGCCATAGGCGAGCGCCTCGTTGCCGCCCATGACGATCTGGTTGTGGCCGACGTTTTCGCCGGGCTTGAACTTGAACAGTTCCGCCGCCGTCGCAAGCGTGTGGCTGTAGCCGCCGTTGAAGGCCGCGATGGCCGTCTCGGCGACCTTCGGGTCCTTGCCGGCGAAGCGCTCGTTCAGGAGGCGGTGCAGCTTCGGCACGTCGAGGTTGAACATCTTCGCGATGAGGCCGAGCGAGTAAACGTTCTTGCCCTTGTCGCGGCCCGTGCCGCCGATGGCTTCGACCACGAGACTCGAAATAGGCAGGCCGATGTGGCGGTATTTGGCGAGATTCTCCGCCGGGATTTCCTTCACATGGTCGGAGTCATACAGGACGATTCCGCCCTTCTTGAGCGAGCTGAGGTGACCTTCGTAGCTGTGCTGATAGAAGCAAAGGAGCATGTCCGCCTCGTCGCCGGCGCTGAGGACTTCACCTGAGCCGATGCGCACCTGGAAGATGGAGGGGCCGCCCGAGATGGTGGACGGGATGGTCATGAAGGTCATGACTTCCTGCTCGCTGCGGCCCGCGAGGCGCGCGAGGAAGCCGCCGATGGCCTGGATGCCGTCCTGTGAATTGCCGGCGATGCGGATGACCGCTTCGGAGATGTGGGAGACTTGGGGAATGCCGCCTGCTTGCGCAGGAGCGGCAGTAGTTGCGTCGCTCATTTTAAGAAATCTTTTTGCTTCGTGTCGTGTCACGAGACAAAACCACCCGCAGATTCGCGGGTGGTTTCTCGCTTCAATTTGCCCGACACCCTAGCATTGGTCGGGGGGGAGTCAATTGATTATCTGTGGCTGGAAAGCACTGGTTATCATGCGGTTGCAATTCTCTGTCCCTAGAACGCTCCGTCGGCGGCCATGAAGTGATTAGTGCTTCTAAAATGATCGGGCAGATGGGTTAGCCAGGCGAACCCTCCACGAACGGGCCGACGCGGGTGAACAGACGCTTCCGCGCACGATTTACGCCCTGACCAGGGCGGCCAACGGCGAAAGTAATTCGACTGACGCCCGCAGCTTTCTCACACGATCCGGAGTGGCGCCTCGCGCGAGCTGCCGGGATCGAAGTGACCTTCACATTCGATGCTACATGAGCTGGGTAGGGCCCTCATTGCGAAACGCATGGGTGCGAAACGCAAACACCCGCCGCAGTCGAAACTGGGGCGGGTGCTTGGAAGTGGATACGGTTACTTCTTCTTCTTGGCCGCCGGAGCGGTGGCGGCCACTGTGCCGGTCTTGATGTTCACGGCGGTCAGCTTTTCACCGAGCATGAAGGTGCTCACGGTCGCGTCCGTGCCGGGCTTTAGGTTCTCCAGCTTGGTCGGCTTGCCGGAGTCAGTGATCACGGTGGTGTCGTCCACCAACAGGGTCTTCCCGGCGACGGTGATGGTCTTGGCGTCCTTGTCCACGGCGGTGATTTTGCCGTGCAGGGCGTTGTCCTTCGCGCCTTTCTTGTCCGCCGCAGAGGCGTCCGAGGAGCAGAGGGAGAACGCGGTGGCCACGGCCAGAGCGAGGAGAGAACGAGTGAGAGTGCGCATTGTTTTGTTGTGTTGCAGTCGGTTGGTTGGACGCGTCGGGGCTGGGGGATGTTACAAGGGAAGTGATCAGTGGTCAGTCTTGGGCGCAAATCAGGTTTTGGGTTGCTCTCATTAGCACCCGGCTTCAGCCGGGTGTTGGGGCAACCGCACGATGGCCAGCCGTTTCAACGGCTGGTGCCAGCCGCACCAACCGCCTGCTGGGGCAAACCGTTGAAACGGTTCGCCCTTGCACCACCCGCTTTCACCCGGCTGAAGCCGGGTGCTAATGAGATTTGGCGGTGTGCTTAAAACCTGATTTGCGCCCGTCAGCCTTCAATGGTCAGTATCCAATCAGCCGCTGGGGCAACGGAGCCCAACCGAATACTGATTACTGAACACTGTTTGCTCCGGGCCGCTTACGCCTTCTCCACGCCCTGCTGCCACGCAGGGGGATTCGACAGCTTGAAAAGCATCTCCCCGGCCTTGCGCACGAGGAGCACCCCTTCCGCCTCCCGATTGGAAAAACTTTCGATGTCAATGGTCTTGGGATCGCGGTAGCCCATGTTGATGCGTGCGCAAACTTCGGGCGGAATCCCGGTGGCGAGCGTGACCTTGATGCGGCACTGCTCCACCCCGTTCTCAAAAGTGCCGATGCCGCGCACATGCGTGCTGTGCGCGAGCACCCCCCACGGGTAGTCTTTGAATTTGTCCCACTGCTTCAGGAAGTAGTCGCGGCAGTGGTAGCCGATGGCGTGCATGGTCTTGTTGTGCGTGACGCTGACCTCGGTGACGTGGGGGGCGTAGATGATCAACTCGCCGCCGTCGGCCACGACCGGCTCCAGCTTATACATCGCCTTGCCGGCAGTCCAAACGTCCTCATACATCTTGGGCGCGCAGGAGAGCACGGTGTGGTAGGGCCGGTCCCGGAACACGATGTGCTCCGCGCGGGACACGTCCGCCGCCGCATCCCAGGCGGCCTCGGGAGAGCCGATGAACAGTCCGGCCAGCGACTTGTCCGGGCGCACGACCATGGCGACGCAGAGCTTGCTGACCTTCACCATCGCGCCGACGCGGTCCACGACGCGGCGAACGGGTGTCCACTTGTTGCCGATGGTCATCGGGTTGGTCACGCAGCCGCCGAGCCAGTGGAAGAAATTCAAGATCTCCGGTCCTGCGACGCCCGGGAACAGATACTTGTTGCCGCCGCTGAACCCGACGACCTCGTGCGGGAACACCGGGCCGATGATGACGACCTGGTCGTAGTCGAAGACGCGCTTGTTGACCTCCACCGGCACATCCAGCTCGAACAGGCCGTCGGACAGCTCGCGCGTGTCAGCCTTGGTGAGCGTGCCGACGTTGCGGAGCGCGGCGGGGTTGTCCCACTCGTGGTTGAAGAAGCGCACCGCGCCGTAAGTGGCCGCGCGTTCGGCGGCGGAGATTTCCAGCCGGTCACAGATCGCCGCCTCGCTCATGGGCTGGTGCGTGCCGAGTGCGATGAGGATGTCGAAGTTAGCCGTGACCGCGCCGATCTGTTTGAAGAGCGTCTGGAACATCAGCCCCACCGGCGCGGTGCGCGTGGCGTCGGGCACGATGAGCAGGACCTTCTTGCCGCGATACTCCTTGGCTGGGCAGGCCTGCGCGATGAGGTCGGTGACTTGGGCGGGGGAGACGGTGGAGCCGGTTGTGGCGGTGGAGGAGAGCAGGTTCATGCAGTGACTAAATCACGTCCAACGGGTGAGAGGTAATCCAGATGTCGAGTTGGTCGAAACGGTTCTTCAACCGTTCCTTGAACTGGTGGAAGAATTCCCGGTGCTCCGGCAAATCGGTCACATCCACAAAAAACCTGGTGAGGTTGTCCTGATAGACCACGCCGCCTTGCTCCCATTCGCCACGCAGGCATTGCGTTTCCCAAGAGGCGGCACCGAAGCGTTCCCTCAGTTCGGCGAAGGTTTGAACCAGCAGCACCTCTGGGACGGGCTGCCCGTCGTTAAACCGCAAGGGCACCAGAATCTCGTAGCGACGTAAGGCGCTCATACGGGGCCGGACCAACGACCGTGAACGGGATGCCTTCGGAGGCGAGGAACGCCAGCGCGCTGCTGGGCACCATCGTCTCGCCATTTGCCCAGCTCTTGCCAGAAAAACGGGGGATCAGTTTGCCGAGCGCTTTTCGCTCGGTTTCCGCATCCTGAAAGCGGATGAGAACTTGCATGAGGGGACAGTAAGCCGGTCGAGGGTGAGTTACAAGCACCAGCCTTAAATCGTCTGGCTCAGGAACCCGCCATCCACCCGGATGTCCGTGCCGGTGACAAAGCTGCTGGCCTTGTGGCTGGCGAGGAAAAGGCACGCGCCGATGAGTTCGTGTGACTCGCCGAAGCGGTTCATCGGCGTATGGCCCCAGATGGACTTGGTGCGCGCGGTGGGCGAGCCGTCCTCGTTGAAGAGCAGCTTGCGGTTCTGTTCGGCGGGGAAGAAGCCAGGCGTGAGGGTGTTCACGCGCACGCCCTTCGTGGCCCACTCGCGGGCAAGAAACTGCGAGAGGCTCAAGACCGCCGCCTTGGCCGCCGAGTAGGTTACCACGCGCGAGAGCGGCAGGTGGGCCGAGACGCTCGCGATGTTGACGATGCTCCCACGTCCGCGTTTGCACATCGCGGGGCCGAACTCCTGGCAGGGCAGCAGCACGCCCCCCGCGAGGTTGAGGTCGAAGTTCGCCTGCCAGTCGGCGAGCTGGATCTGCTCGAAGGCACGCTCGGCGGTCACGGTGACCTGCGGGGCGTTGCCACCGGCGGCGTTCACGAGAATCGTCGGTGCGCCAAGCTTGGCTTCGATCTGTTCGTGCGCCTCGGTGAGCGAGCAGCGGGAGATGGCGTCGCAGTTGAAGAACGCGGCCTGGCCACCCTTGCCTTGGATCGCCTTCACGCGCGCCTCGCCGCGCTCGGCATTGCGGCCGAGGACCGCGACCTTCGCGCCCGCTTCCGCCAGACCTTCCGCAAGCGCCCCACCGAGCACCCCGGTGGCACCAATGACAACGGCAACTTCACCCTGCAAATCGAACAAGTTCATGGCTGCGGACGATGGCGGATTCCCTGCGGACGGTGAAGGAAAATGTCGGCGAAATCGAGGCGCGCGGCGTCCTGTCTTACCGAAACGCCTCGCTGACCGCCTTGCCAACGGTATTCGTTGGCAGCGGGAACCCGAAGAGCCATCCGATGGTTGCGGCGGTGTCGGGCAACGTGACTTGGTTCGTCAAGGAGTAGCCACGTTTCACCCCTGCACCCCAGGCGATCCACGGGATCGTCATGTCCTCGGGCCGGTCAATGCCGTGCGCCAGCCCCGCGCCTCCGTGATCCGCCGTGAGCAGGAAGACGGCATTGGTCACTCCGGCGCGTTCCACCCCTGCGCGCAGCAGGGTGAGTGCGGCATCGCACTCGATTAGGGCCGTGAACTGTTCCGGCGAGGGCCAGCCGTAGTAATGTCCGGCCATGTCTGCATCCGGGAAATGCACGAAGGTGAGGCTGGGCTTGCGCTGCTCGAAATACTTCACCGCCTGCGCGGCCACGTTGCGCGCGGAGAAGACATTGGTGCCGGAGTAGTCCGCTGGATCGGTCAGGGGGAACGAGACGATGTCCACCGAGCCAGTCGGGAAGAGGTAGGCGAGCTTGTCCTTGCCGGAGAAGACGGCGGTGGAAAGGCCGTTGGACTTGGCCAGCATGAAAATGGTCGGGGCTTTCAACGCTCCAAAGGCGGGAATCCAATAGTTCCAATAGACCCCATGCGTTTCCGGGGCGAGCCCGGTGAGCATGGAGGTGTGGGCCGGGAGCGTGAGCGGCGGCACGATGCTCCGGGCATCCCAGCTCACTGCGCCCTCGCGGGCCATTGTGTGAAGCATGGGCATGCGCGCGGCCTGCAGGATGTCCGGACGTCCACCGTCAAAACTGACCAGCACCACATGCGTCGGGCGCGTGGCCGGGGGCGGGATCAGGTCACTTCGCGGCGTGGTGGGGACAGCAACGGTTGGACTCGGGAGAATGGCTGGTGCCGGGGCCGGGGCAGCCACTGGGACCGGAGGCGGTGGAGCGTCCTGCTTGCAGCCCGTGGTGAGCGCAGCGAGACCGACCAGCATCCACGCGAGAAGAGGCGATGAGTAATTCACAAGTAATTCCAGCGGTCGAACATGGCTGCCTGCCCGTAATGAGCACCGGCTTCATCCAACAAATTCCACACGATGGCCTGCTCGATGCGGAATCGCCGGCCAGACTTGGAGATGCGCACGCCGTTGTAATTGGCAATGTGCCCGTGCAGCGTCACCTCGGCGAGCAATCGTGCGCGCTCCTCTCGCGCGACGGGTTCGGCGGTGAGCCGCGAGGGAGTGCGAGTCAGCTCGTCCCACGACATTTCCCAGAGTGTGAGCGCGGTGCGGTTGCCGTAGTTCAGCACCGGATCGGTCTGGGTGTCGTGGGAGACGAGGACGAAAGACGAAGCGAAGATGCCTGCGGCCAACGCCCGTGGCTCCGTGATGCCGGGCAGCAAGTCACGCCCCAGCCAATGGCGGAAGCTCCGCGCCAGCGTGGCGGTGTGCGCCACGGCCCAAGGGGATGCCCAAGGTTCGCTCATGTCGGCGTGAGGCTACCACGCGGGAGCAGCAGACCCCAGCGCGGAATGGATGCACTGGAACCGCAGGGCGGTCTGACTTCGTTCGCAGGCCCGGGAGCCGGCGGGGACGCCGGCGACACGGCCCGCGGGACGCGGGCGCTACGTAGCGCCGGCCTCTGGCCGGCCGTATCGCAAGCGTCCTCGCTTGCCCAGCGAGGGCGTCCGTATGGCGGTGCGCGAAAAGCCCCGGAATCGCACGAGTGACCACATCGCTAATTGGATTGCACCTCAGCGGCAGTCTGAAACTCTTCCCGCGTCCCGTGAGTGATGCCCTTGCAGCCCCGATGGGGAACAGCGCCCCGCTCCCGCCTGCGTCGCAAGCCCAGCCGACGGCACGCGAGGAGCGTCTGCACGCCTTGGACAACCTCCGCGCGGCGGCAATGCTGCTGGGCATCGTGCTGCACGCGGGCATTTCGTTCATGACCCTCAACACCGGCTGGGTGGCGCGGGATGCGAGCCAGCACTGGACCTTCGATTTGGTGGTAGGGTTGATCCATGGTTTTCGGATGCAGTTGTTTTTCTTCCTCGCGGGTTTCTTTGGGCGGCTGCTTTACGAGCGGCTTGGGGGCGCGGGCTATGCCAGGCAGCGCTTCAAACGCATCGGCGTGCCGTTCCTCATTGGCATGTTCACGCTCGTGCCGATGATTGGGGTGGTGTGGTATTGGGGGACGCAGCGGTCGAAAGGAACCGGCGACGCGATGTTCAAGCCTGAACGCGACCTGGGTTCCATTCCCACCGGACACCTTTGGTTTCTGGAGTATCTGCTGTTTTTTTATGCGCTCTCGCTGGTGGCTGTCTGGTTGCTGAAGCGGCTGCCCGCCGGGGCGTTCCGCACGGGCGACCGCGCATTTGATTGGTTCCTGCGCTCGCCGTTGAAAGCATTGCTGCTGGTGCCGCCGATGGTCCTGCTCCTTTGGAACGGGCCGATGTGGGGCGAGATCGAGCAGCCGGGAGTGAGCATGGTTCCGACGCCGCGGGCGCTGGGCTACTATGGATTGTTTTTTGCCGTCGGCTGGTGGCTCCACCGGCGGCGGCACCAACTGGGTGAACTGACGCGCTACCTGAAGACCAGTTTCGCGTTCGCCATGCTGGCGATGCTCGTCCATGGCATCATCTTTGCCGCCCAGCCCAAGCCGACGCAGTCCGACTACCTCACCCTCAAGATTACGAGCCTTTCCTGCGCGGCGCTCTATGCGTGGTTAATGACCTTCGCAGTGACAGGCTGGTTCCTGCGTTTTGTGGGCCAGCACCAGCCTTGGATTCGCTATCTCGCCGATGCCTCCTACTGGTGCTACCTCGTGCATCTGCCGCTGGTCTTGTGGCTGCAAGTCTATGTGGCGAAGTGGCCACAACATGCGTGGATCAAGTTCACCGGCATCATGGTGCTCACCATGGTGCTCCTGCTCGCGAGCTATCACTGGTGCGTGCGCTACACCTGGATCGGCCGGCTGCTCAATGGACACCGCGAGAAGCCGAAGAACCTCTAGCCCGCGAAACACGCGAAAAGACGCGGATCAGAAAGTCTTTGTTTTCGCGCCCATTCGCGTGTTTCGCGGGCAATTCTCTGTGTCGCTGCCGCCGTTTGCAGCTACTTCAGGAACGGCCCCACCACCTCCTTCCAGATCGCGTAGCCCTTCTCGTTCATGTGCAGCTTGTCTTCGACGAAGATGTCGGGCTTGGGCAGGCCGTCGGGGCCGAGCATCGCTGGAAACACGTTGATGAACGCAAGCTGCGGGTCGGTTTTGGTGAACGCTTCGATGCGGCGGTTGAGGTCCTTGACCTGCTCGACCTGTTTCCAGCGGGCGGGATTGCCGGCGATGGAAATGACTGCGACGCGCGTCTGCGGCAGTTTCTTCTTCACCAAGGCGACGAAATTTTTGAAATCCGTCTCCACGCGCTCCGGCGTCTTGCCCGCGTTGAGGTCGTTGCCACCGGCGTATAGCACGATCAGGCGCGGTTGATGCGGCAGCACGGCGCGGTCAAAGTAGTTCACCGAGTCGAACAGCTCCGAGCCGCCGAAGCCGCGATTCACCACCTTGTGCTCCGGGAAGTCCTGCGCGAGCGACTTCCAGCGCACGATGCTCGAACTGCCCACGAAGACGATGCCGCCCTTGGCCGGTGGATTCGTCGCGTCCGCCTTGGCGAAGTTGTCCATCGCCGTCTGCCACTTGATGCACGACGTGACGATGTCGTAGGCCGCCTCGCTGAAGTGCAGCTTGTCTGCGACATACAACTCCGCACGCGGCTGCCCGTCGTCGCCCAGCAGGTGGGCGAAGTAGTTGATGAAGCCCAGCTTGCCGTCCGCCTTCGCATAGTCGGCAATGAGCTGGTTGGCCTTCCTGGCCTGATCCACTTCACTCCAGCGCGCGGGCGACGTGGGGATGCAGAGGTAGGAAATCTGAGTGTTCGGCAGCGCGGCGCGGACCTTGGTGACGAAAGCCTTGAAGTCCCCCAGCACCTGCTCCGGCGTGCGACCCGCGTGCAGGTCGTTGCCGCCCGCGTTCAGGTAAATCGTCTTGGGCGCATAGGGGATGACCACGCGGTCGGCGAAGTGGACGCAGTCGCTCAACTGCGAGCCGCCGAAGCCGCGGTTGATGACCTTCGTCTTGCCGAACCGCTGCGGCAGGGACTTCCAAAGCCGGATGTTCGAGGCACCGTAGAACAGCGTGGCGTCCTTCGGCGGCGCGTTGGTCTTGTCCTCCGCCTCGTAGGCGGCGATGGCCTTCTCAAACCGGGCTGGATCAGCGGTCTTCGGCTCGGCGGCGGGCGCAAACGGCACCGCGAGCATCCAAGCAGCACAAAGGAGGAAGGCACGGCGGCTCAGCAAAAAGTCAGACAGCTTCATGGCCGCGAATATCGGCACTGCCGGCCCAAAAGGGAAAGCGGAAAGATGCAAGGCAGGCGGGGCGGGGTAACGGTTGTGATTCTGCCATCTGCATCCCCGGGTTTCCTTGGACCTGAATCTCAGAGTTATGCCCGCGAAATAGGCTACACAACGCGAATATCCCAAACCCCGCAGTGCTGCGGATAATTCTTCTCCATGCCATGCTGCCGACGCATTTCACCCTTTCGCATGTTTGGCGTGTTTCGCGGGCTGTTCTTTCGGAGTTCAGTTTGAACGAATGCTCATTGGCCTTCGTCGCACACTGAGCTAGTTTTACTCATGCTCACGCTGCTCGGAAAACCCACGCGCAACTTCTGCGACGGCCAGTCGCGGCGGGACTTTCTCCGCATTGGCGCGCTGGGCTTCGGCGGGCTGGCGCTGCCGGACCTGCTGCGGGTCGAGGCGCAGGCGGGCATTCGCCGGTCGCACAAGGCCATCATCAACATCTTCCTGCCCGGCGGCCCGCCGCATCAGGACATGTTCGACTTGAAGATGGACGCGCCGCGCGAGATTCGCGGCGAGCTGAAGCCCATCGCCACCAACGTCCCCGGCATCCAGATCGGCGAGTTGCTCCCGCGCACCGCCGCCATCATGGACAAGCTCGTCCTCATCCGCTCCGTGGTGGGCGCGGTGGACGACCACAACGCCTTCCAGTGTCAGACCGGCCGCCTCGCGCGTGGGGCGGCCCAGCCTCCCGGCGGCTGGCCCTCGCTCGGCTCCGTGCTCTCCAAACTCCAGGGCCCCGTGGACCCCTCCGTCCCGCCGTTCTTCGGCCTCGCGCCGAAGATGGGTGAGATGCGCTGGGCGGACGCGGGCAAACCTGGCTTCCTTGGCATCGGCCATGCGCCGTTCAAACCCTCCGGGGCGGGCAAGGACGACATGGTGCTCGACGGCGTCACGCTCGACCGCCTCGACGACCGCCGCCGCCTGCTCACAAGCTTCGATCACTACCGCCGCGACGTGGACAGCAGCGGCCTGATGGACGGCCTCGACAGTTTCACGCAGCAGGCTTTTGGAATGCTCACCTCCAGCAAGGTCCGTGACGCGCTTGATCTGGATCAGGAAGACCCGAAGGTCCGCGAACGCTACGGCAAGGGCGACCCCAAGAACCGCGACGACGGCGGCCCCAAGCTCATGGAGCACATGCTCATGGCCCGCCGCCTCGTGGAGGCCGGCGCGCGCTGCGTGACCCTCGCCTTCAGCCGCTGGGATCATCACGGCCGCATCTACGACGCCCTCCGGCAGGACTGCCCGCTGCTCGACCAAGGTTTCAGCGCGCTCATCGAAGACCTTTACCAGCGTGGCATGGACAAGGACGTGACCGTCATCCTCTGGGGTGAATTTGGCCGCACGCCGAAGATCAACGCCCAGGCGGGCCGCGACCACTGGCCGGCCGTCTCCTGCGCCCTGATGTCCGGTGGCGGCCTGCGCACCGGCCAGGTTATTGGCAGCACGGACCGCATGGGCGGCGAGGCCAACGAGCGCCCTGTCCACTTCGGCGAAATCTTCGCCACCCTCTACAACCGCGTCGGCCTGGATGCCAATCAGGTGACGCTCCCTGACCTTTCTGGACGCCCGCAATATCTTGTGGATGGGTGGGAGCCGATCAAAGAAGTGATCTAAATTCCGGCGCAGTCCCGCGTTGCTCCCCAACGCATTTTGAAGTAGCTTCCCACCATGTCTCAGGCTGTTCACGTCGAAGTCGAAGTGCCGGATGATCTCGCCCGATTCCAGTTGCCGTCGGGTGTCCAGCGCCGGCTGCAGGCGTTGCTCGACCGGCAGGACGCCGGAGCCGTGCTGACCGATGACGAGCGCGGGGAGGCTGAAGGCCTGGTGGACTTGGCGGAAATGCTTTCGCTGCTGCGTATGCGGGCGGAACGGCTCGGCGGCTCGGCGGCATGAATTTGCCGGCCAGTTTGCGCCAGCAAGTTGTCCAGCGAGCCGATCGCCGCTGCGAGTATTGCGGGCTGGCCCAAATCGGACAGGAGGCGATCTTTCATGTGGACCATATCACGCCGCTTGCCGCCGGGGGCGAAACCATCCTCGGCAACCTCGCGCTGGCCTGCGTTTCATGCTCGTTGCGGAAGGGGGCCCGTCAACGCGCGATTGACCCGGTTACGGGTGCGCTGGCTGATTTGTTCCACCCGCGCCACGAATCCTGGCGGCTGCACTTTCGGTGGGAGGGGTTCCGGATTGTCGGCCTGACGCCAGCGGGCCGGGCAACCGTTGCGGTGCTCAGCCTGAATCGGGCGCTGGCGCTGGCGATTCGCAAGGAGGAATTCGATCGGTTCCGCCATCCACCGCCGGGGCATCTGTGAGACGGCCCGGTTTTCAGATTCGGCACCGCCCTGCCACCCTTCGGCCTCGAAGCCAATCAGGTGCCCCTGACCGCCGCCGCCCGCAATACCTCGTGGATGGGTGGGAGCCGGTCAAAGAAATTGTCTAATCGGACTGCATGGCGAAGACTTCCATCGTGCGCCGCATCACAACATCGGTGGAGATCAACAATCCCTTCGAACCGGGCAAGACCCTACGTTGTGATGCCTTGGTGGATACGGGAGCTTCACACATGATTCTCCCGAGAGCGTGGAAAGAGCGCCTCGGCAGCGTGCCGGTGTCGAGCCAGGTGGAGATGGAAACCGCTGACCAGAAGCGCATTGGCGGCGAAGTCTGCGGCCCCTTCACGATTCAACTGGAAGGTTTCCGTCCGGTCAGCGGTGAGGTGCTCTTCATTGACATGCACCCGGACAACGGAGCTTACGAGCCGCTGCTCGGCTACCTCGTCTTGGAAGCCCTGCCCGCCGCCGTGGACATGCTCGGCCACCGTCTCGTGCCAGAGAAGCGGCTGGATTTGAAGTGACGCTCTCCACGTTCGCGACCGGTCGCGCTCTCTGAGCGCGAAATATTCCAACCGAAGCGTTTTGGCCCGGCCAAGCGTCACCGCACTTTCTCCACCTCAACGAAATCCTTCACCTTGAACTGATAGCCCACCAAGTCGCGTTCGCCATTCTTGACCACAATTGTCAGGACGCTCGTGGCGAGCCAGGCCGGGTCGGCGGAGAAATAGGCGGAGACGCTGTCCGGCGTCGGGCGCGAGGGCATCAAATAGGCGTGCGACATCGTCTTACCGCCGGTCATGACGCGCACCTCCACATGGGCAAAGTTCTTCAACTCGCCCTGGGTCTTGAACTCCAGCCAAACGGCGACGCCCGCATCGCCGTTGGGCTTTGACCGCAGGGTCACGCCCATTGCTTTCGCCCGCTCTTTGGAAACGTCCGCCAGGCTCACCATGGCGGAGCAGGGGCTGGAAGCAGCGAGGAGCAAGAAGGTCAGGGCCGAGAATTTGAGCAATGCTTGCATAAGTGGGTTGGACGAAAATGGGGCGGCGATGCTCCACGCATAAGGCGCACGACGTTCACGTTGCTTCAGCGTCCGAATGCCACGGGTAATGGGATAACCAAACCATGGCGCACGTTGAAGCGGCCTGAAGGCCGCGCGCCGCTGACCGCGCCTCGCCTCGTGCTCAGTCCGCCAAGTCCTTGCCCAGGCAGACGCTGGTGTCCGGGGAGAGGCAGTATTCCCCGAACAGCGGAATGGATTGGAACCCCATGCCGCGATAGAGGGCGAGCGCGGCGGCTTGGTGGATGCCAGTTTCTAGAACGAGTCGTCGGATGCCCAAGGCGCGCGCCTCGCTCTCCAGCGCCGTCACGAGCCGTCGGCCGAGGCCTTTCCCGCGCAGGGGCGGGGCCACATACATGCGCTTGAGTTCTGCCGTCTCGGCATCCATGCGTCGGAAGGCACCGCAGCCGACGGGAATTCCTTCGTGATAGACGATGAGGAAGGCCCCGCGTTCGCCAGACACCTCTTCAGGATCAAGGCGGAAGTGCGTCGCCCCCGGCTCCACATAGACGCCGCTGAGTTCAGCGTTCAAGGCGGCGATGAGGGCGCGGCTGGCGTCGGCGTTCAGGTCGGCGCGGGCGATGATGAGGGTTCCTGTATCCATGCCTTTACTCTTCGAGATTGTGGAGCACGTAACAGCAAATGTCCCTTCGGTTGGGATGTGCTGCCAGCCACCGCTTAAACGCCGTGGCGATCTGAAAATCCTCGGCCCCAATCCGTTCAGCGAAGGTCCGCTCCAGCGCCAGCTCATATTCAGCCGTGCGAATCTGCCGCTGGTAGGAAGCGGAGAAAACGAGGTTTAGCTCGACATGAATCCCCTTGCTCTTCAACGCCTCCCACTCTCCTTGGTCGAGCCAGATTCCTCCCGTGACCGGACTGACATCCACTTGGAATTTAAGCCCGTGGCCGACTCCATAGCGGCTCAGCAGGCGGCCCGATTCGGGGCAGATCAGCACCCGCCGCTTGGAATCGTCGGCGGGCGTCGGAGTGTATCCCATCGGCAGCGAGCTGCCTGTGTCCCTGTGGTGTGATTTCCAATCGAGATACCGTTGCAGTGGGATCCAAATCCCTTCGGACTTTGGGCAGGTGTAGGCGAAAAGATCCGGCTCGATCTCCTTCAACTCCATGGCGGTGCCGGGATGGATGGGGCTTTGCATGGTCAGCAAGACTGTGTCATTGGCCAATATTACAAAAGCATGGGGATGGACGGTGGAGCCGCGCTTGCCCCGCCACGAACCGTGGCGAACGACCGTTGGTTTTGGAAACGTCCCGCTTCATTTCGGCGGCACCGCAGGCTTCTTTGGCCAGAACTCGTTGAACGGATGGGCGCTCACGACCTGGCCCTGCTTTTCCAAAAGACTGCGCAGCTTGTCCGTGGGCAATTTGTGAAGCGGCGTGCCTTCCGACAGGCTCAGGGCCGCGCCGACGCCGCAGGAGTGGCCGAGAATCATCCAGACCGGTTCCACGCGAATGGCCGAGAAGGCCACATGGGACGAAGAGTTGGCGACCGGGACGAGCAGGTTTTCCGCTTCCGCAGCCCGGGGCAGGAGGCTCCGCCAGGGAATCTCGAAGGGCTGCACGGGCTGATTGATCTCGCCGTCCCCGTGAAACACCGGGCCTGCCTGGAACAGCTCGACGGGATGCACGTCCATATACCAACTGCACACGCCGACGCCATCCGGCTTGAAGCGCTCCGTCACACAGTCGCGCTGGGTCATGACGAATTCGCCCACGAGCCGGCGGCCCTCGCGGACGTAGATGTGCCAGGGCCAGTTGCCGTTGTCGGTGAACTCATCCTTCGCCAGGCCCCACGCCGCCGCTTCCTCGCGGATAGGCTGGGGCACGGCGGGATCGGTCAGCAGGAACCAGAGGTAACCAGCGCTGTGATGGCGGTGGGCGCGATCTATCTCCGCCCGGCGCGCCCGGCCGGCCTCGATGTAATCCCACGAATGCCCCGGCCACTCCGCCGTGCGCGAGTCCGTCTTGGCATTGGGCATGCGGTTGATGGGCAGGGCCGCGTGAAAGCGTTTGGCCCCGCTGCGTTTCATTTTGGCCAGGTGCCAGCCGTAGTTCGCGGGGCGGTAATCCGGCGGCTCGGTGAAGGGGACGCGATTGTCCGCCGCGTCCGTGAGGCAGCAGCGGTAGTCGAAGGGCTGGAGCTTCCGGTCCCCTGCGCCGGCCTTGTCGGGCGGGTAGGTGACGCCGGCCAAGGCTTCACCATATTGGGCGCGGGATTCCCGCCCGAGATGGAACGCGCAGCGGGCTAGCGCGAGCAGGTCGCCCTCATAGCTGGCATCCATGAAGACCTTGCCCCGGAAGCCGCGCCCGCTGACGGTGCGCAGCGCGGTGAGGCGTGCGCCGGTCTTGTCCACGCCCTGAATCACTTCCTGCCGGGCGCATTGGACGCCGGCCTCGCGCAGCCACGCCTCCCAAATCGCCTCCGCGACATGGGGCTCAAAGCGGAAGCCATTGACGCTGGCTTTGACCTGGTCGGATTGGGCACCGTATTTGTCCACGTAGTATTTCAGCACGCGCTCGTGAAATTCACGGGTGATGCCGCCGATCGTGGGGATCTGCCCGGCATTGGTGAATCCCAGCCCGCTGGTCTGCAGGCCGCCGAGGTGCTGGTCCTCCGTGACGATGATCACGCTCAGCCCGGCGCGCGCCGCCGCGATGGCCGCCGTCAGCCCCGCCGGGGTGGAATCCCAGATGATCAGATCGGCTGCGTCCGTGGCCGGGGCGGTGGCGGCGAGGCCCATGCCGGAAGTAAGCCCCAATCCGGCCAGGGCGGCTCCCTGCATCAGGAAGGAGCGACGGTCGTTGCGGGAGGTCTGGTTCATTCGAGGAGATAGGAGGTGACGGCTAAGGATCGGAGCTCAGAGCGCGCGCATTGTAAGTTGCTTGCTCATGCTAGCCAGCCTCCTTGACGAGAGCCACAGCGGCACGCGTGATTTTCTCCCACGCGGCGGCGTCCCGATGGCGGTTGGCGTGTGTGGAAAACACGGCATCAAACGTTCGCATCGCTGCACGTTCTCCGTCGGAGAATGCGTGAACAAACTGCGCAACCCGGGCTGATACAGATCGTCACCCCACATGCAAACGAGTTCGCCCACGACCGCCGGGGCGAGGCCGGTTTCGCGGGCGAATTCCACCTGTGCCGTTGGTGATGCCATCGTTTGAATCGTGAAAATGGTGTTGGATCGCCAAGTGTCCATGGTCTAACGCCTGCCCTTAACCAACGGCGCAACAGGCAGGGACACATTCGTTATCTCATGCAGACTGCTCAAGAACATGTCTGGGTCACTGAAATCAGCGAAGACACACACAGCGCCTTCCGCGGACAATCGTGTTGCTCGACTCCCCGTGCCAATGCCAATGAACGGAATGCCGACATGGCGGCAGGCCCGAGCATCCCAGACTCCGTCACCCACATACACGGTGCGGGCAAACGACTCGCCATATCGTTCGGCCGCTCGCTGTCTGGAAAGCGTCATGATGGACTCCCGGTCCAGGGCATCATCGGCCGTGGCCGCCGGATGGTCGTCAAAGCACATCCCGGCACTGGCCATCTTGAGGCGGGCGGAATCATGCCAGCCTCCAGTAGCCAGCGACACGCGATGCGAGCCGCCTTGTGCGAGCCGGGACAACAACCGGCCAGCACCTGGAACCGCTGCAAACGGAGACTGTGCGGAAGACGCCGCCAGCAATTGGACGAAATGCTGGCGAAAGCGCGCAACTTCCTGTGCCGTCGGTGACCGTCCGACGCGTGACATGAAGACATCATGAAAAATGCCGGAATCCGTCGTGTGTGGATATTGTGACCAATCGGTCTCGATGCCGGTGAGATCCAACACGTCCTTGAAGGAGCGAACAAAGCATTCCTCGTCCGCTTTCACTGTCTGGGTAAGCGTGCCGTCAATGTCGAACATGACAAGGTGCATAATGAAGCGGACCAACGACCCAAGCGCAGCGAGTCAGCCTGACCGTCCTCCTCAGCAGGGCTCCTGCGGAGGTGGACGGGATGCGTGTATGCCATTCGGCTTGCCCCGCAGTAGTCCGGTGAAAGCAGAAGCACGATGGCCGGGTTCTTTGCGACGCACGGTTAGGCCCTCAGTATCTTTTCCATCGTCTTCCCCTTTGCCAGTTCATCAATCAGTTTATCCAGATAGCGTATTTCCCGCATCGTTGGCTCTTGAATGTCTTCCACTCGGACGCCGCAAATCACCCCTTTGATCAACGCGCGTGAAGGATTGAGCTGGGGAGCGTCCTTGAAGAAGGTTTCGAAATCCGTCTCCCTTTTCAATTGCTCTTCTAATTCCGGCTGGCTGTAGCCGGTCAGCCAGCAAATGACGGCATCCACCTCCGACTTCTTGCGTCCCTTCTTCTCTGCCTTGGCGACGTAGTAGGGATAGACGCTCGCAAAGCTGGTCGTGTAAATGCGGTGCTTCGTAGTCATGTCAATGGAAGGCCTGGCCGGTGCGGGTCCTGGCGTAGGCGTAGCAATCACGCGGCGTGGCAGAAAGGTTGGGGTGCAGCGACCACTGCCTGAGGATGCCCTCGCGCTGCAAGCCGGCCTTCTCCAGGACGCGGGCAGAAGCGGGATTCTCTGTGTCGCAGACCGCCCAGACGCGAAAGACCGAAGGCTCGGTAAAGGCCCACTGCACGACCGCCAGCACCGCCTCCGTCATCAAGCCCTGCGCCCAATGCGAACGCGCCAGGACGTAACCAAGATCCATGCGATGCCCGTCGAGACGAGCCGAGATGGCCCCCACCAGTTCGCCGCCCAAGTGGGTGAAAAGCAGCCAGGCGAACTCGGTCCCTGACTGCCAGGCAGCCAGCAGACGCCCGACTACGGCGTGCGTGTCACCGACCGTTTTATGCGGGTGCCATGTGAGATAGCGGGTGACCTCGGCATCCTGGGCGTAGGCCGCAAAGATCAGCGGCGCATCCTCCGGGCGCGGCTTACGGAGAAGCAATCGTGCCGTGTGCAAGGATTCAGGTGGGTTCATCAGGAGGTCAGTATTCAGGAGTCGCACTGGCAATGTTTGACGGCCCAAGCTCAGCCAACCGGCGAATCCGTCTTCGTCAAGTGTTCCAGCGTCACTGAAGCTATGGCGGACCAGACGGCGCGACAAGCAGAGAGGCGTGGATGGCAACCGCGGCCCGGCCTTCGTAGCAGCACTGCGGAGGGTGGACGGTGAGGGGGTCGTTGCAGCGGGTGGCCGTGTCTTACTCATCCCAATGGCGACCTCCTCGGCTCATACCGCATCGCCACGGCCCCCGAGCCGAACTCCAGCCGGCTCACGAGCTTCAATTCGACACACTTCGATAAGCCCGCGAACAACGTCGGGCCATGACCCGCCAGCCTGGGATGCACGACGAACTCATACTCATCAATCAATCCCAGCTCCGCCAGCGCGAGTGGAAGCTTCACGCCGCCCACGAACAGTCCTCCGCCCGGTGCCTGCTTGAGCCGTTGAACGGCCGCGCCCAGATCCCCGCGCACCAACTCCGCATTCCAATCGACCCGGTCCAGGGTGCTCGACACGACGTATTTCTTGGCCGCGTTGATCGTCCGGGCGAAAAGTTCCATCCAATCGGTCATCCAATCAGGCCGCACGCCCGTCGTCGGCCGCCACGCTGCCTCCATCATTTCGTAGGTTACCCGGCCAAAGAGCAGGGCATCGGCCTGCGCGAGGTTCTCGGCCCAGTAACGATGCAACGCTTCGTCCGTCGAGCCGGCCCGATGATCGCAACACCCGTCCAAGGTGACGTTGATGGAATACCGAAGGGGTCGCATTGGGTGTTTGTGAAGCGGCCTAACAGCCCGTTAAAAGTCACTTTCCCGCGTAACGCGTTTGGGGGTGAGCGCGTCCACCTTGAGCATGGCACTGGGACGACGCAAACCACGGCAGGAGGAACTCTTCATCCCCACGGCGGAACTGGCGCGCGGCCCCGGCCATCCCTTCTACACCCAGCTCAACGCGGTGCTGGCCGAAGATCAGTTTGACACGTTCGTCGAGGACCTCTGCGCCCCCTACTACAAGGACGGGGGCCGCATCGGCATCCCGCCGGGCACCTACTTCCGCATGCTCTTCATCGGCTACTTCGAGGGGATCGAGAGCCAGCGCGGCGTCGCCTGGCGCTGCGCCGACAGCCTGGCCCTGCGGGCGTTCCTGGGGATTCCCCTCTCGGAGAACACGCCGGTCCACGCCTCAATGACCATCATCCGCCAGCGGCTACCCGAGACCGTGTTCGACGCCGTCTTCCACCGGGTGCTGGCCCAGTTGGAGGACCAGGGCCTGCTGCGCGGCACCACGGTGGGCGTGGACGCCACGACGTTGGAGGCCAACGCGGCCATGAAGAGCATCGTGCGCAAGGACACCGGGGCGGACTGGAAGACCTACCTGCGCACCCTGGCCCAGGCCGAAGGCATCCCCGAACCCACCGACGCCGACCTGCAACGCCTCGACCGGGCGCGGGCCGGCAAGAAAGTATCCAATGAACATTGGGAAAACCCGCATGATCCCGACGCCCGCATCGCGAAGATGAAGGACGGCACCACACCTCTGGCCTACAAGGCCGAACACGCGGTGGACCTGCACACCGAGGCCATCGTGGCGGCCACGGTGACGACGGCGGACCAGGGCGACAGCCACACCGGCCCGGACACCTTGGTGCTGGCGCAGGCGGCGCTCATT
>CAZCBE010000012.1:0-83449 GCA_964496695.1 uncultured Klebsiella sp.
GGTAGCCTGTGCTACCCGGCGGCTGCGCCGCCGCTGCTTCGGAGTTCGGGTTCAACCCCTCCCGGGGTTGGGCTCCCACGACTCGCTCACTGTGGGTGTTGCCCACGGCTGTTCACCTTGAAACCCTCCGGGTTTCTCCACTGGGCCAGCGACGCAGTTCATCAAGCGCGGCAGCCTACGGCTTCGGTGCATTACCACCCGTGTCGGCCACCGGCAGCGCCAGCACCAGGGCCGTGGTGGCCCAGCCGGCGGCGCTGATGGAGATGAACTGGTCCGCGCCGTGGGGGTAGCCGGACTCGTAGTAGGACTGGATCGGCTTGCTGCGGGACTTCACCTGCCACGAGCCGTCGGCCAGTTGTTTGGACAGGAGGTAGGCCAGGCCCTTGCGGTAGGCCGGGTCCGTCGGGGCCAGTCCGCCGGCCTGGCGGAGCGCGGCGAGCGCGGTGCCGGTCGCGTAGGCATCGGTCCCGAGGTCGGGAAGCTGCGCCCAGCCACCGTCCGCCTGCTGCGTCCGCAGCAGTTCCTGCGCGGCCGTGCGGATGTCCGCCTCCGGCACGCCCGCCACCTGCAACGCCCGCAGACGGAAGACCCGGTCCTCGGTGTCCTCCGCCGGCGTCTTGAGGAGCCAGGTGCGGACCTGGGCGAAGCGCTGCTCGATGCGTTCACGCTGCGCCGGAGTGCCAAACGTCTTGAGCCCGCGCAGCGCCGCATGGGTGGAGGTGAACAGGCTTTGCTCCGTCGGGGGACGACGCGACTGCGGCCGCCAGTGCTCCAGGTCCCGCTGCCAGCGCAGTAGGTATTCGGTCACGGCGGCAGTGGTGGCGTCAGGCTGCCAGCCGCCGTTTTCGAGCGTCCAGAGCGCGTAACCGGCGGTGTCGGTCTGGCCGCCCTGGCCCTTGCCGACGGCGTAGTTCGTCTGGTTCTTGGCCAGGAAGTCAGCCGTGAACTTCACCTGCTTCCGCAGTTCCTCCCCGTCAATCTTGAAGCCGCGGGTCTGCGCCGCGCTGAGCGCCATCACGGGCAATCCTTGATTGTGACAGGTGAAGCACCGTTCGCGCTTCTCCATCGAGCCGCGCGCCCCGGCGGTGAGCAGCGGGAGCGAGCGCTCGACCGCGGCCCGGATGGCTTCCGGCGTGGGTGTGGTGTCAGCGGCCTGGACGGGGGCGAATGCAAGCAGGCTGAGCAAACTGGCGAGGCAATACGCGACGTTGGCAGGGCTGCTCATGTGGTGCCGCCATCCTGCCACGACCGTCGCCACCCCGCACGCGGATTCGTCACTGCCTTGGAGCGCGGGCGCATCTTGACACTGCCCCCCGAAACCGAGCCGGCGACACGGCCCGCGGGACGCGGGCGCTACGTAGCGCCGGCCTCCGGCCGGCCGTGCCGCAAACGTCCTCGCTTGCCCGGCGAGGCGAGGGCGGGGGCAGTGTCGAGATGCGCCCTGGAGCGCGGCTGTGTCGCGAAGACCAGCCGCAGCGGCTGCCGCCTGATCGGATGGGTTAGGCCATGCTATGTCGCTCGATGCCCGGTAATCATGGAGTGGAAACCGCGATTTCTACTCGGAGTTCGGGCTCAATGCTCGGTAGTTGCTGCGGCTGGTCCTGCGCCGAGCGGGACATAGCCGCGCTCCCGGCACGGACACCAGCGCTACCGCTTCTTCAGTAGTTCGGCGGCCTTGCCCTGCACTTCGATCCAACGACGCTCCCAGTCGTCCCAGTAGGCGGCCCACTCCGGGCCCTTGAACTCCTGGCGGGCCTTGGGCAACAGCTCGGCCAAGGCATCGAGGTCGCGCTGGAGGGTCTTCTTTTCCCTCCACATGAGCCAGGTCTCAAGCAAGACAAGGTGGTTTTCAGGATACTCCGGCGCGAGTTCGACCGCCTTGAGGAGATGGGGGCGGGCCTTGGATTTGCTCCCCAGGCTGATCGGCCAGCCGGGGGCGTCCCGGTAAAGCAGGCCCAGACATCGGTCCGGCCCGGCGTGGTCCAGGCGCGGGCTCATGCCGCTGGCGAGATCCAGGCCGCGCTCCAGCTCCTTGACGATGGTCAGCGCGTCCAGCCACTTGGTGCGGGCAAGCTGGCCGAGGTTCATCGCGAGGTAGTAATGGCCCTCCGGCACGGTGGGCGCACGGATGACCAGCGCCCGGCAGATCTTGATGCCCTCCTCGGCCAGGGCGGCGCGCTCCTCGTCCTTCATGGCAAACTCACCCCGCCAGAAGCACGCCTCGCCCAGCGCCCAGGCGGCGGGGATGCTGTTGGTATCGGCCTGGAACTTCTTGCGGGCGTTGATGAGCTTGAGCTGGGCGGCGTCCGCGAACCGGGGCGACAGCGTGGTCATGGGGACGTCGGCGGGCTTCCTGGCCGGCGGAGGGGCGGCGGGGGCTGAAAGAGGCAGGATCAGGAGGCCGACCGCCACGAGGAGGCCGCCCAGCGGGCAAAAGCCCCCCCTCCACCGGCCGTTTGCGGCGGCAGAAATAGGCGTTGCGCTGGCGTTGCCCTGCTCCATATAGTGCTGCGATGCGTTTTAGTTGGAAACGGCCTCTGTTGGCAATCCTCCCCGTGCTCGCACTGGGGATGGTTGGCTGCGGCGGCTTTCGGACCTCCCAAGGAGTGTCGCCCTCGACCTTCCTGTTTCCGAGGTTGATCCACGCACCAACGCAGACCACGCCGGTCGAGCGCCTTCAAAAGGTGCCCGAACCGGTGACCCAGGTCGCTTCAGTTCAGTAATACTATGCGCTTCCCCCTCGCGCTGACGGTCAAAATCGCCCGTCACATCATCAAGCACAAGCTTCGGCAGACGCCGAAGTTCGCCATGGTGCTGCAATTGGAGCCGTTGCATACCTGCAACCTAACCTGCACCGGCTGCGGACGCATCCGCGAATACTCCACGTCCCTTAAGGACATGGTGCCGCTGGAACAGTGCCTCGCCGCCGCGCAGGATTGTGACGCCCCGATGGTGTCCATCTGCGGGGGCGAGCCCCTGATCTATCCGAAGATCGAGGAACTGGTCGCCGGCCTGCGCGAGCAGGGCCGCATCATCTACATCTGCACGAATGCCATGTTCATGCGGAAGAAGATGCGCGACTACATGGCTACCGTCTTCACGCCGGAGATGGAGCCGAAGCTCCAGCAGCTCGTCGCCGAAAAGCTCGTCACCGAGAAAGAAGCCGAAGCCATCCGCAAGGCCGACGCCGCCGCGAAGGCGAAGGTCGTCATCAAGCCCAGCAAGTGGATGTATTGGAACGTCCATGTGGACGGCCTGGAGTTCACGCACGACCTGATCGTCGAGCGCGAAGGCGTCTTCAAGGAGTGCGTGCTCGCCATCAAGATGGCCAAGATCCTCGGCTACCAGACGGCCACGAACACGACTGTTTACAAGGAGACCGACGTGCAGGAGATCGAGGACATGTTCAAGTTCCTCTCCTCGCTCGACGTGGACGGCCACACGATTTCCCCCGGCTACGACTACGACGCCGCCAAGAAGGACATGGTCAAGCGTCTCGGCCGCGACCCGAAGGAGTTCTTCCTCACCCGTGACATGACGCGGAAGAAGTTCGCCAAGATCGAGGAATGGGGCCAGCTCTTCACCATCTTCGGCACGCCTGTCTATCAGGAGTTCCTCGCCGGCAAGCGCGAGCTGACCTGCACCGCCTGGGCCATCCCGACCTACAACGTCAAGGGCTGGAAGGCCCCGTGCTACCTGATGACCGACGGGCACTACCCGACCTACGGCGAGATGCTGGGCACGGTGAAGTGGGAGAATTACGGCGTGGTGGACGGTGTCGCGCGTGATTCGCGCTGCGAGCACTGCATGGTCCACTGCGGCTACGATCCCAGCGGCGCGCTGAGCAACAAGCCGCGCGACACCTGGATCAACATGAAATACAACTTCGGCTCCAAGCCGAAGCCGTATGCCGCCAGCCCCGAACTGGAAAAGCGTGCCTTCAACGGCGTGACCATCGGCAAAGGCCACCTCGCCGAGGCCAAGGCCGCCATCAATCCCGCCGCCAGCGCGCGCGGTGCCTTCACCCGCAAGGAAGAGGAGCACACGCACGCCCCCGCCGCCACCGGCGGCGGCTGTGGCACCGGCGACACCTCCCAGCGCGACGACCTGCTCGCCAAGATCAAGGCGAACGGCACGGTGACGACGAAGGCTGAGTAACGCCTTCACCAACCCAGCGATTTCAGAGTTAGAACCCATGAGTGCATTGTTTTTGTCTCCTCCGAGTTTCGACGGCTTTGACGGCGGTGCCGGCGCGCGCTACCAGGCCACCCGCGAGGTCACCAGCTACTGGTATCCCACCTGGCTCGCGCAGCCCGCCGCGCTCGTGCCCGGCAGCCGGCTCCTCGACTGCCCGCCGCACCACATTGACATGGCCAAGTGTCTCGCCATCGCGAAGGACTTCGATCACGTCATCATCAACACCTCCACGCCGTCGATGAAGAACGACTGCAAAGTCGCCGAGGCCATCAAACAGCAGAAGCGCGCCACCAAGATCGGCTTCGTCGGCGCGCACGCCATGGTGCTGCCCACCGAGACGCTCAAGGCCTCCTGGGCCATTGACTGGGTCGCGCGCAAGGAGTTCGACTTCACCTGCAAAGAAGTCGCCGAGGGCCGTGAGCTTTCGACCATCAAGGGCCTCTCCTACAAGGACAGCGAAGGCAAAATCAAACACAACCCCGAGCGCGAGATGATCTCCGACATGGACTCGCTCCCGTGGGTGGCGGACGTTTACAAGCGCGACCTCGAGATCGAGAAGTATTTCATCGGCTACCTCCAGCATCCCTACGTCTCGATGTATACGGGCCGCGGCTGCCCGGCCCAATGCACCTTCTGCCTCTGGCCGCAGACCATCGGCGGGCACAAGTATCGCGTCCGCAGCGCGCAGAACGTCGCCGACGAGATGGCTTACATGAAGAAAATCTTCCCGCAGGTGCGCGAGTTCTTCTTCGATGACGACACCTTCACCGCGAACCTCCCGCGCGCCCGCGAGATCGCCAAGAAGCTCGGCCCGCTCGGCGTGGACTGGAGCTGCAACAGCCGCGCGAACCTCGACTACGACACCATCAAGAGTTTCAAGGACAACGGCCTGCGCCTGTTCCTCGTCGGCTACGAGAGCGGCAATGACGAGACCCTCACGCGCATCAAGAAGGGCGTCACCACGAACGAAATGCGCCGCTTCACCAAGGACTGCCACAAGGCCGGCGTCGTCATCCACGGCACCTTCATCCTCGGCCTGCCCGTCGAGACGAAGGAGACCATCGAGCAGACCATCAACTTCGCGAAGGAACTGGACGTCTTCAGCCTCCAGGTCTCCCTCGCCGCGCCGTATCCCGGCACGGAGCTGTTCGAGCAGGCCAAGATGAACGGCTGGTTCGTGAAGAAGGACAAGACCGACCTCGTGGAAGGCGACGGCCTCCAGCAGTCCACGCTCGAATACCCCGGCCTCTCGAAGGAGCAGATCTTCGAGGACGTCGAGCGCTTCTACCGCAGCTATTACCTCCGTCCGAAGCCCATCCTGCGCATCATCAAGACGATGCTCGAGGACAAGGACGTGTGCGTCCGCCGTCTCCGCGAAGGCTACGAGTTCTTCAAGAGCATGGCCGCCCGCCGCAGCGACCTCGCCGCCGCGAAGGCCGCCGCCTGACCCGCGTAGTCGCAGGCTTCAGCCTGCGCATCGCGCATCGCGTTCGCAGATCCACGCGCAACCTGAAGGTTGCGACTGTCGGTCCGTCGTTTTCATCCGCCTGTCCGCCTCGAACGGGGAGAGGTGTCGCGTCCGATTCCCGCAGGAGTCGCTTGGCAGCGGCCAGGAATGCAGTAGGTTTAGCGACGTTATACGACACGTCTCCATCCTGTTTTAGCCGATTTCGCCTCCCCGCACTGGCCGTGGCGGCGCTCTTCGCGTTGGTTCCTCGTGCGGAAACGGCGTCACCGGACTCCGCCGGGTTCAGCCTCGAACTGCCCAACCACCAGCGCTACACCCTGACCGTGCCGGCGGATTCGCTGCGGCTGGCACCCGATCTCGATCAACTCATCCGTGACGAGGAAGAATATCTGGCGCAGCGCAAGGCGGAGCGGAAAAAGCTGCGCGCAGAAACCCCGCTGGCGGAGATGAGCCCGGCACAGTTGAAGAGCTACCACGCGGAGCCGATGGTCTTGCCCACCAACAATGAGCTGCGCGGCCTGCGCACGCTCCAGGTTCTGGCCCGGCAACTGGATGCCGCCACCACCCCGGACGAGCGCACCAACACCCTGCGGCTCATGGTCGAGATCGCGCGTTCGCTGGAGAATCTGCATTGTCCACCCATTCCCGCGCGGGTGGAGGTCGGGCTGATCCCGTTCTTGTTCCTCGACTACCTGCACCGGCCCGTTGGCCGGGGCACCACCGTGGCGGCAAACCTTCAACCCCCGCCCGGCAGCACGGACGCCAGCCGGACCGATCCTCCGGACTCCACCTTCTGGAGGAAGCCTGCGGCCATCGCGCAGGCGGACCTCTTCCATTGTCTCGGGCGCGGCGGCTGGCCGGATTACGCGCAGGTGCTGTGGGAATATGATGAGCCCAAGACCAGCTTCGGCGCGAATCCCGGCTTCACGCTGAAGAGTGGTCGTGTCGAATTGAAGGCCAAGTTCGGCGAAGTGCATTCGGAGCCGTTCACCGTGCGCATTTTCCACGCCCTGGGTTACAACGTGGAGCAGACCGATTACGCCCCTTCGCTCCGCATCAAATACGACCGTCGTCTGTTTCGGGAATTCCACCAGCGCAAGGAGTTGGATCTGGAGTTCCGCGTGCTTGCGGTGGTCCCGGTGCTGCACCTCGCGTTGCAGCGGCGCCACGATCCGTTTCAGTTCATCACGGAAGCCGTGCTCAAGGATGGCACGCGCTTGACGGGGCAGGCGTTGAAAGCCCGCCTGCTGCTTGATCCGAAGCGCGCGCAGCCCGAGGACGACCCGGCCAATTTCGACCGTGCGTTCGAGGCGACCATCGCCCATCTGGTCACGCGCGAGGCCAACGTGCAGGTCCGGGATCCGGGCGCGCAGAATCTCGGACCCTGGCGCTTCGGCGGGCTGGGGCACGAGCATCTGCGCGAGTTGCGGGGCGTCGCCCTGCTGGCGGCGTGGCTCGGCTGGACGGACACGCGCTGCGACAACACGCGCATCAAGGTGGTCACCACCGGGGCGGCGACGGAGGTGAAGCATTATTTCTCCGACCTCGGCGGCGGGCTGGGCAAGGGCGCGGGCCTGTTCTCCTGGCAGTCTGACGCGCCGAATCTGTTCGACTGGACCTTCACCACCCCGCCGCGTCGCGTGGACCAGGGCCGGCTGACCATCCCGTTCCGCATCGTGAACTACCGGCCGATTGACCGCACACCGGCCTTCAAGGAGATGACCACGGACGATGCGCGCTGGATGGCGCGCCTGATCGCCCAGCTCACCGAGGCGCAGCTCATCCAGGGCCTGATCGCCTCCGGCTGGGACGACGCGGAAGTCCGGCTGCTGACCGAAAAGCTCCTCAGCCGCCGGGACAGGATGATTCAGGATCTGGGTCTGGCCGCTGAAATCCCGCCGCTCCGCCCGGAAGGCGCGCGCAGAAATCTCGCCTACGATCCAGTGGAAGGCTCAACCAAGGGAGGACGGCCGATGAGTCAGAAAATTGTCGCCGGCCGCATCGTGAGCCGGTCAGAAAGCCGGTAGCCAACGCCGCGCGGAGGCAAAGGCCGCAGCCCGCTTCAGCCCGAACTCCGAAGTAGCGGTGGGGTCGCCGTCGGGTAGCACAGGCTGCCAGCCTGTGCCGAGCGGCTACCAGCCGCTCGGAACGACGACGACGTGCGAACTCACTCGGGGCATCTGCGTTCGTCCCGCCTCTGCGGTGAAACCAAATTCCCCTGCCCCACAGAGACGGGACGAGCGCAAAGGCCGAGGTTCAGGGAAACCAATAATGAGCCTCCGTGGTGGTAGGGCGGGGTGTCCTCACCCCGCCGCCGATGACCCGGATGCCCCAAGCCTTCGGCGGCGCGCTGAGGACAGCGCGCCCTACCATCGCCGGTTCAGGGGCTGCAACCACGAGCGAACCGACCATGATTTCTCTCCCCATTCGAGGCGGAGAGGGAGGTGGTGCCGGCGGCTTGCAGCCGCCGATCATGGGCCGCAGCAGGACGAACCGGCTTTCAGCCCGAACTCCGCAGTGGGCGGACGCCGGTGGCGAGGAGCGCGGGTCTGTGACCCGCAGCAGCTTCGTCAGGCAGAAAGCGAGCGGACTGTTCGACAGCGTCTGGAAAAGCTCGGACGTTGCTGCGGCTCACAGAGCCGCGCTCCGGGGCGCGAACGCCACCGAGGGGCAGGCGTTTTTCCTTGCTGCTTCTCCTTCCTACGCCTCTTCAACCGCCTCGCGGATCATCTGCTTGAACTTGGGGATGCCTTCGTCGAAGGCGGCAGCAATGGGCAGGACGGGTGTGCGGGGGACGCGGCGCTTGAACTTCTTCAGGTTCTGCTCGGCCACCGGCTCGTCCATCTTGTTCGCCACCACCAGACGCGGCTTGTCCATCAGCACGGGGTCGTAAAGCTCCAGCTCCTTGAGCAGTTGCTGGTAGTCGCTCCACGGCTCGCGGCCGTCGGTGCCGGCCATGTCCAGCAGGATGACGAGGATCTTGCAGCGCGTGATGTGACGCAGGAAGGCGTGGCCCAGGCCGACATTCTCATGCGCGCCCTCGATCAGGCCGGGCACGTCGCAGATGGTGAGCCGCTTGAAGTCGGCGTATTCCATGATGCCCACCTGCGGGGTGAGCGTGGTGAAGGGGTAGGCGGCAATCTTCGGCCGGGCGCGGGAAACGGCGGTGAGGAGCGTGGACTTGCCGGCGTTCGGGTAGCCCACCAGGCCCACCTCGGCCATCATCCGCAGCTCGAAGCGGTAAAACCCCTCGCCGCCAGGCTCGCCGGGCTGCGCGAAGCGCGGGGTCTGGTTGCGGGCGGTGGCGAAGTTGCGATTGCCCATGCCGCCGCGGCCGCCCTTGCAGAGCACGAACTGCTGGCCATCGGTGGTGAGGTCGGCGACGAGTTCGGCCTCATCGGGGCCGACCACGGGCGCTTCTTCCTCTTCCGCCGCCAGGTCCACTTCCTCCGCCATCGCATCACCGGACCAGCGGAGCAGCGGGCGTTTGGAGGTGGAGAGCAGCGCGGGCTTTTCCGCCGACGCCGGGGCCGGAGCCGGGGCGGAATGGACGGGGGAAGATTCCTCGTCCTCAGGCAGTTCCTCGACGGGCGTCGGCAGCTTCCACACCAGCGTGCCGCAGGGCACCTTGATGATGAGATCCTTGCCGGCGTGGCCGTCCATGCCCTTGCCCATGCCAAACTCGCCATCCTTGGCGATGAGGCGCGGGACGTAGAACTGGCCGATGAGGTTGTTCAGGTCGTGGTCGGCCTGGAGGATCACGCTGCCGCCGCGGCCGCCATTGCCGCCGTCGGGCCCGCCCTTGGGGCGGTAGGCCTCGCGGCAGAACGCGATGCAGCCCTTGCCACCGTGGCCGGCGCGCGCGTAGATCTTGACCTCGTCAACGAACATGATGAATGAGCGGTCGGCCGAACAATAGACTCAGAAAACAAAAAAGGCGAGGCCGGAGCCTCGCCCGAGATGGGTGGGTGGCGGGGTCAGTTCTGCGCCACGGCCTCAGGGGTGGCGGCGGCGACGGGTGCGGGCACCACGTTCACGCGGCGCTTGGCCTTCTCGAACTTGACGTGGCCGTCCACGAGGGCGAAGAGCGTCCAGTCGCGGCCGGTGCCGACGTTCTGGCCGGCGTTGAACTTCGAGCCGACCTGACGGACGATGATGCTGCCGGCGGAGACATACTCGCCACCGAACGCCTTGACGCCGCGGCGCTTCGAATTGGAATCGCGCCCGTTGCGGCTGCTGCCTTGACCTTTCTTATGTGCCATAAAATTTTCCTTCCGGCGGGGCTGGCGGACCAGCCGCGCGCTTAAGCTTTGATTTCCTTGATCTTGACGACGGTGAGTTCCTGCCGATGGCCGACCGTGCGATGATAGCCCTTGCGGCGCTTCATCTTGAAGGCGATGACCTTCTCGCCGCGCTTGTGGGCGACCACGTCCGCGACGACGCTGGCCGCGGCAACCGTGGGGCTGCCAACGCTGAGCTTGCCGTCCGCGTTGACGAGCAGCACGCGGTCAAAAGTGACCGGCTGCCCGGCCTCGACCGCAAGGCGCTCGATCTCGAGCGTGTCACCTGCGCTCACGCGATACTGCTTCCCGCCGGTTTCCAGAACTGCATACATAGTTTTCGTCCCAAAAGGGACGGGGATAGCACCAAAAATACAGCGGCCTGTCAACAGGGCATTTTTACTTTTGCGGACGCCGGGCGCTTTTGGCGCTCCTAGAACTCGCCCCGCTCAGCCCGGACGCACCAGGATTTCCTCCACCACCGCGCGGGCCGGGAGGTTGATGGCCAGCAGCGCGCAGTCGGCGATGTCCTCGGCCTGCATCATGCGCGCGCGGGCGGTGGCGTCGGGCACCACGGGACGCTTGTTGAGCAGTTCGGTGTCAATGTCGCCCGGGAAGATGGCGCACGCGCGGATGCCGTTGACGCGCTCCTCGGCGTTGATGCACTGGTTCAGGCCGGTCTGGCCGAACTTGGAAAGCACATAGGAGGGGCCGCTCTTCGGGCTGGCCTGCTTGCCGGCCTCGGAGACGATGTTCACGATGGTGCCGGACTTGCGGGCGCGCATCTGCGGCAGGAAGGCCTGCGCGCAGTAGTAGGAGCCGTGGAGGTTCGCGGCCATGACCGCGTGGTAATCCTCGAGGGAAAGCTCTACGAGCGAGCGGCGCGGGATGTTCGTGCCGGCGGCGTTCACGAGCACTTCCACGCCCTTGAACTTGGCCAGCACGGTCTTCGCCATCGCGGCGACCTGCGCCACATCGCCGATGTCGCAGGGGATGACGAGGAACTGCTTCGCGTGTTTCTTCGCCCGCTTGACGGTGGCTTTGAGCGCTTCCTCGCGGCGGCCCAGGATGGCCACCTTCCAGCCTTGTGCGGCAAGTTTCAATGCGATGGCCTGGCCCACTCCGCTGCCGGCCCCGGTAACTACTGCGGTCTTGATCATGCGGGCATTATTTTGCCGGTTTCAGGAAATGGTCACGGAAATAACTCCACTCCGCCTCGTCCGTCACCCAGTCCGCATAGATCGCCACGCCCCGGTAGTGCGTCGGCAACGGCTAGCGGCTCAGCCCGCGATGGATTCCGCGTAGGGCGGTCGCCAAGTTCTCGACTTCCGGCCGGTGGTAATCCACGTCCTTGTCTTCGTAGGTGGGCAGGCCCAGCAGAACCTCCTTGCCGCCGCTCCACGCGAGCACCTCGACGGTCCAGTCCGCCATGAGTCGCTCGTAGAGCTTGGGCTTGCCGAGGGCCGTGTCATACATCATCACCGCGAGCTGATCGCAGCGCGCGGCCACCTGCCGGAAGTAGGCCTCGTCCCAATGCACGTCCTCCACCGGCTGCCACCGTGTCGGCGGCGGATAGGCGGCGACCGAGAGCACCGCCTTGGGCGGCAGCGCGCGGCGGACGTCTTCGAGCAGCTTGAGGAAGTCACCATCCCCGCTGGTCAGCGGTTCGACATTGAGCTGCACCCCGGCGAAGCGCGGGTGCGCGGCGAGCAGTTGCCGGATGGCATTTGCGAACGCGGCGCGCCAACGTGCGTCCCGGGCCCGGACGTTGCCGCCATTCGGCCCGCCAATCCAAGGCAGGACGCGCACTCCGGGCAGCGCATCGAGAAAGCGTTCCGTCTGCTGCGCATCAATGGCGGGCAGGCTCCCGTCCACCTCCACCGGGCACAAATGCGGAAACACGTCCGTGATGCGATGCTGCTGGAGCCGAACGGCGAGCAGGCGCAACGACTCCGGCGAACGATAGTGCTCGAACTGGTTGGTCTTGCCGTTCTTGGTAAACCACACGTCCGCTCCGAGCCAGCCATGCGCGAGCCACAGGCCGTTCTGGCCTCGGTCATGTCGTCCGTCGCGCAGATCCAGGCCGGGTGTCCAGGCCCAGTATCCCAATGGCACCAGCAGGACGAGGAACAGGCCAGGCACCAGCGTGCGCCACGGCGGTTGTTTGAGGGTGTGCCACCAGTTCATGCGGTGTTGGCGGATGGCGGAACCCTCGTTCAACCCCCGACCGGCATCAAGCCGCGAAACGATGCGGCATGGTTCCGGGGCGCGGGTCTGTAACCCGCAGCGATTTCCGAGGCCCCCATGCGTTGGCTCTTATGAACAGCATCGGCGTAGGAACCTTGCTGCTGGTCGCAGACCCGCGCTCCGGGACCAGCACCGCCCTCACTTCACATACAGCGCCTGCTGCAACTGCGCCACGAGCACATGCGTGTTCGGATAACGGTTTTCCGGGTCGCGTTCCAGGCACTTGAGGATGATGCGCTCCACGGCGATGGGGATGTCCTCGTTGAACTCGCGGGGCGGGGGGACCGTGTGCTTTTCGTCGAGCTGCTTGCGGAGCACGGCCTCGGGGGTTTCGCCGGTGAAGGGCTTGCGGAAAGTGAGCAGCTCGTAGGCGGTCACGCCAAAGGAAAAGATGTCCGCCCGCTGGTCCAGCGGCTCGTGGCGGATCTGCTCCGGGGACATGTAGGCCGGCGTGCCGGCGTTGCTGGGCATCCGCGTGGGCTTCTTCGGCAGCGGCTGCGCGAGGTCGAAATCCACCAGCCGGATGTCGCCGCTGCTGGTCACCAGCACGTTCTCCGGTTTGAAATCGAGATGGATGAATCCCTTGTCATGCATGTGCTCCAGCGCCAGCGCCATGTCAATGAGGATGTTCCCGACGAACTCGCCGAGGACAGGATCGCTGCGGGTGATGAGGTGTTTGAGGTTCGATCCCTCCACGCGCTCCAGCAGCGTGTAGTCCACGCCGTCAATCTTCCCGTGGCTGTAGAAGCCGATGATGAACTGGTGGCCATGGATTTTCTCAAGCACCTTGCAGCCGTGGAGGAACACCTTGCGCTCCGCCTTGTCCGCCATGCCGTTGCCCAGCAGCCGGCGCAGGGCGTAGGTCTTCCCCTCCTGGTCGGTCGCGGTCCAGATTTCCGCCGTGCCGCCCCGGTTGATCAATTCGTGCAGCGAATAAGGCCCGAACAGGTGCGGTGCGTTCGGGTCATGGACCGTCGGTTTCTTTTTTCTGCGGAAAAAGCCGAGTGGTGACATTGCTTGGTTGCCCGGATGCTAAATCTTTGGCTGACCCTTAGGACGTTACCTAGGCCGAATCGGTTACGCGACCCAAGGCCCGTAGCCGATGCCGTGCCAGTCCAGCATGGGACGAGAGGCAGAATATCCGCTTGGCGATGCTTTCGCAAGGCCGCTTAATCCGCGCGTGCGCGCCGCCGGAATCCTTTTTGCCTACCTGGCCGGCGCGTTGCTCATCGCCGCGCTGGCGGCTCCGTGGGCGTATCATCTGGGCCAGTGGGCGGCGGGTGAGGCCGGTTTCCTCAAGGGTCTTGGCACCCAGCCGTTCCACCGCTACCTGAACCGCTGCCTGCTGCTCACGGCGCTCATCGGCCTGTGGCCGCTGGCCCGGGCGTTCTCGCTCACGAACCGGCGATCTCTGGGCCTGGCCTGGCCCGCCGGGAGCGGGCGGATGCTCGGCCTCGGGCTGGCGGCCGGCTTTGGCTCGCTGCTCGCCGCCGCCCTGCTGATGGCCATGGCCGGCGTGCGGAGCTTCAACTTCAGCCACACGCCCGCCGTCCTGCTCGAACTGATCCTCAACGCCACCTTGTCCGCCGCCGCCGTGGCGCTGCTGGAGGAACTCTTCTTTCGCGGGGTCGTCTTCGGCGCGTTGCGTCAGTCAATGAAGCTCCCGGCGGCCATCGTGATCAGCAGCCTGATTTATTCCGCGCTGCACTTCCTCGCCCGGGTCGAGCACACCGGCCCGGTGGAGTGGCACTCCGGTTTTGCGTTGCTGCCACGCATGCTGCGCGGAATTGCCGCACCGGAAAATCTCGCCCCCGCCGGCCTGACCCTCGCCGTGGGCGGGGCGGTGCTGGCGCTGGCGTATCACCGGACCGGCACCTTGTGGTTCGCCATCGGCCTGCATGCCGGCTGGGTCTTCTGGCTGAAAGTCTTCAAGACCGTGACGACGCCGGGGGCGGCGGCGGGCGGCGCCTTCTGGGGCACGGACAAGCTGCTGGACGGCTGGCTGGCCTGCGGGGTCATGCTCGTCCTGCTCGTGGGAGTTGCGTGGTCGCGGTGGCTCGGGCAGGCTCCCGCCGCCCTTGATGAACCCGCTCCCGGCCAACGCCCGTGACTGGCTCGACGCCGGGCTGGCCTATCTCTTCCCGCCGGTCTGCCAGCTCTGCCGCGAACAGCGCGCCACCCCCGCCGAGGGCTACGTCTGTCCGGCTTGCGCGCAGCAGGTGCGGCTCATCGTGCCACCGTGCTGCGACCGCTGCGGCCTGCCGTATCCGGGTGACATCACCACCGCCTTCGAGTGCGCAAACTGCCGCGATCTCGACCTGCACTTCCGCTGGGCTCGCGCGTCAGTGGTGGCCAACGATTTCCTGCGCGGGGTCATTCACCGCTACAAATACCAGCGTGAGCTGTGGTTCGAGCCGTTTCTCACGGAATTGCTGGTGCGCCAGGCGTTGCCCGCGCTGCGCGAAGAGAAACCTGCCGGCATCGTCCCGGTGCCGCTGCATCCGGTGAAGCAGCGGGAACGCGAGTTCAACCAGGCCGAACGCCTCGCGAAGCCGCTCGCGGCAGCACTGGGCATCCCGGTGAGGACGGACCTGGTGAAGCGGGTCCAGCCCACCCGCACCCAGACCCAGCTCGACAAGCACGCCCGCGCCGACAACGTCCGTCGTGCCTTCGCCCCGGTGCGCCCGAAGTCCCTGCACGGCGAACGCTTCGTGGTCCTCGATGACGTCCTCACCACCGGGGCCACCACGAGCGCGGTCGCGCGTGTCCTGCGTGAGAACGGCGCCGGCGACGTGCTGGTCTGGACGCTGGCGCGGGGATTGTGATGACAATCACCAGAATGGTTCTCCGCTGTTTTCAGCCCGAACTCCGAAGTCGGAATGGGTAGCACAGGCTACCAGCCTGTGCCGTCCGGCCACTGGCCGGACGGAACGGCGGGACGGCCACCTTTAACTTGATGCTCCAAACCAGTTTGCCCGTCGTCGGCATTCCGAGCGGCTGGTAGCCGCTCGGCACAGGCTGGTAGCCTGTGCCACCCATCGAATTCGTGACCCGCTGCTTCGGAGTTCGGGTTCAGTGGAATGGGTGAGAGAAGCTCCAAATCCCAAGTTCCAAATTTCCAAGCAGCTCCAAACTCCAAACTTCAAAGGGAGGCGGCGCACGGCACAGGGGCCAAGGGCCGAACCAGGGCGGAAGCGCTGGCGGCGTGGCACGCTGAACCATTGGAATTTGGGCTTTGGAGTTTCTTTGGAGCTTGGGACTTGGTGCTTGGAATTTCCCGGCCCGCCTCCCTGTTCCGCCGAAAACAGCGAAGAGTCACAAGCATCGGCTGAACCCGTGCCGCGGCTTGCCGCCGCCGACCGTGGGGCGCAGCAGCACGAACCCGCTTCGAGCATTCCATCCACAGCACGGTGGCTGCAAGCCACCGGCACGGGACACCTAGCCCAACGCCGCCCGCATCGCCGCAAACATGTCCTTCGCGCTCGCCTGCGTGACCGGCTGCTTGCCCTTCTCCTCCGCGTCCTCAATGAGGTTCGCCGGGAGTTCCTTCAGGAAGGGCGACGGATGGCACGGCATGACCTGCCCATACTTCTTCCGCCCGCCGCAGTGCGAGATCATCAGCTCCCGCTTCGCGCGCGTGATGGCGACGTAGAAGAGCCGCCGCTCCTCGTCCATCGTGCCCTCGACCTTCGACCGCGAGTGCGGCAGCAGCCCATCCTCCAGGCCCACGACATACACATGCGGATACTCCAGCCCCTTGCAGGAGTGCATCGTGATGAGCGTCACGGCGTCCCCGGCCTCCTTCTCCTCCACCCGTTCCGTGTCGAGGGTGATGTTCTCCAGAAATGCGTCGAGCCGTTCGGACAGCGGCTTGCCCTCGCCCTCGCGGTCCATCGTGGCCACCAGGTCGCGCAGGCTGCGGATGCGATTCTCGGCCGCCTCCTGGTTCTTCTCGCTGCGGTGGAGTTCGTTGTAGTAGCCGACCTCGTTCAGAAACTTCTCCGACCACTGCTGGAGCGCCTCCGGGTGCTCCGCGAGCGCGGTGTCCCCCAGCTTCGCGCGCGTGTCCTCGACCAGCGTGAGAAACTCCTGGATCGCCTCGCGCGGCCGCGTTTGAAAGCTGGCCTGCACGTCCGTGTGCCGCATGGCGGTGAAGACCGAGCAATGCCGCTCCTGGCTCGCGCCCAGCAGCCGCTCCATCGTCACGTCGCTCAGGCCGCGCGCCGGGACATTCGCGATGCGCAGCAGGCTCACGTCGTCGTGCGGGTTCAGGAACGTCTTCACGTAGGCGAGGAAATCCCGCACCTCGCGCCGGTCAAAGAAGCTCTGACCGCCGATCAGGTGATAACGGATGCTCGCCTTGCGCAGCTCCATTTCAATGGGCCGCGCCTGCAGGTTCGTGCGGAAGAGAATCGCCTGGTCGCCCCACGGCACGCGCTGGGTCATGCGCTTGAACTCGATGGCCTCGGCCACCGTGCGCGCCTCGAGCTCCTCGTTCTCGAATGCCTGCAACTGGATTTTCGAGCCCTCCCCGTTCTGCGACCACAGGTTCTTGCCGCGCCGCCGGGCGTTGTTCTTGATGACCGCGTTGGCCGCCTGGAGGATCGTGTTCGTCGAGCGGTAGTTCTGCTCCAGCTTCACCACCTTCACCTCGGGGAAATGCTTTTCGAGGTCGAGCAGGTTGGCCACCTCCGCACCACGCCAGCCGTAGATGGACTGGTCATCGTCACCGACCACGCACAGGTTGCGGTGCTTCTGCGTGAGCGAGTGGACGAGTTGGAACTGCGCGGCATTGGTGTCCTGATACTCGTCCACCATCACGTAGCGGAAACGCGCGCGGCAGGCGTCGAGCGCGTCCGGGTGCTCGTTGAAGAGGCGCAGCGTGAGGAGGATAAGGTCATCGAAGTCCACCGCGTTGCAGGCCTTGAGCGCGGATTCGTATTTCTTGCGCACATGCTCGGCGAGCGCGGAAACATTGGGGTCCTTGAAGGCTGCCTCGGCCTGCGCGCCGCCGTTCTTGAACTTGCTGAGCAAACCCAGCACCACGCGCGCATCGGTCTGCTCGCCCTTCGCGGAGATGTTCGCGAGAATCTTCTTGATCGTGCTGAGCTGCTCAGACTCGTCGTAGATGACGAAGTTCTTCTTGTAGCCCAGCAGCTCGATGTGCTGCCGCAGGATGCGGACGCAGAGCGAATGAAAGGTGGAGATGGTCGGGCGCGACGGCTTCGTCTCGCCGTCGTCGTCGGAATGGCGACGCGGTTGGCGGGGGACGAGCTGGTTGACGCGTTCGAGCATTTCGCGCGCGGCCTTGTTGGTGAAGGTGACGGCCAGGATGTTCTCCGGTGCGATGCCGCGCTCGACCATGTGCGCAATGCGAAACGTGATCACACGCGTCTTGCCCGTGCCCGCCCCGGCGAGGATGAGCACCGGCCCGCGAATCGTCTCGACGGCGTCGCGTTGCTCGGGGTTCAGCGTGTTCAGGTTCAGCATCGGCGCGCGGAGTGTAGGAGCGGACGGAGTGAAGGCAAGCGTGAGCGGGGTGAAATTCCAAAAACCAAATTCCAAGTTCCAAAGAAGCTCCAAGTTCCAAATTCCAAGGCGTCCGTGACCCTGATGGCTGCCCCGGCCTGTTGGGCCTCAAGGCTCCCAAGAGCACCGCAATTGAAGCTTGGAGCTTGGAATTTCTTTGGAATTTGAAGCTTGGGATTTGGAATTTTCCCCACGCCTCCTACCTCCGATGCCAGCACGCCAGCTCATGCTTCACCCGCTCCACCGGCAGGCCCACCACGTTGCTGAACGAGCCGTCAATGCGGTCCACGATTTGATCGCCGCGGTCTTGGATCGCGTAGGCCCCGGCCTTGTCGAGCGGCTGGATGGCATCCAGGTAGGCTTTGATCTGCGCGGCGGTCAGCGCCTTGAACCGCACGTTCGTCGTCTCGGCGAAGAGCCGGCAACTGCGACGGTCCAGATGCAGCAGGCAGACGGCGGTGACCACCTGGTGCGTGTGGCCGGCCAGCTCGCGCAGCATCCGTTGCGCATCAGCCGTGTCCGCTGGCTTGCCATAGAGCGTGGTGCCCAGATAGACGAGCGTGTCCGCGCCCAGCACGAGCGCCTGCGGGTGCTGCTTGGCCACGGCACGGGCCTTGCGGTAGGCGTTCACCAGGCACAGCTCGCGCGCAGTGAAATCCTCCTGATGCGCCTCCTCGGCCGCGCTGACCAGCACCGAGAACTTCAGCCCCAGCCCGCGCAGCAGGTCCGCGCGGCGCGGCGAGGCGGAGGCGAGGATGAGGGGCGGGAGAGTCATGGGAAAAGTGATTAGTAATTAGTGTTTAGTGGCTGGGTGTTTGCGATTCGGACAGTGAGGACTAAACACTAATTACTTCTCCCCTTCATCCCCGCCTTCGGCGCTTCTCCCGCGTGTCAAAAAACTTCCCCAGCACCGCCGCATACGGCTGGTCCGTGCGGAGCTGGATGGCGTCTATGCCGATGGTGCGGAAGGCGCGGCGGAGCGAACCCTGGAAGAGCGCCTGCCGCTCGGCGAACTCGGCGCGTTGCCGCGCGTTGCCGGTGTGAATCTCCACCACCTCGCCCGTCTCCGCGTCCTTGAGCACGAGGCGGCCCAGCGCGGGCAGCTCCAGCTCGTAGCGGTCCGTGATCTGCACGGCCACGAGGTCGTGACGCCGATGCGCCTGCCGCAGCGCCACCTGCGTGGCGGGCGCGAGCGGTTCGGCGGCGGGCAGCGGCGCGACCGTCATCCGGCCGCTGCCGAACCGCACCGGCGCGCGCGCTTCGAGGAAGTCCGACAGCACCACCACCACCGACTTGTGCGGCAGCATGCGGCTGACGAAGTGCAGCGCCCCCGGCAGATCGGTGCCGTGGCGCTTCGGCTCGAAGAAGAGAATCTCGCGGATCACCCGCAGCACATGGCGGCGGCCCTTGCGCGGCGGGATGAACTTCTCCACCTCGTCGCTGAAGAGCACGAGGCCCACCTTGTCGTTGTTCCGAATGGCCGAGAAGGCCAGCACCGAGGCGATCTCGGCGGCCAGCTCGCGCTTGGACTGCTCGCCGGAGCCGAACAGGCCGGAGCCGCTGAGGTCCACCACGAGCATCACCGTCAGCTCGCGCTCCTCGACGAACTTCTTGATGAAGGGGTGGTTCATGCGCGCGGTGACGTTCCAGTCAATCGCCCGCACGTCATCGCCGGCCTGATACTCGCGCACCTCGTCGAAGTTCATGCCCTGCCCCTTGAACACACTGTGATACGCGCCGGACACGGACTCGGACACGAGCCGGTTCGTGCGGATCTCGATCTGGCGGATTTTCTTGAGCAGCTCGCGCGGGATCATGGTCGGGTCTGAATTGCTCGGCGGGACTTCCTAGGTGCAACGCGTTTTCTGGGCGATGTTTCAACGGCCAGTTTTCGGAACCGAATTACGACCTCATCACCGGTGTCGAAAAGCATCCGATGCTCAATCTGGTTGCGATCCACAACTTCGATTTCGTGATAGCCGAGGTCGGAGTTTTGGAACCAGCCGCCTTGCGCGCCGGTCACGGCGAACGCGGAAACACCCTCGTAGCGGATTGCGATGTGCAATTCACCCGGGCGCTTGCCCTCCGAAAGCGGACGGTAATCGTAGCCGTTCAACGTGAGTGAGAGTGTCGCTGCGTCCGAATCCAACGCGATACTTTCCACCCGGGCGTCATGCAGGGAGACCGTCTCGACCAGGCGAAGGATTTCAGCAGAGAGTTTCGGGCGAACCGAATTGATGTAAGCGCTGTATCGCTCGTTGGTGTCATCGCCCTCCTCCAGCGCTGTCTCGGACCACCAGGTTGACGTGTAGTATTTCAAGCGTATCAGCGTTCGGTTTCACGACTTCGCCTCGAACTCAGAGCTGTCAAAGCCACCGGCAATTCGCATGGCAGCAAGATGGCGCAAGCCGGGATTTTCGTCGAGCCGCAAGCGTGCCGGGCTGACACAGCGGAGCGCGGGTCTGTGACCCGTAGCGACTTCCGAATGCCCGTTCTGCTGGCATACTCGAAATCTCACTGACAAGGGTAGCCGCTGCGGCTCGCAGGCCCGGGCTCCGGGGCGGGGCAAGCTGCGCCCTTCCCGAAACGGGCTTGCCTTTTTTGCCCCCGCCGAAATGATGCGCCCCATGCTCAAGCAATTCCTTTCACCCAAGTATTTCGTTCCGGCCCTCGCCATTGGCATCGTCGCCGCGCTGACCGCGGCGGACGCGCCCGGCCGCAAGGGCGTCGGCTATACCTCCACCCCGCTCATCCCGGGCACCCAGTGGCACGTCCACGACGGCGACCGCCCCGTGCCGCGCCTGGTCACCCCGGCGGCGACCTTCAGCCACCTCGCCCCGCCGCCTTCCGACGCCACGGTGCTTTTCGACGGCAAGGATCTCTCCAAATGGTCCGGTCCCGGTGGCGAGGCGAAGTGGAAGATCGAGGACGGCTACATGGAGGTCGCGCCCAAGAGCGGCAGCATCCGCACCAAGGACGGGTTTGCCGACTTCCAGTTGCACTTGGAGTTCGCGACGCCCGCGAAGGTGGACGGCAGCAGCCAGGGCCGCGGCAACAGCGGCGTGCTCTTCAACGGCATCTACGAGGTGCAGGTGCTGGACTCCTTCGAGAACCCGACCTACCCCGACGGCCAGTGTGCCGCTCTCTACGGCCAGTCCCCGCCGCTGGTCAACGCCAGCAAGAAGCCCGGCGAGTGGCAGAGCTACGACATCATCTGGGAGTCCCCACGCTGGGATGCCGAGGGCAAGATCGCCAAGAAGGCGGCCGTGACGGTGATCCACAACGGCGTGGTGGTGCACCATCGCAAGGAATACCAGGGCCACACGCCGCACCAGAACAACGGCAATTACAACAAGCCGCATCCGCCCGACGTCTTCATCCAGCTCCAGGACCACAACAACCCGATGCGCTTCCGCAACATCTGGCTGCGCAGCCTGGGCGAATACGACAAGCCCTGAATGCTGACGGGCGCAGCGCCGCCGGGTAGCACAGGCTACCAGCCTGTGCCGAGCGGCTACCAGCCGCTCGGAACGACGATGGCGCGCGAACTGTTCGGTGCTCAAACAGACGGGTGGCCGTCCCGCCGGTGCTGCCCGGTTTCGCTTCATCTGTCGGGTTGAACCCGAATTCCAGAAAGCACCTCGAATCTGAGCGGGAGCAGTTTGAGCGCGTATTGAAGTGCGGTGACTTGTCACCGCTTTCCGCAGGCGACTTGTCGCCGTCGAAATCCTAAGCGGTTCCGGTTCCACAAGGGCATTCGGCGGTGCCAGCCCGAAGTTGCCCGCCCCCCAGGGTGGAAAGCGAATCACCGCAGATCGGACCGCCGCCCGCCCCAATTCGCGTCTATTCGCGTGTTTCGCGGGCAACCCTCCCCGCCTTGCCGCTAAAACTTCCCGTTGAGCGTCGCGGAGACGTAGCCCGCGCCGTTGTCGGTGAGCTGGGTGCCCGCGCTGAAGTAGTGCCAGCGGCGCTCGATGGCGAAGCCGCCTTCGAGCCCGAGATTGAAGTGCCGGTTGAAGCTGTAGTTGAAGCCCGCCCCGAGGCGGCATTCGCGATAGTCGAGCATCTGATTGTCGAGCGTCGGGTTGGCGGCGGTCCGGGTGCCAAAATTCCGGCCTACGCGATAGGCGACCTGCCGCCATTCCGCACCGGTGTAGAGCAGCAGCTCGTCGGTGGCCTGAAACTCAATGCGCGGCCGGGGCATGACGAGGCTGAGCGTCCAGTATTCCGCGAAACGCCAGCGCACGCCTGGCCCGCCGAACACGGGATACTCGGACCGCAGGTCCACATAGAGGCCGAGCAACCACATGAGGTCCTCGTCCGCCTGCCAGGCCAGCACGGTGTTGAACGGCATGTTCACGTCGCCGAAGCTGATGTCCGCGAAGTCGCTGTAGATGCCGGGGCGGGCGTTGACCCAGAGGGAAAGGTTGTTGCGCAGCGCCCAGTTGCCGGTGAGCTGGAGGCCGATGTTGCCCAGCGTGTTGGGAATCGGCACGCCGGGGGACGTGCTGAAGTCGTTGCGGCGATACTCGGCCGCCACCCGGAACGTGAAGTCGTCCGTCCCGCGCGCCGCGATGCCACCGACGACGTGCATATGGGTGGATTCCACATTGCCGAGCCGGGCGGTGCCCACGGAGAGCCGGGAGCCGGAGAGATAGGCGGCGCCGGCCTCATACTCGAGCTGCAGGGGGTTGCCGCGCGGCGGGACGTGCCAGTAGTCCGCACGGGCGGACACCGCTGTGAGCGTCACCGCCATCCCGAGAAGCACCGAGAGCGTCTTCATGCGTGGGGAAGGGTGGGTGATTCAGGGCCGTTTGGCAAGGCGCGGATTGACCGGCGCGGATTGGCACGGAGTGAAACACCCCGGGAGTTGCGGCAGCAGCCCGGCGAGCCAGGGCCAAAGCCTGGAGCCATTGAGACTCGGTCAGCGGGATGGGGTTAGGTAGTTGCGGCGATCACCGGCACCTGCGCCACCGGCGGCATCGTGCTGCACGTCGCAGCCGCTCTCCCTCACCCCGTCCCTCTCCCAGCGGGAGAGGGCAGGGGCGAGGGAGCGCGGCCACCCGCTGCAACCGAGTGGCCAAGCACCGAGGAGCATTGCTCAGAGGACAAATCGCGCCGGCTCCACCGGGGTTTTCCTTGCGACCCTGCAGGCCTTCGCGAAAACTGCGTCCATGACCGTGCTGCTGCTCTTCTTCTGTTCCGGGGCGACTGCGCTGGTCTATGAAGTTCTTTGGTCCAAATACCTCGCGCTCATGCTCGGCAGCACGGTGCAGGCGCAGACGGTCGTGCTCGCGGTCTTCATGGGCGGGCTGGCGCTGGGCAACCGGATCTTCGGCCGGCGCGCGGACACGGCGGCCAACCCGCTCGCACTCTACGGCAAGCTGGAAGTCGCCATCGGCATCTACGCGTTCGTCTTCCACCTGCTGCACCAGGCGGCGGACAAATTCTTCATCAGTGCGGGCGCGCCCTTGCTGGAAAAGCCCCTCGCCCTGCTCGCGCTGAAGGCCGCGCTGAGCGTCGGCCTGCTGCTCGGGCCAACCATCCTCATGGGCGGCACGCTGCCGCTCATCGCCGCGTGGTTGAATCGCCGCGGCACCGATGCCGGCCGCCTCTCGGCGCGCTTTTATTCAGTGAACAGCCTCGGTGCGGTTTGCGGCTCGTGGCTCGCGGGCTTCGTGCTGGTGCAGGCGATGGGCATGACGGTGTCGCTGCAGCTTACCGCGATGGTGAACATCGCCATCGGTCTCGCCGCGCTCGGTTTCGCGCGCAAAGTTGAGCTGCCTCCCGCTCCCGCTCCCGCTCCCGCCTCCGTTGAGCCCGCCATCGCCGCCCCTCCACTCATCACTAATTACTCTTCCCTCTCCATTGCGATCGTCGCCCTGACCGGCGCGATCTCCATGGGTCTCGAAGTCCTCGCCGCCCGCTCGCTCGTGCTGATCTTCGGCGCGTCGCTGCAGGCGTTCGCCATCGTGCTGATGTCGTTCATCCTGGGCATCGGACTGGGCGGTGCGGTGATGGCGTCGCCGCGCACGCGGGCCTGGGTGCGCGAGACGGCCACGACCGTGTTGTTGCTCGGAGCGGCGGCGTGGATCGGGCTGCTGGTCGCGGGCGTCGAGCAGTGGGTGGATTTTTACCGGTGGGTGAAGACCGGCCTCGCCCGGACCGAGACGGGCTACGCGTTCCATCAAGTTTTCTCCGCCGCGATGTCGCTGGTCGTGCTCGGCGTTCCGGCAGGCCTGCTCGGCGCAGTGCTGCCGCTGTGGATTCGTGAACTGCCGCAGAGCGGGCCGGAGCTGGGTCGCGGCGTGGGACGGCTGCTCACATGGAACACCATCGGCGCGGTCGCGGGCACGCTGATCACCGGTTTCGTGCTCATGCCGAAGCTCGGCCTGCGCGGGGCGTTCCTCACCCTGGCGCTGGGCCTGTGCCTCGCGGCGTGGCTGCTGGGGCGGAAGTTCCAGCGCGCGACGCTGCAGTTCACCGCCGGGAGCGTGGGTGCGGGCCTGCTCCTGATCGGTGCGCTGGGCGGGGACACCTGGCAGCATCTGATGAGTTCCGGCATCTTCCGTCTGCGCGAGACGGAGCTGGGCAAGGGCCTCGTCGAGCACCGGCAGCGACACGTCAAAATCCATTTCTACGAGGATGCGGCGGACGCCTCGGTGGCCATCGAGCAGGGTGACGGCGTGTCCGCGAGCGATCAGATGGTGCTGCGCATCAATGGCAAGCCCGACGCCACCTCGCGCGGCGACATGGCCACGCAGTTCCTGCTCGGCCACCTGCCGATGCTCGCGCGGCCCGAGAGCAAGGACATCTTCGTGCTCGGCTTCGGCAGCGGCGTGACGGCCGGCGCACTGCTGGGCCATCCCGTGAATCAGATAGTGGTCGCGGAGAACTGCGAGCCGGTGCTGCGCGCGGGCAAGTATTTCGAGCCCTGGAACCGCGGCGTGCTGACCAACAAGCTCGCGCGCATCGTGGGCGAGGACGCACGCACGCTGCTCAAGCTCAGCCCGCAGCGCTACGACGTGATCATCAGCGAGCCGTCGAACCCGTGGATGGTCGGCGTCGGCAGTGTCTTCAGCCGCGAGTTCTACGAACTGTGCGCGGGCCGGCTCAAGGACGGCGGCATCATGACCCAGTGGTTCCATGTGTATGAGATGCACGACGGTATCGTGGCGCTCGTGCTGCACACCTTTTCCACCGTCTTTCCCAACGTGGAAATCTGGGACCCCGGCACCGGTGATCTCATCCTGCTTGGCTCACAAAAACCGTGGGCCACGGGCCCGGATGTCTGGCGCAAGGTCTTCGACCGCGCCGAGCCGGGACGTGACTTGGCCGCCATTGGCCTGCGTGAGCCGGCGGCGCTGTGGGCGCGGCAGCTCGCGTCCCAGCACACCACGCGGCTCTTCATCGAGAATGGGCCGGAGCAGTCGGACGAGTTTCCGGTGCTGGAATACGAGGCGCCTCGGGCGTTCTTCATCGGCTCGTCGGCCAAGGAATTTCTCCAGTTCGATGAACGCACGCGGCAATACCAGTTTGCCCCGCCACCCAAGCGGACCGCGCTGAACACCGCGCCCGCCACCACGCTCGCAGCCATTTTCCCGCAGTTCGGCTCGGTGAACCCCGACGCCGCGCAGGTGGCGAACGCCCGCGCCAACAGCCTGACCAATGCCCATGCCCCGCTGCCCCCGGCCAGCATTTTCACGCCGCCGCGCACCGACACGGAGTTCAAGCTGCTCGTCATGAGCGTGGAGCACTGGCTGCGTTCGGGCGGCACCAATCGCACGGATCTCACCATGAACGACGTGGGGGACGCCCTCCGCGAGTGCATCGCGCGCGGCGAACTGGAGCGGGCCAAAGCCCTGTTCGCCCCCGCCGGCGGACGGCTCAAGAACAGCGCGGAGCTGCGCTATCTCGGCCGCGCGTGGGAACTGGCGAACAAGCCGCCGGAGAGGTAGGTCCGGCGGCTGCACCCGCATACCCCCAAAAAAACGGCAGACGACTCAGCCGCAAAAGGGCGCAATGGAACGGCGTTGCGCAGACCCTCGGCTGCTTCACCAAGGCAGACTTCCACAAATGGCCTTCCTTGCGTCCTTTGCGCCCTTTCACGGGCAATTCAACCGCCACTTTTAGATCACTTGGCGGCCGGCGGGGACGGGGGTGAGACAGGGCGAAGAAGCTTGATGATCTCCTCGACCTTGCGCCGTTCCGCGAGGGCCAGCGCGGTGTTGCCGGACACGTCGGTGTAGGCCGGGTTGGCTTTGTGGGCCAGCAGAAACTGGACGGCGTCCGCCTTGCCGGCCTCGGCGGCCTGATGCAGCGGCGTATGCTTTTGGCGGTCGCGGACATTCACGTCCAATCCACGCTCCAGCAACAGCTTCATCACCTCGACATGCCCGCCGCTGGCCGCGCGGTGCAGGGCAGTCTCGCCGATGTTGTCGGCCGCCTTCAGGTCCGCGCCGGCCTTAAGCAGGGCCTCGACCGCTGCGGCCGAGCCGGCGGCGGCGGCGTTCAAGAGCGGCGGGACGCGCTGGCGGTTCAGTGCGTTCACCGGCGCCCCCTTCGCCAGGAGTGCCACCACGAGGTCCGGCTTCCCGGCAGTCGCAGCACCGTGGAGCGGGGCGTTGTCCGCGAAGTCCAGGGCCCGGACATCCGCCCCGTGCTCGAGCAGCAGTCCGACCATGGGCATCCCGGCCTCCGCGCAGGCGAAATGCAGCGGCGTGCGCCGCAGATCGTCGGGCGCGTTGACCATCTCGGCGTGCGCCTTGAGCAGTTCCCTGGCCTCCGCCACGAGATTCTTTCGCACCGCGATGCGGAGCGGAGCGGAGCGGGTCTGCGCGTTTTCCTTCGCCCCGTGCTGACGCAGCAGGACCATGGCATTGGTGCGTTCCTGTTCCACGGCCATTGAATAGGGCGTGCCACCAAAATTGTTGGTGGCGTTCGGGTCCGCGCCGAGCTTCAGCAGCGTGATCGCGGTGGTCGAGTCGGGCTGTCCGTCCAGCACCGCATAAGTCAGCGGCGTCTGGCCGAAAGCATTGCGCGCATTGATGAGGTGCGGGAACTCCTGCAGCCGGGTGCTCAGGGTCTTGGTGTCACGCTTGATCGTGAGGTAGCGGATTTCCGCCCCGCGCGACAGGTCGTCTTCACGCGCACCAGCACGGATCAGCATCTCGGCGGTCTGCCGGAGGTTCCGCTCACGCGCGATGGAGAGCGGCGTCTCCATGCGCTGGTTGGGCGGCGGGCTGGGATTCGCGCCGAACTGGAGCAGCATCGGAATCATCTGCTTCACATAGCCGCGGAAGGCCGCGATGTAGATCGGCGTGTCGCCGCGCTCGTTGGCGGCGTTGACCAGCTCTGGCTTCTCCAGCAGCAACTGCTTCACGCGGTCAATGTCGTGGGCCAGGACGGCGTCGTGAATCTCAGTGGCACCGGCCGGCGCGGCGGGCAGCGGTTTGATCTCGGCGGAAGCAGCGGTGTCGTGGCACAAACAAACACCCAACGCGACCATCGCGCTGACGCCGATGCGGCTCCACTTGGCGATCTGGTTGTGCATAGAGCTAGCGGCCTGGCCCGAGGAACTGGCCAGCCAGCCAGACCCCTCTCACCACCTGCCTATTTCTTCCCGTCGGCCACCGGCGTCTTGGGCAGGGTCGTCAGCGGGAAGCTGTCCGTGCGGAACGGGTGCGCGGGCAGGCCGTCCTTGTTCCAGAGGTTGACCACGGGAAAATTCGCCCAGCCAAAGCGGACGGCCGTGGGCTGCTTTACTGCGCCGCTGGACAGCTCGACCTTGTCCTTGCCAACGATCTTCGCATCCGCCCAGACGAACTTGCCGTCAGCCCCGCAGATCGAGAAGCCCTTCAGGTCGCCACCGCGCGCCTCCAGACCCTGCCCCACATCGGTGAAGGTCACGGTCGCCTTGCCGCCGCTGAAGCTCACGCTCCTGTAGGTGGGACCGCTGGCGAGGATGGCCTCGCCATAGGCCAGCTTGCGCGCCTGCAAGGCGAGCCGCGCGCCGACCGGTTCCTTCTGCTTGGGATGGATGTCATTTTCCTCGCCCACGTCGGTGATGACCACCGTGCCCGCGTTGCCGACGTTCCTGCTCGCGACGATCTGCGCCTCGCGCAGCTCGGCCCAGTTGCTGTCCGCCGGCTCGGGCAGGATTTTCGTGAACGGCGCGAGCTGCACGGTCAGGAACGTGAAGCTCCCCAGCCCCCAGTCCTGCCGCCAGTTCTTGATCATGTCCGCGAAGAGCGTGCGATACTGCCACGCCCGGCCGGCGTTGGACTCGCCCTGATACCAGATCGCACCCTTGATGGCGAAGGGGATGAGCGGGTGGATCATCGAGTTGTAAAGCTCGGTGGGCCGCCACGGCTCGCGGGGTGCCTGGGGCAGGGTCTTCGCCCCGTCGGCCTTGGCCTTGGCGAGCACTTCCGGGAAGCGGGCCTTGGCGGTTTCGTAGTTCTTCATCGCCACCGGGTAGGCGTCGAGGATGTCTTTCTTGTAAGCCGGGTTGCCAGCCAGCACGGGCTCGCTGATCCAGACCTCGGCGGGCGACCCGCCCCAGGACGTGTGGATGATGCCCACGGGCACACCCAGCGCCTTCTGCAAATCACGGCCGAAGAAATAGGCCACCGCCGAGAAGTCCGGCGTAGTCTCCGGGCTGGCCACCGTCCAGGCCGGCCTGGCGTTGTTGTATTGACCCTGGATGTCGGCGACGGGCTGCGGGGCCTTCACGCGCGGGACATAGAAGAGCCGGAGATTGGGATTCGCGGAGGCAGCAGCGGCGGCCTCCCAGTTGGCCGACTGGCGCAGCGCCCACTGCATGTTGGACTGGCCGCTGGCCACCCAGACCTCGCCCACGACGACGTTTTTCAGTTCGATCCGGTTGCTGGCGAGCACCCGCAGGCTGAAGGGCCGCGTGCTGGCCTTCATCGGCGCGAGCTTCACCTGCCATTTGCCGTTCTTCGCGCGGGTCTCCACTACCTGGTCGCGATACTGGACCACGACCTGTTCCCCCTCCTCGGCCCAGCCCCAGACCGCCACACTGGTGCCCTGCTGGAGAACCATGTGGTCGGAGAAGACGGCCGGGAGCTTCACCTCCGCGCGCAGGCCGGCCAGGCTGGAGAACAGGGCCAGCGTGCCGAGGACGAGAAAACGGGATGCTAGGTGTGCGTGCCAAATGCGTTTGTGCATGACGGCAATACAAGCCAAGGCCAACGGTGCGTCAATCGGAAATACGGCCCAGCGGGGGCGCAATCCAGGGCAGGAAAGAGTCAGATTAGCAGCAGGAGCCATTGCGGCGCTGGTGGGGCGCGGTGTCCTCACCCCGCCGCCGAGGTTCCGTGGCCTGCGGGTGCTCGGCGGCGGGCTGAGGACAGCCCGCCCTCCCCGCCGCAGGTTCATGGAGGGAGGACTACGGTCACGATGGAGACACGACGCCGAAGAACATTGCTGAACTGCACCTGATGTCAGGGCTGGGGCTGGAACAGAATCCGGCTGAAGGCCTTGGGCAGGAACTCCGCCTTGCCGAAGTTTGCACTGCTGACCTTCACGGCCTGCTCGGTCCAGCTCTCCAGCGCGAAGGTCAGGCTGCCCCGTCCGGTGAAGAACACCCGGATGTCCCCGGCCTGCAACGGGGCGGTCTGGGCCCGGTCGGTCGCGAAGTCCACCTGGGCGATCCGATCCAGGGGGATCTCGATGAAGCTGTCCGCCACGGCGAAGCGGAACTTGTCGCCTTTCACTTCCACCAGCCGGCCGGCCACCGAGTCGCGGTTTGCCAGGCGGCCAACGTCGTTCTTCACGTTGGGCACGAGGGCCGCGACGTTTTCCTCCAGCCGTCCATCCCACTCGCTGACGCGGAGGTTCGTCAGGCGCAGCGGCCCCTGCCCCTGATGCACGAGGCGGATGCCGGTGCCCTCCCCGCCGAAGCCCTCGGTGTCCGCCCATTGCTTGGCCACCACGCCGTTGATGAGCACGGTGATGGTCTTCTGTTCGCGGCTGGACTTGATGGCGATGCGCGCCTGGTTGGTCTGCTGGAACTGCGGGATCACGGCCATGCCGAGCTGGCGCACCGCCTCCTTGTGCCGCACCAGCAGAAGCTGCGTGGAGTAGCTGTTGAGCTGCAGGCTGTAAAAGCCGCCGAAGGGCGGCTCGTCCGCCGTCTGCGCGAGCCGCACGGGCTGCAGCGAATCCGTGTAAAGCGCGATGGCCAGCGCGAACTGCCCGCGCCACGCGAGGTCAAACTCCAGCGTGGAACTGGGCGGCAGCTTCACGTCCCGCGCGATGGAGGCGGGCTGCGTGGCGACGAATGCGCCGTTCACGAAATGCCACTGGGCGGGATTCAGATTGCCGGGGAGCGACTTGCCCATCGTCCAGCCCTCCAGCCCATCCGGTCCGGCGAAAACCGCGCGCGGCGTCGGCCCGGCCGGCCGCAGGCTGGCCACCCGGGCGCGCGGCAGCGTGAGCGAGCCGGCGAACCAGGTGTCGAGCACGACCTGCTGCTCGTCGAGCGACTTGAGGTTGCCCGAAAGTTCATCGCCGTTCGTGAGGCGGACGTAGCAGAAACTGGGCGCGGTCACCGGCGGCGGCGCCGGCGCGCCGAGATGGATCTCCGCCAGGGCGCCGGGCTGGAACTGGATGGCCGCCGTCGCGTCCGCGTGCCGCCAGCGCAGCCCGTCGGCTGGCGTGATGGATTCCAACTGGCCGGTGAGCAGGTCGCCGTTGCGGAAGAGGATGGCCTGGGGCGGCGGGGCGGCGGCGGTGAGGCTGAGCGCGCCGAGTAACAGAGCGAGCAGCGTGTTGCGTGCGACGTGTTGCGTGCCAGACCCGAATCGGGCGCACGCACCACGCACCACGCACCACGCAATTTTCATCACGTCTTTCATCGCTCAAAAAACTGCTGCCCCCCGCCGCCCACAAACGGCAGGTCCGGGGCGTCGGGCTCGCGCCCGGGATTGAAGCGCAGCACCCGCACCCAGCGCGTGTCAAACTGCAGCGGCCCGAAGTGCGGGCTGGTCCCCGCGAGCTGGCGGCCCTCCCAGCGGGGCTGGGTGAGCGCGATGGTTTCCCCGCTGCTCAGCCGCGCGTGCAGTTCACCCGCCGGGCGGTTCGTGGCCGGGGGCTGCTCGGCGGCGAAGACGATCTGGGTCACGCGGGCCAGCGGCACTTCCAGCCGGCCGCCGCTGGCGGGCACGAGCGTGAGCTTGCCGTCGCGGATCGCCTCCACCTGGCCGCCCGCCTGGTCCTTGTTGGCGAAGCGCACGAACTGGCCGGCGAAATTCGTCGCGAGCGCCTCGGGCTCGATGGCCCGCCCGTCCCACGCCGCGACCTTGATGCCGCTCAACTGGATGCCGCTGTTCAGGGTGAAGAAGGACACTCCCGTGCCCGGCAGCACCGGCCCGCGCGCGGCGGCGGCCGCCTTCAATGCCTCGGCCACCGGCGGCGGCAGGCTGGGATCCAGCACCGGGGCCGCCTTGCCCGCGTTGGGATCGTTCCACTGCTGCACCACGTTGCCATCCACCAGCAGCGTCAGCGCGCCGGCCAGCATGTCCGCGCGGATCTCGACATGCAGCCGCCGCCCCGGTGCCGGGACAGGAATCTGCGCCTGGCCGAGATGCTGCATCCCGAAGTTGCCCTGCCCGCGCATCAGGTTCACATAGCCAAGGCCCAGGTTGAGCTGGTAGCCGCTGCTGGCGAAGTTGAAGCGCTGGATCGCGTCCGTGTAGAAGTTGAAATAGAGGTTCAGTGCGCCGCTGCTGGCCACGTCGAATTCGAAGCGGGCCTGCGGCGGCAGCTTGAGATCGCGGCCCATGAAGGCGTTGGCACCCGCCGTGAGCACGCCGTCACGGAACTGCCAGGAAGTGGGGGTCGGGCCGGTGTTCCAACCATCCAGGCCGTCCGGTCCGTCATAGAGCATGGCGAAACCCTTGGCGACGAACGCGAGGGACTGCACGCCCGCGCGGGGGGCACGAAGCCGTCCGGCAAACCAGGTCTCCAGCTCGATGTGCTGCGCATCGAGTGACACAAGATTGCCGGTCATCTCGTCGCCGTTCACGAAGCGGAACCGGCAGGTGTGGTGCGCGCTCGCCTCGGCGGGCGGCGGGACGGCCTGGGCGAGCCGGATCTGGTGCGCATTGCGCGGCCGGAACTCGATGGCGTTGGCGGACGCCGGATGTTTCCAGCGGATGCCCTTCGCCGGATCAATGGCCTCCAGCGCACCATGCAGCGTCGAGCCGTCGAGGAGCTGGAAGACATCCACGGCGGGCTGGGCGCGGAGGGGGGACGCGGCGGCCAGCAGGAGGGCAACAAGAGTGAGGAGGCTGCCAGTATTCAGCGGGCAGTGTTCAGCAATGAGCCGGAGGCGCGACGGAACTCCCCGCCGCCCACTGAACACTGAATGCTGATGACCGCTCACTGAATACTGTATCACACGCGCGGGAGTAGATGAATTCACGGACCGCTCCATTCATCCGCCGCCCCGCGCGGGGCAGACGGGTTGAAGCGCAGGACACGGACGGATTCCGGCCGCAGCTTCAGCCGCCCAAAGACCGGGCTGACGGCGATGATTTCCCCGGCCTCCCATTTTTCGAGCGCCAAGGTGAGCCGTTCATTGCGGTGCAGCGTGACCTGCACGCCGGCCACCGGCGGCGGCTCCGGAGCGGGGTTGACGGGGAAGGTGATCATCGTGGCCCGGGTCAGCGGAACCTCCAGCTTGCTGCCGGCCGGGTTGAACACCAGCTTGCCGTCCCGGATGCCGTGCAACGCACCCGTCGCCCGGTCCTGGTTCATGAACTCCACCACCGCCGTGTCCGGCGGCGGCACCACGACCAACTGCTCGGGATCGGTGCCCGGCGTGCCGGGCGGCTCCGCGCGATCCACCCGTCCATCCCACGGGGCGATGCGGATGTCGCTGACGCGGACGCGGGAGTTGCCGTTGTAGTTGTAGAAGACGATGCCTGTGCCGTTGCCCGGCGAGCCCAGGGCCTTCCACTCATGCACCTTCTCGCCATCGGCCAGCAGGGCGACGGTCTCCGCCTCGGTGTTCACGAGGAACGTCAGGCGCACTGTGTTCTTGGCCAGCATCTGGGGCACGCGCGCGCCGCTGGAACTGGACGCCCCCATGCCGGACCGGCGCATCGAGTAGAGGTAGCCGGACGACGAGGTGTAGAACTGCCAGCCGTCGCTGTAGTCAAAATTCTCCGTGTTGCGCGTGAAGAAGGAGAAGCGGAAGTAAGGCTGGCCTTTCCATGCGAGGTCGAATTCGATGCGCGCCTTCGTGGGGAGCTGGCACTCGCGGCCCAGCGTGCCCACCCCGGTCGAGTAATACGCACCGTCGCGGAAGACCCAGGCCAGGTTGTTCGTCACGCTGGCGGCGGCACGGCCGACGAGCACGCCCTCCGCGCCGATGGCCAGATTCGGATTGTCCAGGCGCAGGGCGCCGAGGGCGCGGACCCGGGCCTCGGCGAGGGCGTTGGCCTGCGCCTGCACCGCTGCGCCGGCAGCTTCCTCCACGGCGAGGGCCGCCCCGGCCACCGCCACGGCCTCCGCGCGGACCCGGTCCAGTTCCCGGGCCTCGGCCTCCCCCTGGCCCGGCCCCAGCGCCTTGAGCAGCCGCCCGCCGAGCAGCGCCGCCTCGGCCCGCACGAGCCCTCTGAAGCGCGCCGTCTTCACCGCGTCCTTGGCAAGCTCGGCGGCATTCTCGTAGTCCGCAAACCACCGTTCCAGCGCCCGCTCCGAGGCCAGGCCGGCCGTCACGGCGGCCTGCAGCAGCTCCGATTTTAGAAACTCCCCGGAAACGGCCGCCTTCTGCGCGGCCTCCACCTGCTTCATGATCTCGGCCACCTTGGGCGAGGGCGCCGGCACCTTGGCGGCCAGCTCCTCCGCCTCCTTGAGCCGCTTCTCCAACGCCTGTTTCACGGCGGGCGAAACCTTGTCGCTCAGGCTGGCCAGCTCCGCCTTGAGCTGGGTGACGAGCTGGTGCGGAGGCGGCCCCTTGATCACGGGGCGTCGCGGCTCGGGCTCCACCACGCGGAGCTGCTCCACCGCCACACGCGGCGCCACGTTCACGTCGGGCGCGAGCTGGATGTTTTGCCGGAAGACGACGTTCCCGCCGCCAAAGATATCCACTCCGGCGCGGTTGACCGCCCCGGAACCAGCCGTGCTGCTGCGCCATTCCTCCACCGCCCGGGGACCTTCGTAATAGGCGGCGTGGCTCGTGCTCGCAAAGACGAAGCTCGCCAGCCCCGCGCGCCGCCCGCGCAGTTTGCCCGCAAACCACGTCTCCACCTCGAAGTGCTCGCTGTCGAGCGACACCAGCCGCCCCTCGAACTCATCGCCGCTGGCCAGCACCACCCGGCAGATCTGGCCGGTGTTGGTGATCGTCATCAGCGGGCGCGGCGGCAGGCGGATGACGTTCAGGTTGGTCGTGGTGAACTCGATGGGCTGCCGCGCGTTGGGATGCCGCCACTTGAGCGCCTCCCCGTCCAGCGCCACGATCTCTCCGCGCAGGAACGAACCGTCCAGAAAGGAGACGGTGGCGGGGGGGAGGTTGGTGGTCTGCGCGAAGGACCAATGACCAACGACCAATGACCAAAGAATGACCAAGAATGTCGGATGGCGCGCCGCCCCCGGCAGGCAAGCGGGCCGTCGAACCCTGGCACGCCGCGCTCCTGGCATTGGGGCTTGCGCATTCATTGGGCATTGGGCATTGAGAATTGGACATTCACTCAACGCTCATATATCGGCAGGAACCGGTAGTTCAGCGCGAGCGACAGCAGCGAGGCCGCCGTGCCGAACGAGTTGCCAAAGGAGCCGTCCCAGCTTCCATCCTTGTTCTGGGTGGCGGCGAGGGACTTGATGTTGGCGGCGTTCCATTTGCGCCACGCGTCGGGCGAGGCGTGGAAGTAGGCCTGCGCGCCGTAGTAGAGATAGTATTGCTGGTAGTGTGATTCCCCCCCGGCGTTCTGGAGATACTGCCAGGCCCCCTTGAACTCCGCCGTGTCCTTCTGCTTTGCCAGCGCCAGCACCAGCACGCCGATGGCGCAGCGCGCGGCGTTCGGGCCGCTGGACCCGGTGTAGCCGTAGCCGCCCTCCGGGGTCTTGCAACTGGTGAAATACTTGAGCCCCTTTTGAATCGCCTCCTCGGGCACGGCGAGCCCGGCGTTGCGCGCGGCGAACATCGCCACCATCTGCGCGCCGCTCACCGTGGTGTCTGCATCCGAGCTGTCCGGCGAATAGCGCCAGCCGCCGGCCGGGTTGCGCGCCTGCGAGGCGACGATGAGGTTGATGGCGCGCTGCAGCGCCGGCCCGAGCCGCGCATCGTCCACCGCCCCGTAGGCTTCCGCCAGCGCGAGCGTGCCGAAGCCGTGGTTATACATCGAGGTGCCGATGTAGCCGGTCTCCTTGTTCTGCTGCGCGATGATCGCGCCGAGACCGCGCTTGATGGCCGCCGCGTAGGGCCCGACGTTCGGGTCGTCCCCGTGCGCGAGCATCGCCACCACGCAGAGGCCGATCACGCCCGGCTGCCGTCCATACACATCCGTCCACATCCCCTCGGGCGACTGCGCCTTGATGAGGAACTGCAGCCCCTTCACATACATCGCGTCAATCGCCGCCGGGCTGGCATCGGACTTCTCGATGAAGAGCTGCTGGGCGGAGGCTTCGCGGAATGACCAATGACCAATGACCAATGACCAAAGAATGACCAACGACCAATGACCAAGGACTGAGGCTCCGCACCGGGAACCCCTGATAGTCTTCCGCCCATTGGGCATTGGACATTCTCTGGTCATTGGGAATTGAGCTCTGGTCATTGCTTCTGCTCCACCGCCTTGAAATAATTCTCGAGCGCCTCGCGGAACTCCGCCGGCACCTGCCGCGTCACCCCGCTGCCCTTGCCGGTGCGGCGGGCGGCGGCTTCGGCGCCCTTCGCATCGCCCAAGGTGTTGGGGCTGGCCTTGTCGGTGCTGCCGCCGTTCTGGTTCGGGCCGGTGGCCGGCTGTTGGCCAGGTTTCATGCCGACCTGCTGCTCCTGCTGCGCCATCTGCATCATCATCTCCGCCTCCGCCTGCGTCATCTGCTGCTGTTGCTGGCTGCTGCTCTTCTGCTTCTTGGCCTGCTCGTTGATGAGGTTGATGAGGTCGCTCAGGTGCGCGAGCGCCGCGTTCTCCGCCTTCTGCGCCGGCTCGCCGGTCTGCTTGTCGAAGAGCGCCGTCTCCGCGTCGCGCGTCGCGTCCTGGGTGTCGAGGAGGAACTCCCGCGCCGCTTCTATGTCGTTGTTCATCTGGAGCCGCGCCAAATCCCCGCGCAAGGCCCGCTGCTGCTCCGCGACCTTCAGCACGCCCTCGGCATGCCGCGGGTTCCGCGCCTTCTCCTCCTCCAGCAGCACCGTCTGCTGCAGCACCCGCACCTCGCCCGCGCGCAGGCGGATGGCGGCCATCAGCAGCTTGAGAACCTTGTCGTCCTTCGGCTTGCCCTCGCCTTCGCCGCCGCCTTCGCTGTCCTCCTCGGGTGGCTCGAGCTTCTTGGCCCAGTCCGCCAAGCGCTTGGACCACGCCGTCAGGTTGCCCATGGCGTCCATGGAGATGTTCGCCTCGATCAGCCCGCGCACCCGTTCCAGTTCGCTGGCGGTGTTCACCTGCTTCATTTCCGTGGCCACCTCGCCGTAGTTCGGCCGCTGCGTGCGGTCGTAGAACCGGCTCATCTCCGCCACGACCTTTTCGGCCTCGGCCTTCACGCCCGCCTGGTCGCCGGCCAGCGACGTGTTGATCTTCCGGAACCGCTCCGGCAGTTCGCGCGGCAGCAGGCCGATGGTCTCGCCCACCACCTTGCCGAGCTGGTCGCCAATCCCTTTCTCCGACTCGGACAGCTTCTTCAACCGCTGCGAGAGTGTGAGCGCCTGGAGGTTGTCGAGGCCGTCGTTCATCTTCTTCTGGAGCGCCTGCAGTTTTTCCAGCGCCTTCTCCTCGGCGTTGTGCGCCTTGGTCGCCTCGTCGGCCCGCTGCTGGGAGCTGTTGCTTTCCTGCGCCTTCTGGAGGGACTGCTGGGCATCCTTCATCTCGCCCTGCGCGAGGGATTTCATCTGCGCGAGGTTCTGCGTCCAGTCGCGGAGCGTCTGCTGCGTAAGCGTCGGGTTGCGCATCGCCTCGCGGATCACGTCCTGCCCCTGCTGGGCGATGCGTTCGAGCTGCGCGGCGTTGCGGGCCTGCTCGTCGGCCTGCTCGCCCGCCTTCTTCGCGGCCTCGTCGGACTTCAGCTTGTCCTCCGGCAGGCCCATCAGTTCGCGCGTGGCGGCGGCGATGGCCTCCTCCTTGCGCGTGACTTCCTCGACCTGCGCGAAGAGCGCGTCGAGCTGCTGCCGCACCAGTTCGGCGTGCTTCGCCAGCCCGACGATGTTGATGCGATGCGTCACCGACTCCGCCGGCTCGCGGCCCGGGAGGAAGTCCGTGGCCAGGCCCTTCACCTCGACCACCGAGTCCGCCGGGATGCGCATGACCGTGGGGCTGAAGATGAAGCTGTTCGTGAAGCGCCGTTCCTGCGCGCCTGTCGCCGACTTCTTGAACTGCGCCAGCGCCGGCGTGTTGGTGGGGTCGAGCGACGCGACGATCTCCGTGCTGATGCCGCCCTCGCGGACACCGTAGTCATCCTGAACGTTGAGCCGCAGTTGCAGCACGTCGGTTTCGAGAATGGAAATCTCCATGCCCAGGTCGCCGAGGTCCACGCGCGGCGCGCCGTCCTTGGTCGGACGCAAGGCCAGCAGCCACGGAGCGACTGGTTTGAGCCCGAACTCATCGCGCCAGTCGAAGGTGGCTTGCGACGACGCGTCGAGCTTGAGCGAGCCGCTGTTGAACTTCTCGCCCGTGAGCAGCAGCGAAACTGGTTCGGTCTTGTCCACCGTCACCTCCGCCGAGGCGAGCGAACGCGTGGCGGTGCCGTTGAGCGTCACGCGGCTGCCTTCGAGCACGGGCAGCGTGGCGTTCTGCACGACCTGATTAGTGGGCGGGTATTGGAGATAGGCCGGAAGCTGCACATTTGCTGCGAGCTGCTTGAGCGCGGGACGGTGCATGGGCTTCACCGCGATCGTATGGGTCGCATCGCCCAGCCGGACACGCAACGAGCCGTCCTGCGTCTGGCCGGGGATGGCGAGCTTCACCTCGCCGTTTTGCACAGGAGCGGAAAGTCTGGTCTGCAGCTCGAAACGCCCGCTCGCGCTCGCAGGCTTCCAGAACGAGCGGTAATTCACTTTGGCCACCAGTGCGAATGGTTCACCATGCGGCACCACGAGTTGCGCCGGCAAATTCCCCAGCTCGATGAACGTGTAGCGCGGAATGCCGGCAACCGGAACCGCCCAGCGCTGCAATGCGTTCCAGCCCGCCGCCGGCGCAAGGCCGAACGCGAAGGCCACCGGCACCAGCACGGCGGCCATCGCAAAGGCTGCGAGCCGCGCGGGCCGGGCGTTCACCACCGCGGAGAAATCAAACTTAGCCGCCTCCGCCGAGACCTGCCGGATGGCGGCGCGGCAGAGGGCGAGGGACATGTTCTGTGGTCGTTGTTTTTCCTCGGCCAGCTCCACGATGCCCAGCAGGCGGTCACCCAGCCGCCGGTGGCCGTGCTGCACGACATTCGAGAGCGCCCGCAAATCCCGCCGCTGCCAGACCCAGCTCCGGCACCACTGGATCACAAACCAGGCCGCCCCCCCGACCCCCGCGAGCAAGAGCGCCGCGCGCAAGGCTTTGGGCGTGTCCCCGATGCGGTCGCACAGAAACAGCAGGGCGAAGGAAGCCCCGAGTGAGGCGACCGCGCCGCACGCCGCATGGGTGGATTCCGCCCGCCACAACGCCCGCTCCAGCGCCGCAAACTGCGCGCGCAACGAATCCGGCAGGGAGATGCGAGGTTCGGATGGCATTTGGACTACAGACGGACTTTACCACCGCTCCGCTCCGTCACAATCCCCAAGTTCCCTGATTTTGGGGTTAGTGCAGGGCAGGAAATTCCCAAGCTCCAACCCCCAAACCTCAAATAGATTTTGAGTTTCGAGGGTTCTTGGAATTTGAATCTTGGAGTTTGGGGCTTCTTCCACCCCTCATTGTCTTGAACCCGGCCGGGTTCCGCCGCTAAATCCCGGCGTCGCATGAAACTCTACTTCCTCCGCCATGCCACCGCGCTGGACGGGGCGGACGACGCCCAGCGCCCGCTCTCGGCCACCGGCCGGCGGCAGGCGCGCAAGCTTGCGCGGTTTCTGCGGCGGAGCGGTGTCGCCTTCGACCTCGCCTTCACCAGTCCGCTGGTGCGGGCGAAGCAGACGATGGCCATCGTGCTCGACATCACCAATGAAGTGCAGCCGGTCAAGGCGCAGGAGGTGTCCGCCTTGCTGAACGAAGCCGACACCGCCACCTTCGCCGACTGGCTTGTCCGGCTCCCCGAGGCGGGCCATGTCCTGCTGGTGGGGCACGAGCCGACGATTTCTGCGCGCGTGCGCTGGATGCTGGGTTTGGAAGAGGTGGAGTCCTTGGAAATGGCCAAAGGTGCGCTCGCCTGCATCAAGACCACGGACAAACGCAACGGCTCGCTCAAGCTGTTTATCACCCCCAAGTCCCTCGGTCTGGGCAGCGACCGTCAGACATGAATCCCGACTGCCAGGCGGAGTTGCAGCGCTTCGTCGCCGATCTCGGCGTGGAGAATTTCCGCCGCCACATCTTCCTCTGCGCGGACCAGACCAAACCCAAGTGCAGCCCGCGCGAGGCGGGCGTGGAGTCGTGGGATTACTTGAAGCGGCGGCTCAAGGAACTGGGCCTCGTCGGTCCGCAGGCCCTGGTCTATCGCACCAAGGCCAACTGCCTCCAGGTCTGCACGCGCGGTCCCATCGCCCTCGTCTATCCCGAGGGCACCTGGTATCACTCCTGCACCCCCGCCGTGCTGGAGCGCATCATCCAGGAACATCTGGTGGGCGGACAGCCGGTGGCGGAATTTGCGTTCGCCCAGCATCCGCTCTGAGCCGAAGGCGCGCGGCATTCATGCCGCTTCACCGTCCGAGCAAACCAAGGCCGCGCCGCCGCGCCGAAATGATGCAAGTCGCGAAGCGTCTGGAGTGCGGTGCGTTCACCGCCGCTTTGGCTCGTGCGCGCAGCACGGCTGTGGAAGTCCCATCACCCCATGGGAAAATGCGGTGCTGAAGGACGCCGCACTCCAGACGCTTCGCGCGGCCTCACGCAACGGGCCGACGCTAGTAATTCCAGCTCCGGTAAATCTCGTAAACGTCCACCCGCCCGCCAATGAAGTAGTGCAGCGGCGGCAGGGAGAAGGTCCGTGTGGCGCGGTCATACCGCAACGGGACCTCCCGCTCCGGCACGTTCGGGTCGTAGGCACGGAAGGTGATCCCGTCCGCCGTCTCCGTCGCGCCACACAGCAGCAGGGTGTGATTGATGGTGAGCTGGGGAAAGCGCAGGACGTGGATGATCGGCGGCTTCCCTTGCCGCAAGGTGTCGGCCAGCCGCGCCGCTTCAACGGCTTGATGCGCGCGGGAAAAGGGAAAGGTCATGCGCCAGTTTCCCCGTTGGAAGTAGCTCTGCCATGCGCCCCCGCAATTCGCTTTCAGCAGCGTTTCCCACGCCCGGCTGAATTCCCGCAAGCTGCGGTAGCCGGGGATCACCACTTTCATTCCCGGTGCCGATTCCGTCCGGGCGCTGCGGGCAATCACCGCGCGGATCAGTTCCCGGCATGCCGCTGCGTCCGGCGCGGGCAGCGCAGGATCGAAGCGGGCGTGCAGCCAGAACTGCCGGGCCGCGCGCACCACCACGAAACAGTGCAGCGTGTAATCCGGCTCCGGCACGCGCGGCGTGGACACCTGGCGACCCGTCGCGGGGTCCATGGCATAGCTCCACTTCGTCTCGTTGGCGAAGGCGAAGGCATCGCGGTCAAAGTCAAAGCCGCGCACCACGGGCACGGCCTTGGCCGCACCGGTTTCGGTGGTCTTGGATGAAATCGTCTCCGTCAGGTTCACGCGTGCAAAGCTTGCCCCCACGCTAGGAGGCGGCTAGCAAGCAGGCAATGCTTTACGAACGCTGGCGGGAAATTGCGCGCGAATGTGCCGGGGAAACCGCCCTGCGCGACCTGGCCACCGCCCGCAAGTGGACCTTCGCCCAGCTCGCGGCGGGGACGGAATCCGCCCGGCCGCCCCGGCGACCGGGGCACTTCGCCAGCCCGACCGGGAACACGCCGGAATTCATCTTCACGATGCTGCGCGCCTGGCGCTTCGGACAGGTCGTCTGCCCGCTCGAAGCTGGCGCTCCGCCCGTGGTCAGCCTGCCGCCGCCCCCGGGCATCTGCCTGCTCAAGACCACCTCCGCCACGACCGGCGCGGCGCGGCAGGTCGCGTTCACCGAGGCGCAACTGGCCGCCGACCCCGACAACATCGTGGCGACGATGGGCCTGCGCCGCGACTCGCCGAATCTCGGCGTCATCTCGCTCTCCCACTCCTACGGATTTTCGAATCTGGTCCTGCCGCTGCTGCTGCACGGCATCCCGCTCGTGCTCGCGCCGGGGGCGCTGCCCGAGGCGCTGCGCCAGGCCGCCGCGACCGGAACCAACTGGACCCTGCCCGCCGTGCCCGCGCTTTGGCGCGCGTGGCATGAAGCCGGAGCGATCCCGGCCAGCGTCCGGCTCGCCATTTCCGCCGGGGCTCCGCTGCCCTTGCCGCTGGAGCAGGCGGTCTTCGAGCGCAGCGGCCTCAAGCTGCATAATTTTCTCGGCTCCTCCGAGTGTGGCGGCATCGCCTACGACGCCGGCGACTCGCCGCGCACGGACGCCACCTTCGCCGGCGCGGCGCTGCGGAACGTCGCGCTGGCGCGTGGGGAGGACGGTTGTCTCGTGGTGGGCGGGGCGGGGGTGGGAGAAACTTACTGGCCGCAGCCGGAGGCGCGGCTGGGCGGGGGGACCTTCCGCACGAGCGACCTCGTGGAACTGCGTGAGGCCGGGGTGTTCCTGCGCGGACGCGCGAGCGACCTAATCAACGTGGCGGGCCGCAAGGTCGCGCCGGAGACGGTGGAGCAGGCGCTGCTGGAGCACCCGGCGGTGCGGGAGTGCCTCGTGCTCGGTCTGCCCAGCGAGGACGCCGCGCGCGGCGACGAGGTGGCGGCGGTGGTGGCGACGCGGGAAGAAGTCTCGGTTGAGCAACTGCGGCAGTTCCTCCACGCCCGCCTGCCGGACTGGCAGCTTCCGCGCGAGTGGCGGCTGGTGGAGTCACTGGCGGTGAACGCGCGGGGCAAGCTTTCGCGTGCGGAGTGGCGGAGCAACTGGGCGACGCGTTGAACCTGGCGACCGGCGCGGGTCCGCGGTGCTGTCAGTCCACTTTCTTGCCCTGCAGCCACTTGTTGATCGTTTCGGCCACCACCTCGCCCAGCCGGAGAAACATCTCCTCCGTGCTCAACATGTCCAGGCCGCCGATGCCCACTCCGCCCAGATAGGAACGACGTGCCTTGAATGTGGCCAGTGCCCTGCCGGTTTCATCTGAAACGGTGAAATCCCCGACGAGACGGGCCTGACCAGCCCCCATGCCGACAATGAACCGCATGGCCTGGCTGCCCTTTTCCACCTCGGTCACCGTGCCGGTGAGCACCAAACTGCCCGGCCCCGGCTGGGTTCCCGGGCTCGCGACTTCGATCGTCTGAAAAACCTTGTTCGTCAGGCTCCAGTCGTTCACGCCCCGGCGCAAGGCGTGGGCGAAGGATTCCGCCTCCATCTTGGCCACCCGGCTGTCGGAGATCTTGATCTCACCCAGCACCAAGGTGGCTGGCTTCTGGGTGGGCGGTGCGCTCAGGGCTTGCGGTCGCACTTCGCGGAAAGTGCCGGCACAGCCCGTCAAGCCCAGGGCGAGGATTGCGAAGACGCAGATGCGAACAAGCATCAGACGCGCGAGAGGAAGAAGTCGGGCTGGAGTGTTCATTTGTAGAGCGACCTTCTGGGGTGAAGCATATCCAGCCGGGCGACCGGCTGGCAATAGTTTCTTAGGATGCAAACGCACGCCCTCGGCTGCATGGGGCGCTTCTAGACACCGCCGCTGAAGCTGAGCCGGCGAGGACGCGGGCGCTACGTAGCGCCGGCCTCCGGCCGGTCGTGCCGCAAGCGTCCTCGCTTGCCCGGCGGCGCGAAACCGGGGGCAGTGCGCGGATGCGCCCGTCTGCACGCGGGAGCCGCCTTCCGCCTTGCCCCGCCAGCCTTGATTTGCTATGAAACCCAGCGTCCTCAAACCATGACGTCTTCGCTCAACGATCAGAAACTTCGGCTGGCGCGGGCCTTGGAACGGAAGGATCTCCCGGACGGAACCCGCCTGCTCAAGCAGACCGCCCGCGGCGAATACCTGGCGTTGACCGCCCAGCAGGAGAACATCCTCGCCGAGTTCGACGGCCAGCGGACCGTGCAGGAAGTGCTGCAACGGCTGCTGCACCTGGAGGGCCACCCGAAGATCGGCGCGTTCTATGATCTCGTCATCGCCGCGAGCGCGAAGGGCTTCCTGGCTCCCGTCGGCGCAACGACGACCCAGGCGGACTATGTCAAAGGCGTGCGCTGGAATGTCCGCTGCACGCCGTTCGCCGCCCTGGTGCTGGCGGTGTGTCTCATCGGGGCGGGCGCCTCCGCCTTGCTGGCGTCCGAGGTTTCGCTCATTCCAAACGCGCCGGGTTGGTTCCTCACCCTGCTCTTCGTCTCGTTGGGTCTGAGCCTGGCCAATATCCTGGCGGGAGCAGTGCTCAGCGGGTTGGGCCGCGAGGTGTATCGCCCGGAGATCCGCCTGGACCTCGTGGTGCCGTTCTTCTCGGTGGACACGCGCGACGCGCTGATGGGCGGACGCCAGGTGGAAGTGCTCGTCGCGTTGCAGATGCTGGCCGCGCCGTTCGGCATGGCGCTGCTGGGCTGGGCGACGAACTCCACGCCGGTCTTCCTCGCCGGTTATGTCATGGCGCTGATGCTGTCCTCGCCCTTTGGCGGCTCGCCGGCACACAAGATGTTGCACGCGCTCTTCCGCAAGCAGCACGAGCTGCCGCGCTGCGCCGACACCTTTCTGAACCAGAAATTCCTGGCGCAACTGCTCAGCTTCAAGGAGTCGCTCACCGAGGAACGCTACTTCATCATGCACTCGACATGGGCGGTGCTGTGGCTGGGTGCGGTGTTCCGCTTCGCCTCGGAACTGCTCGCCCGGCAGGCGGACCTGCTCTTCGATCCCGGCGCGCAAACGGTCATCTTCCTGCTGGCCCTCGTGGTGGCCGCGCCGCTGGCCTATGCGGTCTGGCTCGTGGGCAAGGCCATTCATCGTTTGCTCGCGCCGAAGCTCGCCTCCGCCGAGGCGAGCCTGGAGAAGTCCCTGGATGGCGCGCAACGGCCCGGCACGGAGGCGACGGGGCAGTTCTTGTCCGGCACGCTGCTCTTCTCCCAGCTCTCGCCCGAGGAGATCCGCTCGGTCGCGGAGGCCATGGAGTTTTTCACCGTGCGGCGCGGCGCGGTCATCATCCGCGAGCGGGACAAGGGCGACCTCATGTTTGTCCTCTACAGCGGCCGGGTGGAGGTGCAGAAGGAGGATGAGGCCGGGGCGGCGCATCCCGTGGCGCAGCTTGGCCGCGGCGATGTGTTTGGCGAGATAGCCCTGCTCCAGCAGGTGCCCCGCACCAGTTCCGTGGTGGCGCTGGAGGACACGGAACTTTTCGCGCTCAAGCGGGCGGACTTTGACCGGCTGCTGCTCTCGACCCTTGGGGCGAAGAAGATCCAGGAAGTGGTGCAGGTCTGCGCGTTCCTCCGCCGCAACTCGATCTTCGCCGACTGGCCGCCGCACGCGCTGATGAAGGTGGCGGGGCAGTTTGCCTTCCAGGACTGTGTGGCGGGCGCGACCGTCCTCAACGAAGGGCGGCAGAACGAGTCCTTCTACATTGTGTATGAGGGCGAGTTCGGCGTGCGCAAAAACGACCGGCAGCTTGCCACGCTCCACCCCGGCGACTTCTGCGGCGAGATCAGCCTGCTGCAAGGCACCGCCGCTTCCGCCGACGTCACCGCGCTACGGAACAGCCGCTGCCTCAAGCTCGGCAAAGAAAGCTTCCTCCAGCTCGTCAGCCGCGATTTTCTCACCGGCCTGGCCATCGAGCGCACCTCGGACCGGCGCGTGGTCGAGCTGCGGAAGAAGGGGGCTGTCCGATGAGTGTGTTCCTCAAGCTCCTGCCCATCGCCGCCGCCGCCGGGGTGGCCGTGACGAACGCCGACGCCCTCAAGAAGAGCCTGAACGTCATCGGCAAGGTGCAGGTCGCCGCTACCTCCGGTGTCGAGATGCAGGGCATCGCCGACGCGGTGGCGCAGGATTTCGTCGAGACCAAGGACCTGCCCATCGAAAACTTCGGCGACTGGCTGAAGGAGAACCTGCGCGAGAAGGGCGGCAAGGAATCGCGCGACAAATCCAAGGACCCGTGGGGGACGGAGTATCGGCTCACGGTGGACGTGGCGAAGAACGGGTTCAGCGTCGTCTCCGCCGGGCCGGACAAGGCGTGGCGGACGGAGGACGACCTGAATTACTTCTACGCGCTGACCGGAATTGAGGGGAAGAACGCCATCAAGCCCGAGCTCGCCGCGCGCGCCCGGGCGGCGACGGCGAGCCAGGCCTCGGCCCCGGCCAGCACTTCCGCCAGCGGGACGAATGGCGCGGCGGGCGGCAGTCGCTCCGGCACGGCCAGCGCCACCAAGTCCGGGACCAACGCCCCTTCCAAGACTGCCTCCGCGACCCCGCCCAAGTCCTCGCAGTCCGCCGAGGAGACCACCCGCAAGGTGCTCGATTCGCAGATGAAACGCGCGGCCGCCGGCGACGCCCAGGCCTCCTACGATCTCGCCAACCGCTACATCACCGAGGACGGCGTGTTCAAGGATTACGCGGAGGCGAAGAAGCTGCTGGAGCAGGCCGTGAAGAACGCAGACTCCCAGGCTCTCCGCGAGAAGGCCCAGACCCAGCTCGACAATGTGAACAAGGTGCTCGCGAAGTAGCGGGATTGATGCGGTTGCCGGAGGGGAATTCCCCAAAGATTCAGGGAAGACAAAGATTTCATTCTGAACTCCGAAGCATGGCCCGCGGATAACACGGATGACGCGGATAGGGAAACCAAGCTAGATGGTTCGCGCCGACAGCGAGCGGAGCGCGGCGTTCACGCCGCAGAAAGCTGCGCTTGGAAACGGTGCGTGCGAATCATCCCTGAACTGCTCGCGTTTCTGCGGCCTGAAGGCCGCGCTCCTCCGCATCGGCGTCCGTCCACTTCGGTGTTCAGGCTTCATCCGCGTCATCTGCGTTATCCGTGGGCACACCTTTCCGTGTCCGGTTCCTGTTTCAATATTTCTCTTCCCCGAATCTTTGGGGAAAACCTCCTGATTCGCAGGCTCGACAAAGTGCCCGTCTTTCGTTTCCAGTTTCGCCCGTAACGATGTCCGCCGCCGCCAACCCCGCTCCGCTCCTCGATGTGCGCAGTTGCACCATCCGCTTCGGCGGCCTGACGGCGGTCAATGCGCTCGACCTGCAGATCCAGCCGGACCAGCTCTTCGGGCTCATCGGTCCGAACGGCGCGGGCAAGACCACCGTGTTCAACCTCATCACCGGGGTTTACAAGCCGACGGAAGGCACCATCGCCTTCGGCGGCAACAGCATCCACGGACTCGCCCCTTACGACATCACGGAGCACGGCATCGCGCGGACTTTCCAGAACATCCGGCTGTTCCCCTCGCTCTCGGTCTTCGACAACGTGCGCGTGGCCTTCCACCTGCATGTGGTCGGCGGCGTGATGCACTCGCTCACGCGCGGGCCGGTCTTCCGCAATGAGGAGAAGGAAATTGCCGCGCAGGTCATGGAGATGCTGGAAATCTTCAAGCTGGGCCGGTATCGCGACGAGCCGGCCAAGTGCCTGCCCTACGGGGACCAGCGCCGGCTGGAGATCGTCCGCGCCCTGGCCACGCGCCCGAAGCTCCTCCTGTTGGACGAGCCCGCCGCCGGGATGAACCCGACCGAGAAGGTCGAGCTGATGCAGCTCATCCGCTTCCTCAAGGACAAGTATCGCCTCGCTGTCCTGCTCGTGGAGCATGACATGCAGGTGGTGATGGGCATCTGCGAGCGCATCGCGGTGCTCGACTACGGCGTAAAGATTGCCGAAGGCACACCGGCGGAGGTGCGAAAAAACCCGAAGGTGATTGAAGCTTACCTCGGTGAAGAAATAATCGCGTGAAAGCTCCCGACGAATTGACCCTAGCCTACCTGCACAAGACCAAGCCAGTTCAATGGGTGGCTTGGTATGCAGCCGTCCAGGATGCCGAGGCGAAATTAGCACTCAGAACCATCCTCTTTGAGTCAACGACGGATTCGCTACGCGATCTCACGGCGGATTCAGTTCGTGCTTTGGTGGTTGACTGCGTGTTGAAGCACAAGCCCCTGAGCAGAATGGTCGTGCTGGAAACTGATGCCATTGTTGAGGCGATTCAACGTCTTTCCTTGAAAGACCGCTGATGCTTGAAGTCAAAAATCTTTCGGTAAGCTACGGTGCGATCGCCGCGCTCCACGGCGTGTCGCTCACTGTTTCCAAGGGTGACATCGTGACCTTGATCGGCGGCAACGGCGCCGGGAAGACAACTACGCTTCGGGCGATTTCAGGACTTCAACCCGCAGCCTCAGGCGAGGTCATCTACGACGGACGCAACATCACCAACTTGCCTGCGCACGAAATCGTGAAGCTCGGCCTGGCGCATGTGCCCGAGGGCCGCATGGTCTTCGCGAATCTCACCGTGCTGGAAAACCTCCAGATGGGTGCCTACCTGCGCAGCGACAAGCCGGGCATTGCGACGGACATGGACTACGTCTTCAGCGTCTTCCCGCGGTTGAAGGAACGGGAGAAGCAGGTGTCCGGCACGCTCTCCGGCGGCGAGCAGCAGATGCTGGCCATCGGGCGCGCGCTGATGAGCAAGCCGAAGTTTCTCATGCTGGACGAACCGTCGCTCGGCATCGCGCCGCTGCTGGTGAAGACCATTTTCGAGAAGATTGTGGAGATCAACAAACAGCAGGGCATCACCGTCCTTCTCGTCGAGCAGAACGCCAACCTCGCGCTCGATGTCTCGCGCTACGGATACGTGCTTGAGACGGGCAAGGTGATCCTCCAGGACGAGTCCGCCAAGCTGCGCACCAACCCGCAGGTGAAGCAGGCGTATCTGGGCGGGTAGTCCTTTGCGACTGACCGCGTTCGGAGTCCCGGCTTCAGCCGGTGGAACCTGCCTGCGATCCAGACGCTGCGCAGAAGCCCACCGACAGTCGGACGCCTCGCCGCCTAAAGGCGGGACTCCATGCCTGGCCTCCTACACGGCCGCATCTAGGGACTTTTCCTGACCGGGGCGCTGGCATGAGGGTTTGCCTGTAGGGGCCTTTTCTGGTTCACTCTGTCCGGTGTTTTTTTTGCAGCAGTGTAAACTCCGTGTTTGGTTTGTGCTCCTCTGGCTCGCGGTTAGCTGGTCGGCGAGCGCAGCGTCTGTCTCCGGCTATTCCCCGACTTTCGGTGCGCCGGGAACCATCGTCACCATTAACGGCAGCGGCTTAAGCACCGCAACTGAGGTGAAGTTCGGGAATTCAACATTGTCCGCCCTTGCCAACGTTATCTCAGACAATCAAATCCAGGCCGTCGTTACATCGGATGGATTGAGCGGCACGATCAGTGTCAAAATCAGCGCTGGCACGCTTCCGGCCCCTGGCACTTTCACGGTGAGCCCGCGTGTCACCAGCTTCAGCCCTGCCCTCGGCAACGTTGGGGCGCAGGTGACCATCTTTGGCGCAAACTTCATCAACGGCCAGACCACGGTTCGGTTCGGCAGTGTGCAGGCGGCCACGCCATCTGTTACGGCAGCAAACCAGCTTGTGGCCACCGTGCCCGGCGGTGCCGTCACCGGGCCGATTAACGTGACTACGATCGTGGGAGCCAACAGTCTGGCCACGACGACCAGCAGCAACTTCGTCGTCTCCGGCACCGCCGTCATCACGGATTTCTCCCCCGCCATCGGGCCGACCGGTTCGACAGTCGTCATCTCGGGCGGCGATTTCACCGGCACAACCGCCGTGAAGTTCAACGGAACCAACGCCGCCTTCAGCGTCACCGCCGCCTCGCAGATTCACGCAACGGTGCCCGCTTCCGCCACCACCGGGCCGATCTCGGTGACCACGCCCAACGGCACCGTCACCACCAGCAGCAACTTCGTCGTCAGCGGCCTGGTTCCTATCGTCACCGGCTTTTCCCCATTCGGCGGCAAGGCGGGCGATCCCGTGGTCATCACGGGCCTCAACTTCACCACGGCCACCAACGTCGCCTTCAACGGCGTCACGGCCAGCGGCTTCGTCACGTCGGACACGCAGATCTCCGCCACCGTTCCGGCGGGCGCCACCACCGGCCCCATCAGTGTCATCAATCCCGCCGGCACAAACACCACCGGCAGCAATTTCATCATCGGCCCGTTCATCACCGGCTTCAGCCCGGTGTCGGCGCAGGTCGGGTCCGAAGTGGTGGTGGACGGCCTGAACTTCCTGGACGTGACCAACGTGTCGTTCACTGCGGCCGCCGGGGGCTTCATCAATGCGGCGGGCGGCTCGATTGTCGCTTCCACGCAGCTTCGGGCGGTCGTGCCGTTTGGAGCTACCAATGGACCCATCCGCGTCATCTCGCCTGGCGGCACCAATGTGACCACCAGCAACCTGACCGTCTTCGTCCTCGCCCCGGTCCTCACGGACTTCACGCCCCTGAGCGGGCTGCCCGGCACGCCGGTGACGCTCAACGGCGCAAACTTCCTCGGCGCAACCAATGTGAGCTTCAACGGCGTTGCCGCGAGCTTCAACGTCTCGGCGGACACGCAGATCACCACCACCGTCCCGCCCACCGCGACCACCGGGCCGATCATCGTGAGCACTTCGGGCGGCAGCGTGACCAGCAGCGTCCCTTTTTACCTGCCCCCGCGGCTGACGACGATGGCCCCGGAGACCGGCCCGGTTGGCACCCCGGTGACGTTGACCGGCACGAACTTCACCGGCGTCACTTCCGTCACGTTCGCCGGGACGAATTCCACGACCGTCAGCGCGCCGATCACGAGCCTGAGCGCCACGCAGATGAACGTGGTGGTGCCCACCAACGCCGTCACCGGGCTGGTGATCGTGACCACGCCGGGCGGGGTCATCGCCAGCACGAACAACTTCACCGTCACGCCCCGCGTGGATGCGTTCGCGCCGTTGCTCGGTCCCGTCGGAACCACCGTGACCGTGAGCGGTTACAACTTCACCGGCACGACGGCCGTGCGGTTCAACGGGGTCAACGCCGGCTTTTCCTCGGTCACGGACACGCAACTGGTGACGGTGGTTCCCATTGGGGCGAGCACGGGTCCGCTTACGGTCGTCACCCCGGATGGCATCGGCGCGGGGCCGGTCAATTTCACCGTCACCACCAGCCCGGACCTGACGCCGTTGCAGACCAACACGCCGTCCATCGTGCCCTTCGGTTCGAACGTCACCATCACCATCGCCGTGACGAACAACCGTTCGTCCATCGCCAGCGGCGTCACGCTGCGCAATACGCTGCCGTTCGGCTACACGTTCATTTCCGCAAGCAGCAGCCAGGGCACAACCTCCTTTGCCAGCGGGGTGGTCACCTGCCCCATCGGCGCAGTGACGAACGGCCATGCCGTGACCGTGACCATCGTGGCAAACGCCGGCGTGAACGGGCTGGCGGAGAACCGTGCGAGCCTGACGCTGAACGAAACGGACTTCGCCTCCTCGGACAATCTGGGCTCGCTCTACATCCCGGTGATCACCGAGGCGGAGCGCACCTTGTCCTTCGACTACGTTTCCGGCTCGCCGCAGTTCGTGCTCCATTGGCCGCGCAGCGCGGTGGACTTCAAGCTGGAGTTCAACACCAACTTGACCTCGGCCGGCAACGTCTGGACTATCGTCCCGGAGCCGGTCGCGCTCGTGACGAACCAGGCGGTGCTCTTCAACTACGTGACCAACGACACCACGCCGCCGCTCAAGTTCTACCGCCTGCGCTCGCCGTGAGGCGGAAAGAGTCGGAAGGCCGGGGCTTATGCGGCGGCCTGAACCGCGCTCGGAGTCCCGGCTTCAGCCGGTGGACCGCACCTGCGATCAAGACGCTGCGCAGAACACCACCGACCGCCGGGCGCCCGCCGCCTGAAGGCGGGACTCCATGCCAACGGCACTACCGATGGCCCCTCAAGTGATTCCACCTGAGTATTCCACCAACCGGTTTTACAGCCCCAGCTTCTTGAAGCGGTTGTTCACTTCCTTGAGGTGGAAGTCCAGCGAGCAGAGCGCGTCCAGTTCACCCGCTTTGAAGTGGTTGGCCACCGCAGGGTCGGCCTTGAGCTGCTCGACGAAGTTCGCGTCGTCGCGGCCGGCGTGCTTGACCTCCCAGGTCTTCATCGCGGCGTCCTGGCACAGCTTGTAGGCGGCTTCGCGGGTCAGGCCCTTGCGGATCAGCGCGAGCAGGACGGTCTGGCTGTTCCACATGCCCAGGCTCAGGCCCAGGTTGCGCTTCATGTTCTCCGGATAAACAGCGAGGCCGTCCATCATGCGCGTGAGCAGGCCGAACATGTAGTCCAGCAGCGTGCAGGAATCCGGGAAAATGATGCGCTCCACGCTGCTGTGGCTGATGTCCCGCTCGTGCCAGAGGGTGACGTTTTCCAGCGAGGCCATCGCGTTGCCGCGCAGGACGCGGGCGAGACCGGTGAGGCGCTCCCAGGTGATGGGGTTGCGCTTGTGCGGCATCGCGCTGCTGCCCTTCTGGCCCTTGGTGAACGGCTCCTCGGCTTCGAGCACTTCCGTCCGCTGCAAATGCCGGAACTCGACCGCCCAACGCTCGATGCTCGCGCCCACGAGAGCCATCGCGAGCTGGAACTCGGCGTGGATGTCCCGCTGCACCACCTGGGTGGAGATTGGTGCCGCCCGGATGCCGAGCTTTTTGCAGACGTAGGCCTCCACGCGTGGTGAGAGATGCGCGCTGGTGCCGACCGCGCCGGAGATCTTTCCCACTGCGACCACTTCACGCACCCGCTCCAGGCGCTCCAACGCGCGGCCGAATTCGTCGTGCATCAGCGCGAGCTTGAGGCCGAAGGTCGTGGGTTCGGCGTGGATGCCGTGGCTGCGCCCGATGCACGGGGTGAACTTGTGCTCCTTCGCGCGCTTGGCGATGGCCGTCCGCGCCGTCTTCACGTCGGCGATGAGAATGTCCGCGCTCTGCATCATCTGCACGGCATAGCAGGTGTCGCCCACGTCGCTGCTGGTGAGGCCGAAGTGGAACCAGCGGCTGGCGTCGTGATTGATCTTCTCGGCCACGGCGGTGGTGAAGCCGATCACGTCGTGGTTCAGAATCTTCTCCAGCTCCTTCTGCCGCTCGACGAGACCCTTCAGGTCGGCGAACCAGGCGTCGCAGCCGGCCTTGATCCGTGCGAAGTCGCTCTTGGGCACAATGCCTTCCTTCACGAGCGCCTCGCTGGCCAGCAGTTCGATTTGCAGCCAGATGCGGAGCTTGTTTTCGTCAGTCCAGATAGCCCGCATTTCGGGGCGGGAATAGCGCGTAATCATCGCGCCTAGGAAACGCGAAAACGCGCCCGGGCAAAAGCGGAATCCGCCGGAGGGACGGATCAGCAAGATGGGGTCAGAAAAATGAAGACCGGGCTTAATGCCTTTCGAGAATTTGCAGGGAGAAACCCAAAGAGCTTCACCGCTCCGAAGGCCGCCGCTTCAGGGCTGAAAGCCCGTCCGGTGACAGCCCGGGCTGGAGCCGAGCCCCGCGAGGCGGAGGCCCGGGTTCGGGGTCCCCTCGTCACCGCCCTGAAGGGGCGGAAAGGAGTTCCGCCCTTTCAGGGCGGGCAGGCTTGGCTGGCCGAGCTACCCGGGGCTTCACCCCGGGCTGTCACCGGGCGGGCTTTCAGCCCTGATCCGCAGCCCACCCTGTCTCGCTCACGGGAATTCCCGAAAGGCATTAAGCCTAGGCTGACATCATTCAGATTTTTTCATGCCGCAAGGAATTTGCCATTGAAGCCCCAACGATTTGGGAAGGACGAAGATTTCAGATTCCAAGCTTTGGCTTCTCTGAATCTTTGGGTTTTGCCTCTGCGTGACGGCAACCCGACGAAGGCCGGTCACACGTCAATGACCGGCCCGTTGCCATCGCCGCCGCTGGGCTTGCTGCCGGGGGCGGGACGGCGCACGCGCACGCGGCCTTCCCCCGTGCCGGTCAAGGTGTTGAGCACCAGCGAGACCAGGCTGATCACCAGTGCGCCCCAGAAGGCCGGCCAGAAGCCATCCACATGGAAGCCCTTCACGAGCGAGCCGACCAGATAGAGCAACCCCGCATTGATGACGAGGACGAAGAGCCCCAGCGTGACGACCACCAACGGGAGCGTGAGCAGAAACAGCAGCGGGCGGAGGAAGGCGATCAGGATGCCGAACAGGAGCGACGCGACAAACAGGCTCGCCACGTTGTCCTTGTCGTAATGGATGCCGGGCACGGTGTGGGTGGCCACCAGCACCGCGAGGGTGTTGATGATCCAGCGCTGGACAAAGACCATCGCCGTTGAACGTTTCTGGGCTTCCGGTTCGCGCTGCCCGCCTGGCTGGTCACTGATTCGCACGCGCGCAACATGGTAGGCGAAGCGCCAAACCGCAAGCACTGGTTCGGAGTCACGGCTTCAGCCGATGGAACGCCGCCTGGTTCTTCGCTGTTTTGAGTGGAACGGAGGGTGGCGAAGCTCCAAATCCCACGTTCCAAATTCCAAACAAGCTCCAAGCTCCAAATTTCAAAGGGAGGCGTTGTCCGGCGACTGAGCAGGCAAGCCGATCCGGACCAGCCATCAGGCCGATGGCCGATTGGAATTGGGGACTGGGAGCTTCTTTGGAGCTTGAATTTTGGAGCTTGGAATTTCCTTTTCCGAATCCGCTTTTCACCGGAGACAGCGGTGAACCCGCCGCCTGAATACGGGACTCCCGACCTTCACTTCCGCTTCCCGCTCAGGTCCGGCAGTTCCGTTTTCGCAAAGCTCTCCCATTGCTTCTGCAACGCCTCGCGCGTCGGCACACCCGCGTGGACATACACGGCGTAACGCAGTTGCAGCGGCTTGCCCGGCTCCACCACGCGCGGCGCGTCGTGCGTGAACGCCGTGCCCATCCAGCCGTCGCTGCGCACATGGAAGAAGGTCGGATGGTTCGGATTCGCCGGGTGGTCAAGCAGCGTGGCCCCCTCGCTTTTGCCGGGCAGCACGGGCCCGGAGTAGTCGCACCAGCGGGCACGCTTCCAGAAGCAGCCGTTGTCGCCCTGCTCGTCCACATTGCCCTCGGAGTTCCGGATCGTGCCGCCGCCGTCGGCGATGCCGATGGTCTTCGCCAGGCGCACCCCGACAAGGCCGAACGGGGTTCTGCCAAACGTCACCGGCACGCCCTTCGCCTCGAAGCGCAGATCCATCACGAGCAATGATTCTGCGTTGGGCAGCAGTTCCAGGCTCACGCGGCGGCGCTCTTCGAGCAGCACCTTGCCGTGCTTGTCCACCCAGTGGTTGAAAATGGTCGCGGCACCGGCGGCATCTGAATCCTCCAGCTTCTCCAAACGCTGGCCGAGGATGCGGCCTTGGTTCGTGCCGCGGTCCGCCCAAAAGCTCCAGCCGTTCACGTCGTGGTGCGAAATCCAGATTGAGTTGTGATGGCTGTGGCTCACGGAATCGTGCGGATGGCCCATGCGCGTGACGGAACGGCCCGACGGACCGAGCAGCGGAAAGACGAACGGCCGGTTCAGGCCCGGCCCGAAGTGCAGCCGCGCCAGTTCCGCGCCATCGCGCTGGAACGACACCTGGTCATACGGCTGCGGCAGCGCCTGCACGAGCGGGACGGGCTTCGCGTTGGGCAGCGGGACCTGGGCGGCGGCACCACGCAAGCAGCATGCGGCCAGCAGCGCGACAGCGGAAAACACCCGCATGAAAAAGGTGAACATGACCGCAGCAAACACAATGAAATGTGACTCGACAAGTTTTCCCTTGCGGCCTGAATAATACGCATACATACTAAGTCCATTAGCCAGCCGGATGCGCTGTAGCAGCCGGACTTTGTGAGCCAGTTCGCAACAATTAACTTCAGCCGCCGCGCCGGACTTCGCGCCGGACGCGGTTTTCCCCAGCAATGAAAACCCTCCTCATCCGTCCCCTCATCACACTCACTGTGGCTGCCAGCGTGGCATTCCTCGCTGGCTGCCTGGAACAAACCCGCCGCGCGGGGCCGCCGGTCACGACGGTCCCGGGTCCGGTCGCACCGCCCCCGGGCGAACCGGAGATCGTCTCCCGACCCGATCCCGCCCACGCCAACATTTCCGGCCCCGTGGCGGAAGTCGCCCGTCTGCATCTGTCCGGACTGGATGAGACCGTCATCAAGGCGTTTGTCGAAAGGTCCACGAACCCGATCAGCCCCACCGCCGACGAGCTGATCTACCTGCGGGACATCGGCGTCTCCCCGCGCGTCATCACCGTGATGATTCAGCAGACGGCCCGGATGCGCGAGCAAGGCCCGGCTGCCTCACCCGCCCCGGCCGCGGCTGCGACCACCCCGGCACCTCCGGGCAATTCGGCCTCCAATGCGCCCGCCGCCACCGTGGCCGCACCGCCGGCCGCCACCGCCCCGAACCCCGCAGCCGCCCCGCCCGTCGTTGTGCCTGCGCCCCCCGCCCCGGCGCTCGTCGCGGCCCCCGCGCCGCCCGGAGCGCCGCCCGAGGTCGCCACTTTTTATCAGGAGCTTCAGCCTTACGGCACATGGATGCAGGTGGCCGACTATGGCTGGTGCTGGCAGCCCAGCGTGGTGGTCTCCACGCCCTCCTGGCGGCCGTATGCCGACCGGGGCCGCTGGCTCTACACGGACCAGGGCTGGTATTGGCAGTCTGACTACGCCTGGGGCTGGGCGCCGTTCCACTACGGACGCTGGGTGAATCACGCCCGCAGCGGCTGGCTGTGGATCCCGGACACCACCTGGGGCCCGGCGTGGGTGGTGTGGCGCTCTTCGGATGCCTATTGCGGCTGGGCTCCCTTGCCGCCCAGCGCGGTGTTTGTCGCGGGCCGCGGTCTCTATCATCGCGGCGCGCATGTGGCGCTCGACTTCGACTTCGGCCTGGCGAGCTTCTGCTACACCTTCGTCCCCTTCTCGCGCTTCTGCGACCGCAACCCGCATTACTATGCGGTCACGCCGACGGTCGCGGTGAACGTCTATAACCAGACCACGGTCATCAACAACATCCGCGTCAACAACAACGTCATCGTCAATGGCGGCGTGAATGTGGACCGCGTCGCCACCCTGACCCGCTCGGAAATCCGCAAGGTGGCCGTGCGCGATGCCGCTCCCGGGCATCAAGGTTTGCAGCGTCTCGACAAGCTCGAAAAGACCGGCGACGACCTGGTCATCTATCGCCCGACGCTCAACCCGAACGCGCCGGTGAAGCCCATGAAGCTCACGAACGAAAAAGGCGAATCCCGGGTCGAACTGGTTCCGGCCGGCACCTTGTCCGGCCAGAAGATCACCGGCCGTCCGGTTTATGACACTACCAGCACCGGCGCGCGGGTGCTCACCGGCTACACGTCGGAACCGCCCGCCAGGCCAGCCGGACAGAACACGGTCGTGATCAACAACAATATTACTACGGCCGCCCCGCCCGCGCCGGACAACTCCGCCACGACGCCGTCCAACACCTCCACCGCGAATGAGAAAAAGGAGCCGGAGCGGGCGGGCAGAATCTTCGGCGTGACGCCGAGCAGTTCGATCGGCCGGCGAAACGAGGAACGCCAGACGGCCCCGCCGGCCGCCAGTGTCCCAAGTTCGACGGACAATTTGCTCTTCCGCCCCCTGACCCCGCCGCAGCCAGTGACCAGCACGCCAAAAGCGCTGACGCCGCCGCAACCGGTTGTCAGCTCGCCGCCGCCCAGCCCGGCTCCGGCGCCATCCCGCCCCGTGGCCACCTACCAGCCGCCGTCGCGCAGCGAGGCACCCAAGCCGGAGGCCGCCAAACCGTCCACCGCTCCGGCCCCCTCAAGCTATTCGCCGCCGAGAACCACGGTGCCGCCTGCCGCACCAGCGCCGTATGCTCCGGCGACCCGGTCTCCGGTCGCCAGCACACCGTCGCCGGCCTACAGCGCACCCGCTCCGACCTACACTGCGCCAGCCGCTCCCATGCGCCCTGCGCCCTCGGCCCCCGCCTACACGCCGGCACCATCCCGCCCGGCCTACTCCGCCCCCGCCCCGGCCCCGGCCCCGGCACCCAGCCGGCCCACGGTTTACGTCAGTCCTCCGCCGCAGCCCTCTTCGGCACCGGCGTCAGCGCCCTCGAACAACTCATCACCGTCCAGAAACGACCAGGAGAAGAAGAAGTAACCGGCAACTGGCCGGGGGGACTGGCCGGACCGTGGCTTCAACCACGGTCCGGCCCATGTAGCGCGGGCTTGCAGCCGGCCGTTTCGCGGTTTTTTAACCCGCAGGGGCCACGCACTTTGCAGCACCGCCCGGAGCAAAGAACGGCCAAACCGGCGAAGCAGCCGACTGCCAGTCTGCGCTACCCGGATGGTCGCCTGCTATCTCGCCATTCCATCCTGCCAACTCGAACCAGAGCCAGAGTTGGCAGCCGGATGAACCCCTTTCTCGGAAAACTCCAAAAAATGTCATTTGCCCTGTTATGGGCCGTCTCCCTAGAGTCCGCGTCGCATGAAGGCTGACTTGCAGAGAACCATCGGACTCGGGGGAAACGCTTCGCCGCTCACGGACCCCAAGCTCGTCACCTACATCAATCTCAAGCTCGCCGCGCTCGGGTGCCCCACCCTCGCCACGGCGGACGCGGCGGAGTTCCGCGACCTGACCGAGTCGTTGCTCGCGCGGCATCGGGAAACGGAGCGGCTGCTGGCGGACTATCAGGCCCCGGTGGACTGGCGCATCCAGCAGTTCCTCGACGAATACCTCCACGAGACCGGCGTGTCCGTGCGGCTGCCGCACCAGACTTTCGTGCTGGACCGCCACGGCGTCGCCCGCGCCCTTTCGCTGCCGCCGGACCGCGATGAGTTCGTCTCCGACATCGTCAGCTCCTACCGCGTGCGGCAGGGCGTGCTGCACAACCCGGCCAAGGACCGGCGCACCACGGCGGGCGTGTTCCACGTCGCGGAAGGCGGGCTGCCCATCCCCGACGACAAGAAGGCCGTGCCCGTCCACACCGCCGCGCGGATGCTCCAGTTCGCGCTGAAGCCGCCTGCGGCCTTGCTGCACCTGCCCTTTACCGCCACGCAGCCGGTGCCGGCGGAGTGCTTCGTTTCACTCCTCCTGCGCCCGCTCGTCTGCCCCGCTGTGCCGGGCTTCTGCCCCGAAAAGACGATGGAGATCCGGTTCTTCGCGCCGGGCAACCTCGTCAGCAATCTCGACTTCGTCGAAAGCATTTTCGGCAATGCCGGCGATCCCTACCTGCCGGTCAACGACGCCGCGCTGGACGTGGAGCATTGGACCGGCCACACGGGCTGCGTCATCCTCGCGCCGCATCTCATCACGGTGACCAAGAAGGAAGCCGGCCTGCCCATGTGGGACAAGGCCACCGAACGCCAGCGCCGCGATGGCATGTGCTGGCGCGAGGAAGGGGAACTCTACAACGGCGGCTCCGCCTTCAAGCTCACCATGCGCGACGAGTCCGGCGTCATCGTGACGATGATCGCGGACAACTACTTCGGCTACTGCAAGAAAGAGGTGAAGACGCAGATCAGCTACGCGGCGAATCTCTTCGGTCTCTGCGAGGAGGAGCACGCGGGTGGCGCGCTGGTCTTCCCCAGCTATGATCTCGGCGAGGAATTCGCCGGCGGCGTGCATGTGCAGGACCGCGGCCATTCCTTCGCGGATGCGGCGGCGATGTTCCAGGACGTGATGGAGCTGAAGCCCGAGGGCTACGCGGTGGACCGCAAGTTCGCTGACATTCTCTACGTGCCGGAGGATGCGAGCTTCGACCTCCGCACGCAGGCCGTGGCGTGGACCAACGAGCAGGGCCCGCAGACCCTCAAGCTGCTGGCCGGCCGCTCTTATGTGCGTCCCAGCGGCTACAAGGTCCAGATGGAAAAGCCCGGCAACCGCGCCTGGCGGCTGGTCGGCACGCGGGGCGAAGGCACCTTCTGCCACAAGCCCAGCACCGTCTCCGGTGGCGGCAAGTCTGAGATTTCCAAATCCCTCTCCGACGCGATCCTGCAGGGGCCGGTATTCGTGGCGGACTTCAAGCGGGACTTCGACACCGTGGCGGAGCTGATCGGGCGCGATTACTCGCTGCGCTTCCGCGACGCGGAGCGCAACGGCACGGACACCCGCCCGCTGCTGGGCCGCGAGCGCTCCCTCGGCTCCGTCATCAAACTGCTCACGCCCTCGCCGCGCGATTACTCGGACGAGTTCAACGCGTGGCTCGAATCCATCCCGCAGTATGTGAAGGAGCTGGTCTTCGTGGTGAAGCGCTTCTTCAAGCCGGAGTGGGGCCAGAACTGGCGCGAGCACTTCGGCGTGGACATCGTCAACGGCGTCCCCGGCAACGAGCTGAAGTGCGACAACCGCAAGCTGGTGACCAACTACCTGCGCGTGGGCTTTGACACCGACGGCGCCTGGCGCGTGTTCAGCCTGCGCAAGGATTTTCACCCCGCGATGAAGCTCCAGCAGGAGGACGACATCAGCGCGAGCGTGGTGGTGCCTCCCGACGCACTTCGTGGTAGTGGGGCAGGTGTCCCGCCCGCGTCGGAACAAAAGCCCGGTGCCGGCCGCTCGCTCAAGTTCGTCCAGAACTGCGAATACCGCCTGTTCCAGCGCCCCGACGACGCCATCCATCGGGGCTACGACAAACAGGCCGAGAGCGATTTCGCCCAGCCAGGGAATTTCTTCTCAAACTACCAGCCGCTCACCCGCGTGGACGCGGAGCGTGAGCTGGAGGACAGCATCAACTTCGTAAAGTTCACGCCGCCGATGGCCGACCTCATCCGGGCTGCGGCCCGGGAGGCGGGGCGGCCCAAGTTCTTCGTGAGTTCCGCGCAGCCCCGCATCGTGGACGGCAAGATGACGAAGAACCCGCGCTATCTCCAAAGCCGCCACGATCTCGTCCAGCCGCGCGAGTTCCACCTGGCCGAGATGGCCACGCGCCTCTTCCGCCGCATCCCGACGAGCGAGCCGCTGCACCGGCCGGTCAACGCCGTGCTGCCGGGCCGCCGCAACAACCCGCCCGAGCCGGGGGTGCGGCCGCTGTGCGTCTTCAATCCGATCCACCATCTCGAACTGCCGGAGCTGTTCATCGAGTTCATTTCGAGCATGACCGGCAAGTCGCCTTCCACCACGGGCGCGGGCTCCGAGGGCGCACTGACCAAGGGACCGTTCAACGCGCTGCATCCGATCATTGACCTGAACAACGCGGTGGTAAGCTACATCCTCACCGGTGCCGGCGTGTTCCTCACCTGCGCGGGGCACGTCGGCCCCAAGGTGCGCGTGGATCATGACATCAGCTTGCTTGTGCCGGAGCTGTGGTGCCGCCTCGGTCCTGAGGAGCGCGACCCGGAGTTCCTCAAGCGCGAGGGCTATCTGGAGCGCTGCGAGGACATTGAAATCAACGGGCAGCCGGTGCTTATGAGCCGCCTGGGCTGGCGCATCACCGGGCGGTTCGTGCGCCACTATTTCGGGCGCGTCTTCAACTACCCGCACAGCGTCTTCACCGACGAGATGCTGCGGCCCGAGCTGCAGGACGGCGCAGCCTTCGCCGACGGCGTGGACAACATCGTCACCACCGCGCGCGGCGTGGCGGGGCATTACTTCGCGGACGGCGGCATCGAGCTGGCCTGTCCGCCGCTGCGGGCGCTGCTGCACATCATGCAGGACGGCCACCACGAGGGGCGCGCCCTCTCGCACCCGGACATCCGTGCGCTCTTCACCCGCGAGGCGCTGCTGGCCAGCGACTGGTATGCGGAGCGCCTGAAGGCCAAGCAGGCGGCTGACGTGAAGCTCTGGCAGCGCCGGGTGAAGAACCTCGATTCGTTCCTCGCGCGGACGAACACCAGTGGCGTCACCACCCAGCTCAACATCCGCGCGCGCTTCGACTCCGCCTGGGCCGAACTGCGCCGCGCCTCCACCCCCGGGCATCTCGCCGGCCTGCGCGGCACGCTCGGCCTGCAGCCCCGCCTGCGCCTGTGAGCCAGCGGCTGAAGCACTGCGGCTGCGGCCAGGCCAATGCCGAGCACGACGCCTTCTGCGTCCGCTGCGGCCAGCCCATTCTAGACGTCGTCGCCGTCCTGGCGGAGCCGGCCCGGCCGGAGCCCAAGCCCGAGCTGGTCGCCGCCCCCGCCGTTCCCGCCGTGGTCACCAGCGCCAAGAAGGTCTGTCCGCTCTGCGGCACGGTGAACGAGTTCTTCGCCTTCCTCTGTGGAGGCGCGGGCTGCGGCAATGATCTGAGCGGAGTCGTGCCCAGTGGCGGCACGCCCGCGGCAGAGCCGGCCGCCCCGCCCGTGGTGGCGGCATCCGCTGTCCCGGCGCAGCCCCGGCTGGACTTGTCCGTCGGCGCGCAGACCTTCGAGTGCCGGGACGGCGACTTCATCGGGCGCGAAGGCACGGTAGGCTGCCAGGTTTTTGCCGGCATCGGCACGGTGTCACGACGGCATGTGGGCCTCACCTGTCGCGACGGGCAGTGGTTTGTCACCGCGCTGGCGGGGGTGCAGAACATCACGCAGCTCGATGGCCGCGAACTTCCGCGCGGTGTCCCGCAGCCGCTCGCCGGCGAGCACACCTTAAAGATGTCCACGCAGTGCGAGGTGAGGCTGAAGGTCGAAAACTCCAAGCTCCAAATAAGCTCCAAGCTTTAAAGGGGTGCCTCTGGACACTGCCCACGAAAACCGACGGAGCGCGGGTCTGTGACCCGCAGCAACGTCCGAACCTCCGTCCCGCTCGCCTATACGAACCGCAAGGGACAAGGGCGGCCGCTGCGGGTCGCAGCCCCGCGCTCCGGGGGGCAGTGCCGAGACACGCCCGCTCCAAAGGCCCGTCTGGAGCGCCGACGGCCGGTTGGAATTTGAAAATTGGAGCTTGGGGTTTGGAGCTTTCTCCTGTTCGCCATTCCTTCGGGCTGCTATTCACCACTCGTATGCCCGCCGAAGCCGAGTTCCTCGCTGATGCCGCCACCCCCCGCTGGATCAAGGACGTGCTCCGCTTCCTGCCGGTGAAGTCCCAGTTCATCCTCTCCGGCAATATCCGCGACCGCTACCCGTTCTTGCTCGAGGCCGCCCAGCCCGCGAAACCAGCGGTGCCCGCCAAGGACGACCAGCCCGAGCAGCCCGCCGTCCCCGCGCAGCCGCCGAAGTATGTGCCGCTCGCCCTGACCGCGTGCGTGACCGAGGCGCTCAAGCTGCGCGGCTACCAGTTCTTCCTGGAATACAACGCGGTCGAGGGCTTCGGCGTCATCACCCCGCGCGGCGAGTTCGCCGACGTCACGCGCAAGTTCTTCGCCGACACCTTCAAGCTGACCTTCGACAACACCGGCCGCGCGAAGTGCAGCCTGGCCAAGGCACTGGAGACGCTCGACCGCGTGGTTGCGCACAAGGAGCACTTCGTCGCCGTGTTCCTCGACTTCGCCTCGCGCTTCGTGAAGCGCGTGGACTCGCTCGATGCGTGCGAGCACGAGTTCTTCAGCAAGGCGCTCGTGCAGTGCCACGCCGCCCAGCCGCACATCACCGCCGCGAACTCGCTCGCCCAGTTCAACTCCGTCTTCTGGCTGTGCGACAAGGAGAACGACCTGCCCGACTGGCTGGTGCTCAACAACCCGCGCCTCCGCGCCGTGACCATCCCGCGTCCGGACCACATCATCCGCCGCGCGCTCATCACCCAGATCACCCCCAGCCTGCCGGGCTTCATCGAGGCGGAGGAGAAGCGGCGCGAGGATCTGCACGATGTCTTTGTGGAGCAGACCGAAGGCATGGTGCTCACCGATGTCATCGCCATCACGCAGCTCTGCCGGCGCGAGCAGCTCAAGTTCGACGACATCGGCGAGGCCGTGCGCCGCTACAAGCTCGGCGTGACGGAAGACCCGTGGAAGCGGCTGGACCGGAAGAAAATCGCCAACGCGGGCGAGTTCATCCGCCGCCGCATCAAGGGCCAGCAGGCGGCCGTCACCAAGGCGCTGGACATCGTGAAGCGCGCCGTCACCGGCCTCAGCGGCTCGCAGGGATCGCGGGCGGGCGGCAAGCCGCGCGGTGTGATGTTCCTCGCCGGGCCGACCGGCACCGGCAAGACCGAGCTGGCGAAGACGCTCACCGAGCTGCTCTTCGGCGACGAGCGTGCCTACATTCGCTTCGACATGTCGGAGTTCTCCGCCGAGCACGCGGACCAGCGGCTCATCGGCGCGCCGCCCGGCTACATCGGCTCGGACATGGGCGGCGAACTGACCAATGCGATCCGCGAGAAACCGTTCTCCGTCGTGCTTTTCGATGAGATCGAAAAAGCCCACCCGCGCATCCTCGACAAGTTCCTCCAGATTCTCGACGACGGCGTGCTCACCAGCGGACGCGGCGAGCGGGTTTATTTCAGCGAGGCGGTCATCATCTTCACGTCGAACCTGGGCATCTACAAACACGACGAGGAGGGCCGCCGCGTGCTGAACGTCCAGCCGGACGAGGCCTACGAACAGGTCGAGCAGAAGGTCCGCAGCGAGATCGCGAACTACTTCAAGCTCCAGCTCAACCGCCCGGAAATCCTCAACCGCATCGGTGAGAACATCGTGGTCTTTGACTTCATCCGGCCCGCCATCGCGACGCTGATCTTTGACAAAATGGTCGCCGGCATCCTCGCCCGGCTGGCCGACCAGCAGCGCATCAAGGTGACGCTGACCGATGAGGTGAGGGTCGTGCTGCGCGAGCACTGCCTGCGCGACCTGAGCAACGGCGGGCGCGGCGTGGGCAACCAGCTTGAGGCGTGGCTCATCAACCCGCTGGCCCGCGCGCTCTTCGATGCGGACGTGGGCGAAGGCGGCACCGTGACCATCACCGCCCTCGAACTCACCGACGGCGTGCCGACCGTGCGGGTGCAGGCACCTCAGTCAATTTGACCTGATTCCGAAGCGGAGCCCGCGAAACAAGCCAAACATGCGAAAAGGAAGGGGAAGGAGTTTTGCGCGGAATTTCGCGTGTTTCGCGGGCACTAGTTTGGAATCCGAGTTTCAAAACGCGAGCTGCACCACACGATCCTGCAACTGGGCGGTCCATCGGCTGAGAAAGCTGAACGTGCGATAAAGTTGTTCCAGCCGTGCCAGCGGCAGCGCCGCCCGCCGGGCCTCCGGTTCGGCCGGGGCGGTCGTCCACACCTCGTTCATCGCGGACAGCGCCGTCTCCAGTTCGCCGCGCTTCGCGTTGAGGCGCACTTGCAGCGCGTTGATCTGGTTCGTCCAGTCCATCGCCCGCTGGAACATCTTCACCTTGAGCAGCGGCGAATTCGCCCGGCCCTTTTCCAGCAGGAAGAAATCCACGTCGCGACACAGGCGGCCCACCTCGAAGAACAGGTCGGTCAATTCCGTCGGCGTGGACTGGATGTTCCCCGGCTTCGCGCCGGTCTCTAGTTCGAGCAGGTGCTGCAGGCGGTCCTTCGGCTCGCGCAGGGTATTGAACGCGGCGTTCAGCGCGGTGTAGCGCTCCTGGGCGGCGGCGCGCTCCGCGGCGGGCGCGTTGTGGACGCGGTCGGGATGCACCTCGGCGGAGCGGGCGTGGAACTTGGCCTTGAGCGAACCGGTGTCCAGCCACGGGCGGCGCGGCTCGTCGAGGAGAGCGAAGCAGTCGGTCATGAATCAATCTTCCTTAGATTCATGGGATTGAATCGGATTTGTTGGCGCAAATCGGTCCGTGATGATTCGCCAGTTATCTTCGAAACTTTGCAGGTCTATTATCGAATAGCGGCAATCGAAGGATTCTTGCGTTTTCGGTCGTTTCCACTGGTGTCGATCCATCCAATCCGAATAGCACCTGCGGCAGACTTCCTGTAGCTGTGCTTTAGTTAAAATGAAAAACCGGTCTTTTCGCTCCTTGGATACTTCCGGTGCTGCGATTGCGACGCAAACGAAAATCAAATCCGGATTTTGTATCTTTGTTAGGCCAAGGTTTTGTTGCACTCCGGTTTGAGGATCATACTCCAGTTGCAACCAATGCCGAGCGTCCGTAGGCCATCTATCTCCTCGGCTTGCTTTTACTTGAATAGGCACTGTGCGACATGACTCGTCTGTAGCGAGTATGTCGAAAGCCGGAACATTGCCTGCAAAGGGGGTTGCAATTAAGTTTCGTCTCCCAAGTTCCGCGCAAACCAAATACTCACCTATCTGGCCAGCCAGTTTGTTTTGCCGCCCCTTACTCGTGGATTTCATCGAGAATTCCGCTCGTCCGCGAGATCACGCGCTGAAACTCTCGCCACACGAGCAGCTCGTCGCGGCGTTGGGATTCGTCACCTTGAAGCCGCCGTCGGTCAACGCCTCCACGTAATCCAGTTCGCTGCCGGTCACGTAGAGCGCGCTCTTTGGGTCCACGACCACCTTCACGCCCGCGCTCTCAACGAGGAAGTCGCGGTTTTGCGGACGGTCCTGCAGGTCCATCTTGTATTGCAGGCCGGAGCAGCCGCCGCCGATCACCGCCACGCGCAGCACGCCAGCGGGCCGGCCCTGCTTCGTGAGCAGGGTGGAGACCTTCTTCGCGGCGTTCGCGGTGAGCTTGATCAGCCGCTCGTCACCCACGCGGAAACTCGGTTGGGCGTTCGTCGCGGTGCTCGTTGCAGTTCCAGCCATCATAGGCCCGGAAGGTATCGGCACGCGGAGGTCACGTCAACCTGCCCACTGACAGCCCATTGCCGAGGGGGCCCCTCGCCCGTAGCGCAAGCCTCCGGCTTGCCGTGCCGCCGGCGTCCTCGCCGGCCCGTTTGACGGACGAAGCACGCTGGAGCCACGAACGCAAAGGCCGGCGCGGACGCCGGCGATACGGCAAGCCAGAGGCTTGCGCTACAAGGCGCGCGCTTGACGCCTCCGGTCTCCCACCCGACGCTCACACCAGACTCCGCCATGAACGCCTTGCTCCGCTCCCTCGCCACCTTGCTCGCGCTCGCCGCTCCCGCCCTCGCGCTGGACCGTGTGAAGTTCAATCACCCCGGCCTCACCGTGGATCTCGGGGTCGGCCTGTGGGCCTGGCCCGTGCCGGTGGACTCCCGGGGCGATGGCCGCTTCGACCTGTTCGTCTCGTGCCCCGACAAGCCCTTCAACGGCATCTGGCAGTTTGCGAATCCCAACACCGACACGGCGAAGAACCCGTTCCCGGTCTTCAAGCCCGCGACCCACCTCAGCAAGGCCGTCCACTACGTCATGCCTTCCTACGTGGATGGCCGCGTGCGCGTGCTCTCGCCTGCCACGGAGTATCCGAATTTCCTCACCGCCGGACTGGACAATCCACTCAAGCTCGGCCTGCCTGCGAACATCCACACCAACCTTGTGAACCCCAAGGCCACCAAGGGTCCGCGCATCCGGCATAACCAGTGGCGCTTCGCCGACTACGACGGCGACGGCGCGCTCGACCTCGTCGTGGGCGTCGAGGACTGGAGCGACTACGGCTGGGATGATGCGTGGGATCGCGCGGGCAAGTGGACCAACGGCCCATTGCATGGCTTCGTTTACTGGCTCAAGAACTTCGGCACCACCGCGTCGCCACGCTACGACTCGGCGCGCAAGGTCGAGGCTGGCGGCTCGCCCGTGGACACCTTCGGCTGTCCGTCGCCGAACTTCGTGGACTTCGACGGTGACGGCGATCTCGACCTGCTCTGCGGCGAGTTCCTTGATGGCTTCACTTATTTCGAGAACATCGGCACGCGCACGCAGCCGCGCTACGCCCCGGGCCGCCGGCTCAAGCTGCCGTCCGGCGAGCCGCTGACGATGGAACTGGAGATGATCGTCCCGGTCGCATTCGACTGGAACAAGGACGGCCACAGCGACCTCATCGTGGGGGACGAGGATGGCCGGGTCGCGCTGCTGCTGAACACCGGCAAGCTCGCCGCCGACCGCACGCCGCAGTTCCTTGCGCCGCGCTATTTTCAGCAGCAGGCCGCCGACCTCAAGTGCGGCGCACTGGCCACGCCCGTGGGCATTGACTGGGACGGCGACGGCGACACCGACATCCTCTGTGGCAACACGGCGGGCTACGTGGAGTTCTTCGAGAACCTCAGCGGCCCCGGCGTCGAGCAGCCCAAGTGGGCCGCGCCGCGCCGGCTCGAAGCCGAGGGCAAGGTCATCCGTTTCCTGGCCGGTCCGAACGGCAGCATCCAAGGTCCCGCCGAGGCGAAGTGGGGCTACACGACTTTGAGCACCGCCGACTGGGATGGCGACGGCCTGCCCGATCTGCTCGTCAACTCCATCCTCGGCAAGGTGGTCTGGTTCAAGAACACCGGCACGCGCACAGCGCCGAAGCTCGCCGCCGCCCAGCCGGTGGAAGTGGAATGGGCCGGAGCGCCGCCCACGCTCGCGTGGGGCTGGCTGCGGCCCGAGGGCAAGGCGCTCCTCACGCAATGGCGCACGACGCCCTTCGCCGTGGACTGGAACCGCGACGGCCTTACCGACCTCGTGATGCTCGACCCCGAGGGCTACCTCGCCTTCTTCCCGCGGGCCCTCCGCAGTGGGGCAGGCGGCCCGCCCGCGAAGCAACTCCTCCCGCCCCAGCGCATCTTCTGCGACGAGAAAGGCCAGCCCCTCCGCCTCAACGCCGGCACGGCCGGCAAGAGCGGCCGCCGCAAACTCTGCGTGGTGGACTGGGACGGCGACGGCAAGCTCGACCTGCTGCTCAACGGCGAGAACGCGAACTTCCTCCGGCAGGTGGACGCGCGCGACGGCAAGTTCTTCTTCAAGGACATGGGCAAGCTCGCCGACAAAAACGTCGCCAGCCACGACGTGAGCCCGACGGTCGTGGACTGGAACGGCGACGGCATCCCCGACCTGCTGGCCGGCGCGGAGGACGGGCATCTGTATTATCTGAAGAACTCCCGGAGCAAGGCCCGATAAGCTGAGACGATGCAGTTGAAAGTGGCGGCCCCTCTAACGCGGAGACGCAGAGAACGCAGAGTTGCGCAGAGACCGAAGAAAAATATCCTCTGCGTCTCTCTGCGGTCTCTGCGCCCTTTGCGTTAAAGCGAGTCATCTGGCCACTTTGGTTGCGGCTCTGTGTTGAAGTGGTCCCTCCGATCTCATAGGCACGGTTCCTGATAAGACTTGCTCCAAGTGGGAGGAGACCGCGTCACGCTAGCCAGCGAGCGCGGCGAACAACTCGCGGAGTTCGGCCTCCACTTCGGCCTCGCTCGCGACCGGCTGCGCGATTTCGCGGCGGAGATGTTCACCCATGCGCTTGCGCAGGCGATGCACGGCCACGCGCACCGCGCCCTCGGTCTGGCCAAGCTGGGCGGCAGCTTTCGCATAGGCATCACCTTCCGGCATGGCGGAGAGGAAGCCTTGCAGGGCGGCAAACTCCGCGGCCCGCCCTCGGCCGGCCCAATCCGCTTCGAGCGCCTTGAGCGCGCGCTCCAGCAGGGTGAGCGCCCAGCGTCGCTCGAAGGCCCGCTCCGGCGTCAGACCGTCCGCCGGCTCCGCGTGGAGGCGGCCTTCCTCATCGCGGGTTTCATCCAGCGAAACCAGCGTGATGCCGCCGCCCCGCTTGAGCCGGCGCTGCTTGTCCCATTCGTTGCTCAGGAAGTGGTTCAGCGCGGCCAGCAGGAAGGAGCGGAATTTCCCCTTCTCCGGCTGCACCTGCTTGAGCCAGTCCTTCTCCAGCAGCCGCGCGAAAAACTCCTGCGTCAGGTCCTCCGCCTCATGTGCATCGCAGCCGCGCCGGCGGACGTAGGTGTAGAGCGGCTGCCAGTAATCACGGCACAGGCGCGCGAGTGCATCGCGGGCGGCGGGCGAGTCGCTGCCGGCGGCCGCGAGCACGATGCTCCAGTGCGTGGCGGTGAAGGCCCCGTCGCGCGCGCGGCGGCTGGCATCGTCGGGACAGGGTTGGGGGAAAATCAGGGCCACGGCATTGGCTTCACATCGCGTTCACCAGTCGAGCTTGAGCGCCGCCAGTTCACTGCGCAGCGCCGGCAGATTCCAGAGCTTTACCGCGCCGTCCCGCGCACCGCTGACCAGGGTTGCTCCGTCCGGGCTGAACGTCAGCGCCGTCACGGCGGCCTCGTGGGCGGGCCATACGGCAAGCTCGCGGCCGGAAGGCAGCTCCCACAACCGGAGGTGGCGGCCTTCATCACCGGTGGCGAACGTGCGCCCGTCGGGGCTGATGGCGAGCGCAAGCATGTTCGACACGCCGCGGCATTGGGCAAGTTCACGGCCGGTGGCGGCTTCCCGGATCACCGCGCGATCCTCGGCGCAGGAAATCACCAGCCGGCTGTCCGGCGTGAAGGCGATGGCCTTGACCGAATACTCGGTGAAGAGGCGTGTCTCCGCCGGACCGGCAGGCGGGCCGGAGTGAATGCGGAAGAGCGCGCGGAAGATCTGCTGGACCAGGCCCGGACGCGGCTTGGCCCAGGCGGGGGCGGTCGGCGACTGATACAGCTCAAACAGCCGCTTCCCCGTTGTCACGTCCCAGAGGTCGAAGCCGCACGCGCCGAAGCACGCCATGGCCACGCGCCGGCCATCCGGGCTGAAGACCAGCGGGCCCTGCATCCACCCCGAGCCCCGGTGCTGGTTCACGCCCGGATGCGGCCAGAGCGCGAGGCGCGTGCGCGCCGCCGGGTCCCAGAGCTGCAGATGCTCTCCGCCGTAGGCCGCGTTGGTCTGCCATTTGTGCGCCGAGCAGACCAGCAGCAGCCGGCTGCCGTCCGGCGAGAACGCCCGGGCCATGACCGAGCTGGCATCGTTGGTCGTGAGCACCGTCGTCGGCTGGCCCAACCGTCCGACCTTCGCCAGGGAAAAGCCGGGGTGCTGATTCTGGTCGTTGAGCACCCACGCAGTCCCGTTGGTGGCGAAATACACCTCGTTCTCGCGCAGCCGGCTCGTCGTGAGATGCAGATTCAAACGCGAGCCGTGGCGCTCCACGTCCCACAGCAGGCTGCCCTGAAGCTGTTCGAGATTCACCGCGAGCTGCCGGCCATCGGGGCTGAACGTGAACCGCCGCGGCGCGGCGGCCAGCCGGTGCGTGGGCACGCCGGGCAGCACTTCAAAGACCTGCCCGAAATTGGCGGAGTGGAAATGCCCCTTCCTGCGCTCCAACATGCCGTGTGTCTCGACTGCCAGCCAGCGGCTGTCCGCAGACCAAACCGGGTTCCAAGCATTCGGGATGGCGGCGAAGCGCCGGCTGCCGTCCAGTTCCCACAGGCCGATATTACGTTCGCTCGTGATGATGTCGGCGGCGAAGAGCGTGCCGTCCGGACTGAGATTGCGCACGGGCGAAACCCACGGCGTGTTGGTGGACGGGCGGCTGGTGGAGAACGTGAACACATGGCGGTTGGACCAAACCATCATGTCGGCCCCGGAGCCGGACGTGCCGGTGCTGGCGAGGCCCGCGTGGTTGAACCGCCGGAAAGCATGCGACAGCTCCAAGCCCGGCTCGCCGATGCCCACCAGAAACTTCCCGCTGTTGACATCATACACGCGCAGATGTCCCGGCTCGACCGGGTCGGAGAAAATCAGCCGCCGGCCGCGTTCGCCGAGCAGGATGGTTTCGGGGCGTTCCTGCGCAACTTTCGGAAACGGCGTGAGCCGCAAGGAGCTGAGCTGGCTGCCGCTGCCCGCATCGCGGATGAGCATCTCTTCAGCCGGGCCGGTCGCCATCAGCCGCCGCGTGGCCACGGCGCGTCCGTCCGCGCTGATGGCCAGCACCTCCTCGTTCTCCGGCCCATAGCCGGTGCGCGTCGGATGCACGCCCTGACTGCGCACGCGGATGAACCCGTCATCATTCACTGGGAACACATGCTGGTCGGTCGCGACATTCCAACGGATGAGCCGCATCGCGTCGTTCGTGGAAGTTCGCTTCGCGATGTCAAGTTCCGGCCCGTTCCACGCAAAGCGCTGAATCAGGATTTCCTCCGGCGCGGTCCACATGAGGATGGCCGACGCAAACTCGTAGCGCGGGCCAGCCTGCCAGCGTTCACCGTCGCGGACAAAGATGCTCACGCGGTTGTTCTCCTGCACGGCCAGACGCTGGCCGTCCGGGCTGAACTGCGATGCGCCCACGGCGGGCAATTCCGCCACAACATGGCTGCCACGCACGGACCAGAGCGTGAGTTGCGCGCGGTCGGCGGCGTTCATCTGCGGCACAGCCAGAAGCCCCCCGTCAGGGCTGATGGCGAAGGGGCCGCCTGCGAGATGCCACGGAATCGCGCCAAGCAGTTTGCCGCCGGGCACTTCCCAGAGCCGCACGAAGGACTTCCACGCATTCGTCGCGTAGCCGGGCCAGTCCGGCGTCACATAACCCTCGCCGGCAACCACCAGCAATTTTCCGTCCGTGCTGAACTGGCTCTCGACAACGCGGTCGAGCGGCGCGTTGAACGCGTGGCGCACGCCCGGCTGCGCGAGCACCTGAATGGCCTCGGTGCGCAGCTCCGGCGTGCGCCGGATCGCGGCCGCCTCCGCGAGGCGCTGCCACGCGTCGGGACGGTTGCCGAGCAGCCGCTGCGCGCGCGCCTGCTCGATGAGCGTGAGGCGGAAGCGTTCCTGTGTCTCGGCGGCATGCGTCCGCAACGTGTCCGCGTAGCGCGTCAGGCCCGCCACCAGCGCCAGCATTGCCAGGACGCTCACGCCGGCGAGCGCGGCGAGCGCGGGCTTGCGCCGCGCCCATTTCACGACGCGTTCGGGGGTGGCCGTGGGCCGGGCCAGCACGGGCTCATGGCGGAGCCAGCGTTCCAGTTCGTCCGCGAGCGCCTCGGCCGAGCCGTAACGCCGCTTGGGGTCCTTCTCCAGGCACTTCAGGCAGATCGTCTCCAGGTCGTAATCGCGGTGCTCCATGAACTTGCCGGGATTGGCAGGTTCTTCCTCCACCACGCGGCGCATGACCTGCAACGGGGTTTCGGCGACGAAGGGCGGCCGGCCGGCCAGCAGGTGGTAGAGCATCGCGCCGAGGCTGTAGATGTCCGCCGCCGTGGTGAGTTCCTTCACACGTCCCTGCGCCTGCTCGGGGGCCATGTAGGCGGGGGTGCCCATGACGGCCTCGGTGCGGGTGAGGCCGGCATCCTGATGCACGAGCTTGGCGAGGCCGAAGTCAGTAACGTGCGGCTGGCCGGCGGCATCGAGGAGAATGTTCGCGGGCTTGAGATCACGGTGCAGGATGCCGCGCTGGTGCGCGTAGTGGACGGCGCGGGCGACCTGGGCGAGCAGTTCGACGCGGTGTGCCAACGGGCAGCCGCCGACGTCAGGAGGCGGAGGGTTCACACGGTCGGAAGGGTCCGCCTCCTCACGTCGGCGGCCACGAACGATCAGGTCCGCGAGGCTGCCGCCCGCGATGAGCTTCATGCTGAAGTAATGGCGGCCTTCGTGCTCACCGACCTCGTAAATGGGCACGATATGCGGGTGATCGAGATTGGCGGCGGCCTCGGCCTCGGTGCGGAAGCGCTTGACCTCGGCCTCGCTGGCGAAGCCGCCGGAGAGGATCATCTTGAGGGCGACGATGCGGTTGAGGCTGACCTGCCGGGCCTTCCACACCACGCCCATGCCGCCACGCGCGATCTCCTCCAGCAGCTCGTAGTCGCCGAAGTAACGGACCTTGTCGCCGGGATTGAAGTAGAGCGGCGAGGGTTTTGCTGCGGAGGAACCGCTGTCCTGCGTGGCTTGATTCAACGCGGCCTGCGTGGCTTCGCCGGGCTTGGCCGCCAGCACGAGCGCGAGCAGGCACTGCGGGCAATGACCCTGGGGGGCGTCCGTCGGCAGCGGCTGGGCGCAGTTCGGGCAGGTGAGTGCTGGGGTGTTCATGGGCGCATCCAGATGGTGCATACACTCGAAGCAGGACCGTTCAAGATCACACCGGCCCCGCCGGTCGGGAGGCATCCGCACCCGCGCCTCTGACGGCGGAAGGCGGTTCGTCAGGCAGGATTTTTCCCCGTGCCAGTGCGAGGAGCGTGATGCCGACGAACACACCCAGCATCCACGGCAGGATATAGTCCAGTTCGGGATTGTGCGCCTTGGTGTAGGACGAGAGGAAGCTGCTCGAAATCATCACCGGCAGGATGCACAGCATCCGCTGCCAGAATTTCCGGTAGCTCGCCATCAACATAATGCACAGGCTACCGCCAAACCCCACGGCGAGGTTCACCGGCCATGCCGGCAGCAGACGCTCCGGCAGGAAGCTTCCCACCAAGGCAATGGCCGCCCCGCAGACGATGGCGGTCACGATCAGGCGCTTGACGGCCACGCGGGCAAAGCGCGTCGGGTCGGTGGCAAACTTCCCCGGCTGCTCGTCGGAAAGCTTCCACACCAGCGCGCCGACCTGTGCCAGCGCGACGTTCAGGTTCGCTCCAGTGGCCTCGCGATAGAGTTTGACGGCTGCTACCTTGCGACCCGCAAACAACTCCGCGCTGATCGAGGCGAGCTGCTCCGGCTTCAACTGTGCCGCTCCGGGCATCGGCAACCCCAGTGAAGCCGCCGCCTGCTCGCGCACCACCAGCATCAGCAGGCCCAGGCCGAAAAAGAACGACGGATAGATGATCGCCAGCAGAGTCGCCCAGGAGATGAAGTCCTCCCACACATAGGCTTCGATGGTCTGGCCGGTAAAATAGAGCGCATTCACCACGCCAAGCGCGCCAAGCGCGCCGAACAGCGCCGCCCAGCCGGGGGCCACTGGATGTCGGGCCGCGAACGCGCTCGCGGGGTCGAACAACTTCGTCCATGGCTGCCGGGTGGAGAGCTTCCGGTAAATGAGCGTGGCGTAAATCAGCACCATGAACATGAAGATACCCAGACCGCCCTGCTTGAGCCCGGCGGTGCGCGGGCCGGGAGCTTTGAAGTGGCCGGGATGAGCGTTGAGCCAGGTGAGATACTGCGTCTGCTCCCACAGCCCGTAGGCAAGGCCCGCCAGCGCGAGGAACAGCGCCGAGGCAGCCGCAGTCATCAAAGTGCGATGCCGGCGCGCCCAGCTCACCGCCCGCCGGGCCGCGCTTGCGGGTCGGGCCTGCACCGGCTCGCCCGCCAGGAAATGTCCCAGATCCTCCGCCAGCGCGCGCGCCGTGGGATAGCGGCGTGCGGGCTCCTTCTCCAGGCATTTGAGGCAAATGGTTTCGAGGTCCGTCGGGGCGGCTTCATTGAGCGATCCCGGACGCGCGGGCTCCTCGGTCATCACGCGGTTCAGCGTCTCGATCGTGGATGCGCCCCGGAACGGAGCGCGGCCCGTGAGCAGTTCGTAGAGCACCGCGCCGAGCGAATACACATCGCTCGCTGGACCGACGAGGTCGTTGCGCCCGCGCGCCTGTTCGGGGGCCATGTAGCTGGGGCTGCCCATGACCGCGCCGGTTTGTGTCACGCCGCCGTCGGCATGAAGATCCTTCGCGAGGCCGAAGTCGGTGACGTGCGGCCGCCCCTCCGCGTCCACGAGGATGTTCTGCGGCTTCAGATCGCGGTGCAGCACGCCGCGCTGGTGCGCGAACTGCACCGCCTCGGCGATGGCCTTCAACCACTCCGCCGCCTGCCGCGCCGCGACGGGCTGGCCACCGCAGACCTGCGCGAGGTTCTGGCCAGCGACAAAATCCATGGAGAAGTAATGCCGCCCCTCGTGTTCCCCGATTTCATGGATGGCGACGATGTTCGGATGCCGGAGGTTCGCCGCCGCCTCGGCCTCGGCGCGGAACCGCCTCACCTCCGCCTCGCCTGCGAATTCACCCGAGCGGATCATCTTCACGGCGACGATGCGCTTGAGGCTCGACTGCCGGGCCCGGTAAACCACGCCCATTCCACCGCGAGCGATTTCCTCCAGCAACTCGTAGTCGCCCACGTAGCCGAGCCGCGTGCCGAGCACGGGATGCTTCGTCTCCGTCTCCGGTGGCTCGGCGTAGCTGCGCGGCCCGGGGGGCGGCGGGCTGCCGAGCGAGGTGAGCGTGGGCCGGTCTTCCAACGCGAGGCCCAGCAGACACTGTGGGCAGTGGCCGCGCGGAGCATCCGCCGGGAGCGGGGCACCGCACTTGGGACAGGCGTGGGCGGGATGCATGGGTGCGGAGGAAGAATGCATTCTGCCGGATACAGAAGCAACGGCGGGGAGTTGTTACAGCGCGGCAGGAATTATCTTCAGCCGCGAAGCCGTGGCCGCCGAGGGGGAACTTCGGGTGACACAGACGGAAAGCGCCTGTTCAGCTCCCGCTTGAGAAGCGCACCAGCCCGTGCCTTTCGTCACAACCTCCTGCTCATCCGGCTCATGCCCCACCCACAGTGCTCACTGCAGCGTTCGGGATTACTCGTTCGCCAGCATCACCCGGACGCGCTGCGCATCGATCACGAACTTCTTGCCCGGAGGCGGGTTGGGCAAGCGCGGCAGGATGCCGGCGGTCACGAACTCCTGGGGATCTTTCGGATAGTTGGATTTCCGCAGCACCCAGTTTTTCAACGTTTCGTTAAGCAGATCAAGCGAGGTCTGGGGGGACTTCTCGGCCTCCGCCACAGCCTGCATCGCCTCCTGAGAAAAGCTTGGTGCGGCCCCGCCACGGCTTTTCCGGTTACAACCGCCGCCGATTGCCAGGCAAACTGAGAGGAGAACTAGAGCTGGCCGGACAAGCTTCATTGTCTGTCCCAGAGAGACAACGGATCACCAGGCGGGTATTGGAAACCGACTTGGCTCACCGGGATGGTCTCGTTGTGGCCGTCCACAAACGCCGTATTCGTCCGCTTGTTGTGCCGGTTGAACATCCTCTCGGCGTAAGTCGTGCTCGGCGTCGGAAACACGCCGCTGACCGGGTGGGGCGTGCGGAAGTAGTGCAGGCTGCCGCTTTGGGGATCACCGGCCCAGTCGTCCGGGTTGGGCAGCACAATGGTCGTCGAGGTCACCATGCCGGCATCTCCGTAAGTAACCGTCGCCGCCGGCTGGGCGATCTGATGCTCTCGGACAAATTGACCAGGGGATGGATCGAGAAAGCCGACGCCTGCGGTGCCGCCACTGTAGGTCATGCCAATACCCCGCAGAGCGGCGTCCTTTACCTGAGGGCATTGAATGATTTCACGCTTGTGGAGATAGCTGCGCAGTAAATCTGGCCAATAGGTGTATACAGGATTCTGAATCCAGTTGCTGGGCACAGGGGTCTGATCTCTGCCCATCTCCACTAGTTTTGAATCATGGTCATCAGCGTAGAATTTGTAGGCCAGACCGATCTGCTTCATGTTGTTGTTGCAGACGGTGCCCTGGGTCTTCGCCTTCGCCTTGCTCAAGGCCGGCAGCAACATGCTGGCCAGAATCGCAATAATGGCGATCACCACGAGGAGTTCAATCAACGTGAAGCCACTGACACCGGCCCGGTAGCGCGGTTTCATAGCCCCGAACTTCGTCACCCCCGGAAGGCCTGTCAACCGGAATCATCGGAAAATTGTCCGACCAGGCGCAAATCGGCCTTCGAGCCAAGGCTGGCGCTTCAAAAGCAGAGAGAATCCGCCAGGAAGCGGCTCATGAAAACTCCGATGGCGGAGGCACTGATCAGACAACCGAAGACGACTTTGACTGACGAATGGGGACTGACGAATGAAAACGAGGCAGGTTCGACTCCCTCGGCCTCCATTCGTCAGTCCGTGCTTCGTTTTGTTTCGTCAGTTCCGGCCTTTGAGCAACGCACCCGGTGCCCCGGACCGCTGTGGCAGCCGGTATCTGCCCCTCGGACATTCTCGCCGGGCGCAAATCAGGTTTTGGGTGCTCTCATTAGCACCCGGTCAGTGTAGGGGCAACCGCACGCTGGCCAGCCGTTTCAACGGCTTATGCCAGCCGCACCGGCCGCCTGCTGGGGCAAACCGTTGAAACGGTTCGCCCTCGCCCCACCCGCTTTCACCCGGCTCAAGCCGGGTGCTAATGAGATCCTGCGAGGCGCTCAAAAACTGATTTGCGCCCATTCTCGCCGGGCCGCGAAAATCTGATTTGCGTCCCCCGCCGGCAGATGGACTAGACTCGTCACTGGATTCAATGTCGGCTGCTGCTTTCAACCTGCTTATGAGGCCCGCCTCGAACGGCTCGCGCCGTCTCTTCATCACCGCCGTTGCCACGGCGGCCTTCGCGCTGGGCACGATGGTGGCCGCGGCCGCCGCGCCTTCGCACGACACCCTGACGGCGACGTTCTTCAAGGAGCACTGCCTGCGCTGCCACGGTCCCGAAAAGGTGAAGGGCGACCTGCGCCTCGACCAGTTGGACACGGACCTCTCCAAGCCCAGCACCTTCGAGCGCTGGCGCGAGGTGGCGGTCCGCGTGCAGTCCGGCGAGATGCCGCCCAAGAAGGAGCCGAAACCGGAGGCCGCCCTGGTGCAGACCTTCGTGCGGCAACTGACCGCGCGGCTGGACGAGGCTTCGGCCAAGCAGCGGGCGGATGGACGCGTAGTGCTGCGACGGCTTAACCGCGTCCAATACGAGAACACCGTGCGCGACCTCTTCGCCGTGAATGTGATGGTGAAGGAGATGCTGCCGGAGGACACCATCGCGCAGGGCTTCGACAACGTCGGCGCGGCGCTGAACATCTCGCCGGTGCTGATGGAGCGCTATCTGGAAGCGGCGGATGCGGTGATCAGCGCCGCCGTCCTGCCGGTCCACAAGCTGGAGAGCAAGCAGGAGCGCTTTGACTTTTACGAGTCGCTGCCCAAGTGGTTCGCCAACGGCGTTTACAAGCAGGACGACGGCGTGGTGATCTTCCGGGGCGGGGCCACGGACGTGCGGCAGTTCAAGGCGCCCGCGCCGGGCCGCTACAAGTTCCGCATCGCCGTCTCCGCGCACAACTCACCGACGCCGCTGCCGCTGGGCCTGCTGCTGGGCAACTTCGTCGTGAGCGGCAACTACGCGCGCCACATCGGCTATTTCGACGCACCGCCGGGACCGAAGCCGACGGTCATCGAGTTCGAAGAACGGCTCGGGGCAAAGAACGACACGGTCAAAATCATGCCGATGGCGCTGCCCTTCGTGTATCTCAAGCAGGAGACGATGGCGGAGTATCCCGGGCCGGGGCTGAAAGTTCACTGGGTCGAGACCGAGGGGCCGTTCCCGGAGACCTGGCCCACCGAAAGCTACCGCCGCGTGTTCGGCGACGGCCCCCGTGAAGGGGACACTCCAGTCCCCTTTGACCCCAAGAAAGGCACGCTCGCGGACGCGGAAAGACTGATCCGCACACTGCTCCCCCGCGCGTTCCGCCGCCCCGTGGCTGAAGGCGAGGAGAAGCCCTTCGTTGCCGTTGCGGCGAAGTCCCTGGAGATGGGCCAGCCGTTCGAGGCCTCGCTCCGGGCAGGCTACAAGGCGGTGCTGGCCTCGCCGAAGTTCCTCTATTTCCGCGAACCAACCGGCCCGCTGGACGATCACGCGCTGGCGTCGCGCCTCTCGTATTTCCTGTGGAGCACAATGCCGGATGAGCCGCTGCTCGCGCTGGCGGCGAAAGGGGAACTGCGCAAGCCCGAGGTGCTGCGCGCGGAGGTCGAGCGGATGCTGAAGCATCCCAAGGCGCAGGCGTTCACCGAGAACTTCACCGGCCAGTGGCTGAGCCTGCGCGACATCGAGGCCACCACGCCGGACAAGGCGCTTTATCCCGAATTCGAGGAACTGCTGCAATGGTCGGCCGTGCGGGAGACGCATCTGTTTTTCGAAGAGCTGCTCAAGCAGAACCTCAGCGTTAAGAACTTCGTGGACTCGGACTTCGCCATGTTGAACAACCGGCTGGCCAAGCACTACGGCATTCCGGACGTGCAGGGGGTCGCCTTTCGCAAGGTCACGCTCAAACCCGAGTGGCATCGCGGCGGGGTGCTGACCCACGCGAGCGTGCTCAAGGTCACGGCCAACGGCACGACGACGTCGCCGGTGTTGCGCGGCGTGTGGGTGCTGGACCGCATCATCGGCCGGCCCGCGCCGCCACCACCGCCGAACGTCCCCGCCGTCGAGCCGGACATCCGTGGTGCGACGACCATCCGCGAACAGCTCGCGAAGCATCGCGCGACGGAGAACTGCGCCGGGTGTCACGCGCGGATTGATCCGCCGGGCTTCGCGCTGGAGAACTACGACGTGATCGGCGGCTGGCGTGAAAAGTATCGCATCGTGGCCGAGCAGAAGAACCGGGTGAACAACCGCGTCGGCCCGCTGGCGAAATACCTCGCCGCGTATCAATACGGCGAAGGCCGGACGGTGGACGCCGGCGACGAACTGCCCGACGGCCGGAAGTTCACCACCGTGGAGGAGTTCAAGAAGCTGCTGCTCACCGACTCCGAACAGGTCGCGCGCTGCCTGACCGAGAAGCTGGTAACTTACGCGACCGGCCAGCCGGTGGGTTTTGGCGACCATCAAGCCGTGAACCGAATTCTGGCGGAAGCGAAGCAGTCGGACTACGGTCTGCGGAGCTTGGTTCACGCGGTGGTCGAAAGTGATTTGTTCCGCTACAAATGAAGCACCTATGAAACTGGCCACACGTTTTTCCCGCCGCACTTTCCTCCGCGGTGCCGGCGTCACGCTCGCGCTGCCCTTGCTGGAGGTGATGACGCCGCTGCGCGCGCAGGCCGCCGCCCAGCCGCCGCGCCGGATGATCTGCATCAACACCACGCTCGGTCTGCACACGCCGAACCTGTTCCCCGAGCAGGCCGGGCGCGATTACGCGCTGACGCCCTACCTGGAACCCCTGCAAGAGTTGCGCAAGGACTTCACGATCATCTCCGGCCTCTCCCACCCCGAGGTGGACGGCGGGCATCCGGCGGAGCTGTGCTACCTCACCGCCGCCCCGCACCCGCGCGCGGACAATTTCAAGAACACCATTTCGCTCGACCAATACGCCATTGAGAAGCTCGTGCCGGACACGCGCTTTGGCTCGCTGGTGCTGGCGTCGTCGTCGAGCCGGGGTTTGTCCTTCACGCGCAGCGGCGTGCCGATCCCGGCGGATGAGAAGCCTTCGCGGGTGTTCAAGAACATGTTCGTGGACGGCACGGCCAACGAGGTGACGGCACAGGTGCAGCGGCTCAAGCAGGGCCAGAGCATCATGGACACCGTGCTGGAGGAGGCGAAGGACTTCCAACGCGGCCTGGGCAAGCCCGACCGCGAGAAGCTCGACGAATATTTCACCTCCGTCCGCGAGGTCGAGGTGCGCATGGTCAAGGCGCAGGACTGGGCGCGCCGCCCGAAGCCGAAGGTGGACGCCAAGGCGCCTGTGGACATCGCCAGTTCCGTCGAGGTGCCCGCCCGCGTGCGGCTGATGATTGACCTGATGCACCTCGCGCTCCAGACGGACTCGACCCGCTACATCACGTTCGCGCTGAACGGCCTCAATGCCGTGCCCGTCATCCCGGGCGTCACGCAGGACTGGCACAACCTCTCGCACCACGGTCAGGACCCGGCCAAGCTCGCCGAGCTGAAGGTCGTGGAAATCCAACAGATGAAGCTCCTGGGCGAACTGCTCACCAAGCTCAAGGGCACGCAGGAGCAGGGCGGCAGCCTGCTGGATCGCACCATCGTGATGTTCGGCAGCAACCTCGGCAACGCCAGCAGCCACGACAACAAGAACATGCCGATCCTCGTGGCCGGCGGTGGTTTCCGGCACGGCCAGCACCTGGCCTTCGATCCGAAGAAAAACCCGCCGCTCTCGAATCTCTACGTGCAGTTCCTGCGCCGGCTCGGGGCGGACGTGAATGCCTTCGGCTCCAGCAATGGGACGCTTCCTGGCTTCGAGCTGGCGTAGTCGGGTGCGCAGGTCCGCGATGCGCAGGCCACCAGCACCGCGCCCGACCGACGGGTCTTCTCCCTCTCCCTTTGCGGAGCAAGGGGAGAGGGTTGGGGTGAGGGGTGGCTGCTGCTGCGCTTGGTGAACTTATCCTCCCGGCCCGGTTGCCCGCTCCAAAGGAGCGGGTCGTCAGACACCGCAAATTCAAGAAGGCGGTCAAAGACATGCAAGCAGCCCCGCTGGTGCGGGTGCATCGAGCAGGGAACACCCCCACCCCGGCCCTCTCCCCTCATCCAATGAAGGGAGAGGGGGACCAAAACAACCGCCGCAGCACCGTCTCGTGCTGGCAGGACTCAGTGATTAAACACAAACTCCGCCGAGTTCAGCAGCGCCCAGAGGATGTCTTCCACAGCGGACTGACGGGTGGCGTCCTTCGCGGTGAAGGCTTTTTTCGCCAAGGCCATTTCCTCGTCGGTCGGCTTGCGATTGTAGGTGCTGAGATACAGCCCGGTCACGATCTGCTCCTCGGTGGCCTTGCTGTCGGCCAGTTGGTGCGCGCGGCCATCGCTGGCGGTGACCTTGGTGTTCAGCTTCGTCGAGTTCATCATGTGCAACGCCTGCACCATGCTGGGCTTGGCGTCGCGTTCGCAGGGGCATTCGGCGCTGCTGTTCGGGCGGCCAAAGGCATCCATGAACTCGCTGCTGATCATGTGGTTCCAGGTCTGCAGCGCGCGGGAGCCTTCCGGCAGACCGGTGAAGGTCTCGCGCGTGCCGGTCACCTGCGCCACGGCGTCGAGCAGGACCTCCGCCGGGAGCCGGCGACGGTAGCTGCGGGAGAAGTTCCTCGTGTCGCCGACGTTGGTTTCGTTCGCGGAGGAACTGAGCTGGTAGGTGTGCGAGCGCAGGATGGTCCGCATCAGGTGCTTGAGGTCGAACTTGTGGGCGACGAAATCCTTCGCCAGCCAGTCGAGCAGCGGCTCGTTGCTCGGCGGGTTCGATGCGCGGAAGTCATCCACCGGGTCCACGATGCCGCGGCCGAAGAACGCGTTCCAGACGCGGTTCACGGCGGCGCGCGCGAAGAGCGGGTTCTCCGGCTGCACCATCCAGTCCACCAGCACGGCGCGTGGGTCGCGGTCGGTCGGGATGACGGCCTCGGGCGCATCGGGAGCCCGGGGCTTGAGGTCCTCGCCGGTGACCGGGTGCTTCATGGCGACGTTCGAGGTGGCCCAGATGTATTCGGGCTCGCCGCTGATGGGAGCGGAGATGCCCTGGCCCTTGCGGCGCGTGCCGCTGAAGAAGGCGGCGAACTGGTAGTAGTCCTTCTGGTCCCACTTCTCGCTCGGGTGATGGTGGCACTTGGCGCACTCCAGCCGCACGCCGAGGAAGACCTGGCTCACGAAGCCGCTGGCGTCTTCGGGCGTGCGCTTGTCGCGGAAGAGCGCGGGCGGGCCAAGCTTGTGCGTGCTGCCCTGGGCCGTGAGCAGTTCGCGCACGAACTGGTCGTAGGGCTTGTTTTGCCGGAAGGAGTCGCGCAGCCACTGGTCCATGAGAAAGACCGGCTTCACCCCGACGCGGAACGGATTGCCGCGCACGAGGTCGCCCCACTTCACCGCCCAGTGATCGCCCCAGGCGGGATGGTCGAGCAGGCGGTCTATGAGCTTCTCGCGCTTGTCCGGCGACTTGTCCTCTAGAAACGCCCTGGCTTCCTGCTCGGTGGGCAGCGTGCCGATGGCATCGAGTGACGCACGCCGGAGGAACTCGGCGTCCGTGCAGCCCTCGGAGGGCAGGTGGCCGAGCTTTTGGAGCCGCTGATAAACCAGCCGGTCGATCTCCGTCTGCACCGGCAGCGCGGCAAACTTCTCGGCTGGCAAAACGCGGTCGCTCGGCACCATGACCGTGCTCACGGCCACGCGGCCGAGAAACCGCGCGACAATCGCGCCCTCCCCGCTGAACTTGCCGATGCTCACCAGGCCGTCGTCGTCCACGGTGGCGAGGGATTTCTCGTTGGAGAGGTATTCCGCCAGCTCCGTCACGTCGCGCACGGCGCCATCCGAGTAGCGCGCCTGCACGAGGAGCGGCTGCTGGGCCTCGCGACGGTAGCGGCGCTCCTTGGGGAAGACCTCGATGCTGGTGAGCACCGGCTCGTTGGTGCGGCTGTAGGGCATGCCTTGCCCAATCCAATTTACCAGCGTGCGAAACTCCTCGGAGTCGCGCTCGACGCGCAGGCCGCCGTCGTGCGGCACGGCGAGCACGGCCTTCTTGAGCAGCAGGCTCTCCTCCGGCAAGGCGGGAAACACCCGGCGGCCCCGCGCATCCTTCACGATTTCGAGATAATCCGCGCGCGGGTCGTAGGCGAAGATCGTCAGCTTGAAGCCGTTCTGCCCGTCGGACTTCGCATGACAGCTCCCCGCGTTGCAGCCGGCCTTGCTGAGGATGGGCAGCACGTCGTTGACGAAGCTGACCTGCTGGCCCTCGGGGGCGGGCAGCACCGTGACCTTCACGGTCGCGGACTTGCCGCCGAACGATGCGGTGAGCGTGGCGGTGCCGGCGGCCAGCGGTCGCACCCGTCCGTCCGGTCCAACGGAGGCGACGGCAGCGTTGTCCGAGGAGAACTTCGCCGGGGCAGGCAGCTCAAAGCCGTCCTTGTCCTTGCCCGTCGCGACGAGGCGATGCGGGGCGGAACCGGCGAGCAAGGGAAGCTCGGTCGGAAAGACAGAGAGCGAAGTGATGGCCCGCAATGCCGGGGAGGTGGAGGAAGAAGCAGACTTCTGCGGCGGCGTGCAGGCGGTGAGCAGGGCCAGAAGAATGATCAATGACCAATGACCAAGGCCCAATGAATGACCAATGACCAACGACCACGGC
>CAZCBE010000013.1:0-83169 GCA_964496695.1 uncultured Klebsiella sp.
AATGCGGGAAACTGCATCATCTATGCGCGTTCAACTGCATCGTTCCGGCTTAGACCAGCGATCGCGAACTCGATGGGTCTTCGACCTCGCTGCCGGCCACCGGTCCCGGCACGAAGGGGAGGTTCAAGGGCTGAAAGCGCGGCAGGTGGCGGGCCGTGGGTTCTCTCCCAGTGGGAGAGGGCCGAGGTGAGGGGGAAACGCGCACACGAATGCCACGCCCATTCTAATGGCTCATCCGGGGGGGGGCAGTAGCCGCGGGCACCATCACATCACTTCGGCGAGCTTCACCAAGCGGCTTTGCTCCGCACGGGACTTCGCCCCCGCGTGGATCATCGCGGTGACTTCGAGAATCTCCTGGTGCGGCACGGGTTCCCGCCGGGTTTTGATCATCTCGCGGAACGTCGCGGCCATGCGAAACATCTCGTAGTGATGGCCATACCAGAAGTCGCCCTCGATGGCGGGCGAGTATTCATACTTGCGCTTCGAGAAGTGAACCTCGGTGTGGTTGTAGATGAAGGGCACGTTGGGCCGGCCATACCAGATGTCCGCCGGCATGCGGTCGGCATAGGTGACCCGGGCATGGCCGGCGTTCCCGCGCGCGTAGAGGCTGACCGCCTCGACGCCCGCGCCCAGCAGCGTCATCACCATCCACGCCGGGTGCTGGCCATAGACCATCCAGCCGTTGTCCGTGTAGCCGCTCTGGAGACTGGCCACCATATACTCGATGGGGCCGAACTCACCGGAGTCCCGCATCCGCAAGGCCGCCTCCGTGCCCCACTCGTGCCGGAAGAGGCTGGAGGACATGATCGGCGTCTTGTGCTGCCGGGCGAACTCCAGAATCTTTCGCGTCCCGGCCGGGGTCTCACCGATGGGTTTGTCGCAGAAGGTCGGCAGGCCCTTGCGCAGGCCGGGCGCGACCAGGTCGAAGTGGTCGTCGCCATAGCCCGACGCATCGCCGAGCCAGATGGCATCCACCTGATCCACCAGTTCGGCCACCGACGGCACGACCTGCACGCCGGGAAAGGCCTTGGCGAAGTCCGCCGCGTCCTTGGGGCTGGCGGGGTCGTAGTAATGGGTGATCTTGGTGTCAGGAAACGGAAGCTGGTCGAAGGTATAGCGCGGATTGCGGACATACTTGCGGAAGAACTCCGCTGAGCCGGGGTCCACGAACTTGCAGAACGCATCCAGATCAATGGTGGGATGGAAGTATTGGGCGAAGTGCCAGGTGTGCCCGTTCCGCGCCTGCGGCTTGCCGCGATTGGTGGCGGAGATGACGCCGATGCGCAGCACCTTTCCGCCGCCATCGGCAGCGGCCAGGGAACTGGCGGTGGTCAGCGCGGCTCCGGCCATGGCGGCAGCGGTGGTTGTGAGCATGGCGCGGCGGGGCATGGGTTGGTTCATGGTGGCTGGGGATGACGGCGGGGGCCGGGGCGCTATTCGTGAGGATGCCAAACAAAGGCAATTGAATCCGAATTCCGAAGCTGCCCGAAAGGCTGCCGCCCGTAGCGCAGGCTTGCAGCCTGCTGTTTCGCGGGTTTGCAACCCGCAGATGCCACGAATATTTCTGCCCCGCTCGGAGCAGCGAGCGGTCTGCCGGCTGCAAGCCGGCGAAACAGCAGACTGCAAGTCTGCGCTACCTCCGCTTGGCCGCCTCGACTGATTCGGACTAACTCACACTCATCGTTGCCAATAATTCCTGCTCACCGGACCGAGCAGTTCGGGCATAGCCGGGGACAACTCGCGGCCACTGCGCGGGAATGCGTTCCAGGAGCCCCGCACCGTAAAGCTCCTCCAATTGCAGGCCGGGGCGATGGACATACCCAATGTGACAGCCGCAGGTGGCGGCCGTGCAGACGCGTGGTTTCAGACACTCACCGAAGCCGGGGTCGTAGATGTTGCCAATGACCTCAGGCACGAAGTGGCATCGCCGCGCGTCGCCGTGGCCGTCCACGGTGAAGCTCGTCTCACCGGCGCGGCACGGCTGCCCTGCGCTCGCATACCGGTGGAGGTTCCAGTGGAAATACGGGTCCACGGCGAGCAGCCGGTCAATCTCGTGCGGCTGGTAATAGTCCGGCTGACGCTTGGAAGCGTTGACCCACAGATACACTTCGGGCCGCAGGACACGGCGTAATTCTTCGATGGCGTCGAAGTGCTCGCGCAGGCCCACCACGCCGACGCTGTAGCGGATGCCCGCCGCATCCAGGTCACGACAGCGGGCGGCGAAGCGCGCGAGGGTGGTTTGCGAGGGATGAAAGGTGGTCCACAGGGCGAGGGCGTCCCGATCCGCCATGGCAAAGTCCTCCAGCGGCGCGCTCAGATTGGTCTGGATCGCGATGCGATAGACGTGGGGCATCCGCGAGAGGGCCGTCATGGCCCGGCGGTAATACGCATGCACGAGCGCCTCGCCCCACGGCGTGATAAGAATGCCGATGCGCTGCGACTGCCCCCGGACCCACGCCACAAAGCGTTCCAGCTCCTGCTCATCCTGCTGTAGTTCTGCGCGCGTGTTGCTGGTCTTCGCAAACGGACAGTAGCCGCACTCGTAGTTGCAACTCGAGAGCGAGCCGCGATAGAGAATGTTCCATGTGCTCATGCCAGTTCGTAGGCGTTCATGCGCTCCGTGACGGCATCTGAGTAGAGCCAGGGGCCGATCGTGTCCGACCACGCCAAGCCTTCCGCGCTCAATTGCAGCCGCCCGTCCCGGTCCGTAGCCAGGCCAAGATCCGCCAGTTCGGACAAGTGCGGCAGATCGTCCGCCAGCCGGCTGCCGAACTGCGCCTGGTAGGCCGCGTGGGAAACGCCTTCCACGCGCAGGAGCGACTTGATGACATAGCGCACCTGCTGCTCCGCCTGGTCGAGTTCCACGCCGTAATCAGCCTCGGCATAGCGGCTCGTCGCCCGGGCGTTGAAGTCCTCGATGATGCGGCGCACGCCGGGCTGGCCGACCGCATACTCGCTGCTGTAGTGCAGCGCACGGGTGTAGGAACGGGCACCCGGCCCCAGGCCCACCATGCCGTCCTCCTGACAGCAGTAGTCGGTGCTACGCCGCACGTCCGCGCGCCGGAAAAGGCGCATCGAGATCTGGCGGTAGCCAGCCGCCAGCAGGAAATCGCGGGCCTGACGATACAGGTCACGGCGATGCTCGCCGGGGCGCTTGCCGCTGCGGTCCAGCGAGGTCAGGCGGCCGACGTAGAGCGGGTAGAGATAGAGTTCCTCCGGCTGCCATTCGAGCGCACGGTCCAGGCTGCTCTGCCAGCGTTTGGCGGGCTGGCCGTCGTTGCCGTAGATGAGGTCGAGGTTGAACACGGGGAAACCCGCCGCCTTGATCTGCTGGCACGCCCGCTCCAGTTCACCGGCGGGCTGGGGGCGCTTGAGGGAAATCAGATCCTCGGCCACGAAGCTCTGCACGCCCAGGCTGATGCGGTCCACGCCGAGCCCCTTGAGCAAGGCGAGTTTCTCACGCGAAACCGTGCCCGGCGACACCTCGAAGGACACGGGGATTTTCTCCCAACGCACGGGCCACGCACGGCTGAGTCCGGCGAAAAGCCCTTCCAGTTCCGGCTCGCTCAGGAAGCTCGGCGTCCCGCCGCCGAACGCCGCCTGGGCGATGCCCTGCGGCGCAACGGCTGCCGCCACCGCCTCCGACTGACGCTGGATCGCCGACAGCGTCTCCGCCACCAGTCCGGCACCCGGCTGCACCGTGGTGAACAGGTTGCAGAAGCCGCAGCGCATTTCGCAGAACGGCAGATGCACATAGAGGAACAAGTTACGGCGGTCCTCTAGTTCCCACGCCCGTTGGAGCGGCACGGCGGGATCAAGCGGACGATAGGAGGTCTTGTGCGGATACGCATAGGCGTAGCCGTCGTAGCCGCCTTCCGCCATCCGCTGGGAGAGGGAGCGGGTCATGCGATTTTTGACAGCACGGGGGTGAATGCGTGGCCGTTCTCCGTGTCCTCGAACCACGCACGGAGTCCCGGCTTCAGCCGGTGGAACGTCGCCCAGTTCAAGACGCTTCGCGCGCAGCGTCTTGGATGGCCGGACGACGCACCGGCTAAAGCCGGGACTCCGTGCGCAGGCCATGCCTTCAGGCAGCGGGGTGGCGAGCGAAGCGTCTGGGTGGCGCGCACGCTCCACCGGCTGAAGCCGGGACTCCAAACAAGATTCATAGCATGAACTCGGCGTAAGGCACGTTCCACACCACTTCGTGGGCGAGCCGATGGCCAACGTAGCCGGCTTCGCCGTAAGCCGTGCCGTGGTCCGAGCAGAGGATTGCGAAGGTCGGGCCGCGCTGCTTGAGCTGCTGAAAGAGCGGGGCCAACGCCCGGTCCACCGCCACCAGCGCAGCGGCATGGGTGGTCACGGTGTCGGGTCCGCGCTCCGCTCCGTAGAACCAGTTCGGCTGGTGGATGGCCGCGAGGTTGATGAACAGGAACACCCGGCGTTCGCCCGCGGCCTGCACCGATGCGATGGCCTGGGCGATCTGGTGCTCCTCCGAATTTCGGCAGGCCACTCCCAGTTCGGGCCGCCAGTGGGCTTCGGTGAAGAGCCCCGGCAGCACGCGGGACAGCGCGTTCTGCTGGTTGAAGAAGCCGGTGCCGCCGATGCAGATGGTGTGATAGCCGCGTGCCGCCAGCGCCTCCGGCAGCGTCGCCTCGGCAAAGGTGAAGGTGCTCTCCACGGTGCTCTGGCTGCCAGCAAACTCAGCGGCAAACAGCCGGGGATGCGGACCGGGCCCGGTCGGCGTCGGGAGGAACCCCGCGAAGAAAGCATGATGAGCGGCGTAGGTGAAACTGCCCGGCGAATGCCGCCGCTCCCAGCCGTGTGGGCCCAGATAAGGCCCCAGCGTCGCGAGCCGTCCTTCCTCCCACATCCGCTGCGCGGCATCGTAGCGCAGCGTGTCGAGTGTGACGAAGAGGAAGTCGGCGTGGCCGATCAGGTGCTTCATGCCAGGTGCTCCTGAGTCAGCAATGCGTTGAGCTGCCCGGCATCGAGCACGCGGGCGACGAGGCGGCCCCGCATCCCGGCGGCGGTCGCACCAGCCAGATCGTCGCGTTCGTGGTCGCCAATGTGCAGGCAGTTCGCCGGCGGCTCGCCGAGCGCACGGCTCGCGAGCAGAAACAGGCGCGGGTCGGGTTTCTCCAGGCCCGCTTCCGCCGACACCCAGACTCGATCGTCGGGAAACACTTCGGCCAGACCGGCGGCCCGCAGCTTGCCCCGCTGGGTCTCGCTCCCGCCATTCGTGAGGATGCCCAGCTTCACCCGTTGGGCGAGTGCGTGCAGCGCGCGAAGCAGACCGTGATCGGGGACGATGCGCTCGATAATCAGGCCGGCCAGTGTTCGTTGATCCATCGCCGTCCTGGCATGCCGCTGCCAGGCGCGGAACAACGCTTCGCGGTCTCCGTGCCCCCGATCATCCAGGCGGAGGAGTTCCTCCCGGACAGCCGGATCTGGAAAGCGATCACCGACGCACGCGCGGAACGCACGGGTGCGGTCCACGAGCGTGTCGTCCAGGTCAAAGAGCACTGCGTTGAGCATGGCAGGCTTGGGCAATGGCCGCGTAGGCGGATTCACCGCGATGCGTGAGGCGCGGGAGCAGGTCACCGAAGGCATTGATCTCGCCGACCAGCGCCCGATGGCGTTGGTCGAGCAGGATGTCCACGCCGGCGTAAAGCGAGTCTGGGAAGCACGCCGCCGCGCGCTCGGCCAGCGCGAAGGCATCCACGAGCTTCTCGGGCCCGATGAGTTCGCGCAAAGCCTCGCCATCGCCCCGCGCGTTGCCAAGGTGCAGGTTGGTCATCGGATGCCGGCTCTGGCGCACGACCCAGTGCCGCGCCTCACCGGCGATCACCAGCACCCGCAAGTCCACCGCCCCGCCGGGCAGGGTGAGCTTGGGAATCCACTGCTCGCAGATCATCCCCTCCGGCAACAGGAGGCCGAGGATCAGTTCGATGTCGGCGAGGGTGGTGTAGGTGCGAACCTCCAGGCTGTTGACAAGGATCGCCCGTCCGCGCGCGGACTCAACCCGCAGGGGCGCGATCAACTGCTGGCGATCCGTCGTCCACCGGAGCGCGCACACGCCGGAAGCGGACGAGCCATGCAGAGGCTTGAGGAATACCTGCCCGCAGCCTCGGGCGCGCATTTCCTCACGCCAAGCGGGGAAGTTGTTCGGGGCGAGCCGGGAATGCGGCCGCGGCACGCCGTGCTCCACAAACCGCCGGTGGCATTTCCATTTGTCGAACATCACGGCGATGTCCGCCGGCGCGTTAAGACAGGGGATGCCCCGCTTGCGCACCCATTCCAGGGCCTGGCAGAATCCCCGATGGTATTCGCGCTGGAAGCCGATCTCTCCAAATGCCAGTTCAGCGGTCTTCGGCCCGCCGCCCAGCGCGATCAAAGCCTTGGCAACCGCCGCATTTTCTCCCGGCGAATCAATGCGCAGCCGATCCACCTCGAGCCGCTCCAATGCGGTGCGATCCCGCAACAGCTCCTCGTAGGACAAGCAGGCGGGCTCTGGCTGGCCCAGGTCGCGCAGCGTCTGCTGGAAGTCGCGGATGCGCCGGTTCTCTGGGTTCCCGAGCAGGCCCAGACGGAGCGGTCTCTCGAAGGACCCGTGCCGGCGGCTTGCAGCCGCCGTCCGTGAGTTCCAGCAGGACGAACCAGCTTCAAGCAATCCACCCGCAACGCGGTGGCTGCAAGCCACCGGCACGGCGTTCAAGGGCTCGAAGCACGAGGCTTTCGTTCCGCGAAATCCCACGCCGTCGTCGGCTGCCCCTAGCTGGCCGGGGCAAGCAGCGTCGGACACTGGACTGTTGATCGTCATGAGAGCTGTGCTACTCGCCCACCGCAACGAAACGCCACTCCTCGTCCCCGTCCATGTCGCTGGGCTTCGAGGTGTCCACGGTCAGCGGCAGGGCCTTCAGCTTCCGGATCAGTTCCGCGCTGATGTAGTTGTAATGGAGATTCAGCTTCTTGAGCGTGGGGCTGGGCGGCAGCTTGAGCAGTGCCTGCGCGCCCTCGTCGGTCAGCACGCCCAGGGAGAGGTCGAGCGTCTCGATGCGCTGGAGGAGCGGGCTGTTGACCACCACGCCGGCGAGATCGTCCGCATACTGGCAGTTGCGCAGGCCGAGATACCGCAGCTTGGGGAAGAGCCGGCCCGAGAGGATCGGCTGCAAATCCGCGACCGAGGTGTTGCCGCCGTATTCGTCGGTGCCCAGCCAGAGCTCCAGGTATTCGAGGTTCGGGAAGTTTGAGGTGCAGACCGAGCGAAGCACCTCCACATCCATGCCGCCCGTCTCCAGGGCGAGAGCGCGCAACTGCTCGTGCCGGGGCTGCGAGAGCGCCAGGCCGTTGCCACCACGGGCGCGGAGCAGTTGCAGCTTGGGGAAGGCCGCCAGCAGCGGGGACAGGTCACTCTGGTGGATCCAGCTCATCTCATTTTCCTCGCTGGTCATGTCACCCACATAGATCGCGGCGAGCTTCGGCAGGCGGGCCTTGCCTTTGACCAGCGCCCCGATGACCTCCGAGGAATCCGTTTCCGAGTCATCGCCATGCCACGCGCCAATGATGACGGCGGCGCTTTTGGCCGCCGCCTCGGAGGCGAGGAATTGTTCCAGGTGAGGAATCACCTCGTTGTTGTCGTAGTCAGACCGGAAGCGATAGACCACGTCCGCGCGCGCGGACTTCTCGGGATCGAAGTCCACGACGCGTTTGCCGATGAACGTGCTGGCGTTCTGCCCGACATCCTCGCGGCGGTTGATGGCGGCGAAAGCGATCAGCGGGATCGCTCCGTCGGGGTCCGAGGCGGCGCTCGTGGCATCCGCGCCGGAACCGGCGGCGTCCACATAGCCCTTGCCCAGCTTCTCCCGGATGAGCTTGTCCATCTCCTTGCGCGCGGCCTCCTCGCTGGGATAGGTGCGCGTGGAGCTTTGCCCAGTGGTGCCGATGCGGCCAAAGGTGACGGTGTAGGCCGTGCCCTTGAGCTCAATGTTCCAGAACTTGCTGGAGTGGGCGTCCATGTAAACCAGTTCGCGTTTCATGCAGGGTGGTGGTGGATCAAGTTTCGATTTGGGGACGGTAGAGTGAGGGATCATCAAAGCCCGCCATCCAGGCAGCGGCCTGGTGACAGGTTTTCATCTTGGGAGGGACGCGGAGGAAATACTGCCGGCCAGTGGAAGGACAGCGACACGCAAGCCCAACCAGCGGCTCATCCTCCTGCAGTTCGATGGAGAGCAACTGCCGGACGCCGCCCGCGTCCTTGTCCTCGTCGAGCTTCCGGGCCTTCGCCTCCTGGGCGAAGCGCAGATAGCCCATGCGCTCGATCATCACCCGGCGGCGCTCGGCATTCTTCTCGGCCAGCGCTTCACGGGCGGTCAACTGCTCCGGGTGGAAAGCGATGCGTTCATCCACGCGGACTCCACGCCAGCGCAAGGGGGCGCCCGAAAGGCTGGGCGGCAAACCGGCAATCCCCGTTCCGCCCACGTCCACCCACCCGGTGACCACCAGGCCGTTGGGAATCTCCCGGAGCTGCACGCAGCCCCCGAGATCGAGTTGAGACAGCCGGCCAATCCAGGCGGGCAGGCTCGCGATCCCGGCGCAGTTGCGCAGGATCAGGGAGCCGCCGTGGATCGTGCCTTTCTCCGGCCACGTTTCAAAGCGCGTGCAGGCAGTCAGGTCCAGAAACCAGGTGCTGAAATTTTCCGGCAGGGCACGGAGCGACGGACAGTTGCGCAGGCTGATGGAGCCGGCGCTGAGGCCGTCCGGGAGCGTCGCCAGCCACTGGCAGTTGTCCAGCACCAGGCGTCCGTCAATGTGCAGGTCATGCGGCAGGCTCGTGAGCTGGGAGCCGCTCGCGTCCAATTCGTAGCAATGCAATCCAGCCGGCAGGGAACTGCGCTCCAGCTTCGTCAGGTCCAGCCGTCCTTCCACGCGAACGGGTCCGCTGACCCGGCCTGCCCGGATCGCCGCCGCCGCCTCCTTGGAAGACAAGACTGTCACCCCCCAGCCCTTGGTTTAGTCACGCACGATGCGGATTTCCTGAGGCGAATACTCACGCTGCCGCCACACGCGGTAATAGCCGCTGCTCAGGGTGATGGTCGCGTGCTCCTCGTGGACCACCGAAACAGCCGGTCCGCGAACGTGCAGATATAATGAAGTGGGCGTCTGGTATAAGTCCGCCTCGCCGTGCTCCTTGATCCGGTGGCAATGGCCGGTCACTTCGCCGTGGGCCAGCACCGAGTGGGGCAGCTTCTCACGCTTCGCAGGCAGGCCGTCCACCTGCTCAATCATCACATCTCCATGGCGATATTGGATGGGCATGTCGCTTCGTAGTCATTCCCATGGGCGGAGGCAACCTCAAAGTGGCGGGCGCGGCCACTGGCCCCCGGTTACCGCTCCACCGGCTTCACGCAGACCAGATCACCCCGGGAGTTGCGGCAGTAGATGCGGCCGTGGGCGAGCACCGGAACCGTCCAGCATTTGCCACCGAGGACGGAGGCGCGCGTGGCCGGTTTGAAGCCCGTCGGGGTGGCGGGAGCGGACACCAGTTCGCCACGCTCGGTGAGGATCAGCAGGGTGTTGCCCGCCGTGGCCATCACGGAGCCGCAGCCCAGCGTCAGGCTGGGCGGGACGCGCCACTTTTCCTGCCCGGTGGCCAGTTCCAGGCAGACGAATTCCGTCGGCCGCCCGCGGTGGGCGGTGCCATCAAAGCCGTAGAGATGGCCGTCCAGCAGCACGCTGCTGTTCATGTGGTTGGCCATCCGCTTGTTCTCGTAAAGCTTGTTCAGCCGGTCGCCCGCCAGCTCGAACAGCGCGCAGCCGCGGTCATAGCCCGTGGAGATGAAAATCCGGTTGCCCTGCACGATGGGCGTCGTGGCCGTGGTGTCAAAGGCAGTGGTCCACTCGGTGGTCGCAACCGTCTTGCCGTTGGCTGCGTTGAGCACTGCCAGCCCCTCGGTCTTCATCACCGCCAGAAGTTTGCGGCCGTCCAACTGAAATGCCTTGGGCGTGCCGTAGGCCGGGGTGAAACGCTCGCCTTTCCACAGCACTTTGCCCGTCGCCGCCTCCAGCGCGAAGGTCGGGCCGGCCTCGATGATCAGCGTCTGGTCGTCGAGGAAATAGGGCGAGCAGGCGAAGCCCCATTCCGGCAGTCCGTCCAGCCCCGCCTCGGCCACCATGTCCCGCTGCCAGAGCAGTTTCCCGGTCTTCGCGTCGTAGCTGTGCAGGCGGCCGTGCTTGCTGTAGGTGAACACCCGGCCCTGCCGCACGGTCGGCGTGGCCCCCGGGCCGCCTTCGTAGAAGCGGTCAATCAAGGGCGCGGGATAGGCGTGCTTCCAGAGTTCCGCACCGGTCTCGGCGTTGAGGCACCACACGGTCTCCGTCCCGTCGGCCTTGGGTCCTTGATGGCCCATGGTGTAGAGGCGACCGTCCGCCACCGACACGGATGAAAAGCCTGTGCCCACGCTCTTCTTCCAGACGACGTTGTCGAACTGCGGCTTGTCCGGAAGCCGTTCCGTGGTGATGCCGTTCTCGTCCGGTCCGCGCCACTGCGGCCAGTCGCCGCCGTGCAGGGCGGGAGCTGCGAGGAAGGCGCAGACCCAGACCATTGCGACGAGCAGAAAGGCGTGGGGAGCGCGGCCTTCAGGCCGCAGAGGGCCACGCACGCCACAGGACGCTCGATCCACCCTGAACTGCCGCACGTCTCTGCGGCCGGAAGGCCGCGCTCCGGGGCGTAGGCGCTCCCTCGCTTCCACGCTTGGACCGCTTGTCTGGTAAGAACTCATGGCAAAGCCTTTCACCCCGGTTTCACCGCTGTGACGATGCTCCGGTCAGCGGTCGTCGGCCGGTATTGCATCCCCACGAAACCCACCTCGCCAAACAACACCTCCAGCTCCCCCAGCGAGTAGCACTTGCCCTCGGTAGAGTGCATGAGGATCACGGAGTATTCCGCCACGGGCAGCGGGCCGGACTTGTCCGCCAGCAGATGCATGTCGTGGATGACGAGCAGCCCGCCCGGGGGCAACGCGGCAAAGGACTTCTCGAGCAGCCGCTTCACCACGGGCGTGTCCCAGTCGTGCAGCACGTTGGAAAACAGGTGCATGTCAAAGTCCGGCGGCAACGGGTCGCGGAACATGTCGCCGGGCAGCACGGACACCTTCCCCGTGTAGCCGCGTTCCAGGACGTGCTTTGCCGCGACGAGATCCACCGGCGGCTTCTCGAAGACCGTGGCCTGCACGTCCGGATGCCCCGCCGCGATGGCACAGGCGTAGATGCCGGAGCCGCCCGCGATGTCCAGCAATCGCGTGCGGCCGCCGGGGTTCAGCGCCTGGGCCACGGCACGGCCGAGGTAGATGCCCCGGCAGTCCATCGCGGCCGTGAAGCGCCGGGCGAAGTCCTCGTCTTCCATCGCCTTGCTCCACTCTTTTTCGGACTTGGAGCTGCCCCAGTTCGCGGGCTTGTCGGTGCGCAGGACCTTGAGCATGTCCAGCGCCACGGGCCGGTCCTTCAGCGAGCCGAAGTAAGGGCCGAGGAACCACGGCGACCCCAGCACCAGATGCTCGCGTGCGACCCCGGTGACGTGGAAGACGCCGCCCTGCGACCGCACAAATCCGTTCGCCGTGAAGAGCGTCAGCATCACGTCCACGGGCCGTTCGGTGAGCTGCAGCTCGGTGCAAATCGTGGCCTTGTCCGCCGGATGCGCTGCGAGCCAGGTGAAGAAATCCAGATGGACGACGGCGGCGATGAGCAGGTCCACGGCGTAGATCCCATCCCGGTAGCGATAGATGTTGAGCGGGTCGGAGTGCGGATCACGGGTCAGGTCGAGCATGGGAGGATGCTGCGGCAGGCGCGGCAAAGCTCAAGGCGCAAAGTTGCGTGAGCGGGACACTCCTGTCCCGCAGTTGGCTGGAACGCTGCGGAGCCGCGACCAATGCGGCCGGATGACCCGCGGTAACGCAAAGGACGCAGAGACCGCAGAGAGACGCGGAGACGGATAGTTCCTTTTGGTCTCTGCGCAATCTCTGCATCCTGTGCAGTGCTATCCCCCAACTTCCTCACTGTCTGAGCAGATTTTCCCGGCTGATTTTTGACCACAGAGACGCGATGAACACAGAGAAAACAGGGACGAGAGAACTCAGAAGGTTTCTGGTTGGTGCGGCGGGGGACACAGAACGGCCACCTTGGCAAATCTCTGTGTTCATCGTGTCTCTGTGGTCAACTTTGGTTGCGGCTCCGCCGCGCTGTGCTGCTGCTTTGATCGGAACAGTTCCTTGCCAATTGCGTCGCTCCGGCTTGGGTGTCCGCTGACAAGCGTGACGAAGGAAGCAGGCAAGCAAATCAATCCACGGCGGACAGGAGTATCCGCCGCACACGCCGTCCACACGCCTTCGGCATTGGCAAACGCACGGCCCCTGCCTAGCTTTCCGCCATGTCTCTGAATCGCCGCCGTTTCTTCACCCGCTCGGGCCTGCTCGCCGCCACGTCCCTGGCCGCGCCCGCCGTGGTCCGGGCTGCCGAACCCGGCAACGCCAAGCCCGGGCAGAAGCCCCGCCACATCATCCACATGGTCGCCGATGGCATGGCGATGGCCACGCTCTCGATGGCCGATCATCTCTCGCGTGCGGTGCGTGGCCGGGGCCTCACCTGGATGAACCTCTACAACCAGCCCGGCACCGTCGGCTCGCTCATGGACGTGCGTTCGCTGAACTCTGTCGTGACCGACTCCTCCGCCTCGGCCTGCGCGTGGGGCAGCGGTTCGCGCATCGTGAACGGCACGGTGAACATCCTGCCCGATGGCCAGATCCTGACGCCGCTCTACACGCTCTTCGGCCAGCAGAGCTGGAAGCGCGCGCTGGTCACCACCACCGAGATCACGCACGCCACTCCCTCGGGCTTCGCCGCCAGCGGCCTCAAGCGCGAGGCGGCGGACAGCATCGCCGTGCAATACCTGGAGCGCGGCGTGGAAGTCCTGCTCGGCGGCGGCCAGAAATATTTCGACCCCGCCAAGCGCAAGGACAAGCGCGACCTGCTGCCCGACTACCAGACCGCCGGCTATCAGGTCTTCAAGACGGCCAAGGACTTTGCCGGGGCCAAGAACGACAGCAAGTGGCTCGGCATTTTTGCCAACAGCCACCTGCCCTTCACGGTGGACTGGAACCACGACGCGAAGCACCGGGAAACCGTCCCGCACCTCGCCGAGCTGACGCGCAAGGCGCTCGCCAAGCTGGAGAACGAAAACCACTTCATCATGCAGGTGGAGGGCGGGCGCGTGGACCACGGCGCGCACATGTGCGACGCGGTGGCGGCGCTCTACGACCAGGTGGCCTTCGACGAGGCGATTGACGTGTGCCTGGACTTCCAGAAGCGCCACCCCGACACGCTCATCGTCATCACCACCGACCACCCCACGGGCAATCCCGGCCTCAGCGGCATCGGCAGCAACTACGGCTTCAGTTCCGCGCTCTTCACCAACGTGCAGCGCGTGAAGAAGTCCTTCAGCGAAATCCTCAAGCAGTGGAACGTGCCTGGTCCCGACACCGCGCCGCTGGCCAAGGGCGCCGTCGCCCCGGCGATCCAGCAGGACCCGAAAACCATCGCCGACACGCTCCGCGAGGCAACCGATTATCAGTTGTCGCTGGAAAAGGCCGCCGTGCTCGCGCCGTTTCTGGCGCGGAAGGGCAAGGCGCAGTTCACCGTGATGAACAGCGCCGTCGCACAGCTTGGCCAGCTCATGGCGAATCATCTCGGCATCGGCTGGACGGGCACGGCGCACTGCTCGGACTTCGTGCCGCTGGTGGCCACCGGCCCGGGATCGGAGCGCTTCCGGGGCTTCATCCTGAACACGGACGTGTTCCGCCACTACACGCAGCTCGCCGGCATTGATTTCCAAAATCCGTCCCTGCCCATCAAGGAAGACCTCAAGGTGGGACCGGACCTGGACAAGGAACTGCTGAAGGAAAAGGAGAAGGAAGCCAAGGAGAAGTCCGCCGGGCTGTGGTCCGAACAGCACTGGGTGGCGGCCTGACCGGTCAGGGAGCAAGCCAACCATGCTGGCCTTTCTGGAATTCATCGCCTGGTTCGGGCCGCTGGGCTGGCTCTACGGGCTGTTTTCGATCTGGATGCTGGTGGACGCCGCCCGGCGCGGCGAGTGGGTGTGGTTCGCCTTCATGATCGTGTTCCCGATCATCAACCCGATCCTCTACTTCTTCCTGGTCTATCGCTCTGCGGCGTCGCTCGGCTCCACCGGCTTTGAACTGCCCGGCCAGCACAGGCGCCAGCGCATCGCGGAACTGGAGAAGCAGATCCACCTGCTGGACAAGGCGCATCACCATCTCGAACTGGCCGACATCCACTTCCAGCGCGGCAAGTTCAAGCTGGCGGAGGAATCCTATCTCCGCTCCCTCGAGCGCGAGCCGCAGGACCTTGACACCCGCGCACACTACGGCCAGTGCCTGCTGCGGCTGGGCCGCGCCGCCGAGGCGAAAATCTATCTGGAGGCCGTCTGTGCGGAAAACCCCAAGCACGACTACGGCTACTCGCTCATGGCCCTGGCCGAGACACGGGCCGCGCTGGGCGATGTGGATGGCGCCATCGCCATCTGGGAGCAGGTCGTCAGCCAGCACTCTTACGCCCGCGCCCGGACGCAACTGGCGGAACTGCTCATCGTAAAAGGGCAGACCGAGCGCGCCCGCAAACTGGCGGAGGAAGTCCTTTCGGAAGACAAACATGCGCCCGAGTATCAGCGGCGGCAGGAGCGGCCATGGGTCGGACGCGCCAAGAAAGTGCTGAAACTGACAAGCCGCTGACCGGCAGCGGCGGAGCGCCGAGCACCCGCCAGCGCAACTGCGCCCGCTCGCATTCTCAGGCAAGAAACCGATTGCCACCTCCCGGTTCCTGAGTGACTTTTCTTCGCATCATGAAACACATCCTTGCCAGCCTCTGCATCGCCGTCCTGCTCGCGGTGCCCGACGCCCGCGGCCAGAAAGCGGGCGGCGTTTCCGCGATTGGCACCCAGGCCCCGTTCCTTGCCGCCGCCATGTCGGAATTTTTCAGTGACACCCGGGCGTTCACCGCCGGTGTCGAACTCGCGCTGCCCGCCAAGGATGGGGCCGAACCGATGAAGCTCCCCTTCGGCGTCGCCATGGCGGATGGTAAAATGCGCTGGGAACTCAACTTCGCCAATGTGAAGAGCGCGGAAATGACCCCCGAAGCCCTCAACGGCATGAAGGGCATGGGCCTGGACCAGATGTGCTTCATCTATCTGCCCGGCAAACCGCTCACCCTCACGCTCCCCGGCATGAAAGCCTATGTCGAGATGCCCGTGCCCAAGGTCGAAGGCGTCCAGCAGCAGGCGCAGGAAAAAATCGGGCGGCTGGAAAAGAAGGAAATTGGCCGCGAGACCATCGCCGGCCAGCCCACGGTGAAATACGCCGTGAAAGTGCCCGGCGACGACGGCACGGCGACCGTCTGGCAGGCCACGAACCTGCAGAATCTCCCCATCAAGATCCACATCACCAAGGATCAGCAGACCTACCAGCTCCAGTTGAGCAACATCCGCCTCGGCCAGCCGGATGCCGCCTACTTCCAGATGCCGCCCGGCTACACGAAGCAGGCCGACCTCAACGCGGCCATCCAGACGGCCGCGATGCGCTCGTTGGGAGGAATCAGCGGCGGGCTGAAGTAGGGTGACGCGGAAAAGCGTTGAAAAGTCGAAGGGTTGAAGAGTCGGGGGTCAAAACCCTGCAACCCTTCAAAAGCAGGTTCCAAAAAGAGGAGGAGCGGACAGCGATTGCTCGCCATCCGCTCCCAACCCCAACAACCAAACCAACTTCAACAGTTCAGACGCAGCTTCAGAAGTCCGCTTCAAAAATTTCCGATTTCGCAGCGTTTTTTCTCCCCGCCCGGGCCGTTCCAGAGATTCAGGTGTCCAAACGGGGCGAAAACTGTTCTGTTCCCCCCATGCGCATCCGCAATCTCAATCCCGACGCCGACATCGGCGCGAGCGCCTGGTGGCTCGAAATCGACGGTCACCGCCTGCTCATGGACGCCGGCGTCCACCCCAAGCGCGAAGGCCGCGACGGCCTGCCCATGCTGGACCTGGTCAAGGACACCGACCTCGACGCCATCGCCATCACCCACTGCCACCACGACCATGTCGGCGGGCTGCCGGTGGCCGTGCGGCATCACCGGCAGGCGCACGTCCTGATGACGGAACTGAGCTACTTCCTCGTCGAGCGCGTGCTCCACAACTCGGTGAACGTGATGAAGCGCCAGCGCGAGGAGGCCGGCATCCGCGACTACCCGCTCTACACGCACGAGGAAGTGGATGAGATCGCCCCGCTCTTCCAGGGCTTCAAATACAACCGCCCGGTGGAGTGGGCGTTCCAGAAGACCCGGGGCGCGATCAACGGCTCGCCCACGCTGGAATTCTTCGACGCCGGGCATGCGCTGGGCTCCGCCGGCATCCTGGTGCGCGGCAAGCGCGAGACCCTCTTCTACACCGGCGACGTCTGCTTCCACGACCAGACCATCCTGAAAGGGGCGCGGTTTGAAGGTGTGAAGGCCGACGTCCTCATCATGGAGACCACGCGCGGCAACCGCGCGATGACGCCCGGCTTCACCCGCGAGGCCGAGCTGGCCCGGCTCATCGAGGCCATCCGGGAGACGCTCAAACGCAAGGGCTGCGTGCTCATCCCCACCTTCGCCCTGGGCCGCAGCCAGGAAATCCTCGCCGCGATCGCCCTCGCCATCCGGGCCGGGAAGCTGAAGCACCAGCCCATCTACATCGGCGGCCTGGGCCGCGTCTTCACGGAGATCTACGACCTCGAGTCCCATCGCACCCACCGCCAGCACAGCAGCCTCCAGCTCCACGAGGCGTTGAACCTGGTGGTGCTCGAAAAAGGCCAGGCCGAATCCATGCGGCTGGCGGGCGGGCGCATCTTTGTCATCACCGCCGGCATGATGAGCGAGCACACCGCCGCACACGACCTCGCCGCGCGCATGATGGGGGACGCCCGCCACGGCATCTTCTTCGTCGGCTACGCGGACCCCGACACGCCGGGCGGCCACCTCAAGGCCAGCCTGCCGGGCAAGCCGTTCCTCTTCAGCCCCAGCGCCGGCCAGCTCACCCGGAACTGCGAAATCCGGGATTTCGACCTGTCCGCCCATGCCAACCGCAGCGAACTGCTCGACTTCGTCAGCGAAGTCTCGCCCCGCACCGTGCTGCTCGGCCACGGCGACGCGGTGGCCCGCGCCTGGTTCGCGGAGCAAATCCAGGCCCGGCATCCCAAAATCAAAGTAATCCAGCCCGCTCCCGGCCAGCTCAGCGAAGTGTAGGCGGGTGCCTGCACATCTTGGCTCGCTGCCCATGAACCGCCCGGCGCGCACCTTGCCCCGGCGCGAATGGATACGGCCTCGCCGAACCACTGGCGTGCTCGGGTCTCGCCCCGCTCGTGCCTCGCGGGGCGAGGGAGACAGCGGTGCGTCGTGCCTAGGCCAGCGGTGGGCGCATCTCGACACTGCCCCGACAGCCGATGGAGCACGGGTCTGTGACCCGCAGGAACGTTCGAACGTCCGTCCCGCCGGCCTACACGGATGGCATCAGACGAGGGTGGCCGCTGCGGGTCGCAGACCCGCGCTCCGGGGGCAGTGTCGAGATACGCCCGCCAGCGGTCGCGAACTCACTGCGGCTTCGATCTCGTTGCCGGCCACTGGTCCCGGCACGAAGGGGGGGCAAGGGCTGAAAGCGCGGCAGTTAGGGGGCCGTTGGTTCTCTCCCTAAGGGCGCGGGAGAATCTTCGGCAGCAACGTATCCAAGCGAAGCACTTTTGCTAACCGAGGCGGGCTACGTGGCTCCTCATCCAAGCGGGAGAGGGCTGGGGTGAGGGTGAACGGCCACGAAGGTCCGCCCGTTCCGTTTTACCAAACTATTTCCACAGTTGGTGTAAGACGCTGTGAAAAGTCCGTTTTCATCTGCTCGCTCTGCAGTTAAATTCCGTCCGCGATGAAGCGAAGCATCCTGATCTATCTGGCCATTCTCGCGTTCTTTGGGGCGGGCATCTATCTGGTGATCAAGGCGGGCCAGCAATTGCCGCCCCCGACCGGCGAAAGCGCGCGGGCAGCGGTCGGCATCACTGCGCCGGGGGCCGCGAGCAGCCCGGCTTCGGCCTGGTCGGCCATGAGCGAGAACATGAAGGACCCGCTCAGCCGGCTGCTGCTGCAGGTCATCGTCATCGTGCTCGCCACCCGGGCGGTCGGCACGATTTTCGTCCGCTGCGGGCAGCCGGCGGTCGTGGGTGAGGTGCTCGCGGGGATTCTGCTGGGGCCCTCGTTGCTGGGCTGGGTCTGGCCGGAAGCGGCGGGTTTCCTCTTTCCGAAGGAGTCGCTGGGCGTCCTGAAGCTCTTGAGCCAGATCGGCGTGTGCCTGTTCATGTTTGTCGTCGGGCTGGAGCTGGAGGTAAGCCACCTGCGGCAGAAGGCGCGGACCGCCGTGATGGTGAGCCACGTGAGCATCATGTTCCCCTACTTCCTCGGCGTGCTGGCGGCACTGTTCCTTTACCCGAACTACTCGGCTTCCGGCACCTCGTTCCCGGCGTTCGCCTTGTTCATGGGCATCGCCCTGAGCATCACCGCGTTCCCGGTGCTGGCGCGCATTCTGGCGGAGCGCGGCATCGCCAAAACCTTTCTGGGCAGCACGGCCATCACCTGCGCCGCCGTGGACGACGCCACGGCCTGGGCCATCCTCGCCTTCGTCGTCGCCATTGCCCGAGCGACCAGTCTGGTGTCCACGGCCTTTTGCCTGGGGTTGGTGATCGTGTTTGTGGTGCTGATGCTCTGGGGCGTGCGCCCGCGCCTGCCGCGCTGGCTGGGCGTGGACCGGATGGAAGGCGGCGCGCCGAGCCGGGCCGTGCTGGGCACCGTGCTCATCCTGCTGCTGAGTTCCGCACTGGCGACTGAACTGATCGGCATTCACGCGCTGTTCGGCGCGTTCGTCGCCGGCGTGGTGATGCCGGACAAAAAGGAATTCCGCGACTACCTCGTCGTGCGGCTGGAGAGTTTTAGTTCGCTGTTTCTGCTGCCGCTGTTCTTCGCCTTCAGCGGACTGCGCACGCAGGTGGGCCTGCTGGACGACGCAACCAGTTGGCTGGTCTGCCTGGGCATCATCAGCATCGCCACCCTCGGCAAACTGGGCGGCACCATGGTCACCGCGCGATTGACCGGCATGAACTGGAACGACTCCTTCGCACTCGGCGCGCTGATGAACACCCGCGGCCTCGTGGAACTCGTCGCGCTGAACATCGGCTACGACCTGGGCATCCTGCCCCCGCGCATCTTCGCCATGATGGTCCTCATGGCGCTGGTCACAACCTTCATGACCGGCCCGCTGCTGAATCTGGCCGAGTGGGCCAAGCGCCGCGTCGTGCCCGTGGAGCACCCGGCCATCTGAACTGCGACTGCGCGTCGGTCGCGCCAGCCCGCAGGCAATAGACAGAATCCCATCGGAATTCGGCATTGGTGCTTCGGGTTTCTTGACATGCAACCATTTGGTTGCATATTCTCACCCCAGATGGATGCAGTGTTCAAAGCGCTCGCGGACGAAAGCCGTCGCCAACTGCTCGACCAGTTGCACCGGCACAACGGGCAGACGCTCGGTGAGCTGTGCGAAGACCTCGACATGACCCGGCAGGCGGTGACCAAACATCTCCGGTTGCTGGAGGAGGCACGGCTCGTCGCCATCGTCTGGCGCGGGCGCGAGAAGCTGCATTATCTCAATCCAGTGCCGATTCACGAGATCTCCGAGCGCTGGATTGCCAAATACGAACGCCACCGCCTGCAAGCGTTGAGCGATCTGAAACGAGGCCTCGAAGCAAACCAAGACCAGCCGGAGTGACGTTATGCAAAAGCCAAAGCTAGTTTACACCACCTACATCCGCTCGACCCCGAAAGACGTGTGGGCGGCCATCACCAAGCCTGAATTCACCCGGCAATACTGGGGCGGACTCGCCAACATCTCCGACTGGAAGAAAGGCTCCACCTGGCAGCACATGACTGCTGGCGAGCAGCCGGAAGCCTGGGTCACTGGCAAAGTATTGGAGAGCACTCCCCCCAAACGCCTCGTGCTGTCCTGGGCCGACCCCGACAATCTTGCCGACAGATCGCGCGTCACCTTCGAGATCGAAATCATCAAGGACTCGGTGTGCCTCACGGTGACACACGACCAGTTCAAGGCGCGTTCGCCAATGGTCGCAAAGGTGAACGGGGGCTGGCCGCGCGTGCTCTCCAGCATGAAATCCTTTCTGGAAACCGGTAAAGGCCTCGCCGCTGCGGGTTGCAAATGACCCAAGGCCGGCTCCAGGCCGGCTCACCCGTGCTCAGCAGAGATGCCGGGGCTGACCACGGGTGCGCTCCGGCCAGGGAACTACGGTTTCGCTGGCTGCACCAGCCGCTGCCTCAGCGTGGCAGCCGAACCCCGCGGTAAACCGTCACGGATGAGCCCTCCGCCAAAAAGGCGGATGATGGCCGGCGACTCAAGGCGGCGCTGAAGCACTCGCCATACAGGCCGGAAACATCGCAGTCCAGGATCGCCTCCGCCACGTCATACACCCGCCAGCGCGGATGTTCGACCCGGTATTCCAGAGTGGAGCCGTCCGGTTGAGCGTTGTAGCCCCAATAGTGTTCGGTGATGAACTCCGCCTCCGAGCCGGGCGGCAAAAGCTGCGCCTCACCGCGCAGCATCAGCTTCAAACGGTTCTCCCGGCCGCTGAAGCGCCACGAGTATTCCGCGGACCTCAACCTGCCGGACTCCGTTTCAATCCGGTGCGCCATCGGCAACGCGATGTAAGGTTCGTAGTAGAGCTTCCGTGCGGTGAGCGCGATGGCTGCGCGCGGAACGATCTCCTTGATGAACACCACCCCGCGTCGCCAGCCCTCTTCCGCTTTGCGCCGCACATAGAACCGCAGGTTCACTTCTTCGAAATTGCGATGGAAGGGAATCGGAATGCCAACAATGCGGGTGCTCAGGAACTGGAAACCGACAACCGAGACCAAAACCTTTCCCTGCCACAAATCCAGTTCGGTCCCGGCCGGGACGAACGGGGCGAGGACGGACGGCTCCACCTCATAGTTCAGCATCGCCAGGTGTTTCCACTCGGCGGTGAGAAATGGCTTGGGGCCGTCAGCGCTCACCTGGCCTGGATGCACCCTTACGCGCGGGACAGGGCATTCTCGCTGACGAAGAGGTTGCGGGACCGGAAGGCGGGCGGGCTCTCCAGCAGCAAGACAGCACGCACGGCGGTCAGCGGCGTGGCGAACCAGCCGGTCGCAGGATTCGTAGTTTGAGGTTCGTTGTTCACGAACCACAGATTACCAACCATGAAACGCGGACGCCATTATCTTGTCGCCTTGCGCGGCGGCCAACCGCGTTGCGGTTATACTTGGTGCCGCGAGTGGCGATGCAGAGAATTTTTGCTACCGTTTGGACCAGAACTTTTTATGAGCGACACGAAAGCAAAAAACACCATCTGCGTTTGGTTCAACAAGGATGCGCAGGATGCGGCGCGCTTTTACGCGGCCACTTTCCCCAACAGTGAAGTCACCGCGATTCTCAAAGCCCCGGGTGACTATCCAGATGGCAAGGAGGGCGAAATCCTCACGGTGGAGTTCACCGTCTGCGGCATTCCGTGCATCGGTCTCAACGGCGGGCCGCAGTTCAAGCACTCCGAGGCCTTCTCCTTCCAGATCGCGACGGACACCCAGGAGGAAACGGACCGCTACTGGAACGCGATTGTCCGCAACGGCGGCCAGGAGAGCGCGTGCGGCTGGTGCAAAGACCGCTGGGGAATCTCCTGGCAAATCACGCCACGCGCGTTGATCAATGCGTTGACGGCCGGCGGCGCTGAAGCCAAGCGCGCCTTCGAAGCGATGATGGAAATGGGCAAGATCGACATCGCCAAAATCGAGGCCGCCCGCCGCGGCTGATGGGGACGAAGGGGGTTGCCGTCGGCAGACCAACATTGCGGCAACGTCCTTATGTTGGGTTACGAATCAAACCTGACCGAACAATCCCAACGGGATTGTGTCCTCCAGCCCAAGGTTGCCGAGCTTGCGAGGTTACCTTGGGTCGCAATTCGGAAATCGATTCAACCGCAACGCGGTTGTGGCATTTTCCGCAAGGCGACGATTCAATCCCAAACGTATTTCTCATCCCACTCGATCTCGTGCTTGCGCAACAACGCGTGCAACTCGTCCTGAAATCCAATCTTACGGTGATGCTCCTCTTGTCCGGCGATGTATTCCTTGACCTCCGGCAGCTTCGACTGGCTCACGGAGAAATCCGCATAGCCGCCTTGCCATTCGAAGTCGGCGTAATCGCGACCGCGCTCCTTCAGCCAGAGGTTCGAGACGCGTTTCAATTCCTTTACCCATTCCGCCTGCGTGATGGTGCGCCCGAAGCGCGCGAGCAGATGCACATGGTCCTCCACGCCGCCGACGAGGAGGGGCGGGCAATCGAGTTGCTTGGAGACACCGCCGAGATACGCATGGAGCGCGTCGCGCGTGGGTTTGTCGCGCAGGAACGGCCGGCGGTCTTTGGTGGAGAAGACGAGATGAATGTAAACGGCGGAAAGGGATTGTGGCATGTGGGAAGGATGCCAAATCGCGTCGGCGTGTTCCAATCCCAAAGGCGACGTGTCGTCGCGAACCATCGTTCAATCCCAAAGGGATTGCGTCCACCAGCCCTGGGTTGCGAGGAACGAGCTACCCTGGGAAGTCGGAGGCGGAATTTCACAACCCCAACGGGGTTGCGGCGAATTCGCGAGCGATGACGGAAACGGACTGGCCACAACCCCGTTGGGGTTGATGATGATTGGCGGACGGTGCTCCAGGGTAGCTCGCGCCTCGCAACCCTGGGCTTTGGGACGGAATCCCGTTGGGATTCTTGAGCCGGAGCAGCGCAACTGGCGAGCATGGTGCGTTCAAGCGAACGGAGAGGATGGCAACTATTCCAAGACACTGAATTTCCGAATCGGTGATTCGGAGATCTCCGCGAAGACGGACACTGGCGATTTCCGAGACACTGTCTCGGAAATTCAATGACGCGCCCGCGAACAATCCCAACGGGATTGCGCCCTCCAGCCCAAGGTTGGTGCGCCAGCGCCTACCGTGCGACTTTCCTCGTGGCAAGGAGGGCGAAATACTCACGGTGGAGTTCGCCGTCTTCGCCCTTCCGTGCCTGGGTCTCAACGGCGGTCCTGAATTTCCGAAAACCCAAGCCTTCTCCTTCCAAATCGCGACGGACATCCTACTGGAATGCGATCGTCAGCAACGGCGGACAGGAAAGCGCGTGCGGCTGGTGCAAAGACCGCTGGGGTATTTCCTGGCAAATCACGCCGCGCGTGTTGATGGACGCGCTGGCGGCCGGCGGCGCTGAAGCCAAGCGCACCTTCGAAGCGATGATGGAAATGGGCAAGATCACATCGCCAAAATCGAAGCCGCCAGCCACGGCTGAAGGAAACGACGGCGTTGGCTGGACTAACAGCGAATCAAGGTTTCCAATCAGACATAATCTGCTCGAACGCGGCCCAACTTCCAAACAAAGTCGCGTAAATGGGGCTGTTCACTCGGTAGTTCCTGTCGATTTCAATCTTGGTTGGTTTGCGGCCAAGCCTTCTGGCGAGGCGTTCATATTGGTAGAGCAAGATTCTCCTGATGTTGTGGCGCGTCGCGTAGGCCGGATCGAGCGTCTGACTAGCGAATACTTCGATAACCCGGTCGTCGAAGGTGACCTCGCATCCTAGCGGCAGATTCAGAATCTCTTTTCTGGTTCTCGTGCCACTAGGACCTGCCTGTTCATCCTCTTCAAAGGGAAGAAGTCCCTGATAGTCGAGAATCCTGTGCGCGTTTTTGAAGTTGCCGATGAAGTCGATGACGGTGCAGTGCGACTTCCCGACATATTTACGCAGTCCACGCCCAAGTTGCTGATAAAAGATTCGCTTCGATTCCGTCGGTCTCAAAAACAGCAAGCATTCGATGAACGGCAAATCTGCTCCCTCATTCAACACGTCCACAACGCAAAGAATGGGAACAGTCCCATTTTTGAAACTAACCAGCATTTGTTGGCGGCTCTGTCTGTCCGTTTCAGACGTGTAAACTGCCGCAGCGATACCTTCCGAATTGAGGCTAGCAGCAACGCGCTCTGCGTGCTTGATGGAACAGCAAAAGGCAACCGTCGGCTTTCCTTCGGCTTTCTCACGCCACTTCCGAATTATTCCGCTGTCTCGCTGCGGAACTATGAGCGCCCTTTCGAGATCGCGAATACTGTAAGCCAGCCCGTTGTGTTTGATTTGGGTGTAATCGATGTCATCAAAACAACCGTAATAGTGGTAAGGGCAGAGAACTCCGGTCTCGATTCCAAAGCGAAGCTCGTAGCTGACGATGACGTTGTCATTGCACAGCTGAAGAATATCCTGGCGGTCACCCCGAAACGGAGTCGCGGTAAGTCCCAAAAGAAAACCCGGTTGAATGCACTCGATGAGTTTCCGATAGGATTTCGCAGCAGCATGATGGAACTCGTCGATTACAACGTAATCAAATTGACCGGCTGACAGTTTCGCCAAGTTTTCCGCGAGCAGTTTGATAGTCGCGATGTTGATACGATTCAATTGTCGGAATGAAGCCCCTCGCTCCAAGCGCACGACATTATCCGCACCAAACTTGGCTTCAAATTCGGACTGAGCCACGTCCAAGATTTCGTGCGTGTGCGCAACGTAAAGAACTCGGGCCGGGTTTAGTGCCTTGGCGTCCTCGGCTGAGATTCGCGTTTTGCCGCTACCTGGTGGTAATACCACCAACCCAGTCTTTTGTTTCAATGCGTGGGCTGTTGCTAAACCCTCTAACGCTTCCTTCTGTAGCAAATTCAAAATCCGCTTTGGCGGCGAGTATCCGCATTTGCATCGTCCGGCAGAAACTCGACTCGCGTCGCGCGGGCACAGGAATCCGTGGGCGACGAAGAGCCGCGCCAAATCCACCACGTCAAAAATCGAATAGCGGCAGCCAATCTCTTCGCAGGTTGTGCAAAACTGCTCTTTCGCCGGGTCGAGGATAGTTCCCGGTGCGGCGAAGACTGCGAACTTCAAGCCATCGATTTTCTTGAGCCGGTAAATCTGATGTGAAACGTCGGATTGTCGAACAGTTGAGAATGATTTCCCTTTCAGAATAAAAGCCGCCAAGCCGTGCTGGCCTTTAACCGTGACCCTGTGTGTGAAGATGTCCGCTATTTCCATTGGCCCATGCGGTGTCTCGCCGAAGTCGGCGAGAATTGAACGAAGGAAAGGCTCTAACTCCTCCCGCTCATCGAGCTTCTTTACCACACGAATGAGTTCAGGCGTGACATCAGAGGCGGAGAAATCCTTTGCCTCTTTGAAGTTGTCGAATGCTTCAATTGGAATCAGTAAGCTCATTCTATTTTTTCGCTTTTAATCTGAGCCTTCTCATGTCGGCTGCTACGGGTTGAAAAGCTTTTCCACCTTCGCCTTCACTGCGGCATCCATTATAATCAGCGGCGGCCAAGGGCGTTTGAAACCCTCACCCGGGATCTTCTTCGTCGCGTCGATGCCGAGTTTGCTGCCGCTGGCGATTTCGCTGGTGGCGTGGTCGAGCACGTCGGACGGGCCTTTGGTGAAGATGCTGTCGCGTTGCGGGTCGGTGTTGGCGCAGAGGCGGAAGAGGACTTCGCTGGTGTTGTGCACGTCCACGTCGTCGTCCACCACGATGATGTATTTGGTGAACATCATCTGGCCCATGCCCCAGAGGCCGTGCATGATTTTGTAGGCTTGCATCGGGTAGGTCTTGCGGATGCTCACGAAGACGAGGTTGTGGAAGACGCCTTCGGCCGGCAACGCGATATCCACGATCTCGGGGAAGTTCATCTTGAAGATGGGCAGGAAGAGTTTCACGGACGCGCCGCCGATGTAGAAGTCCTCCATCGGCGGGATGCCGACGATGGTGGCGGGATAGACGGCGTCTTTGCGGTGCGTGATGGCAGTGACGTGGAAGACAGGATACGGCTCGGGCAAGGTGTAATAGCCGGTGTGATCGCCGAACGGGCCTTCGTCGCGCAGCGGCTCCTTGGGGTCAATGTAGCCCTCGATGACGAAGTCGGAATTCGCCGGCACCTCCAGGTCGTTGGTCTCGCACTTCACCAGCTCCACGGACTTCTTGCGCAGGTAGCCCGCGAGCAAGAACTCATCCAGTCCATCCGGCAGCGGCGCGGTGGCGGCGAAGGGATACATGGGATCGCCGCCGAGGAAGATCGCGACGGGCATGCGCTCGCCGCGCTCGTAATAACGACGGCCATGGCGCGCGGCCACCTTCTGGAGCTGCCAGTGCATGCCCGTGGTGCGGTCGTCGTAGATCTGCACGCGATACATGCCGAGGTTGCGATCGTCCGTGTCGGGATCGCGCGTGACGACGCAGGGCAGCGTGATGAAGCGACCGCCGTCGAGGGGCCAGCAGTTGAGGATGGGGAGGTTGAGAAGAGTTGAAGGGTTGAAGGGTTGAAGGGTTGAAGGGGGTTCGCTGCCGGCACCCCCTTTAACTTTTGAACCTTTAAACTCTTCAACTGACGGCGCGGCCGGCCACGCTTCTGTGCGCGTCGGCGGGGAATCGAACTTATGGATGACTTCCTTGCACGGACCGTCCTTGACCAGCTTGGGCTTGGCGTGACGGAGGTCAATGGCGAGCGAGAGCAGCTTCATCGCCTCGCGCATCGAGGTGGGCGGCTTGGCCTTCATCAGCGCGCCGAGTTCGGCGGCGACCTCGTCCACGGAGCCCGCTCCCATGCTCATGGCCATGCGCTTGTGCGAGCCAAGGGTGTTGATGGCGACGGGGAAGGGAGAGACGACGCCATTGACGGTGGGCTGCTCGATGAGCAGGGCCTTGCCGCCGCCGGGCTTCTTCATCTCGCGGTCGGCCAGCTCGGTGATTTCCAGTTCGGTGGCCAGGGGCTGGCGGATGCGGGTCAGCTCCCCTGCCCTGTCGAGCGCCTGCACCCATTCCCGGAAGGAGTCAAATGCCATGCCGCGAGGCTAGCAGGCGGTGGCCGGGATGCAATTCAGTCGGGACGTGGGACGTGGTGCGTGAATAACAAGACCAGCGCGGACGGGTTCACGCACCACGCACCACGCGCCACGCTGCTCTACTTGCTGCCCGGCTTGGTGGCCGGGGTGGCGGCGAGGTCGGGCGGGAGCTGGTCGGCGGGGAAGGCTTCCACCACGAGCTTGATGAGGCTGACGGTGGGCACGCCGAGGTCCACGCCACCACCGGAGCGGTCCACGACCATGCCGACTCCGGCCACGACGCCGTCGTGCATGCGGACGATGTCCATGGTCTCCTGGACGCGGCCGCCCTTGGTGACGACATCCTCGACCACGAGCAGTTTCTCACCGGGAGTAATCTTGAACCCGCGCCGCAGCACGAGCCGCCCCTCCTCCTTCTCGACGAAGATGAAGCGCAGGCCGAGCTGACGGGCGACTTCCTGGCCGATGACCAGGCCGCCCATCGCCGGGGAAATGACGGTCGTGGCACCCAACGGGCGGAGGCGGTCCGCCAGCGCCGCGCCGAACTGCTCGACAATCGGCATCTGCTGGAGCGCGAGCGCGCATTGGAAGAACTGGCGGCTGTGCAGGCCGCTGCGGAGGATGAAGTGGCCTTCCAGGAGCGCGCCGGTCTGGCGGAACAGGCGCAGGGCATCGTCATTCGTCATGCGCGCACTTTAGCGAGGCCCCACGGCTTCGGCCAGAAGTATGGCGGGGAAACGCACTTCGCTAACGCACGACCTTATACAGCGGACTACCAGCCAGCTTGGTAGGCACACTCAGGAGGAAGCGGCCACAGGTGACGTAGAGCGTCCGCCCGTCCGGGCCGCCGAAGGCGCAGTTCGTGATGGTGTCCTCCGGCGTCTCCACAAAGGCGACGAGCTTGCCCTGCGGGGTGAGGACATGGATGCCCGGGCGGGTGTCGAGCGTCTCGCTGGTGCCGCGCGGCTTGTGCAGTCCGGCGGCGATGTAGAGGTTGCCCGCCGTGTCCAAACGCATGCCGTCGCCGCCGCGACCGGGGTAGAACGTGTAGAGGATGCGATGGTTGGCGAGCGTGCCGTCGGGCTTGAGGTCGTAGGCGCGGATCACCCGCGCACGGTTCAAGCGGCCGTCCGATTCAATGAGGTAGAACGAGTGGCTGTCGGGCGAAACGGCCAGGCCATTGGGCATGTCAATGTCCGGCGCGGCGAGGATGCGCGCGGTCTTGCCGTTGGGATCAATGCGATAGACCGAGTTGACGTTGCCCGTGGCGGCGTTGGTGTTGGCGAGACGCGCGGTGAAGTAGATGCGCCCGCTGCCATCCACGCACAGGTCGTTCGGCCCGCCGAGGGGGAAGCCGTTGAACTTGTCGCACAGCACGGTCTGCTCGCCGGTCTTCAGATCGGTGCGGGTGACGCGGCCATTCGTGCCGTCGCCCGCCTCGCACATCAGCAGCCGGCCCTGCTGGTCGAAGGCCTGGCCGTTGGCTCCGTTGCTGGGCTTGCGAAAGGTGGACAACTGTTTGGTCTTCGGCTCCCATTTGAGAATCTCGCCGGTGTTCGTGAAGTAAACGTTGCCGTCCGCATCCACCGCCGGGCCTTCGGTGAAGTTCTTCGTGCCGGGCAGCGTGGTTTCGGTCTGGAGCGCGCCGAGATACTTGGCGGTTTCCAGGCCGGAGTAGCGGTCGGCGGCGGTGAGGGAAGCGGTGAGCAGCGAAATGACGACGAGCGTGGCGAGCGGGAAGCGTTGGCGCATGACCTGTCTTGACGCACGCACGGGCTACGGACTTCGCTGGAGTTGATGCCCCACGCGTTCTGAACCACGGCGGGCCATGGCATGGTCAGCGGCCTGACGGCACCATTGAAGCTGCCTCGGCTACCGCCGCCATCGCTTGCCCTCGACGGCGACAAGTCGCCTGCGGAAAGCGGTGACAAGTCACCGCACTCCAAAACGCCCTGGGCCTCCGCCTCACAAAGGCTTGGGTCCCGCATTCGGTGCTTATCCCTCGGAACTCAGTCGGACTTGGGCTTTTCGCCGTCCTCGGTTAAGGTCAGGCCGATGGCCGACGAACCCAAACCCGCGCCCACGCTGGCGGAGGAATTCCTCGTGGAGTTCCGCGCCTTCTGGGCCTGGCTGCCGGAGAAGCCGCTGTTCTTCACGCTGCTCGGCGCGTGGGCGGCGCTCTTTCATTTCCTCGGCCACTGCTCGTTCAACTTCACGCAGCAGCCCTCGCTCTTCGCGTGGATGTGGGGGGCATGGAGCGCACCGGCCCTGGAGGCGGAGCACGGCAAGCTCGTGCCCGTGGTGGTGCTGGTGCTGCTCTGGCTGCGGCACAAGGAACTGATGGCCACCCCGACCCGGCGCTGGCTGCCCGCGCTGGCCGGGCTGGCTGCAGCGCTCGTCATCCATGTCATCGGGTTCACCGTGCAGCAGCCGCGCGTCTCCATGGTGGCGCTCGCGGGCGGAGTCTGGTGCCTGGTGGGGCTGGTGTGGGGACCGGGCTGGCTGCGGAAGACGTTTTTCCCATTTCTGCTGCTGGGCTTTTGCGTGCCCCTTGAGGCACTGGGCGAGGGCGTGTTGTTCCAACTGCGCCTGCTGGTGACCAAAATCTCCGTTGGCATCGGCCACTCCCTGCTGGGCATGGACGTGGTGCGCGATGGCACGCGCATCTTCAACTCGACCGGAACGTTCAACTACGACGTGGCCCCGGCGTGCAGCGGCATCCGCAGCCTCGCATCCCTGCTGGCCGTGACGACGATCTATGGCTACGTGACGTTCCGCACGCCGTGGAAGCGCGCCGCGATGATTGCGCTGGCCGCGCCGCTGGCGGTGGCGGGCAACGTGGCGCGCATCACCACGGTGATCATCCTGGCGGAGGCGTTCGGGCACAAAGCCGGCGCAGCGGCGGAGACGAATCTGGGGTATGTGACCTTCGGCGTGGCCATCGGGCTGATGTTCCTCGCGGGGTGGCTGCTGCGGGAGAAGACCGCTCCGGCAGGGCGAGACTCTGTCGAGCCCCATTCCGAGCGCCGCGAGGCGAGCGGAGCGAGCATCTCTGCTTCGGAGGCCGGCCAAGATGCTCGCTTCGCTCGCGCCGACTCCGTCGGCAAATGGGGTTCGACGGAGTCTCACCCTACCGGGGCGTTGATCGGTGCTCCGCTGATCGCTGCGTTGCTGCTCATGGCGGCTGCGGGCGGTGTGATTTACAAGCTCCAGGCCCGTCAGACACTGGGCCGGGCCGGCGTGATCGCGGAGCCGCAGGAAGGCTCGCAACGCTGGCGGATTCCCTTGCCTGAGCAGGTGGCTGGCATGACCTCAAAGGAGGTGCCACCAGTCGAAGAGGAGCTGACCGGCCTGCCCCCGGACACTTCCTTTGGCAAGCGACTCTACACGGCGGCGGACGGCTCGCCGCTCCTGCTGCAGGTCGTGCTCATGGGCCGTGACCGCACGAGCATCCATCAGCCACAATACTGTCTCACCGGCCAGGGCTGGCTCATCGAGCAGACCGAAGAGGTGCGCCTGCCGGTGGCCAAGCCGCAGCCCCGCGAGTTGCCCGCGCTCAAGCTCACCGCGAGCAAGGTCATCACGCTTAACAACGGCCAGCGGGTGCCGGTGCGCGCGATCTACGTGTATTGGTTCGTGGCCGACGGCGCGATCACCGCGCACCGCTCCGAGCGGCTCACCGCAATGGCGAAGGAACTGTTGCGCACCGGCACGCTGCAACGCTGGGCCTACGTGGCGTGCTTTGCGCAGTGCCTGCCCGGGGATGAGGACAAAACTTTCGCGCGCGTGAAGGAGTTTGTGGCCGAGGCGGTGCCGGAGTTTCAGCCGTGAACCAGAAGACGTCGCAGGCGGAGCGCCGGCTTCCCAGCCGGCTTAAGTAGTGGTGAACCCGACGTGCATCACCGTCTAAAGTTTGCGGCAGACCATTCAGTGCCCATTGCTTGCACCAGGCAGAGTGCAGCCTTTCCTTGTCCCAATGCGATAAGCCGGCTGGAAGCCGGCGCTCCCACTGCTTCGCCCCGGCTGAGGGCGCAGACACCGGTTGAACAAGCCCGGCCCGGTCGCGTCTGGTGAAGGAACCATGACACCAACCACCCCTTCACGTTTCAGCCTGCTTGTCCCCGCTGCTGCCGCTGTTTTGCTGGCCGCGCTGGCGGGTCCGGTGCGCGCGGCAGCGGCCAGCAACGAGGCCGCGCTGGCTCCGGTTTATCGCGGCGCCCAGCCGGTGACCGCGCAGGCGGATGGCAGTTTCCAGATCGAAGCCGAGGAGTTCGCCGTGAAGTCCGGCGGCGCGACCGGCTGGCGCACCATGAACTGGGGCGAGAATTATTACGCCGCCTCGCTCGCCAATGCCTTCCTCAGCCGCAAGGGCTGTCTCGGCGCGTCCGAGCAGTGCGCCCGCACCGAAGCGACGGTGGAGATCGAAGTGACGGCGGCCGGAAAGTATCTCGCACTGGCGCGCTACGAGGCCACGTTCCGTTTTGAGACGCGGTTCCGGCTGCGGGTCGAGCAAGGCGGGCAGGTGAAGCTCGACCGCGTTTACGGTGCGCGGGAAAACCCGAAAGTCTGGGCCTTCCGCCAAGGCGTGAAGCCCGAAGTCGGCTGGGACTGGGGTCCGGTGGAGAACACGGTGTGGGAAGGCCACGACGCGTGGGTGGAACTCGCCCCGGGCCGCGCGAAGCTCACGCTGGTCGCCGAGAATCAGCCCGAGCCGGCGGCGCGACGCCATGTGGATGTGCTCGTGCTCACCCAGGACGAGGCGGGTGTGAAAGCGCGCATTGCGAAGGAGAATTACCTGCCGCTCGATGGTTTGCTCACGCAGGCGGGCGATGTGTTCCTCAAGTTCCACAACCTCTCCACCACGCCGGCCACGCTCACCGTGCCCGCCGGTGTCGAGCACTCGCCGTATTGGATTCACCAGCGCGCGTGGAAGCCGAAGACGCTCACCGCCGAGCCGGGTGCGGTCACGGAGTGGGAGGAAGTCGGCAGCCTGCTGGACTCGCTCAACGACGGTCAATGGCGCTTCAACGCCGCGTCCAAGACCAAGGGTGCGCCGGTGCATTACCGGCTGGAGTTCGGCGTGAAGAATGCGGCGGGCAAGCTGGAGTCGGTCGCAAAATTCGAGAGCCGCACCAACGCGCTGGAAATCGCCTACGATGCCAACACGCGCTACACGCGCCGCGTCCGCACGACCGACACGCTGCTCTATGAGATGCTCGCCCATCTCAAAAAGACTCCCGTGCGCGGCAAGCCACCGGAGCGCACGCTGATCTACGGCTACACCTTCGACGAGCGGCCCGGTGACGCCAAATACACCGCCGCGCGCGAGGAGTTCCTGCGGTTGTTCTCGCTGAACGTGCGGCCCAAGAGCGCCAAGGCCGGGGCGCGCGGCACCACCACCTACATTGACGTGCGAGGGGTCACAACGCCCAAGCTCGTCGAGCATTTCGAGAAGATGAAGCAGGACGGCCAGAAGCTGGAGGACATCCGCGTGGTGAGCCTGGGCGATGAAATCGGCCTGGGTCGTCCGCCGGCGAAGAGCGATGAACCGTTCCGTGAATGGGCGCGCGGTCGCGGCCTCAAGCCGGACGAGATCAATCCCGCCGCCGCTGGCGACTGGACCAAGGTGGCCTTCGACGCCTCCCCTGCCCTGCGTGAGTCGAACCCGCGCCTCTACTACTTCGCGCAGCTCTACGCGTATCACTTCGGCATCCAGCAGTTGAAGGAGCGCACGGACATCATCAAGCGCGCGCTGCCCAACGCGGACACCGGCGCGAACTTTTCCCCGCATCACGGCCCGCTGTATCTCGGCGACACGCACCAGTGGATCACCCTGTTCCGCCAGGGCGGCATGACCATGCCGTGGAGCGAGGACTACATCTTCCAGGTGCCGGTCGGCTCGCAGCAGATGAACAACCTGCTGCTCGACCTGGCGCGGGCCGCGAACCGCTACGAACCGCGCCGCGAGAGCCATTTCTACGTGATGCCGCACGATCCCGGCAACCGGCCCGAGAGCTGGCGGCGGCTCTTCTACGGCGCGCTCGGCCACGGCATGACGGTGGTGAACCTCTTCGAGTTCCGGCCCGTGCAGGCGGCCTACACGGAGAACTACGTCAACAGCCCGGACATGTTCGTGGAGGTGCGCCGGGCCTTCAACGAACTGACCACCTTCGAGGATGTCGTGCAGGATGGCCGCCCGCGCTGGGGCAAGGCCGCGCTGTGGTATTCGCAGGCCGGGGATGTGTGGCAGAACCACAAATCGCCCTTCGGCCCGAACAAGCGCTCGCTGGCGATTGCCGTGCGCCACCAGCAGACCCCGCTCGACATCGTGGACGAGGAAGACGCGTTGCGCGGCACACTCGCGGGCTACACGGCGCTCTATCTGACCGACGCGAACGTGAGCCAGGCCGCCTCCCGCACGCTGTCCGAATGGGTGCAAAAGGGCGGCCAGCTTTTCGCCACGGCGGGCGCGGGCCTGCTCGACGAGTTCAACCAGCCCAATGCCACGCTGCGCCCCCTCTTCGGCGTGCAGCCACAGGCCCTGACCATCGCGACGAATCCCGCCGTGAACTTCGAGAAAACGGACCTGCCGTTCGCCGAGACGATGGACGAGGTCACGATGAAGTCCGGCGGGGCCATCCCGGTCTTCGGAGGACTGGGCAAGTTCACCGCCAGTGGCAGCGACGTGCTGGGGACCTTCAAGGATGGCTCGCCCGCCGTCGTGGCAAAGACGCACGGCACGGGCCGCGTGATCTACTGCGGCTTCCTTCCGGCGTTGAGCTACTTCCAGCCCGCGATGCCCAAGCGTCCCGGCGACCGCTCCAGTGCGCCGGATGCGCTCGCGCACTTCATCCCGACAAAGTTCCATGCGGGCGCAGGCCAGCTCATCGGCCTGCCGGTTGCGAAGGCCGAGCGGCCCGTGGTCTGCTCGGAACCGCTGGTGGAAGCAAATCTCATCGAGTCAAAGACCGCCGCCACCCTCGTGCTGGTGAACTGGACGCCCACGCCGATCAAGGGCCTGAAGATCACGCTCCAGACGGCACTGCCGCAGAAGAAGGTCGAGCTGGCCAGCGGCGGCAAGGTCACGTCCAGCAAGCAGGGCGGCCAGACGGTGCTGACGCTGGATCTGGATGTCGCGGATGCGGTGATTCTGCGCTGAACGAGTTCACTTGCCGGGCGCGGCCTTGAAGGGACTGCGCTCCGGGGCCTCGGCGTGCGGGACGCTGTCGAGCATGCCGCGCAGCAGCCAGTTCATCGCGGGCACGCGGTGGCGCAGCCAGACGCTCATCGGCTCGGGCCGGGCACCGATGGTGGCCTTGGGTTCCAGCGCGGTGCGTCCGAGCGAAAGGCGGCGGCAGCCCCAGGCAATCGCGTCGGCGACGGTCGCGTGCAGGAGCCGCAGGTAGAGCGGCACGCCTTCCTCCGCCGCTGCGCGATCGAAGCCGATGTAATAGCCGATGGCCGTTTCGCCATCGCGGAGCGTGGTGACAAAGCCCAGCAGTTCCTCGCCGCGCCGGATGACCGTGCAGCGGAAGTCGTCGCCCGCGGCCTCGGCAAGCGCGGGCAGGAAACTGTCCGGCAAGGTGACGAGCTTCACGGCCGCACGGGATTGCACGGCGAGATACAGCTCGTGCAGCCGCTTCGTGGCCGAGCGAAGGTCGGTGAGCCGCTCCAGGACGCAGCCCGCCGCCGCGAGCTTCTTGATCTGGTCGCGGCAGTTGCGGCGATACTTGGCATCGAGCGCGGCGAGATAGTCTTCGTAGGTGCGCCAGGCGGGGTCGAGTTCGAGCACCATGTTTGGCTCGGTCTCCATCGGCCGATAGCTGAAGCGGCGCAGTGCGTCAGTGTGGGCCTCCGCGGGGGTCACGTCCTTGACCATGACGAAGTCAGTCTCGCCGCCGAGCTTGTCCGCGCGCCGGATGCGGTAGAGGGCCTCGGCCACGCCGGGCCAGACGGCAGCGGGATCTTCGTCCGGGGCAAAGGCGATGCCATGAAAGCCCCAGGACATCAGGTTGCCGGCCACGAGCATGCGCTCCTCCAGTTGCGCCATCACGCGTTTGGTGGCCGGGCGCAGCAGGCGGGCCAGTGGCTGCTCGGGAGCAGGTGCGGCCGGCTTCCAGACGCGGCCACCGGAGATGTCCACGAGCTGGGCGGCGATGGCGGCGACCGGTTTCTCACCCCGACAGACGAGCGCGTAACGCGGCAAGACGTTGGCGGGCCGGTGCGCTTCCATCGCGGCCAGCACCGCGCGGCGCAGGAAGAACTGCCGGCCGCCGGTGACGGCGTCCCACTTCTCGGGATGGAGCAGACCCAGGCTGTCGGCCAGCGCGAAGTTGAAACCGCTCGGCCGATGCCGCGCCGCGTGCCGCTCCTGCATGTCTTTCCAACCGTCGGCGACCTGCTTGAGCGGGTTGCGTGCGGCGGAGGGCATGACCGGGCTTGATACCGGGCGGGAAGCCCGGACGCAAGCCGCCTAGATCGCAAAGTCGTTGTATTCCGGCTTCACCAGTTCGGCCGGCGGGTAAAGCATGCCGGCGGCGACGGTCGCGTTGGTGCCCTGCTCGATGAGGATGAACGAGCCGGTGAGCCGGTTGTTCGCGTAGGCGTCAAACACGATGGGCTTGGCCGTGCGAATCCGGATCTCGCCGACGTCGTTGACGACCAGTTGCGCCGGCCCCGGTTCTGGATCGAAGGTCTGGATGTTGATGCGGCTGTCGAGGTTCGTGACGATGGCCTGCACGGTCTGCGTGGTGTGCTTGAGGAAGTATTTCCGCCCGGCCTGAAGCGGCTTCTGGTTCATCCAGCAGACGCGCCCGCGCAATTCGCTGGCCATGCCGGGCAGGTGATCGAGGCCGACGAGCATGTCGCCCCGGCTCACGTCCACGTCGTGCTCCAGCACCAGCGTGACGGACTGCGGGCAGAACGCCTCCGGCAGCGAGCCGTCAAGGGTCCAGATTTCCTTCACGGTGCTCTTCACGCCGCTGGGCAGCACCATGACCTTCTGGCCGACCTTCACGATGCCACCGGCGATCTGGCCGCTGAGGCCGCGGAAATCGTGGAGCTTCTGGTCGGTCGGATCGTTCGGCCGGTTCACCCATTGCACAGGGAAGCGGACACCGCCGAGGCTCCAGTCGCTCGCGATGTGGACGGTCTCGAGATGACCGAGCAGCGTGGGGCCGCAATACCAGGGCGTGTGCTGGGAAGCATCCACCACGTTGTCGCCGTTGAGCGCGCTGATGGGGACAAACTTCACGTCCTTGAACGCGTCGAGCTTGGGCAGGAAGGCCTCGATCTCGTCGCGGATTTCCCAGAAGCGGTCCTCGCTCCAGTCCACAAGGTCCATCTTGTTCACCGCGATGACGAGGTGGGGAATGCCGAGGAGCGCCGCGAGGCAGGTGTGCCGGCGTGTCTGCTCGATGACGCCGAGCCGCGCGTCCACGAGGACGATGGAGAGGTTCGCCGTGCTCGCGCCCGTGACCATGTTGCGCGTGTATTGCACATGCCCCGGCGTGTCCGCCACGATGAACTTGCGGCGCGGCGTGGCGAAGTATCGGTAGGCCACGTCAATCGTGATGCCCTGCTCACGCTCGGCCCGGAGGCCGTCGGTGAGGTTGGCCAGATTGATGGCCCCGCCGCCGGTGATGTCGGCGGAGCGCTCGAGCGCCTCAAGCTGGTCCTCCATGATGGACTTGGAGTCGTAGAGCAGCCGGCCGATGAGCGTGGACTTGCCGTCGTCCACGGAGCCGCAGGTGTTGAAGCGGAGGAGTTCGATGGGATGTTGCGTGTGGGGCATGGCGAAAACTCGGAGTCAATTCACGAACAAGAGATGAGAACGGCGATCAGGCGGTTTTTTCGTCGCGGTTCACCAGTCCGGCGAAGGCCTTGCGCTCGGCCCAGAGCAGGAACAGCGCGGCGATGGTAATGAACGCGTGGGCAGGACCGAAGCCGCCCTTCACAACGAACGCATGGAAAGCCAGGATGTTGATAACGATGGGGCCGAGGATGAGCAGACCAAGATTGCGCGTCTTCGGCACAGCCACGAGCGCGCCGCCGATGATCTCGCAGACCTTCACGAAGGCCATGTAGCCGGTCGGGCCAAACGCCGCCATGAACTTGCCCGGCAGTGAATCCTCCGGCGGCCCCGGCGGCAACGTGCCAAAGAAGAAGAACAGTCCTCCGGCGAGGAACACGAAGCCGAACAGGCCGGCGATGATGTTGGTGGCGAGTTTCATATTGGGATTTTCAAGTTGCTGGCTTCCGGACCGGATGCGGCTGCCGGAACAGCCGGGGCGGTCATCAACAGCGGGAAGGATGGCTTTCACAAGCGCGGTTCGCAATGCGTTATTGCTTTCCTTTCCGGGCCTTCCGCCGGGGCTGGTTCAATTCCCGCTCGATGTCCGCAATCGTGGGCAGCGCGCCGCGCAGCTTCCTGGGCAGCGACTCCACGAGCCGCGTCTGCCACTCGGCCACGCCGATGGGTTTCTTCACGTCGCGCAGCGCATACTCCACCTTCACCCGGTTCTTCGCGTCCCGGCACAGCAGCAGGCCGATGGTGGGAGCATCGTCCTTATGCCGCATCTGGTCATCCACGGCAGAGAGGTAGTAGTTCATCTTGCCCACAAATTCCGGCTCGAACGCCCGCATCTTCAAATCCACGACTACAAAACAGCGCAGCCGCAATTGGTAGAACAGCAAATCGAGGCGCGAATCATCGCCGCCCACTCCGATGGAAACCTGCCGCCCCACGAACGCGAACCCCGCGCCCAGTTCCAGCAGCAGCCTCTGCACATTATCCACGAGCAGGCGCTCCAGATCGCGCTCCTGTGCCGCCTCGCCCAGCGTGAGGAAATCGAACGTGTAAGGGTCCTTCAACACCTCGCGCGCCAGGTCCGACTGCGCGGGCGGCAGCGTGCGATCAAAGTTCGTAATGGCCTTCCCGCTGCGCTCATGCAGCCGTGACTCGATTTGCACCGTGAGGACCGCGCGGCTCCAGCCGTGCTCCAAAGTTTTGCGGGCATACCAGAGGCGCGTGGCGGGGTGCTTTACCTTTTCAATGAGCAAAATGTTTGTGCCCCACGGGAGCAACGCCAGCGGCTCCGGAGGCCCGTCCAATCGAGTCGCAGGCGGTGATGCAAATTGTGCAACAGGCCGTTGCAGAATTTCCTTCCGAGATTTTGCCACAGCCTGTGGCGCAATTGGCCCAGTCAATTTTGCCACAGCCTGTGGCAAAATGTCGGTGATGGCATAGGCCTCGGCGAAAGTCCGCATCCGATTCAGATTCCGTGAGGAAAACCCATCCATTGCCGGGAACTCCCTCGCCAGATCTTTCGCCAACCGCTCCACCACTCTCGTGCCCCAGCCCTCCGCCTTCTGCGCCCGTAAAATCTCCCGCCCGATGTGCCAGTAGAGCAGGACCAGTTCGCGGTTCACCGACATCGCCGCCTTCACCTGTGTCGCTCGAACACGGGCTTTCAAGTCGGCAAGGAACGGGGCGTAGCCGGCAGGCACGAGCTTCATGGCTTGGGCTGGTTTGGGCTTCACTTTGGGCATCGCGGAAAGGTTGGCTGATCCAGCCGCTTCAAACGGCCAGATGCTTCTTCACCGCCGCCATCGTCTCGCGCTGGCGCTGCTCCACGAAGGCGCGAGCCTTGGCCATCTTGGCCTTCGCAGCGGCGGGGTCCTTGGCCATCGCGAGCACGGCGGGGACGATGCCTTTGTGATCTTCGGCCTTGTCGAGATCGAAGAGCCATTCACCGAGGCCGATGTCGCGCCACATGAAGCCCTTGCTGGTCTGCTCCTCAAAGCGGCAGACGATGGCCGGGATGCCGTTGCCGATGGCCATGATGGGCGAGTGCATCTCACTGCCGAAAATGCCCGCGCTGCGGACGTAGGTGCTGAGCGCCTGATCGGTGAGCCAGTATTTGTCACGCCAGACGACGCGCTTCCGCACGTCCTCCGGCAGCTTGTCCCAGAACATCTCCTTGCTCACGGCCACCTGCGTCATGTCCTCGGGGCAGAGCAGCACCTTGAGCGGGGTCTCGCGCACGACGGCGATGATGGCCTCGCGGAGCGCCTTGTGGTCGTGCTCCTTCATCGCCTCGTTGCGCTCGTGGCGCTTGGCGTCGAAGGCGCGCTTCTTGTCTGGGATGGTCCAGTAAGGCGTGAAACGCAGGCGGGAGAGGCAGCAGAGAAACTTGCCCTCCTCCAGGCCGTTCGCCTTGAGGAAGGCGGTGGCCGTCGCATCATCGCGCAAGTCACAGGCAAACGCACCATCCGGACCGAACTCCATGATGGGGCTCTTCACGCCGTCCTTCTTCGCACGCTCCAGCGAGACGGAATCGCGGAAGTAAACGAACTTCGCGTGGTCGAGGATCTCCTTGTCCGAAGTGCTGGCTCCGCGAGTGATGCCATACACGCCGTAGGGCTTGCCGGTGTGCTTGGCGAAAGCTGCGACATCCTTCGCCGCCACGAGCGACGGGCCGGAGCCGTGCAGGAGGAAGTCCGCCCACGCGACGGCCTCGCCAAGGTCGGCGTTCGAGGCCTTGCCGTCCGCGCCGAGGGAGCCTTTGACGATCTTGAGCTTGGGGAAGCGCTTGTGCTCCATCGCCGCGACTTCCTCTGACAGATCGCCGGAGGCCCACAGGCGCACCTCGGCCTCGGGAATGTGTTTCTCGATGAGCGCCAGCACGCCCGGGGTGTGCGCGATGTCACCGATGTTCACGACCTGCCATGAGGAGCGCAGGAGGATACGCGGGGCGCGCTTGTCTGCGGCATGCACGGAGGCGGCAACCGTGGCGGCGATGGTGGAGTGGAGGAAGTGGCGGCGGTTCATGGCTGCTTGGTGGGTTTGATTTGCTTCGCTTTCTTGGCGGACTGGGTCAAGGCCAGGTAATTCTCGTTCGTGACGACTTTGCGGCCGCTGCGCTTTTCCAACTCAAGCCGCGCATTGCCTGCCACCGTGCCGCCTTCGTGCGCGGCCTGCTTCGTCTGCGGCAGGCCCTGGGCATCTTTGTTCCGCGTGATCTCGGTCGTCGCCGCCTCGCCCAGCATCGAAAAGATGAGTTCAAGGTCAGTCATGTGATCACGGAGATTCTCGCGCTTGAGGCGCTTGAACTCGGCGTATTCGGAAGGCGTGAGGCCGAAGGTGGCCTTGGAAATCTCGGCGGTGAGGATGGCGTAATCGCGCTGCTCCTTCACACCGCGCTGCTTCCACTCGTCCGTCAGTTCGTCGCGGACGGCGATGGAACGCATCCGCTTCTCAATCCAGTCGGCGGAGTAGCCCTTGGCCTGATAGAGTGCGCGGGTGCGCTTGGTGGCGAGTTCCGGGTCTTCGATTTCCTGAATGCGTTCGTAGCCGACGCGCGCCAGCCACCGCTTGAACGGCTCGGCCTTGGGGCTGGGAATGCTCTGGATGAGGCGGAAGATGCCCTCGGTGTTCCAGCACTGGAGCAACTGGCGACCGCCGGGGGTTTCAAACTCCAGGCCAAGGGGGGGGACAAGTTGTCCCCCCCCCTTGAAAGCCTCGGACAATGGCCCATCGCGCTTGCGAAGCTTCTTGAGGTAGTCGGACTGGTTCACCGAATCCGTCATCGCTGCCACGATATCCGTGATGACGAACCACCACTCGCCGCCGTGAATGACCCGGCGGATTTCGCGCTTTTGGAACAACGCGATCCGGGCTTCAGGATTTGAGGCGCTCTCACTCATGGCTTGAGCAAAGGCGGTTTCTCCGAGATTGGCAACTCGCCGCGCAGCAGTTTGCCGCCGGCACCGGTGAGCCGGAGGTAGTAGTCACTGGGCAGGCCCTCGCAGGTGATGAACTTCGAGTCGCCGCCGATGGGCGCGTCGTTGGTGCATTTGAAGATGGCCGTGCCCTCGTCCACCTCGTCGAACATCGCCACATAGATCATCTGCGCTCCGGCACGCTTCGCGGCGACGAACTGCGACCAGAGGAACTCGCCCTTCCGGCGCGGGATCGCATCGAGCGCGCCGCCGTGCATGTTGTGCCAACTGAAACCGGGGAAGACCACGGGCAGGTAATCGAGCTTCGCCTGCGCGCACCAGGCGAGGTCGGGCTGGAGCAACTTCTCGCCATGTCGCGCAGCCTCTGCCGGATCGCGGTAGCGGCCCACGGTCCAGGGACTCACAACGTCGGCGAGCTTTAGGATCTCGTGCAGCTCGGTGTCCTTGAGCGAGTCGTTTTTCAGCTCCCGCCAGTGAGTCGGCACGCCGAGCATCACCGAGCAGCCGTCGCGCTTGAGGAACTCCACGAGCTGCCGGCACTCGGCGAGGGTGTATTTGCGATTGTCGTTGAAGCCGACGCCCCACACGGCCACGAGCGGCCGGCCGCGATGCCGGAGATACGCCGCGCTGCCGGTCACGCGCTGCTCGGAGCGCAGCGCACGCCAGTCATCCATCACCTGCTGGATGCGATTAGTGCCAAGACCGCTGAGGTCATACATCACCGCGAAGGCCCGGCCGGAGCGTTCGGCTCCCGTGCGGCAGTGGGCGAGCACGGTGTTGTTGTGGCGGAGCACCCGGGGATCGCGCAGGTCGGCGACGAACCGCTGCACGAATGCGCCGTCAATGCCGTAGTCCTGCATCCACTGGAAGTGCCGTAGGACCGTGGCTTCCTTGAACGAGCTGAACACCTCGGCGGCGCGGCCATCCGCGTGCTTGAACCCGGTGGCGAAGCGCTCGTCCGCGCCGAGTTCGGAGACATCGGGCCAGACATCGATCTTCGCGTTGCCCGGTGACATCGCTCCCCGGCCTTTCGTCCAGTGCACCCAGCCGCGCCCGACACCGTCACCTTCGCAGTTGAACCAGCCCTGGTAGCCGCACATCACCTTGCCGGTGAGGGTGGTCGTGTCCACCCGGGCGGACGGTGCAGCGGCCGGCGCGGCCAGCCCCAACACTGGGCAGCACAACGCAACGGCCAGCGCAAAGCAATGGCGACGACGGTTCATGGCGCGGCGGGGACGGGGCGCGCTCCGTCAGAAATAGCCGGCCTTCTTCCGGTCTTCCATCGCGGCCTCGCTGGCCTTGTCGTCGGCGCGGGTGCCTCGCTCGGTGACGCGGGCGGCGGCGATCTCGGTGATGATGTCGGCCACGCTTTCGGCGGGGCTTTCGATCATGCCGGTGCTGATCATGTCCGCAATGGTGCGCACGCGGACGACCATGGTCTGGCGCGGTTCCTTCGCGGTCGGGCGGGCACCCTCGTAGGGATCGAGCCGGGTCGGGTCGGTGTGCTCGGGCGGGATGGGCAGCCACTGGCCGCCGCGCCGGAAGCATTCGCGCGTATGGCTGAAGTAGATGCTCGGCACCTCCAGCTTCTCGCGCTGGATGTATTCCCACACGTCCATCTCGGTCCAGTTGGAGAGCGGGAAGACGCGCATGTTCTCGCCGGGATTGAGGCGGCCGTTGTAGAGGTGCCAGATCTCGGGGCGCTGGTTCTTCGGGTCCCATTGGCCGAACACGTCGCGGAAGCTGAAGAAACGCTCCTTGGCGCGGGCCTTCTCCTCGTCGCGTCGCGCGCCGCCCACGCAGCAGTCGAAGCGGTATTCCTCGATGGCGCCGAGGAGCGCGGGAATCTGGAGGCGGTTGCGGCTCACCTCGCCCTTGGTGAGGACGGCGGTGCCGGCAGCGATGGCATCCTCCACGGTGCGGACGATGAGCTTCGCGCCGAGCTGCTTCGCACGGCGGTCGCGGAACTCAAGGAGTTCCGGGAACTCATGGCCGGTCTCGACGTTGAGGAACGGCATGGGAATGTCGGCCGGGCGGAAGGCCTTCTCGGCGAGGCGCAGGATGCAGATGGAATCCTTGCCGCCGGAGAAGAGGAGCGCCGGCCGGTCGAATTCCGCCGCAACTTCGCGCAGAACGTGGATGGCCTCGGTTTCGAGGTATTGGAGATGATCGAGGTGGTAGGAGGACATGGAAGGGGATGGGGTCTGGCGTCTGGGGGATGGGGTTCAGTTTCGGTCGCCTTGGGAGCGGATGAGGCCGCTGATGAGTTTGCCGGTCTGGATGCAGAGGGAAAGCAGGTGCTCTTGCTCGGGCAGGGTTACGAATTTGTTATCGAGCAGGACGTAGCTCATGGAACGGACTTCACCACACGAACGGCGGGCGTAGTTGTAAGCCTGGCGCTTCTCGGCGAGATGCAGGGATTCCCAGCCTTCGGCGAGGTTGTTCATCACGGATACTGCGGCACGCTGAAGCTGGTCGCGCAGGCCAAAGTCCCTCGCCAGCGGTTCGCGGCGGCAAAGGGAATAGACTTGGTTGGTCAGCACACGCGCTGACTTCCACGCTTCCGAATTTTCAAACGGTTCGCCCATGTGTTATGGGGTCTAGGGTCTGGGATTTTGGGTCTTGGGCTTCGGCTCACGGAGGCATCTGGCTTCCCAGACGCCAGACGCTAGACCCCATCCCCCTTGGCGACTGCTTTTCCGCCCCAGGCCGCATGGAGACCGCACTCACGCTTCTCATCCGCCTTTGCAGGGTCGAAGTAGTCCCATTCGTTCGGAAGGTTGTGCTGTTTCAGATAGGCTTCCATCTCGGCGTCGGACCAGTGGAAGACGGGGCTGACTTTGAGGGAGTTGAAGTTGCCGTCGGGGCTGACGATGTCCAGGCCGGCGCGGTTGGGGTTCTGGACTTTGCGGAGCGCGGTGAGCCAGACGGTGGGGGCGAGTTCCCTCATGCCGCGCTGGAAGGGCTCCAGCTTCATCACAGTGCTGAAGGCCTTGATGCGCTCCTCGTTCTCCGGCGTCGGCTCGGGCATGCCGCCGTGGACGGCGTCGTAGTGGGCGGCGGTGAGCCGGGGCAAGTAGGCCTTGATGTTGAGCTTTAGCTGGGCCTTGAGCGCCTCGGCGTGCAGGTAGGTGGCGGGGCGGTTGTAACCGTGGTCCACCCAGAGCACCGGGATGTCCGGCTGCACCTGCGTAACGAGGTGGAGGATGACGGCCTCGTAGGGGCGATAGTTCGTCGAGACGATGGCGCGGCCACCGGCCTGGGCGATGGCCCACTTCACGACGTCGAGGGCGGATTTGTTCCTAAGTTCGGCGTTGGCTTGGGTGATTTGGTCGGGGGTCATGGGATTGAAAATCAAAGTTGGCTCAAATCGGCGAGATCCTTCGGACGGGCGCTGGCCTGCTTGTTCAGCTTCAAATCAACCAGGCTGAGCATGTGGACCGGCACGCCATCGTAGTCAGTCTCAATGCGCCGCCCCCAAGCCAAGACGAAGTCACCGCCGGAAATTCGGTTCAACACTTCGATCAGGTGCGGACGCGCGCCAAAGTGGGTGACGACTTCAGGATCGAGCAGTTGAGCCGTGGTCAAACCGGCCATCTCATCGCTGAAAAACTTGCGGATGGCGGCCACCGCCCGATCCGCGTTTTCGGGCGTCCGGTTGATCCAGACATCCATGTCCGAGGTGACACGGGGGTAGCCGTGAAAGGAGACCGCGTGACCGCCGATGAGCAGATACTCAACCCCAGCGGCGTTGAGACACGCGAGGAACTCGCGGAAGTCGGGCGGCAGATGCCTCGGGTCCATAGTTCAGTTCGCGCAGGTATTCGAGATGCCAGAGGCGTTCCTGAGGCGTGCGGGAATGCCAGAACTCGCGCTCCTTCGCGTCGGCCTCCGCGAAGCCTCGTGAGAAGGAAACCATGGGTTTGATACGGCGTTCAGCCATGCAGGAAATGTGGCCACAAATGGGAAAGAATTCAATCCGTAAACTTGCCCAACTGCCTCTCCGATGGTGTCGAGGGCCGACTGGTGGCGGAGAGTGGCGTTCGCCTGAGTGATTTGGTCGGGGGTCATTTAGCGAAACTCGGTAAAATCAATTCCAACTGCCTTCCGCAAAGGCGTCTTTTGCACCATTGAAGGTATGCCGAAGAAATGGGTGCTCCTCCAATTCGCTGTCGGCGATTACTAACTGCCCACTTCGCTGGAGGATGAGACGGCTCGTGGAGTCCGGCAAAGGGTGACTGCTTACGAAGTAGAAGAAAATGAATCCCGAAAACACGAAACGGATGCATCTGTGGCCACTGACTCGTGAAGGCGTAGGCTCAACAAAAAAATCGCGGAATACATCACCGTCGAATTTGAGGGAGCAAACGAAACACGCATACTCATCAGGGGAGCCTGGCGTGTCCGACATCAACAGCAGCCTAATCTTCTCCTCGTGCGGCCCCAAGTCTACGTGCCGAAAGAATCCGTGAGTTGCAGCGGCGGCTCTCCAGAGAACCGATAGTAAGAAGAGCTTCATGCGAGCGTAGTCAAGGCCAGTAATTACAATCGCATTCGCGCGCCCCTGAGACTGAGGGGTTGGGAGAGGTCTGCCAAAAAAATCGTTGCTCGCATAGTGCTCAAGTTTGGAGAACTTTAATTCGCAGTTCGCACACATCAGTGGCTCACGGAATCCCTTTTGCTCCCATTCCCAAGCGCGCTCCGTAATTTGTGCGCTCCGAAAGCGGTGCTTTGCGTCGTAAAGGGGCCTGTAGATGAATTCTGGAATTATGTGAGAATTCATCAACTTGGCTGGTGTCTGGCAAAGCCGACAATATGTCTGTGGCGCACTCACCCGTGGCAGCCCCTCAATTCGTCGCAGGAACCTGCTCCTTCAACACCACGCGATCACACCAGTCACCAAAGCGCTCGCTCGCGCTGCGCTCCTTCGCGAAGCGCGCGAGGAGGGGGCGGAGTTCGGTCTCGATCTCGGGGTCTTTCACCACGTCCTTGAAGAGCGTGTTGAGACGGGTGCCGGCGGCGTTGCCGCCGAGCCAGAGCTGGTAGCGGCCGGGGGCCTTGCCCACGAAGGCAATCTCCGCCATGTAGGGACGCGCGCAACCGTTCGGGCAGCCGGTCGAGCGGATGATGATCTCCTCGCTGCCGAGGCCGAGGTCGCCGCAAAGTTTTTCGACGCGGTCCACGAGGCCGGGGAGCATGCGCTCGGACTCGGCCAGCGCGAGGCCGCAGGTGGGCAGCGCGGGGCAGGCCATCGAGTTGCCGTGGAGCAGGCTGGCCTGGTTTTCAGTGCGGACGCCGTGCTCCGCGAAGAGCGCGGTGATGGCCGCCTGATCGGCATCACTCACGTTGGCGAGGATGACGTTCTGGTTGCCGGTGAGGCGGAACTCGATGCCGGAAAACTTCTCAGCGATGCGGCGCAGGGCGGTCTTCTGGCGCACCTTGTCGGTATCCTTGATGCGGCCCGTCTCGACGAAGAGCGTGAGGAAATTCGTGCCGTCCAGCGCCTTTTGCCAGCCGTAGGTGTCGTTGGAGGAAGTGAACTTGTAGGCACGGGCGGGCCCGAGCTTGAAGCCGGCGCGCTGTTCGATCTCCGCGCGGACGAAGTCCACGCCCTTCTCGGCCACCACGTATTTGAGACGGGCGTGCTTGCGGTCGGTGCGATCGCCGAAGTCGCGGTGGACGGTGAGGACGGCCTTGGCCACTTCAACCACCTGTTCCGACGTGACGAAGCCCATCACGTCCGCCAGGCGCGGGTAGGTGGTGCTCTGGCCGTGGCTGCGGCCCATGCCGCCGCCAACGGTGAGGTTGTAGCCGACGAGCTGGCCGTTCTCGACGATGGCGATGAAGCCGAGGTCGTTGGTGAGGACGTCCATGTCGTTCACCGGCGGCATGACGAAGGCGGTCTTGAACTTGCGCGGCAGGTAGGTCTTGCCGTAGAGCGGGTCCACGAAGTCCTTGTTCGCCGGGTCATCCAGACTGAGCTGCACGCCGTCAATCCAGATGGCGTGGTAGGCCGTCGTCTTGGGCGCGAGTGCGGCGACCACGCGATGCACGTCGGCGACCATCGTGGCGCGGGCGGTGGTCTGCACGGGCGTCGGCGCGGCCATGACATTGCGGTTCACGTCACCGCAGGCGGCGAGCGTGGAGAGCAGGGAATCGTTGATCTTCTTGATGAGCGGCCCGAGGCCGGACATCACGACACCGTGGAACTGGATGCTCTGCCGCGTGGTGATGCGCAGGGTGTTGTTCCCGTAGGTCGTGGCGAGGTCATCAAAAGTGATCCACTGCGCGGGGGTCATGATGCCGCCGGGGATGCGCCCGCGGATCATCATGATGAACTTCTTCTGCGTCTTGCGCAGGTCGCGGTCATCCTGCTGGTAGATGCCGTGGAACTTGATGAACTGCTGATCGTCAGCGGAAAACTGGTCGGTGCCGGAGGCGACCGTGGCCGCGATGTTGCCGGCCAAAGTGGGAATGGCGTCCTTGATGACCTCGTTGTGGGTCACCTTTGCCGTCGGTTCTGTGGTAATCATAAGTGAACTAATGACCTTACAATTGTTACTCGCATTCGCCGCATTGTCAAAAGCATTGTTTTACCGGCTGAACCGGCTGAACGCCACAGGATTTCTTGCTGTTTGGCAGCGCAAAAGCCGATTTCAGCGCTTGCCGCCCTACGGGAGATTCCCTAGCGTCGCCGAAAACCTATGAGTTCCAAGAACCGCATTCTGCTGTCGGTCATGATGTTCCTGCAGTTTTTCGTCTGGGGGGCGTGGTTTGCCACCTTGGGCGCCTGTCTGGCGGGAAACAATCTGACCGGCATCATCGGTGACGCCTACGGCAGCGCGCCCATCGCGGCCATTATCGCGCCGCTGTTCTTGGGTTTGGTGGCCGACCGGTTCTTCAACTCCGAGAAGGCCATGGGCATCCTCCATCTCATCGGCGGCGGCCTGCTTTTCATGGCCCCGGGCCTGGTGGCCAAGGGCGATGGCAAGTCCCTCGTCTGGCTCTTCACGGCCTACATGCTCTGCTACATGCCCACGCTGGGCCTGAGCAACACCGTGGCCTTCACCAACATTGACGACCGCAACAAATTCCCGGCCCTGCGCGTGTGGGGCACCATTGGTTGGATCGTGGCCGGCCTCATCGTCGGCGGCCTTGGCTGGTCCAGCAGCACGCATATCTTCACGCTGGCGGCGGTGTCCTCGCTGATTCTCGGCGTGGTTTGCTTCCTGCAACCGGCCACACCGCCTCCGGCTGCGGGCAAGCCGATCAACCTCAACGCCCTCCTCATGGTGGATGCCTTCAAGATGCTGGCCAGCGTGCCCTTTCTGGTCTTCATCGTGTGTTCCACGCTCATCTGCATCCCGCTGGCCTACTACTACGCCTTCACCTCGAACTACCTGACGCATATCGGCTTCAAGGCCGCTGGCTCGACCATGACCCTGGGGCAGATGTCAGAAATCTTCTTCATGCTGCTGGTGCCGTTCTTCTTCCGCCGCCTCGGCGTGAAGTGGATGATCTTTGTCGGCATGCTCGCGTGGGTGGTCCGTTACGGCCTCTTCTCCATCGGCGCGCCTGACCAGGTGCTCTGGATGATCCTGACGGGAGTGGTCCTCCACGGTGTCTGCTACGACTTCTTCTTTGTCACCGGGTTCATCTATACGGACACGAAAGCCCCGGCCGAAGTGCGCGGACAGGCGCAGTCCATGCTGGTCTTCTTCACGCAGGGCGTGGGGATGTATTTCGGTTATCAGGTCGCGGGCGGGAAGTTCGGTGCGACGGTCAAGAGCGCCGAAGCCCTCGGCAAGGCCATGCCTCCGGCGGAGAGCTTCACGTTCTGGGAGTCGTTCGGGAAGATGTTCGCCGCGCAGAAGCCTGAGGTCGCCGGGACTGTGCTGCAGGACACCATGAACCAGTGGAAGGAATTCTGGATGTTCCCGTGCATCATGGCCGGAGCCATCATGGTGCTCTTCGCCCTTGCCTTCTGGGAAAAGAAGGAAGTCATCGCCGCCGCCGAGCCGCCGAAGGTTTAAGCGAAGATGGAATTTGCCGCGAGAGGGCGCAGAGGACACAAAGAGTCGTCATACGAGCTTGCGGCATGGGCAGTTCGGATTGGCGCGGTATTTGTGCGTGCGCTTCCCCCTCACCCCGGCCCTCTCCCCAGGGGAGAGGGAGCCACGCAGCCCGCGTCGCTCAATGCTCACGCCTTGTTCCCGCATCACGGTTCGCTGATTCAGCCTGCGGTTGGATTCAAGCCTAATGCCGTTCGATAACCCGCCGCGACTGTCACGCTCTCCCTCTCCTCGGGGAGAGGGCCGGGGTGAGAATTCCCGGAACCAAAGCTTCGTGCGGTGAACCCCTGAACCCCGTGCCGGTGGCTTGCAGCCACCGCGTTGCAGGTGGAGCGCTCGAAGCGGGTTCGTGCTGCTGCGGCCCACGGTCGGCGGCTGCAAGCCGCCGGCACGGGTTTATGGTGAGGGGAAAGGGAGCATCCAATGATCGCACCGCAGGCTGCCCGAATTTCATCCTCACTTGGGATTACTCTGGAGGTTGCCGCCGGCAGGCCCAGTGTTCCTGCTCTGCGTTCTTTGTGCCCTCTCGCGGCAAAATTCCGGGTCACGCCATCCGCACCACGCCGGAGCCTTTGACCACTTCGCCAATGACCCACGCCTGGTGCTTTTTGCCCTGGATGAATTTCAGCGCCGCTGCGGCCTGCTCGGCTGAGACGATGGCCACCATGCCCACGCCCATGTTGAAGACCTGGTAGAGTTCCGCCTCGTCCACGCCGCCGCGCTCGGCCAGCAACTGGAACAACGGGCCCATCTCCCAAGTGCCCTTGCGGATGACCACATCGCACTTGGCGGGCAGCACCCGGGGGATGTTGTCCACGAAGCCGCCGCCGGTAATGTGGGCGAACGCCTTGACCTGATCCGGCTTGCCCGCGCGATTGAACTTCTTCAGCAGCGCCTGCACCAGCGGTCCGTAGCTGACGTGCACCTTGAGGAGCGCCTCGCCGATGGTGTTGTGCAGGTCGGGAACGAAATCGCCCGGCTGGAACTTGAGCTGCTCGAAGAGAATCTTCCGCGCCAGCGAGTAGCCGTTGGTGTGCAACCCGCTCGACGCGATGCCGAGGACGACGTCACCGCGCTTCACTGACTTCTGGCCGTTGAGCATGCGGGACTTCTCCACCACGCCCACGATCGTGCCGCTCACGTCGTATTCACCCTCCTGGTAGAAGCCTGGCATCTGCGCCGTCTCGCCGCCGATGAGCGTGCAGCCGTTGGCCGCACACCCACGCGCAAAACCCTTGATGATGTCCGTGAAGACGTGCGGCTCCAGCTTGCCGGTGCCGAGGTAGTCGAGGAAGAAGAGCGGCTCCGCGCCCAGCACCGCGATGTCGTTGACGCAGTGGTTCACGAGGTCCTCGCCGATGGTGTCGTGCTTGTTCATCGCGAAGGCGAGCTTGAGCTTGGTGCCCACGCCGTCCACGGAGCTGACCAGCACCGGCTGCTTGTATTTCTTCACGTCGAGCGCGAAGAGGCCGCCGAAGCCGCCCACCTTGCCGAGGACTTCACGGCGGTGGGTGCTCTTGAGGAGCTGGGGCAGCGTGCTCTTGACCTGATTGCCCAAATCGATGTCCACCCCGGCGGCGGCGTAAGCTTTCTGTTTCATGCGTGAAGTCTGTTGCGCGGTCCGCCCGATGCGTCGGTCGAGCCGCGAGGGGGCATCTTTCGGAATCCACCGGCTGGCAGCAAGGCAAAGAATTGCGTGTCGAAATTCCAAATCCCAAGCTTCAAATCCCAAACAAGTTCCAAACCCCAAATTTCAAAGGCTGCTGCCGGAAACGGAACCAAAGCTCCGGGCCGGCTTGGGCTTGGAATTTGGAACTTGGAGCTTCTTTGAGATTTGGAGTTTGGGATTTGGGGATTTCCTCATGGCCCCGGCTTGCCAATCCGCCACAGGTGCTTATGCGTGCGGATGTAGAGGCTGCCGTCGCTCACGGCATGGGAGGAGTTGGCCAGGTCACCGTCCAACGCGTTCACCCGCACCAGTTCAAACTTGGGACTGGCCTTGAGCGCAATGGTTTCGCTGGACTGGTTCAAGCAGAGGATGTGGCCATCCACGAGCACCATGGAGGACCAGGAATCGCCTTTCTTGCCGGTTCCTTTCACGCGCTCCTGCCAGAGGGATTCGCCGGTCTGGAGGTTCAGGCATTCGGCAATGCCCTCGGTGTTGAGGATGTAGGCGTGACCGCCCGAGATGACGCCGGTGCCGAGCCGGTTCTTGGTGCGGACCGCCTGCCAGAGACGGTGGGTGGCGGTCACATCGCCGCTGCCGCCGAGCTTCACCGCCAGGCTGGTGCCGAAGAAGCCACCCATGGCCACCACCACGCCCTCGCCCGCGACGGGCGAGCAATAGACCAACTCGTTCAGGCCGTCGCAGTGCCAGAGCGCGCCACCGGTGCGGGGATCGAACGCGCGGACAAACTGCGGGAAGGTCTGGATCAATTCGTCCCGCTGCCCCGCGCGCACGATGATCGGTGTCGTGAACGTGCCGACCACTCCGCCGCGTTCGCTGCCCTTGAAGCCATCGGTGCGGGGACGCGGCTCGAGAGCCGGCTCCTTGAACTCCCAGACGGTCTTGCCGCTGCGCTTGTCGAGGCCAAGGAGCCGGGCATTGGGGCCGGGACCGAAGTAGAGCACGCACATATCCCCGTGGATCAGGGGCGAGGCGGCGTAGGACCACTCATGCGACTGCGCGCCAAGATCGCGCCGCCACAACTCCTGGCCATTCATGTCCCAGCAGAACAGCCCCGCTGAGCCGAAGAAGGCGATGACGCGTTCACCATCGGTCACCGGGGAGGCGGCGCAGTGCGGGTTCTTGCCGTAGCGCTGTTCGCGTTGGGTCCAGGTGGTGCCTTGCTTCCAGAGCAGCTTGCCGTCGCGGCGGTGGTAGCACATCACGGTGCGGCCACCCTCCTTTTCGAAGGACTGGGTAAGGAAGATTTTGTCGCCCCAGACCACGGGCGAGGAATCGCCGGGTTCCGGCAACTCGATCTTCCAAAGCACGTTTTCCGTGGCGCTCCAGTGCAGCGGGACGCTTTTCTCCGGGGATGAGCCATCGCCGTTCGGGCCGCGCCAGGAAGGCCAGTTCGCGCCCATGAGCGTGGTGGCGAGCGAGAGACAGCCAAGGCTGGCCACCAAACCGCGCGGGAGCGGAATCGCACGAAGGAACTGCATGGCCGCAGTGTAAATGCGGATGGCACCGCGCCAAGCGGGATTCGCAGTCCTCGCGGAGCGCCGGTCTCTGACCCGGCGTTGAGACATCCCGATTCTGAAGTTGAACCACGGATGGACACGGATGAACACGGATCAGAGGCAATGAGCGCGCTCTGCGCGCGCTCACGGCGCATTCCATCCGTGGTTTTCCAAAGTTTATTCTGGATCGCGCCGGGTCGGAGACCGGCGCTCCGCCCGCACACCCGGTGGCTCGCTTGCCTTTTGAAAGCGTTTCCCTATCGTCCGCGCACCGGTGCCAAGCCTCGCGGATAAAATTGAAGCCAGTGCCACCAAACGCCTCACCCTGCCCGCGGGCAAGGTGCCGGCGCGCGAACTCCCGCGCTACAAGCAGTTCCTCAAGGTCGAATCCGCCCGCCTGAAGATGCTGCACCGGGCCGGGGGCGGCGGACGCGAGGTGTGCCGCGCGCGCGCCGTGGTGCTGGACGCACTGCACCGGCACATCCTGGAGGCCCTCGTCAACACGCTGCCGGACACGGCCCGAACCAGCCTCCCACGTTACGCACTGATCGCCATCGGCGGCTATGGCCGGGGCGAGCTGAATCCGCACAGCGACATTGACATCCTGCTGCTGCACACCGGCGACACCGCCGCGGCCGCGCGCGGCAAGGTGCATCCCTTCATCAAACTGCTGACCGAGCCCGACGGCCTGCTCTACACGCTCTTCGACCTCGGGCTCAAGGTGGGCTACTCGGTCCGCACGATTGACGACTGCGTGACGGCCGCAAACGAGAACATCCAGTCCAAAACCTCGCTCATCGAGGCGCGGCTCATCTGCGGTGACGAGGGGCTGTTCCGGGAGATGCAGCGCGTGGTGCTGGCCCGCTGCGTGATCGGCCACGCCGAGACCTACATCGCCGCGCGCCTCGCGGACCAGGAGTCGCGCCGTCAGAAATATGGCAACTCGGCGCTGATGCAGGAGCCGAACATCAAGAACGGCTGCGGCGGCCTGCGCGACTACCAGAACCTGCTGTGGATGGCCTACTTCACCAAGGACCGGCCGCGCAACCTGGCGGACCTCCAGGCCAAGGAATTCATCAGCGACGCCGAGCGACGCCAGCTCGACGCGGCCTACGACTATCTCCTGCGCGCGCGCAACGACCTGCACTACCACACGAACCGCGCGGGCGACGTGCTGACCAAGAGCGTGCAGCCCGCCGTGGCGCACAATCTGGGCTACACGGACCGCTCGCCGAGCCGGCGGCTGGAGCAGTTCATGCGCGACTACTACCTGCACTCGCGCAACATTGATCTCATCACCCGCACGGTGGAGCGCCGCCTCGCCCTGCTGCCCAAGCCCGTGCGGATGCCCTTCCTCGCCAAGCTGCTGCCCGGCCGGCGCAAGCAGCCGGAGCCGGTCGTGGATGGCTTCCGCGTGGTGGAGGGAGAACTGCTGCACCTGTCCCCGCGCGTCTTCCGGGAAGACCCCTGCCGGCTCATGCGCGTGTTCCTTTACGCCCAGCAGCGCGGGGCGAAGCTCCACCCGGACACCGCGCAACTGCTCCGCAACGAACTGCGGCTCGTGGACTCGGCTTTTCTGCGCAACGACCACGTTCACGAGAGCTTCCGGGAGATTCTTTCCCAGCGGGGCAACGTGGCGCCCGCGCTCCGGGCCATGCACGAAGTGGACTTCCTCGGCAAGTATCTGCCGGAGTTCGGCCGGCTCACCTGCCTGGTCCAGCACGAGTTCTTCCACATTTACACGGCCGACGAGCACACGCTGATGTGCATCCAGAAGCTCGACGACATCTGGGCCGGCCGCGTGCCCAACGCCGCGCCGTATCAGGAGCTGTTCCAGAAGATCGAGCGGCCCTTCATCCTCTACCTTGCGCTGCTGCTGCATGATTCCGGCAAGGCGGCGCAGGGCCGCCACCACGAGGTGGACAGCGCCAAGCTTGCCGAGCGCGTGGCGGACCGGCTCCATCTGGATGGCTCCACCACCCACAGCCTGCGGCTGCTCGTGGAGCACCATCTGGCCATCATCCAGATTTCCCAGCGCCGCGACCTCGACGACCCGGCGGTGGTGCGCTTCTTTGCCGGGCTGGTGCAGACCCCGGAGAACCTCAACAAGCTCACCCTGCTTACGCTCGCCGACTCCCTGGGCACCAGCGACAAGCTCTGGAACAGTTTCAAGGACATGCTGCTCTGGACACTTTACCGCAAGACCCTGGCGGAGGTGACCGGGACCACCACCTTCATCATCGCCGAGGAACGGCAGCGCGAACTGCTCTTCGACGAAGTGGTGCGGCTGCTCCCGCGCGACGTGCAGCTCGGCGAGGCCCAGGCGCACTTCGGCACCCTGCCCCAGCGTTATTTCCTGATCCACGCCGCCCCGGACATCGTCGCGGACATCAGGCTGACAAACCGCTTCATGCGGAACCTCCTCGGCGACGATTCCGAGGTCTCCCTGGCCCCGGCCATCGAATGGGTGGACGAACCGGACCGCGGCTGCTCGCGGGTGAAGATCTGCACCTGGGACCGCGCCGGGCTGTTCAGCAAGCTCGCGGGGTCCTTCACGGCCGCCGGGCTCAACATCCTGAGCGCGCAGATCTTCACCCGGACCGACCGCGTGGTGCTGGACACCTTCGATGTGACCAGCGCCCGCACCGGCGTCCTGGCCGCCAAGGAGGAGAAGGACAAGTTCGACCAGCTCCTGCGCAAGGCGCTGGAGGGGCATGTGGACTTCGACCCGCTCATCGCCCGGCAGAAGGTGGCCAACCCGCTCTACCAGTCCCTCGAAGGCGAGCGCATCGGCACCAAGATCGTCTTTGACAACGACACCTCCGGGCGCTGCACCGTGATTGACGTGGAGGCGGAGGACCGGGTGGGCCTGCTCTACACCCTGTCGCAGACACTGAGTGAACTGGGCCTGGACATCTCCATCGCCAAGATCAGCACGGAGCGGGGGGCGGCCATGGACAGCTTCTACGTGACCGAGCAGAACGGTGAAAAGATCGTCGCCCCGCACCGCCAGAACACCATCGAAGCCAAGCTCCGCACGGCCCTGCTGAACTTCGACCGGAAGGGGAAGTAGTTCGGGGGGGCAAATGCTGGAGCAGGATTAGGATCAGGATTACGAGCAGGAACTGCAACGCGGGGCATTCTGCTCGTAATCCTGATCCTGATCCTAATCCTGCTCCCTCCGTCCAACTCGGCAGGCAGGTGAACCCCATTGATGCCCGGTTTGCCGGTGAATTTCACCCCCTCGCCACCGTCCGTTTCTATGACTTCCGCCGAACGCAGCGCTGTTGCCGCGTCAGCGGGGATTCGTGCATTTTGAAGCTATGAACCGCAAGCCACTCCTGACGTGCCTCGGCGCCCTCGCGCTCACCGCCACCAGCCTCTTCGCGGCGGCCGCAGAGAAGAACGCCGGCCCGCCCAAGAAGCTGAGTTACTACAAGGACGTGCGGCCCATTTTCCAGGCCAATTGCCAGGGCTGCCACCAGCCCGCCAAGTCCCGGGGCGGCTACGTGATGACGGACTTCAAGCTGATGCTCGGCGCGGGCGACAGCAAGGAGGCCGCGATCATTCCGAAGTCCCCGGACAAGTCCCATCTCGTCAAACTGATCACGCCCAAGGACGGCAAGGCTGAGATGCCCGAGGGCCGCAAGCCGCTGCACGCGACGGAAATCGAGACCATCCGCAACTGGATCGCCCAGGGGGCGGTGGATGACACGCCGGCCAACGCCCGCGAGCGCTATGACATGAACCATCCGCCGGTGTATTCCCTGCCGCCGGTCATCACGGCGATGGATTATTCCTCGGATGGCCAGCTTCTCGCCGTGGCGGGGTTCCACGAGGTGCTGCTGCACAAGGCGGACGGCTCCGGGCTCGCAGCCCGGCTGGTCGGTCTGAGCGAACGCATCGAGTCCGTGAAGTTCTCCCCGGATGGGAAGCGCCTCGCGGTGGCGGGCGGCCTGCCCGGACGCATGGGTGAAATCCAGATCTGGGACGTGGCCCAGCGCAAGCTCACGCTCTCGCACTCGGTCACCTACGACACGCTCTACGGCGCGAGCTGGTCGCCGGACGGCAAGCTCATCGCCTTCGGCTGCGGGGACAACACGGTGCGCGCCATCGAGGCGGACTCCGGCAAGCAGATCATGTTCATGGGCTCGCACAATGACTGGGTGCTCGACACCACCTGGTCGCTCAAGGGCGATCACGTCGTCTCCGTGTCGCGCGACATGACGGCCAAGCTCACCGAGCTGGCCACCCAGCGCTTCGTGGACAACATCACGAGCATCACGCCCAACGCCCTCAAGGGCGGCGTGGCCACCGTCACGCGCCACCCGTTCCGCGAGGAGATCCTCATGGGCGGCTCCGACGGCCTGCCCAAGCTCTACCAATACTTTCGCACCGCCGCGCGCAAGATCGGCGACGACAGCAACGGCATCTTCTTCTTTGACCCGATGCTGGGCCGCGTCACCTCCGTGGCATGGAGCGCGGATGGCAAGCTGCTCGCCGCTGGCAGCGCACTGGACGGCAAGGGCGAGGTCTTCGCCTCCACCTTCACCTTCGGCACCAACGCGATCCCCAAGGAAATGGCGGACGTGATGGCGAAGATCCCCGCCAGCCGCACGCCGCAGGACAAGGCCGTGATTGACAAATACAAGGCCGGCGGCACCAAGAACCTGTTCAAAGTCTCCGTCCCGCAGGCCGGCGTCTATGCGGTCGCCATCGCGCCGGATGCCAAGACCGTGGCGGCGGCGGGTTCGGACGGGCACATCCGCCTGTTCAACGCGAAGAACGGCTCGATTCTCAAGCAGTTCCCCTGCGTGAACGTGACCGCCAACAGCAAGGTGCTCGCGGCGAAGAAGTTTGAAGCCCCCGCCCCGGCCGCCGCGAAGACCGACGGCGAGCCGGAGTCGCTGCCCAAGGACGCCAAGATCGTCACGCTCGAAGCCGAGCCGAAAGAGGTGGCGCTGAAGAAGTGGACCGACAGCGCGCAGATCATTGTGACGGCCCGGCTGGCCACCGGCGAGGCGCTCGACGTGACGCGCCTGGCCAAGCTGGAACTCAGCGGCTTCAGCAAGAGCGCCGCGACCGTGAGCGCCGGCGGCGTGGTGCTGCCCAAGGCCAACGGCGGAGTGACGGTGAAGGCGAGTTTCGCCGGCAAGTCCGTCTCCGTCCCGGTCAAGGTCACCGGCATCGTCAAGGAGCTGGAGACCGACTTCATCCGCGACGTGAACCCGGTGCTGACCAAGGCGGGCTGCAACCAGGGCACCTGCCACGGAGCCAAGGACGGCAAGAACGGCTTCAAACTCTCGCTGCGCGGCTACGACTCCGAATATGACGTGCGCGCCTTCACGGACGAGCTGGCCAGCCGCCGCGCGAACGTCGCCTCGCCGGACGACTCGCTCATGCTGCTCAAGGCCACGGCGGCGGTGCCGCACCAGGGCCAGCAGGTCTTCGAGCCGGGCAGCCTCAACTACCGCATTGTCCGCGAATGGATCGGGGCCGGCGCGAAGCTCCAGTCCGCCTCCCCCCGCGTGACGAAGATCGAGCTGTCCCCGCAAAATCCGGTCGTCCAGAAGGTCGGCGCGCGCCAGCAGATGCGCGTGATCGCGACCTACACGGACGGCACGACGCGCGACGTGACGACGCTGGCGTTTGTCGAGACCGGCAACCAGGACGTCGCGAAGACCGACAGCGCGAACGTGGTGACCACCCTGCGCCGCGGCGAGGCTCCGATGCTCGCGCGTTTCGAGGGCGCCTACGCGGCCACCACCGTGACGGTGATGGGCGACCGCACGGGCTTCGCCTGGGCCGAGCCGGAGAAGTGGAACAAGATTGACGAGTTCACCGCTGCGAAGTGGCAGCGCATGAAGATCCTGCCCAGCGGACTGTGCACCGACGACGAGTTCGTCCGCCGGGTGTATCTCGACCTCACCGGCGTGCCGCCGACCTCGGAGGAAGTGAAGGCCTTCCTCGCCGACACCCGGCCGACCCGCGAGAAGCGCGACGCGCTCGTGGACAAGCTCGTGGGCAGCGAGGACTACGTGGACCACTGGTCCAACAAGTGGGCCGACCTGCTCCAGGTGAACAGCAAGTTCCTCGGCGCGGACGGCGCGAAGGCGTTCCGCGACTGGATCCGCAACGAGATCGCGAAGAACACGCCGCACGACCAGTTCGCGCGCAAGATCATCACCGCCTCCGGCTCGAACAAGGACAACCCGCCTGCGAGCTATTACAAGATCCTGCGCAAGCCGGACGACACGATGGAGAACACGACGCACCTGTTCCTCGCCGTGCGCTTCAACTGCAACAAGTGCCATGACCATCCCTTCGAGCGGTGGACGCAGGACCAGTATTACCAGACCGCCGCATGGTTCGCGCGCGTGGGCCTGAAGAAGGACCCCGCCGCCGGGGACAAGCTGCTGGGCGGCACCGCGGTCGAGGGCGGCAAGCCGATGTATGAGATCATCGAGGAACTCGCCACCGGCGAGGTGAAGCACGACCGCACCGGCAAGGAGACGCCGCCGCAGTTCCCCTACCCCGCCACCTGCGGCGAGGACGGCAAGACCGAGGCGAAGGACAAGAAGGCCGTCTCCCGCCGCGACCAGCTCGCCACATGGATCACCGCCAAGGACAACCGTTATTTCGCCTTGAGCTTCGCCAACCGCATCTGGGGCTACCTCACGGGCGTCGGCGTCATCGAGCCGCTGGACGACATCCGCGCGGGCAACCCGCCGAGCAATCCCGAGCTGCTGGACTACCTGACGAAGGAATTCGTGGACAGCGGCTTCAACACGCAGAAGCTGATGAAGCTGATTGCGAAGTCCCGCACCTACCAGCTCTCCGTCGCCTCGCACAAGTGGAACGACGACGACAAGATCAACTTCTCCCATGCCACCGCGCGCCGCCTGCCGGCCGAGGTGCTCTACGACACCATCTACAAGGTGACCGGCGCGAAATCGAACATCCCGGGCGTCCCGGCCGGCACGCGCGCCTCGCAGCTCGCCGACACGGGCTTCAAGCTGCCGGACGGCTTCTTCGCCACCATGGGCAAGCCCGCCCGCGAGTCCGCCTGCGAGTGCGAGCGCAGCAGCGACATCCAGCTCGGCCCCATCATGGCGCTCATCTCCGGTGCGACCGTCGGCGACGCCGTCAGCGCGCCGGACAACGCCATTGCCAAGCTGGCCAAGGAAGTCACGGACGACCGCCAGCTCATCAACGAGCTGTTCCTGCGCATCATGAACCGCCCGGCGAAGAGCGGCGAGATCGAGGCCACCTTGAAGAGCTGGGCCACCATGAAGGCCGACGCCGCCACGGTGACCGTCTCGCTGGGGGACTACGAAAAGCTCTATCCCGGCATCCAGAAGAAACGCGAAGACACACGCGCGAAGGACCTGTCCGACACGAAGAACGAACTCGCCGCCTATGAGAAGGAAATCGCCCCGCGCGAGGCGAAGCTGGACGCCGAGCAGAAGGAACGCACCGCCAAGGCCGAGGCCGAGCTGAAGCGCTTCAACGAGCAGGACTTCCCCAAGCGCGTGGTCGAGTTCGCGAAGAAGCAGGACCTGAAGACGGAGTGGAGCGCGTTCACCACGAAGGATCTCAAGTCCACCGGCGACCTCAAGCTCGCCCAGGAGCCGGACAAGTCGGTGGTCGTGACCGCCGGCAAGGCCGTGCGGGCCGATTACACCTTCACCCTCGAGACGGACCTGAAGGCCCTGGGCGCGCTGCGCCTCGAAGCGCTGACGGACAAGCGCTTCCCGAAGAACGGCCCCGGCCGCTCGCCGGACGGCAACTTCGTGCTGAACGAGATCAGCCTGACGGTCGCGCCGAAGGACAAGCCGGCGGAGGCGAAGAAGGTCGAGCTGCAGAAGGCGCTCGCGGACTTCAGCCAGGAGGGCTTCGAGGTGGCCAAGTCCATTGATGGCGGCAACAACCGCCAGCAGGGCTGGGGCGTCTCGCCCAACGGCGGCGCAACCCACTGGGCCACCTTCGAGCTGAAGACGCCGCTCACGAACACCGCGAACGTGGTGCTCACGGTGAAGCTGACCCAGCAGTTCAACGGCGGCGAGGACAAGGGCTACACTCTTGGCCGCTTCCGCCTCGCCGGCACCGGCACGAAAGCCCCCGGCCTGAGCCAGTCCGAGGAACTGCGCGCCCTGCTCGGCACGCCGGAAGACCTCCGCACCAAGGAACAGAAGGACGCCTTCGAGAAGATTGTCCGCGCGAATGACGCCGAACTGGCCAAGCGCACCAAGGAGCTGGCCGACGCGAAGAAGCCGCGCCCGATAGACCCGCACCTCAAGGAACTCCAGGAGTCCGTGAAACGCCTCGGCGAACCGCTCCCCGGTGACCCGAAGCTGGCCACCCTCAAGCGCGCCGCCGAACTGGGCACCAAGCAGATGGAGCAGGCCCGCCTCATCGGCGCGCAGGACCTCGCGTGGGCGCTGATCAACAACCCGGCGTTTTTGTTTAACCGCTGAGCGCGGTTGTTCCGTCGCAGTTGGGTGGAGCGCGGCTGTGTCGCGGAGACCAGCCGCAGCAACCCCGCCCTGCCACCAGCGGCCGATCTCCCCCACAGCATCCGAAGTCGCGAAAGCGGCTGGAGTGCGGTGTCTTTCAGCACCGCTCTTTCCCGTGCAAGGTGAGTGGTGAACTTGCAGCCGTTTTGTGCGCCTAACCGAAAGCGGCGGTGAAACACGCCGCACTCCAGACGCTCGCGCGACTTCCAGCGTCTCGGGCCGCCGCGAACGAAGAACTCTCCGGAGTGGATGCGCCGGCTACAAGAAACTGGGATGTGCCTCGCAGCAACTTGCAAATGCAGTTCGGCTTGCATGTGCGGGCCCGAACTTGCGTGATGAGGTGCGCTATGCTGATTCGGGAATTCAACCTCAGCCCGGGGCTGCTGGCTGCTTTGCGCTGTCCTGGCTGCGGAGCGCCCATGACTCATCGCCCCGTGATGGACCCGTTCGTCCACGGCTTGGTATGCGCGAAAGGGCACCGCTATTTCCAAACCCTCCGCATGCCGGCGCGGGAACAGTGCGTCATCGCCAAGAAATTCGACCCGGGCTATCCCGACGGACTGACGCTGGAGGAGAAGGTCCGGTTTTGGTTCGAGAATCCGCGCTGCCGCGAGAACTTCTTTGATTGCGCCGCCAACATCGCCCGGCGCATCTACGAAGTCACGGTCCTCGGTGACAACGCCCCGGCCCCGCCGCTCCATGGTCATTGCCCGATCTGCGCCCAGACCTTGGACGGATCGTTCCAGACGCCGGATGGGTGGACTTTGGGCGCAAGCTGCGCCGCAGGGCACCAGTTCCTTCTGGCCCGGGAAATCTGCGCCTACGGCCTAGGCGAACCCATCAACCTGAAGCCGGAGCCGGACTTCCTGGAGATCAAAACCTACGCGGAAGTCTATACGGACAAGCGCTACGCCCGGGACATCCATGCCGACATCCGGGTCTTCATGAAACGCTATATGGATGGCTTGGCCAGGTGAATGATCAGGGGCTTTTTCGGCACCGGACCGGAGCAGGCATGCACGCGCAACCTGAAGGTTGCGACTACGGAGGACGGGAGCCGCCAGCTCGCTCAGGCGAACAGGGCTTTGATCGGGCGGGCGCCGGAGACGTCGGTGAGGCGGAAATCGCGGCCGCTATTGCGGAAGGTGAGCTTCTCGGAATCGAAGCCCAGCGCGTGCAGGATGGTGGAGTGGAACTCGTGGACGCTCACCTTGTCCTCCACGGCCATCGCACCAAGCTCGTCGGTGGAGCCGTAGGCCACGCCGCCCTTGATGCCGCCGCCGGCCAGCCACGATGAAAACGCCTGGGCGTTGTGGGTGCGACCGCCGGGACCGTCCTCCGCCGAGCTGCGGCCGAATTCCGTGCTCGAGGCGACCAAAGTGTCTTTGAGCAGGCCGCGCTCCTTCAAGTCCTTGAGGAAGGCGGCGATGGGCTTGTCAATGTTCGCGGCGCTGCGGGCCACGGCATTTTTGACGTCCGCATGCGTGTCCCAGCCGCCGTTCCAGACCTGGACGAAGCGGACGCCGCGCTCGAGGAGCCGCCGGGCGAGGATGAACTGCCGAGCCTGCGCCTGGATGGTGCGGTTCGGGGAGTTCAGCCCGTAGGCTTCCTTGATGTAGGCCGGTTCGCGCTGCACATCGAACGCCTCGGTGGCATCGGTCTGCATGCGGTAGGCCAGCTCAAAGGACTGGATGCGCGCATCCAGCGCACCGTCGTTCTGCCGCTTCTGCTTGTGAATCTCGTTGAGCTTGTTGAGGAGGTCGAGCTGGGCCCGCTGCTCGGGGCCCGTGGTGAAGGTGGTGCGGATGTTCTCGATGATCTGGTCGATCTCGCTCTTGTTGGGGTCCACGTAGGTGCCCTGATAGGCGCCGGGCATGAAGGCGGACTGCCAGTTCAGCGCGCCCTCGCCCGGGTAGCCGCCGGGGTTCATGGCCACGTAGGCCGGGAGGTTTTGATTAACGCTGCCCAGCCCATAGACCACCCACGCACCCACCGAGGGCTTGGGCAGCCGGAAGTCGCCGCAGGTCTGGATCAGGGTCGCCGGTCCGTGCGCGGGAGCGGCAGTATACATGGAGCGGATGACGCAGAGTTCATCGGCCATCTTGCTCAGCTCGGGCCAGACCTCGCTCATCTCCAGGCCGCTCTGGCCCTGCGGGGTGAATTGGAAAGGCGAGGCGAGGAGTTTGCGGGCACCGCTTCCCTGGGCGGCGGCGGTGGCCAGCCCGGGCTTGGGATCCCACGTGTCCTGATGGGCCTGGCCGCCGCTCTGGTAGATGTGGCAGACGCGGTTGGCGGTGGCCGCGTAGTGGGGCTGCTTGGGCTCCAGCAGACCGGCGCCGTGCGCGGACGGGACCAGCTCATCCTTCAGGAGGCCAACCAGCGCCAGGGCACCGAAGCCGGTGCCCACGCGGTTAAGAAACTCGCGCCGGCTGCTGAAGCAGCGGGCGTCCTCGAAGTTTGCGCCAAGGTGTTCGGGGCCACAGTTCGGATACATATGCGTGATTCGGTTTCGGATTTTCATCCGCGCTCCCGGAGCACCGTCCAGCGGTGCCAGACCCCGGGAACACGCTGGTGGAACTTCACGTCTGACCGGCGACGTGGCTTTGTAAAAATTGGCAGAAACACACCCTTGGCTGCCATGCAACGGGGAGTCACAGGCGAGGAGACGGAGGGCGCGTCGTCGGGGCGTGCGATCGCGATGGGTAGTCGCCGTCGATTTCCGCCTCGGGCCGACACAAATGGTTCCGGCAGCGCCGAAGTGCTCGCACGCCCGGGGCTCCCTCTCCGCCATGGAATGGAGGAGAGGGTTGGGGAGAGGAGGGGCGTAAGGTCGAGTGGTGTCGGGAGGTTGTTGAAGCGCCCCTCTCCCCGGCCCTCTCCCCACTCCTGCGTCACGGGGCGAGGGAGACGGAGGTGCGCCGTGGTGGGGGTGCGGTCGCTAATTCGGAGGCGCTTCGCCGTCGTTGTCCAATTGTTTTGCCGTCGTCGGTTCGGATGGTGAGACGGCGAGGACACCGCGCGTCGGGGGGGGCTCAAACGTCGCTACGCAAAGGGATCGGATTTGCCTTCAGCTTCCGGAGATCAGTGGTGCAATTCCGCCTTGCTGCGTGGCGGACGTTGAAGCGGGCTGAAGCCCGCGCGCCTCCGCGTCACTTGTCCCGCGTCAGCAGGTAGTGCGCGAGGGCTTCGAGGGCGGCGGCGCGGCCTTTGAAGGGCTTGAGGGCGGCGAAGGCTTTGGCGGTGAGCTGCTGGGCGATCTTCCGGCTCTTCTCCAGGCCCACGATGCTCGGGTAGGTGGCCTTCTGGGCGGTGACGTCCTTGCCGGCGGTCTTGCCAAGCTGCTCGGTGGTCTGGGTGACGTCGAGGATGTCGTCAATGACCTGGAAGGCGAGGCCGACGTGGTAGCCGAAGTCGGTGAGGGCCGCGAGCTGGGCGGGGGTGCAGTTCGCGCTCATGCCGCCGAGGCGCACGGCGCAGCAGAGGAGCGCGCTGGTCTTGCGCTCGTGGATGTAGCGGAGTTCGGCCACGCCGAGCTTCTTGCCCTCGCCCTCCAGGTCCGCGACCTGGCCGGCGATGAGCTGGAGCGAGCCGCTGGCCTTGGCGACTTCCAGCACGAGGTCGCGGTGGGAGTAGCGGGGCCAGCCTTTGGCGAGGGCGGTGATCTCGAAGGCCTGGGTGAGCAACGCGTCGCCCGCGAGCACGGCGATGCCTTCGCCAAAGACCTTGTGGTTGGTCGGCTTGCCGCGACGGAAGTCGTCGTTGTCCATCGCGGGGAGGTCGTCGTGGATGAGGGAGTAGGTGTGGATGCACTCGACGGCGCAGGCGAGCGGGAGGGCGTCCACCTTGCGGCCGCCGCAGGCCTCGGAGGCGGCGAGGGTGAGGGCGGGGCGCATGCGCTTGCCGCCGGCGAAGATCGAGTAGCGCATCGCCGTGTGGATGGTGGCGGGCCTGGTCTTCTCGGGCGGGAGGAGGGCGTCAAGGGCGTCGTTGACGGCGGCGCTGCGGGCGTCGAGCCAGGTGTTCAGGTCAAAAGGGGTCTGGTGGCGCGCTCCGGCGCGGGTGGCGGTCGTCGGCATGGCGGAGGTTGTAGGAGATGGGTGCGGGCGGTGCAAGCGGGAGTTGAGGGGGGCGGACAGCGAGGTTCGCCCAAACACTGCCCGCTTGAACCGGCGCCCCAAACTCTGCCACCTTCCCCGGCATGAAAGTCGGCAAGCTCCTCCACACGCGTTACCGCGTGAACGACATCGAACGCACCGTGAAATTCTACCGCGAGATCCTCGGACTCGAGGAAGTGCGGCGGCACAAGTCGCCGCGCGGCTCGGAACTGGTGTTCCTCAAGGCGCCGGAGAGCGAGGAGACGATTGAGATCTGCCATTTCCCGTCCAGCGGGCCGGTGCAGGTGCAGCCGGACCTCACGCATCTGGCCTTCTCGGTGGACAGCCTGGAGGAGTTTGGGAAGCACCTGACCGCGCACGGCTTGAAGTATTCGGACGGGCCGACCATGAAAGCGAGTGGCGGCGGGTTCGCGTTCGTGGACGCCCCGGAAGGCTACGAGATCGAATTGATCGAGGCGGCGAAGCAGGCGGGCACGGGCGGCTACTGAGGGGAAAGAGTCCGCCGCCAGCCCGTGCGGGGCCCGAGCATTCCATTGGCGTCACGCAAATGCGGGCGGCGGGCAAGGTGATAGGCTGGCTGGCGTGGCGGAGAACCAATTTCAGATTCGAGAGTTCAACCCGGATTCCGAAGGTGGAACCGCGGAGGGCGCGGATACAGAACCGGTTGCGCAAGTTCGCCACCGGTTAGATTGGTTCGCCAAGGGAGCATCTCAGTTTCTTGCCAGGCGTCTCCGGCCAAATGGAGAAACCCGGAGGGTTTCCAGGTGAATAGCCGTGGGTGAAACCCATGGGGAGCGGTTTGCTGGCTCGACCCTGAAAGGGTCGAACTCGCTCATCGGCTGGCGTTGCGTTCAACCCCTCCCGGGGTTGTGCCTCTGGACTCGCTCACCGTGGGTTTCACCCACGGCTATTCAGGTGACACCCCTCCGGGGTGATGGAAGTCCGTGCCGGCAACCCGGCAAGAAACCGAGATGCGCCCGTTCGCCAACGCAGAGCTGAAAGGCCCTTCCCATACGCGTCATCCGCGCTATCCGTGGTTTCAACTTCGGACTTCGGGTTCAAATCTCAAGGGCGGAGGTCCAAGGTCCAAAGTCCAGGTGAGGGGGTTATTTTGCCAAACGAAGCCGTTTTGAATTCGAATACCCACGCGCAGCTTGGGTCACGCCGGGCGGGCGCCCGGTGCTCCGTGAGTGGCCCGCCATCGGGATGTCGAGCCATCGGTTTTTGCGAAACGAAGCCAACCGGGGAGCAGCCTGGAATCTCAGATTTCAGAGGCCCCCTCGCGCACGCCCAACTGACGATGATAAGATTTTGCCAAACGAAGCCATCAGGAAGGCAGCCGACCGTCGCCCCGGACCGGCACAACTCTTTGTCTCCAAGCAGGATGCCAACGGCGGGCGATCAGCGCCGGCTGGGGCAAAGCGAGGGGATTCTGCCAAACGAAGCCATTTTGAACCCGCAAATGTCACGCCTCTTTCTGAAGCATCAGGACGAAAGGACGGTCTGTCGGCTGCAAGCCCGCGATACAGCAGACTGCAAGTCTGCGCTACAGCGCCTGGCCGTCCCGACTTCGGAGTTCGGGTTGAATCCGAATGCGATAGACAGCTCGAATCGCGCCGGGCGGGTGCTCGGGGCTCCACCAGTGGGATGTCGAGCCATCGGTTTTTGCCAAACGAAGCCATCGGAGAGAAATCGGGAAGCTCAGATTTCGGACAATCAATCGCGCACGGCCAACAGACGATGCTGGGATTTTTCAAAACGAAGCCATTGGGAAGGCAGCCGCCTGACAGACGGGACGGGGCGGGGCGGAAAGGGACAAGGCATGAGGGGTGCGACGGCAACAGCCGGGGATGATCCCGGGCGAGCGGGACACGGCCGCCTCCAATCGGGCGCATCTGGACCCTGCCCCGGAGCGCGGGTCTGCGACCCGCAACGGCCCGCCCTTGTCCATGGCTCTTCGTGCAGGCCAGCGGGGACGGCCAATTGGACGTTGCTGCGGGTCACAGACCCGCGCTCCGTCGGCTTTCGGGGGCAGTGTCAAGATGCGCCCCCTCCAATCTTGCCTAAGATTTATAGCGTGTCTCCCCTGCGGCTTGTTGCTAGTGTCGGCAAAATCACATGAGCCGACCTACCCGCATCTCGTTTGGTTTCATGGCCGGTCTGCTGATCATCGTGGCGGTCATGGGCCTGGCCACACCGCTGTTGACGGTGCTCTTCTCGTTCTTCCTGCTGCATGTCTTCAGCTTCAAGGGCCGCAGCAAGTCCATGGCGGTCGCGCTGTTCCTGGTGGCCATCGGCGCGGTCTGCCTGGGGGTGTTGATCTTTACGGCGCATACTGTCGTGGCCGCGCCGCAGATCGTGGAGCGGCTGATCCCCAAGCTGGCGGACTACGCCGGCAAATGGAACATCGAGCTGCCCTTCAAGGACATCCAAGGCCTGCTCGCCCTGCTCAAGGTGGAGGCAATGGAGCGCTTCGGCCTGGTCGGGCTGGCAGGCACGAACTTGGTGCGCCAGTTTGCCTTCGTGGTCATCGGCATGGTGGTGGCCATCAGCCTGTTTGACAACGCGGCCATCGTCATTGACCGGGACAAGCACACGCTGAAGAACAACCTCTACTCGATGTCGGCGGATGAGATCGCGAAACGGTTCGAGCTGTTTTACAAGAGCTTCCATACGGTGATGGGCGCGCAGATCGTCATCTCCGCCATCAACACCGTGTTCACCGGCATCTTCCTCGCGGTGGTCGGCTATCCTTACTGGCAGTTGCTGATCGTGGTGACGTTCCTCTGCGGCCTGCTGCCGATCCTGGGCAACATCCTGAGCAACACCCTCATCGTGTGCGTGGGCCTGACGGTGAACATCGAGCACGCGGTGGGGGCGCTCGCCTTCCTGGTGGTCATCCACAAGTTCGAGTATTTCCTGAACAGCAAGATCATCGGCAAGCGCATCCAGAACCCGATGTGGATGACGCTGCTGGGCCTGATCCTGGGCGAGCGGCTCATGGGCGTGCCGGGCATGATCCTGGCCCCGGTGATCCTCCACTACATCAAGATGGAAACCTCCCGCGTGGCCGTGGAGCAGCAGGCCGGCGAAGCGGGGGAACCCGTCGTGCCAACGGTCGAAGCCTGACGCGCAGAACGCGGCGGGGTCTCGCCGGGCACGGTCAGCCGCGCACCACGAGCTGGGCCGGCCGCCTGACATGCGGCTTGCCAAAGCTGAATCACTGACAAACCTTGCCCGCGTGAAGAAGCATCACTGGATTCTCGTTGCTGCCATCCTCTGCGTTGCCCTCGTCGTCGCCCAGGCGGCGCAATCCGCCGCAGCGCCCGCACCGGCCAAGCCGGCCACCAAAGGCACCCCGGGCCTGGACATCGCCCAGACCATCACCACCATCACCGGCGTGGCCATCTCGCCGCTCCTCGGAGTAAGCGCGTGCGGCGCGTGGACCTATTTCAAGGCGGACACCGCCCAGCGCGGCAAGCTCTCCTGGTATGCCCAGCCATGGTTCTGGGCCAGCGGCCTGCTGCTCGTCGGCGCGGTCTTCCTGAAGGACACGGGCGGCGTGGTGGTGCCCACCGCGCTCAAGAAGCCGCTGGATGTCGCCGAGGCCTTTGAGAACAAGGTCAGCGGACTGGTCGCCGCCGGGGCCTTCGTGCCCATCGTCGCGAGCGTGTTCGGCTCCGACTCGGTGAAGGAGGCGATGGCCGGCAACGCCATGCTCGCCTCGCTGGGCGTCTCCGGGATCTTCAACGTGCTGATGGTCCCCTTCGCCATCGTGGCGTTCGCGGTCGTGTGGCTGGCGGGCCATGCGATCAACATGCTCATCCTCATCAGCCCCTTTGCCACGGTGGACGCGGGGCTCAAGGCCTTCCGCACCTTCCTGCTCTCCACGGTCACGATCACGGGTTTCGCCAATCCCATGATCGGCGCGGCGTGGTCGCTCATCATCATCATCGGCAGCTACTTTCTTGCGGGCTGGGCGTTCCGGCTGACGGTCTGCGGCACGCAGTTCATCTGGGACTACTTCAGCTTCGGGCGCACGCGCTTCCGGCCGGACGCGAAGGGCAACCCCATGTTCCTCGCCCGCGAGGTGGACCAGGTCCCCATCCGCACCTATGGCACGCTCGCCCGCACGGAGGCGGGCGAGCTTGTCTTCACCTACCGCCCGTGGCTCCTCCTCGCGCCGCGCACGCTCACCTTGCCCAAGGCCACCTACGCCGTCGGCGTGGGTGTCTTCCACAGCGAGATCGTGGCCGTGAACGGGGAGGAGCAGACCGCCATGTTCACGTTGCCGCCGCGCTACAGCACGCATGAAGAGGCGCTCTCGCAGTGCTATGGCTGGGGAGCGACCACTGATGTGGGCATCGTCGCCGGGCTCAAGGCCATCGGCCGCTTCATGGGCGAACTGTGCGGTTTCGGCGCGAAGCCCGCGCCCGCCACATGAACTGATTTTTATGAAACCTCCAACGACTCGGGACGGACGAAGCGGGGCACTTCCAGCTCTTTGTCTTGCCCAACTCTTTGGGGGCCGCGCCTTCGGTCCAGTCCGCTCACCCCTGCTCTTCGTCCTGCTCGTCGCCGCCCTCACCGGCTGCAAGCCCGACGACAAGGAGGAACTCCTCTTCAAGTCGGACGAGCGCTACCTGCCCAAGGTCGGCAAGCCCGCTCCCCCGCTGAAATTCAAGGCGCTCGACGGCCGCGAGGTGGACCTGGCGCAACTGCGCGGCAAGGTGGTGCTGCTCGATTTCTGGGCCACCTGGTGCCCGCCGTGCATCGCGGAAATCCCGCGCGTGCGCGAAGCCTACGAGCGCTTCAACAAGGACGGCCTGGAAATCGTCGGCGTCAGCTTCGATGCCGACCGGCAGCGGCTGGAGGACGTGGTGAAGCGCGAGGACATCAAGTGGCCGCAATACTTTGACGGGGCCGGCCGGGACGCCGCGCCGGGCAAGGACTTTGGCATCCTGCACTGGCCGTCCATGTGGCTGCTGGACCGCAACGGTGTCGTCCGCTTCATCAGCGCGGGCGCGGGCATGGACCGGAAGATCACCGCCCTGCTCAAGGAATCCGGCAATCCCGTCAACGCCGCGCGCAATGTCTTCGAGAAGAAAGCCGCCCTCGACCGCAGCGGTGACGAGCCCGTGGCCGCGTCCGGCAAGCCCGCCTCACCCCCCGGCGGCCCTATTTCCCCGCCCGGTGCGCCGCAGGATGCCGCCTATCTCCACTGGCTGGGCAAGCCCTTCCCGGCGCTGCAATTCACCGCGATTGATGGCCGGCAGGTGGACACCGACAAGCTGCGCGGCCGCGTGCTGCTCATTGATTTCTGGGCCACCTGGTGCCCGCCGTGCATGGCGGCCATCCCCCATGTGAAGGCCGCCTATGATCGCTTCAACAAACAGGGCTTCGAGGTCATCGGCATCAGCGCGGACGAAACCCGTGCGGATCTGGAACGGGTCATCAAGGCGAAGGACATGGCGTGGCCCCAGCTCTTCGAAGGCCGCACCGGCGCGGCCCCCAACCTGCGCCGCTATGGCGTGCAGCACTTCCCGACCATGTGGCTCGTGGACCGCCAGGGCATCATTCGCGACGTGACCGGCGCGGTGGCATTGGAAGAAAAGGTCGCCCGTCTGATCGCTGAGAGTGGTGCGGCGCTTGCGCAGGCACCGAAGGCCAACCCGCCCGCCGGGGCGGAAGTGCTCCCCCGCCCGAACCCGGCTGACCCGGCCAAAACCACAACCGCCGCCTCCACGTCCACGCCTGGGCCGGCGACGCCCCCTGCCCTTGCCCCGGCGGCCCGTCCGCCGGAGGTCAAACTCGGAGACAACGCCATCAGCCTGAAGAACATCACCATCACCGCGAAGCGCAGCACCGCCCTGCTGCAGATCGGCACCTCCACCTACACCGTCTCACCCGGCACCGACGTGGTCTTCCCCTCCGGCGGCAAGCAGCTCAAGGCCCACTGCACGGACATCGAGCGCAGCGCCGTGATCCTCACGGTCGAGGGCCGGGCGGAACCCCTGCGCCTCGTGCTGCCGTAGCCTGCAAGTTGGCCGCTCATAGGAGAGGGAAGAATTGCGGAGGACGCGGATGGCGCGGATAAGGAACTGCTGGCGCACGCTCGCCATCAGCCCAGCCCTACCCCTGAACCTGCGATGGGTAGGGCGGGCTGTCCTCAGCCCGCCGTCGGCCACCCGGAGGCCACTAGACCTCGGCGGCGCGGTGAGGACACCGCGCCCTACCAGCGCTGGTTCCGGGGCCGAAATCACGGTTGTTGGCCGGTCGTGGGAGGCAGCGTGGGCTGCCCATCAGGGCTGAAAGCCCGGGGCATTCGGTGCGGAAGCGAATCGCTTTGGCCGGTCAGAGGTTTGCTTTGTGTCCTCTGCGCCCTTTCGCGGTCAAAGAATGAAACCCACCGGTGAGCAGAAGCCCTTCCGTTTTGCGCCCGTTCGCGTGTTTCGCGGGCACCTTCCGCGTCCAGCCTACAGCGGCGGGCGCATCTGCGCGCTCACCCAGGGCCAGCCATAGCGCCAGGCCAGGTAGCACAGCACGATGAACAGCACGAAGGCGACGATCACCATCGCGAGACGGCGGCGCGCGAAGGCCCGGTCCTCCTGCTCCCAATACCACGCGATCCAGATGGTCAGTTCGTAGAGGCACTGGAGCGGGATGAACATCGCCACCTGCGTCAGCACCTCGGGCGTGGTCAGCAGCGCGCCGAGCACGAGGTTGATGAGGATCATGTAGCGCCGGAAGCCCGCGAGCTTCGCATAGTCCAGCAGCCCGATCTTCACCAGGGCCAGCAGGATCACCGGCATCTCGAAGCCCGCGCCCATGCCGATCATGAACTTGATGCAGAAGCCGAAGTATTCCCCTGCTTCGAGGAACGGGATGTCCACGCCCATCCACAGCGCATACTGGTCGGCTGCGCGCAGGGCCAGCGGCATGATAAGGAAGTAGCAGAGGCTTACGCCGGCAGCGAAGAGCAGCGTGGCCGGCAGCATCGCCTTGATGAAGTATTTCCGCTCCTTCTCGCGCAGCGCCGGGAGGATGAACTGGACGAGGAAAAAGCCCACGAACGGGAAGGCCAGCAGCAGGCCGCCGAAGAACGCGATGTGCAGCGAATTGATGAACGGCGCCGCGATGCCCTTGTAGATGATGGGCTTGGCTTTGTCTGGGGGCACTTCCGCACCCACGGTGCGCACGCGCAGCGTGAGCAACTGGTTCGTGCCATCCGCGAAGGGCACCACCTCCAGCTCCACATACCGGTTCGTCGGGATGATCGGCCACGCCACAAAATTGGTCGCGGCGGGCGGTTGGTTGGTGCTCAGGGGAGTCACCTTAAAATTGATCATCTCCTTGGAGCCAAACATCACGGACACATGCTGTCGCGGGTCGGTGGAGAGATGCGCAGCCCGCTCCAGCGGCCACTTGAAGATGGCCACGATCCGGTCGGCGGCGAAGAGACAAATCACCATGCCGATGATGAGGGCGACCGCCACCTTGATGATGACCCAGCGAAGGTCTTCCAGGTGCTCGAGGAACGGCTTCACCGGCCCGCCTTCGCCCGGCTTCTCGTCAAAGAGCGGGTCAATCGTGTCGTCCCCGCCACCGCCGGTGGTGGTCAGCGCCGTGCTGCCGCCGCTGTGGGCATCCCCCGCACCAGAGCCGTGGTGGTGGTAGTGCTCGTCGTATTGATACTCGTGGTGGTAGGGGTCCGCGCCCGGGCCGTGGTGATGATCGTGATACTGTTGGTCGTGGTGCGGATCGTAAGCCGGATCGGGCACCGGGTCGTGGGGCGCGTGGTATTCCGTGCGCGGCTCCTCAATGACGGGCGGAGCCGCGATGGCACCGGGGTCCATCGGCACCGTGCCCTGCGGCGCGGTGGGCACCGCCGCCGGAACGGGACTGGCGGCGGGGCTGGCAGGAGGCGTGACTGCGGGGACAGATGTGTCCGCCGGTTGGGCTACGGGAGCAGGCTGGACGGACTCCGCGCCCGCCGCAGGCGGTTGCGCGTGGGTAACGTCCGGCTTGACCGCAGGCAACGGTTCAGGCTGGCCCGGGGCGGGCTTCGCTGAATCCAGAGCTGAGGAGGGCGGCGCCTCGTCGGGATGGGCCATGGCTCAAACCCGTAATCGGCGTCAGGCCTTGGTCGCGGGGGCGGGGGCCGCCGCGGTGGACGCGGGCGGCGCTGCCGAAGTGGCGGGCGCGGGCGTGGTAGGCGCAGGCGTCGGAGCCGGGGCCGGGCGGCGGGGCGGCTCCTCGTGCATGGCGCGCTCCAGCTCGTTCTGCACGTCGCCGGAGGCCTTCTTGAATTCCTTGATGCCCTGGCCAAGCCCCTTCATGAAGGTCGGGATCTTGTTGGCGCCAAACAGCACCAATGCGACCACGGCGATGAGGATCAGCTCACCGCCACTCAGGCCCATCAATGCGAAACAGGTGTTCATAAAAAACGTGAGGTTGAGTCGTCAGGCCTTGGCGGCGACCGGGGCCGGGGCGGAGGTGGCGGCTGGCGCGGGCGCGGCGGCCCGGCGGGGCTCCTCATGCATGGCGCGCTCCAGCTCGTTCTGCACGTCGCCGGACGCCTTCTTGAATTCCTTGATGCCCTGGCCGAGGCCCTTCATGAAGGTGGGAATCTTGTTGGCGCCAAACAGCACCAGCGCCACCACCGCGATGAGAATCAACTCACCGCCACTCATGCCCATCACTGCGAAACATGCGTTCATATAAAGTCTTTTGTTAACCGGAACCTAGCCCTCTGTCAGGGTCAAGTAAAGAGACAATCCCGCCCGGCCACTTATTCAGCCCGGCGCAGAATTGTGACCAACTTAGAGCCCGGGCGGCTTGAGGAGAACAAGTTCACCGCGGCGGTTCTTGGCCCAGGCCGACTCGGTGTGGCCGAGTTCCGAAGGCTTGTCCTCGCCATAGGTTACCGTGCGCAGCCGGTCGGGGGAGATGCCCGCCTTTGCCAGGCGCTCACGGATGGCCAGCGCGCGACGCTCGCCGAGGGCGCGGTTGTATTCTTCGGTCCCGCGCTCATCACAGTGGCCTTCGATGAGCAGCTTGTTCTGCGGGGAAGCCTTCAGGGCGGCGATGACCGGCTGCAGCTTGCCCAACTCACTGGCTCGCACGATGGCCTTGTCATAGTCGAAGTGAAGCGTGTTCGCGGCGAAGGCGCTGCGGTCAGTGAGCATACCCTCAAATTCACCCACCGGGGGAAGATCACCACCACCTTGCTTGGCTGGAATTTGCTGAGTGAACACCGGTGGCACATCGTTGCCGGGCGACTTGGTGTTCAGGTTGTTGCCACTTGGATATTGCGGATTCCCGGCCGGCAGCCCAGAACCGACGACGTCCAGCGGACCTTTCGAAGGAGTGCTGGCGTCGGCGAGTCCGCCTGTCGGCTTGGTGGCGACATTGTCCACGCTGGTCCGCGCGCCCGGCAGCGGCGTGACATTCTTCGGGGTCTTTTTGCAGCCGGTGACGGTGGCAACCGTGAGCAAAGCCACGGCGGCGAGCTTGAGAAAAACGGAGGGTTTCATAGTTTGTTTTCTAGTGGTGAAAGACTTCAACGGGACCAAGCAGGCTGGGAGCAGTTTCCCAAATTCAGCGCCACATCCTTCACGCGCTTGGTAGGCACGTCAAGCAGAGACAGGGACATCGGGCCCCCGCGACCGCGTTTGCTGAACATGATCGTGCGCGAATTCGGCGCCCAGGTCGGGTCCTGGCCGGAAACAAGCGACTGCACTTCGCCGCCCCCGGCGGGCACGGTGCAGATCTCGAACTCGCCACGCTGGGTGGTGAAGGTGATGGTCTTGCCATCCGGCGACCAGTCCGGCTCGGTGGCGTTGAAGACGCCGGTGGTGCGGATGCGCTGCGGGGTGCCGCCCTGCGCGGAGATGCGGTAGAGCTGGGCCGGGCCGTCATCGCTGGACACATAGCAGATCGTCTGGCCGTCCGGCGACCAGCACGGGGAGGAGACGCCCTCGCGCGCATTGGTGAGCTGCTGCAGGCCGCGCCCCTGGATGTCCGCCACGTAGAGGTCCGGCTTGCCGCCCTTGCTGAGCACCATGGCCACCAGCCGGCCGCCGGGCGCGACCGACGGGGACAGGTTGGACCCGCCATAGCGCGCGACGATGTGCCGCTCACCGGTGACCAGGTTGTGCGAGAAGACGTCGGGGTTGTTGAGCTTGTAGGAGGTGTAGGCGAGCCACTGGCTGCCCGGCCCCCACGAGGGCGAGGCGACAATCGCGCCATCGCGCGTGACCGCGAAGGCGTTGTGTCCGTCGTAGTCCGCAATAAAGACTTCGCCCGCCCCGCTGGGGGACTTGGCCTTGAAGGTCACCCGCGTCTGCGCGATGCCGCGCTTCTGGGTCAGCGCGAAGATCACATCGTCCGCGAAGGCGTGCGCGAGCTGGCGCTGGTCCGCGCCGGTGTAGGCCTTGGAGAGCAGGTAATTCTTGGCGCGGTCGGAGACAAAACCTTCGAGGCGCGCGCCATTGGTGCCATGCACCAGCACCGCCGCCTGGTCCGCACTGACCACGGCGCAGCCGGCAACTTCGAGGTCGAAGCGCAACGTGCTGGCCACTTCACCGGTGAAGCCGCTGAGGGAGATGGGCAGTAGTTTCGATGGATCGTATTTGCCTTGGACAACGAAGGGAGCGGCGGTCTGCGCAACGCCCGGGGTGACGGCAGCAGCGGCAAGGGCGAGGGCAAACTGGCGGCGGTTCAAATTCATCCGGTGGTGCGTTTGGCTTTGAGGTTGAAATCAATGTTAAAGGTCCGCTGCGATTCCCGGAAACTCGCCGGGAACGGCTCGAACTGCAGGACCTTTTGAAGCGTTTCCCGCACCGACTTGTCAACTGAACTGTTGCCGCAGGGCTTGATTACCTGACAATCCAGCACGCGTCCGTTCCGCGCCACCGTGACCGTGACGCCCACGACGGAAACGGACTCGTTGAGATTCGGCGGCACCAGCCAGGCCTGCTCGTAGATGCGGACCATCATCTGGCCGTAGTCGAGGAAGGCGGCGGCATTCGGCCCGCCTCCGGCATCAATGTTGATGTCCACCGGGGAGGACAGCCCGCCCTGGACCCCGCCCAGGATGGATTTGATGCGGGCCGCGTGCTGGAGATGGGCCTGCTGGGCGGCCTTGGCGGCGGCCATGGCCTGGGCGCGGTCCTCGGCCTCAGCCTGCTGCTTCGCCTTCGCCTCTGCCTCCGACTTGCGGGAGACGAGGTTCTTGGTGTCCGCGATCTTGATCGTGGATTTGGCCGGGGTGGCGGGTGGGGCAGGCGCGGCTTTGGCGGTCTTGGCAGCCTTGTCCGAGTGCACCGGCACCTCGTGTTCCGGCTCTTTCGCCTTCTTCGCGTCCTTCTTGGGCGGGGCTTCCTTGCCCTTCGCCGAGATGGCGAGCGGACGCGTTTCCGTCTTGGTGGTCTTGGGCGCGGGCTCCTTGACCGTTTCCTTGACGATCTCCTTCTTCGGCAAATCCTTCGGCGCCTTCGGGATCGGTGGCGGAGTTTTCACGACCGCCTTGGGCGGCTCAACCGGCTTGGGCGGCGGCGGGGGTTCCACCGCACGCACCGGCTCGGCGGGCTTCGCGACCGGGACCGGGGCCACGACCGCTGGCGCAGCCGGGGCAACCGGAGCGACCGGCGTGACCACCGGCGCGGTCGGGGCCGGAGCGGGTGCGGGTGGGCGTTCTGCTTCCTGGAGCAGCTTATCCAGCACCTGACTCGAAATCACGGTGACCGCCGGCGAGTTGAGTTGCGGCTTCTCCGGCAGGAAGGCCGGCGCAATGCAGACAATCACGATCAGCAGCGCGTGCATCGCTGCCGAGGCGAGAAAGCATTTCGTCTGGAACCGGCTGTTCACTCGGTCAATGGATAAGGATTCGCCAAGTCAAAGTCACCCGCAACCACGGATTCGACGGGGGCGTGAAAAAAATGCTCCCGCTCTTTTGCGGACAGCGAACGGCATCGTCACCAAGATTTCCGCCCGCGAATCACGCGAATGAACGCGAATAACACCGACTGCGGGGATAGTTTGCCAACACGCGGGCTGCAGAACTTCGCGGCCGCTCTCCCTCACCCCTGCCCTCTCCCGCGGGGAGAGGGAGAATCTTCGGCCGCCGTCATCCAAGTGCGGCACGCCCGCCAACCGCGACGGGCTTGGTGGCTCCCTCTCCCAGCGGGAGAGGGCTGGGGTGAGGGAGAGCGCGCACTGTGGCCCATAGCGGGATTCGACCAGAGCATTTCAGGATTGGTATAACACCGGCCCGGAGATTTCATTCGCGTTCATTCGCGTGATTCGCGGGCAACATCACTGCCGCGGCTCGGTGCTGAAGCTCACCTGCGTCATGCCGCGCCGGGTGCAGCGGTCCAGCAGTTGCATCGCGTAGTCGAGCTTCCCGTCCTTGTCCCCGCGCACGCGGATGATGAGGTTGGGGTTCGCCTGAAAGTCGGCGGTGAGCTGGGCCTCGATTTGATCGAGCGTGAGCGGACGCTTCTGGAGGCGGAAATTACCGGCCCGGTCAATCTCCACGGTGCGGATGTCCTCGGCCTTGGGTGGGCGCTGGTCCGGGCGGTTCGTGCCCACCGGCAGGTTCATGGTCAGCGAGCCTTCGAGCATCGGCGTGGTGATGACGAAGATGATGAGCAGCACGAACGCGAGGTCGAGCAGCGGCGTGATGTTGATCTCGCTCAACGTCACGAGGGAATTGCGCTGGGAGAAACGTCTCATGGCGGCTCAGAAAGGAACGGCGACGTTCCGCTCGGGTGTCGGCGCCTCGGGGACGCTGCGCACCGTGATCCAGATGGCAAAGGCCAGCAGGATCAAAAAGAGAAAGCCGAGGACCAGCCGCTTCTGCTTCCGGTTGCGGAGGCCCCGGCCCAGGCGCGGCAGATTAATCGGGCGGGCGCGCAGCCGCTTGCGGCACTTCGCGCAGCGGCTCGTGGTGCGGATGTTCTTGTGGCTGCACTTGGTGCATTTGATCCACAGGTGCGAACCGCACTTCGTGCAGGTGACGGCGTCGCGCTCGTTATACTTGCCGCACTCCGCACAGTGAATCGGGGCGTCGGTCTGGGCGCTGGGCGCGGACGGGGTGGGTTCACCGGTGCTCACGCACATCCTTTGCCCAGGCGGGTTCCCCGGGCCGGCTTTCAGCCATCGCAACCGGCTGGTTGGTGGGGAGCAAGCGGCTCATCGGGATACTTTGCGCGCAATTCTTTTCACAACCTGCTTGACGGTCTCGAACATCCCTTCCGGCAGTTCGGCCATGCAACGGGCGCAGCGCGAGTGCGTCCGCGGGGAACGCTTGCCGCAGCCCCGGCACTTCCGCCAGAGCAGCGCGTTGCACCGTTTGCAGCGCTCGGCCTCGAGGTCATTATGCAGCATGCACTTGGAACAATGCAGGGGTGCCGGACCGGGCACGGGCGGTTTATGTTTGGCGGACATTATTTTATTCGTCCTTCAAGAATTCCGTCTCCAGCTTCGACGCCAGCTCTTGCGCGAAGTTGTCCAGTTCGACCGTCCGGACCCGGAGATTGTGAACGAGCCAGTTGTAACCAAACATCGAGGGAATGGCAACCAAGAGTCCTGCGACCGTGGTGACCAGCGCGGCGGCCACGCCCGGAGCCATGGCCGCGAGGTCCGCCTTCTGGGCCTGCGCCACGCCGGCAAAGGTGTCCATCACGCCCCAGACCGTGCCCAGCAGGCCCAGGAACGGCGCGCCGCTGACGGCCAGCGCCAGCAGGATGATGCCGGACTCCAGCGCGAGCGACTCCCGCGCGACCGCGCCCTCGAGCGTGCGCTTGATGTGCTCCATGGCCTTGAGAGAGACGTGCTGCTTGCGCGAACCATCGGGCTGCTTGAGCCGCGCCTCGGTCTCCACGCAGCCCTCCTGATACACGGTGAAGAGCGGGCAGCCCTCCACCTGCACGCGGCGGTCATGGATGTCCAGCACGGTCTTCTGCGCCCGGAACTCGGCCATGAAGAGGTCGTTGAGCCGACGCGCGCGGCGCATCTGCAGGCTCTTTGAAACCATCACGGACCACGCGAACATCGAGAAGATCACCAGGCAGACGATGATGACCTTCGCCTCCAGGGTGGAAGTCACCCATATGTAGGAAAGCTGGGAATTCGTCCCCGCAGCGAACAGGCAAAGCGGCACGTTCATGGAAGCTATATCAACCCGGAGCCATACGGTCTGACGTGTTTAACTCCCGCCGCCAGCGCGGTCAAAGCAAACGTGTCACCCGCGTGACATCAGACGCAAGATTTACCCGCATGCTCCCGGACTTCGCGTTGGCGAGGAGCGCGGCCTTCAGGCCGCAGAAACGTGGAGTGGTCGGTGGTGATCCGTGCATGCGCATCTGCCTGCAGCGTAAACCGCGCTCCCATAGCCTAACCGCCCCGGGACATCGCCAGTCCCACAATGATCAAGGCTCCCAGCCCCACGCTCACCCAGACGAAAAACTTCGGATGCCGGCCCAGAAACCGGTCCAGCGCCCCGTCCAGCCGTCCCCCGCCTCCACCGGAGCCAGAACCCCCGGCCGGACGGCGCCTCATGTAGTCGCGATCCTGAATTCCCATGCCGGGGAGCGATACCGGCCCGGGGCCGCGCTGTCAAACCTTCGGCTCGAAGCCCGGGCGATACTCGCGCTTCCAGAGTTTCTGCGCCTCGGGGTTGCCGAGGATGCGGCCAGTCTTCGGGTCAATGTTCAGCACAGAACTCGTCCGGTAGGCGATGTTGGCGAGATGACACATGAGCGCGCTCTTCTGGCCCTCGCTGATGGGCGAGTTGAGCGGCTTGTTCTCGCGGATGGCGTCGGAGAAGTTCGCGAAGTGCGGCACGTCGCCTCCGCCGGGTCCGCCGGTCTTGGTGGCCACTTCCTTGCCGGCGTTGTCGTAGATCGTGTAGTCGTTGCCGCCGGTCATGGTCATCATGCCCTTGTCCCCGTAGAAGGCGACAAACGGGTTCTTTTCGCCCTTGCGCGGGTTGCAGGAGCTGTCATCCCATGACGCGCCGCAGTGGCCGAAGTCATAGACCGCGCTGCCGGTGTCCGGCGTCTCCTGGTCGTCCTCGTGGTGATAACGCGCGCCCAGGAACGTGACCTTCGTCGGGTAATCCACGCCCAGGCCCCAGCGGGAGACGTCCAACGCGTGGACGCCGTTGTTGGCCATCTCGCCGCCGCCGTAATGCCAGTGCCAGTGCCAGTTGTAGGGATGCAGGTTGTCCTTGTAGGGCCGCTCCGGCGTGGGCCCCTGCCACATCCCCCAGTCGAGCGTGGCCGGCGGGTTCCCCGGCTGGCCCTTCTTGATGGTGGGCCGCGCCCCGTTGTAATAGCAGCGGGAGAAGAGCACCTTGCCGATCACGCCTTCGCGCAGCTTCTGGATGGCCTCCACGACGTTCGAGTAGCTGCGGCGCTGGTTGCCCATCTGGCACTTTTTCTTGTATTTCGCCGCCGCCGCGACGATGGCCTCGGCCTCCCACGGGTTGTGGCTGCCGGGCTTCTCGACATAGACGTGCTTGCCCGCCTGCATGGCCAGGATGGCCGCCGGTGTGTGCCAAAAATTTGGCGCGGCGATGGAGACGGCGTCCACGTTCTTGTCGTCCAGAATGCGGCGGAAATCCCCGACGCCCTTGGGCTTGCGATCCGGCTGTTTGGTCTCGGCGGTCTTCAAGCCGTTCGCCAGCCGCGCCGAGTCCACATCGCACACATAGGCCACCTCGACGTTGTTCACGCCCAGGTGCCCGGCCACATGCGCCATGCCGCGCGAAAGCCCCATGACACCGACGATCACCCGGTTGCCGGGGCTCTCCGCCGGCAGCACGGCAGGGGGCTGCCCCAAGGCAAGCACCGCGCCCAGCGCACCGGTGGACTGGACAAAACGACGACGGGAAACAGGCGAAGAGTTCATGTGTGGAAACTTCGATGCAGGAGCGGCCAGTTGAATTCAGCGGAGCTTACGCAGCAGCATGGTGCGTGGTCCGTGGTGCGTGAAAAGCAAGCTGGCGCGTCCGAACGTGATCGGGTTCACGCACCACGCACCACGCACCACGCTTCGCCCCCTACTGCTTCGGGTTCGCGACGCCGATCGCCCCGAAACCGATGCGCGGGCCGGCGTTGCCGACCGGCTGGCCGCCGTCGTCGGGCTTCGCGTGGATGACCAGGCCACGGCCAATGATCGGGTTTTTGGGCCCGAGCATGGAGATGTTCTTGAACTCAGCGCGATAGACGGTCTTGCCCTCGGCGTCGGCCTGAAGGTTGCCCAGGTCGCCGGCGTGGCGGGCGTCCGTGCCGGGCAGGCCATGGGGCTTCTCCTCGGGATTGTAGTGGCCGCCGGCCTTGGTGCCGTCGGTTGAGGTGGAATCCCCGAACTCGTGGATGTGCATCGCGTGCTGCTGGTTGGGCGTCAGGCCCGAGATCTCACCATAGATATACACGATGCCGTCCACTTCGGTGAAGCGCACCACCCCCGCGCACTTGTTGCCGGCGGTGGGCTGGACCACGGCGAGGAGCTGCTTGACGGCCGGACCCGCAGGGGCCGCCGCGCCGTGCTTGTGGTCATGAGCATCACAGCAGGACTTGCTGGCGCAGCCCGCGGAGAAGACGGCGTAAGCCCCGGCGAGCAGACCGGCGGCGAGGGAGAGAGGCTTGTTCATGGAGACGATAGGGATTCAGCAGTGATGTTAGGTTCGCGTGAAAACGTAGCGATACTGACGCCCGTTAACAAGGGGGGATTCGGCAAACTCGGGTTTCACCCCTGTCTGGCCCTGTTCCTTAACTTGACGGTAGGAGGCAATGGGTCTAAGACGGAACAGCCGTTTGGCCCTGTCGCCGTCCATTCAAATCACCCAGCAATGAAAAGCCTCCTCGTGAATCGTAAACTTTGGCCAGCACTCCTGCTCGCCGCCTTCGCCGTCCTGACGCCAGCCCGCGCGGACGATGACGGCCGTTTCATCGGCCGCTCGATTGATCTCACGGACAAATCCCGCGTCGAAGGCAACTACGTGGCGCCCCCGCGCCCCGTCACGCCTCCGCCGCCCCGGCCCGCGCCCTTGCAGGTGCAGGCCACGCAGGTCAGCGCCGAGGCGCGCGGCTGCAATGTCCGCCTCATCAAGCAGATGCCCGGCGAAGTCGTCTTCGGCCAGGAGTTCATGTATCAGCTCCAGGTCTTCGCCAATGAGAACGTCGCCGACGTCATCGTGAAGGACACCGTGCCCGAAGGCGCGGTGTATGTCCGCAGCGAGCCCCCCGCGAAAGTGACCGGCAACCAGCTCGAGTGGAACCTCAACGAGATGGACGCCGGCCAGGTCCGTGAAATCCGCGTCTGGCTCCGCCCGGAGCGCGAAGGCCGCCTCGGCTCCTGCGCCACCGTCCACGCCCTCTCCCGCGCCTGCGCCTTCACCATGGTTGGCCGCGCCACCCTGGCCATCACCAAGACCGGCCCCGCCACCGCCATCCTCGGCGAGGACGTCGGCTACAACATCGTCGTCTCCAACTCCGGCAGCGCCGTCGCCAAGGGCGTCGTCGTGACGGACACCGTCCCGGACGGCCTTACCCACGCCAGCGGCCAGTCCACGCTGAGCTTCAATGTCGGCGACCTCGGCCCGTCCCAGTCCCGCGCCATCCCCGTGGTGCTCAAGGGCGTAAAGCGCGGCCGCCACGTCAACGCCGCCACCGCCACCTCCTCGAATGCCGGCAAGGTCAGCGCCGACGCCGCCACCACCATCTTCCAGCCCGGCCTGACGGTCACCAAGACCGGCCCGCAGGAGCAGTTCATCGGCAAGTCTGCTGACTACACCATCACCGTCAGCAACATCGGCGACACCACGCTGAGCAACGTCACCGTCACCGACACCGCCCCGCCGGCCACGCGCATCCTCGCCGCTCCCGGCGCGACGGTCGCCGGCACGCAGGCGGGCTGGCGGCTGGCGGAACTCGCCCCGGGCGAGAAGAAGACCTTCAACGTGACCCTCACCACGGCCACTGCCGGCACGCACGCCAACGGCGTGGTCGCCGCGGCCGGCGGTCTCAGCGCCAACGCGCAGGCCGCCACGGTCTGGCGCGGCATTGGCGGCATGCTGGTCGAGGCCGTGGATGACCCCGACCCGATCCTCGTCGGCAGCACGACCACCTACACGGTGCGCATCACCAACCAGGGCTACGGCGACCTCATCAACATCAACACTGTGGGCACGTTCCCGAAGGAACTGACCCCGCTGGCCGCGCAGGGCGGCACCGTGACCGGCCAGAGTGTCCGGTTCCAGACCGTCCCGCGCCTGGCCTCCAAGCAGTCGGTTGAGTTCAAGGTCACCGCCCGTGGCGCGAGCGAAGGCGATGCCCGCGTGAAGTTCAGCTTCACCGAGGACAGCCTCACCGCCCCGGTCATCAAGGAAGAGAGCACCCGGGTGTTCTAGAGCACTTTCTGTTTAAGTTGTCGCATAGCCGGCATGGCGAAGAAAATTGGC
>CAZCBE010000014.1:0-77549 GCA_964496695.1 uncultured Klebsiella sp.
GAAGAGCCATGGACAAGGGCGGGCCGCTGCGGGTCGCAGACCCGCGCTCCGGGGGATTTCGTTCCTCGCGGACAGTGCCGCCTCCGCTGGGCAGGCGGGCGCTTGGACTTACTGGTAGTTCAGCCCGCTTGCCATGCGGAGGGAATCCGGGTCGTTGACGCCGACGTTGACCGTGCCATTGAGCGGATTTGCCGTGGCACTCGTGCGCTGGGTGGGATGCGAAGTGTCATTGTATTGCCGGGTGACCGCGAGGAAACCGCCCTTCCACACCCAGTTCTCCACATGACCGTCCGCGAAGGAAATGGCGGCTCCGTTGTTGTGCCGTCCAGCGGGCGGGTTCCACGTGGTCCACGTTCCGGATTGCAACGTGCTCAAGGGCCATATCCCGGCCGCTCCGTTGTCAATGCTGACGGGGTTTTCTTCGAGGAAGATGATCACATCGGAGGGCTTGTTGATATCGGCCATGCGCTTGGCCCCCTGCGTCACCACATTGCAGTTGATGCCCACTGACATCGCGTAGGACCGGTGATGCGGCAGGCCGGCGGGCGTGCCGGCGACGGTTTTGGCGCGTGTGCCGGGGCAGACGTAAATCTTCTCCGTGTTGTGGTAGGGGAAAAGGATGCCGTTCCGGATCTCCGACGTGTAAGTCGCACTCCCCAACTGCACGTTGCCTTGAATCCAGGCGTTGGGCTCGGCGGATGTGGCAGCGGTCGGGCTGTTGTTGTTGGACACGATCAGGTCCGCGTAATCATCGCTGTAGAGCGTGATGGCCAGCTCAAGCTGCTTGAGGCCGTTCAGGCACTGGGTTCCGTGGGCCTTTTGCTTGGCCTTGCTCAAGGCCGGCAACAACATCCCCGCCAAAATCGCGATGATCGCGATGACGACGAGCAGTTCAATGAGGGTAAAGCCGTCTCGGAGAGACGGGCGCACGGCAAAGCGGTTTGCTTTCATTTCGGCCATAGCTGGTCGCAGGGTCTGGCTGAACATCCCGTCAACCCCCGCGCTTGTCAACCAACCAAGCCCCCGCGCATCATCCGCCTGTCATGCCATCCGCCCGCCGCCACTTCGCCAGCGACAACTACGCCGGGGTCTGCCCCGAGGCCTGGCAGGCCCTCGAAGCCGCCAACCAAGGCCACGCCCCCAGCTATGGGGACGATCCCTGGACCGCCCAGGCCGCCGACCTGCTGCGCGAAACCTTCGAGATGGAGTGCGAAGTGTTCTTCGTCTTCAACGGCACCGCCGCCAACTCCCTTTCCCTCGCCTCCCTCGGCCAGTCCTATCACAGCGTGCTCTGCCACGAGACCGCCCACGTGGAATCTGACGAGTGCGGCGCGCCCGAGTTCTTCTCCAACGGCATGAAGGTGCTCACGCTCCCGGGCGCGAACGGGAAGATTGATCCCGCCGGCATCGAGCGGATGGTGAAGAAGCGTTCGGACGTGCATTACCCGAAGCCCCGTGCCGTGAGCGTCACGCAGTCCACCGAGCTGGGCACCGTCTATTCCATCGCGGAGCTGAAGGCCATCTGGGCGAAAACGAAGCAGCTCGGCCTCAAGCTGCACATGGACGGCGCGCGCTTTGCCAACGCCGTCGCTTCGCTCGGCTGCAAGCCGCGCGAGGTGACCTGGGAGGCCGGCGTGGACGTGCTGTGCTTCGGCGGCACGAAGAACGGCACGCTGGTAGGCGACGCCGTGGTGTTCTTCAACCGCGACCTCGCGCACGAATTCGACTACCGCTGCAAGCAGTCCGGCCAGCTCGCGTCCAAAATGCGGTTCCTCTCCGCGCCCTGGGTGGGCATGCTTCAGGAAGGTGCATGGCTGCGACGCGCGGGCCATGCGAACGCCATGGCCACGCTGCTGCACGACGAGCTGGTCCAACTCCCCGAGTTGCGCCTCATGTTCCCGCGCCAGGCCAACGCCGTCTTCATCGAGATGCCCCCGTGGCTGATCGTCGCGCTGCGGGCGGCAGGCTGGAAGTTCTACACCTTCATCGGCCAGGGCGGCTGCCGCCTCATGTGCGCCTGGGACACGACCGAAGGCGACGTGCGTTCCTTCGTGGCTGACGTCAAACGCCTGCTCGTCGAAGCGCCGAAGGACATCCCGGTCGGCACGGCGAACCACCGGAAGCTCTGAGGCCGCACTGGACTCACGAGGACGTTTTCGGGGAGACCGGTCCCAACAATACTGAGTGAATCCCGCCGTGGGCCATTGAACGGCCACGAAGTTCCGCACGCTGCGTATAACCAGCTATTTCCACAGTTGGCATTACTTGTGAACCGAAGCGGGTGGCACGGTGTTTTCACCCTGCCGTCGGCCACCCACACGCCCGGCTATTCGGCGACACGGTGAGGACACCGCCCTACCAAGGCTGGGGTCATCAATTGGAACTAGCCAAGGTCTGCCGCGAAGCTCGTCGCCCCCACCGTTTCCAGCCCCACCTGCCTGAGCAGGGCGGCCAGTTCATTCCCGCTTGCGGGGATGCACGAGAGCAGCCGGTTGGCGTGGCTGTCCATCCAGGACGGGATGGCCGTCGTCGGATGGAGCCCGCCGTCCAGACCCAGCAGATGCCGCCATTCCATGTCGCGCGACCGGTCATAGGCCGCCAGCACGGACTCGGACTCGCCCTCACGGATGACGCTGCGCACGGCCTCGCCCAGCGCCACCGCCTCGTGCAGTCCAACGTTGAGGCTCTGCATGCCGATGGGGCCGGTCTGATGGCCGGCATCGCCCGCGAGCCAGACTTGATCCCGCCCGAAGGAGCGCGCCCGCCAGGACTCAAAGCGCAGGGAGGCGGCCCATTCGATGTCCCGGACTTCGCTGGTGAACCACGGCGCATGCGCGCGGGTCCAGTCCCGCAGCCGCTCGCGGACGGCGCGGTCTGCTTCCGGTGCTTCGAAGTGCAGAGCGCGATGTTCCTTGGCGGGCAGCTCTTCCGAGGTTGAGTCGTCCGGCAACTGGAACACCCATCGGGCACGATTCTCGGACAACGGCCACAACGCACCGAGGCCATGGTCGCTCACCACCACCCGCAGTTCATGACCGGTGGATGTGCCGGTCGTAAAATCCTGCTCCGCAAAAGCGGCAGAGGCCACATGCTCCTGCTCGCTGCCGATCCGCCCGCGCACGAGGGAATGATACCCATCAGTCCCGATGACAAACTCCGCGGGGCGTTGATCCGTGCCCTCCACCACCCACTCCCAGTGAGGCACGATGTAACCCCGCGACGTGTGGGCCAGCCGCTCCACGGTGGCGAGCATCTCGGCGCCGGGGCCATGTTCCAACGCTGTCAGCCGGTGCTTCCATTTCACTTTCAGCCCGGTTTGCCGTTCCAAGGCAAATTCCAAATGCTGCTCCAACGTGCTTTGCGGGACGACGAGCACAAAGGGGAAGGGTTCGCCGAGTTCGCCCAGTTTCATCTCCGCGTGCCGCTCGCCGCCCTCGTAGAAGCCCACGGTGTCAATCCGCCGGCCCAGCCCGATCAACGGCCTGGCCAGCCCCAGCTCATCCAGCAAGGTCAAGGTGCCGGGATGCAGGGCGCAAGCGTAGCCGCGCGCGGCCGGCCCTTGGTTCATGTCCACGATCTCGGTCTGGACGCCGCCCTTGGCCAGCACGAGGGCGGTGAGCATGCCCACCGGTCCCGCGCCCACCACCAATGCTTCGGTTTTAGTTTCGCGTGCCATAACTCCTCCGGTTTCTAAGGTTGGCACACCATACACCCGTTTGGCTGGTTGCGCTTGGGCAAAGTTGGAACCGGGGAGGGCGCGGCATGCTTGCCGCTTCTACGCATGACGTCCTTTGGCAGTCGAACATCACCAGGCCTTGCACGGTGAAATGGCGTGAACGCCGCGTCCCGCGTCGGGCGCTACTTCGTCACGGCCTTGATCGCGAACTCTTCCTTGCCACCGACCACGGCGCGGCCGGTGATACGGCCTTGGGACGGGTCCCGCTGCAATTGCAGAGGGAGATAGCCTTTGGCAGCCGCAGGGCTGTCAGCCAGGGCGTTGGTGAGCTGCTCCTTTTTCTCCGCCGCCACCTGGCTTTCCAAACGGACCGCGCCATAACTCGCTGGCCGCAAGGCGGGAGTCGTCGTGCTGGGTGCCGCCGCTGGCTGCCACTCGCCGCGAAACTCGACGGACTGCTTGAGCTTCCGGTTCACGCCCTGCGCCGTGAAGCGATAGGAAAGCTGCTGGTCGGCTGGTGCCTGGCCCGCTTGGCTGGCGGACTTGAGCTTCAGGCCGAGGCTGCCATCAGCCTGCTTCACGGCATCCACGGCAGCCGCCTTCGCACGCGACTCATTCTCGGCCAGTTCACGCACCACGGTGCCTTCGTAGGTCGAGCCGTCCGCGTCCACGATGCGCACGCGGTCGCCCGTCCGTTCGAAGGCAAAGTCCTTCATCACCTCGGGCACCGGCGGGGAGTTGAAATTCTGCCGGTATAGCGAGCGGTTGTCCACTTGCTGGAACTGCTGGCGCAGGCTGGCCTCCCCGGCCCCGCCCCCGCCGGCCCCGCTGCCGAAGCTCAGGTTATCCTTCAGCGCACCGGTGGCCGCCGCTGCCAATGGCGCGGCGGTCGGAGCCGGGGCGGAGATGGTCAAGCCGCCCACGCCCGTCGTGGTGGCCGTGAGCGCCGCGCGCTTCATCGCATCTTCACCCGCCCGCGCGGCCGTTGATTCTTCCTTGGCCTTCCTCACCTCGGCGATCGCCTTGGCTTCCGAGACCTCACTGTCCTTGAGCGACTTCATGATCAGGCCGCGTTCGCCGGCGGCGGGCTTTTCCGCCGCCTTCTCGTCCGCGTCCATGGCGCGCGTGCGGGCCAGGTTGCTCTCTGATTTTAAGAAGCCCCGGGTCGTGGTCGGGGCAGGTTCGCCGGCAGACCGTCCGCTGCCGGCGGCGGTAGAACCGGTGGGCAGCGACGGCGCGACCACGCCGCTGCGACGATCCGCCTCACGCTGCACGGGAACCATCGAAGTGGCGGGGGCGGCCGGCGGACGCGGGTTGCTGACCGCCGGACCGCTGGCCGGCGCTGCCGGTGCGACCGAAGGCTTGGCGAAGTCCTCAACGCTTTTGACTGCGGAAAGGTCCCGCTTGTCCCGGGACAAGCGTTCGGCCTCGGCTCGCGGCCCGTTGATCGTTCCCACGGGCTTCAGATGGTTCGCGGCCACGGCGGATGACGTCGGCTTGGCCTCCGGGTCTGCGACCGGCAGGGGCGTGGGCGTGGGCAGCGCGTCGGGGAAAGTGCCCTCGGTGGCCTTGCGCTGCGGGTCATTGCGCAACACCGCGAGCACCAAGGCAAGGCAGGCGAACATGGCCCCGCCCCAGATCACCCGGTGCCGGTTCCGCGCGAAAAAGCCCGGCTGCTGATGCGACATCACGAACGAGCGCACGAAGTTTTTCGCCGCCTCCTCCGATGTGAGCAGCGGACGGCTCGCCGTGCGGGCCACTTCTCCCTGCAGCATTTTGCGCGTGGCCGGGTGCAGTTCCAGCGGCGCGCCCGCCTGCTCCCGGCGGCGCTGCTTGTAGGCCTGCAGGTCCTTCTCGATGTCGCGTTGGGGTTCGTTGGCCATGCGCGGGTCAGGGGGTGCGATTGAGCTGGAAACCACCGGTGATGCTGAGGGTCCGGCGTAGTGCGTGCTGCCTGTTGCGTGGTTCCGAATGCGTGCGCCGGGCGGTCTTCTGCACGCAACACGCAACACGCAACTGTCCGCCGGTTTCAGCCAGCCGGACCAGTGCTGATCGTTCGTTGTCGCTTCGATGCTTCATCTTGCTTCCCGGTTAGACGGGGAAACCGGTGATTTCTCCCCGGCAAAGATTGGGCGGGCGATTTCCTCCAGCTTGTCGAGGCACTTGCTGAGGCGTGAACTGACTGTTTTTTCGTTCAATTTCAACGTGTGGCTGATCTCCTCGTAGCTGAGGTCCGCGAAATAGCGGAGTTCGATGATCTCCTGACAGGGACCGCCGAGGCGCTCCAGCGCGTGGCCGATCAGCAGGGCGCGTTCACCGTGCAGCAGTTCTCCATCGGGACCGGGCAGGTGGCTGGGCGCATCCAGCGTCAGACCCGTCTCCGGGTCTTCCGCGTGGAGGGAGAGCGGCTGCTGGCCGCCGCCGCGCTTGGCCGCGCGCTGCTTCTCCAGGTGGTCGCGCGCCTTGTTGCCCGCGATGCGGAAAAGCCATGTCTGCAACTGACAGTCGCCGTGAAAATTTGCGAGGTGCTTGATGACGGAGAGGAAAGTCTCCTGCGCGATTTCGTCCGCGTCTTCGCGGGAGAACTGCGGCGAAAGCTGGAACACGTAGCGCCCCACCGCCGCATAGTGCTGGTCAAACAATTCGTCCCACGCGCGCGCGTCGCCGCGCCGGCAGCGCGCGACCAGCTCGGATTCGCCAGTGGAACTCATGCGCCGCGCAGGCTACCAGACCCCGCCCGCGCGTGGCGAGTCCCGGCGCGCGGCGTTCACGCCGCTTCATCGTCCGAGCAACTGTGGGCAAACGATTTGCCAGTAAACTCACGAACGCTGAAGCGGCGTAAATGCCGCGCTCCTCTGAACTCGCGCTTGAGCTTTGCCCCCGGCCCGCCGATAAAGAACCGGCACCGCCTTGAATGACGATTTGCCAGCCTGACATTGGCACGGCACTTTCGTCAGTGAACTCTTTTGCATGAAGATACTGCTCGTGGATGACGCGGACGTTTTCCGGCAATCGGTGGCCAATCTGCTGCGCACGCGCGGCCATGAGGTCATCGAGGCGGCGGACGGGCTGGCCGGCGTGAAGATGGCGCGCGCCCACCTGCCGGACGTGGTGGTCAGCGACATCGTCATGAGCCAGGTGGACGGCTATGCGATGACCGCCGTCCTGCGCCAGCATCCCACCACGGCGGACATCCCTCTGGTGCTCGTCACCGGCGACGCGGATCTCAAGGGCATGCGCAAGGGCATGACCCTCGGAGCCGACGACTACATCGCCAAGCCATTCAAGATGGACGAACTGATCGCCGCGCTGGAACTGCGGGTGCACCGGCGGCGCGCGCTGCGCAACGAGGTGGAGCGCAAGCTGGCCTGCCTCGGTTCGGACATCGGCACCCGGCTGCCGGGTGAATTGTTGAAGCCGCTCAACAGCATCCTCGACACCTCGCGCGCCCTCTCCTTTACCGGGCAGACCCGCACGCCGGACGAAATCAGCGAGCTGGCGCAAGCCGTGCATGCCGCCGCGCGGCGCGTGGAACGACTGACCAAGAACCTGTTCCTTCACGCCCAGCTCGAACTGTTCGGCACCAATCCGGTGCATCTGAATACTCTGCGCCAAGGGTTGACGGGCAATGCCGATGAAGTGGTGGCCGCGCAGGCCCGCCGCAGCGGCGAGGCTGCCGGCCGCCTGGGTGACCTGCAACTGAAGGTCGCCCCCGGCTCCGCCGCCGTCGGTGAGACGCTGCTCGCGAAGCTGGTCGAGGAACTGGTTGGCAACGCCATCCAGTATTCGGCGGCGGGCACGCCCGTCACGGTGCAGTGCTACGATGACGGCCACGATTTCCTGCTCACGGTCGCCGACCGGGGGCGGGGAATCTCCCCTGAACAACTGGCCGTCCTGAACCTTTCCGCACCCGCCGAGCGCAAGGGGGGTGAGCCCCAGGTGACCGGCCTGGGCCTGCCCATCGCGCGCCGGCTGGCGGAACTGCTCGGCGGCAAGCTGCTGCTCAGCAGCGAAAACGGGAAGGGCACCACCGTGCGCGTGAGCCTGCCGGCCCGACCGGTCGAAGTGCCCGCGCCGGCGGAAGAGTGGAAGTTTTAGCGTGGCCGCTGGGGAACGACCCCGGGGTGGGAATTCGCAGAACGAAAGTTTCCTGCTGCGCGCTCTGAACCCGCCTTGGTAGGGCGCGGTGTCCTCACCGCGCCGCCGAAGTGCAGTGGCCTCCGGATGGTCTGGCGGCGGGCTGAGGACAGCCCGCCCTACCCGCCGCAGGTTCAAGGGAGCGACTGCAGTCACGATATGCACCGAGGCAGCATCGCGGCTCTGCGTTCCTGGGCCGTCTCGTTTCGTCTTCAAAAGCCGATTTGCGCCCTTGCGCAGTCCGGCTCGAAAAAATTCCCCTTGCGTTTCATTGCCCAAGTGTATTAGTGTTGTAATACAGTAAGTCAAGGCCATGTTCGTCCACCTCAATCCGAGCAGCGGGATGCCGATCTACCGGCAGCTCTTCACGCAGCTCCGCCAGCGCATCGCCAGCGGCGAACTGGCGGCCGCGGCGCAGCTCCCCTCGGTCCGCGAGTTCGCGGCCGAGCTGAAGATCAACCCGCTCACCGTCGCCAAGGTCTTCCAGATGCTGGAGGCCGAGGGGCTGGTGGAGACGCGGCGCGGGCTGGGGACGTTTGTGGCCGACGGCAATGTGACGCGCTCCGCGAAGGTGAAGCGCGAGCTGATTGCGGACGCGGTGTCCCAGGTTGTGGCCGAGGCGCGGCACCTGGGCATGGCGGAGGAGGAAGTCATCAAGCTGGTGCGCCGCGAATTTGCGGGCACCGAACCTGAGGAGAAAGGCTGACCCATGAGCGAGTTCATCATCGAAACCCGGAACGCGGCGCGTGCCTTCAACGGCACGCCCGCCGTGCGCGACCTGAACCTGCGGGTGCGGCGTGGGAGCATCTATGGCTTCCTCGGGCGGAACGGCGCGGGCAAGACCACGGCCATCAAGCTGCTCGTGGGCCTGCTGCGGGTGGACGCGGGCGAGGTGCGCGTGCTGGGCAAGGACCCGTGGGATTTCACGGTCGAGGACCGTCGGCGCGTGGGCTATCTCTCCGAGAAGCAGACGCTCATGCCGGGCATGCGGATTGACGCGCTCATCGAGTTCACCTCCACCTTCTATCCGAACTGGGACGGCGCACTGTGTGATCGCGTGCTGAAGCGCTTCAAGCTCGAGCCCCGGAAGCGCATCAAGGAACTCTCCGGCGGGCAGCAGCGGCAGGTCGGTTTCCTCCTTGCCCTCGCCCAACGGCCTGACCTGCTCATCCTCGATGAACCTGCTGCGACGCTCGACGCGGTCGCCCGCCGCGAGTTCCTGGAGGAGGTGCTGGCCGTGCTCCGCGAGGAGGGCAAGACGGTGCTCTTCTCCTCGCACATCCTCAGCGACGTGGAGCGCATCGCCGACGAGATCGGCATCATCGCGAACGGTTCGCTCAAGCTGAGCGAGCCGCTCGATCAGTTGAAGGAGACGGTGAAGCAGGTGCGCTTCCACAGCTTTCCGAACGGCACGGAGGGCTTCACGGTGCCGGACGCCTTCCGCCTCGCGAAGACGCCCAGCGAAGCGCTGGTCACGTTGCGCCTGACGGACGAGACCACGCTGCCGAAGCTCGCTGCGCAGCACCGCTGCCAGTTCGAGGTCTGCCACCTCGGCCTCGAAGACATCTTCATCGAGCTGGTCCGTGAGCCATGAACCCGTGACGTCATGAAAACCCGGCATCCCTTTGTTGCGTTGGTGAAGTTCGAGTTGTTCCGGCTCTGGCACAGTTGCGGCACGCCGGGCCAAGTGATGTGGGTGCTGGGGTTCGTCTGGGGCTTGCTGCCAGCCCTCTTTCTCATCGGTGAGCATTGGTCCCAGAACGCAGATGTTGAAGCCGCGCTCGGGGTGCAGATCGGATTGTGGTGCATCGGGTGGCTGTTTGGCTGGTTGTTCCTGCTCGGGTTTTACAGTGCATTTGCTTTGACACGGGAAATCCGCAGTGCCTTTCCGTTGATGACGATGCCAGATGGCAACTCCGACGAGTTCATTGGGACCCGTGCCATCAATCTCCGTTTGTGGTTTCGGGCGAAAACGCTGGCGCTGGCGCTCGCCATGGTTGCGCCGCTCCTGGTGAACCTCGCGGCTTCACTGCCCTTCACGGACTTCTTCGTGTGGAAGACGGCCCACGAAATCGTCGTGCTGAAACGTCTGCCTGATGCTCCATCCCTTCTCCAAGGCGAGGCCAAAGGGCTGGTGGAATGGCATGGTGGGTATCATCGTTTTCACAGCCGGTCCTCGGATTTGGTTGGTGGCGAGCGTGATATCAAGGCTTCCGTTTCGCACGGCCCAACCGTGTTCGCCATCTGGCTGCTCTGGGTGGCCGGAGCCGCCATCACTTTGGTGCAGGCTTACTATGGATTGATCTCCCAACTGCTGGTGAAGGGCAACCGTCGGCTGGCGTCCGACGCCGTCGCGCTGCTACCAGTGGGCAGTCTGGTGGCCATCCCGCTTTTCGCAGGCAGCGACACGCATCTCTTTCAAACCGCGTTCATCTACTTCGCGGAGTTCTGGATTCATTTCGTGCTCGCACTCGGCCTGCTTGCGTTCGTCGTGCAGCGCTTCTGTGAGCAGCGCTTCGCCGAACAGGAGGTGTTATGAGCAGCCCGATCCGCAGCCCCTTTTTCGCACTGGTGAGACAGGAAGTCGGTCGCAGCGCGACCGTCTATGGCAACCCGATTGCGTGGTTCCTGGCCGTGGCGCTGCTGGCCTCCAACATCGGGCCGGCGCTAGTGCTCTGGTTGCGACCGGAAGTCCCGCTCTTCCTGCTCCTCCAGGAGAGCTGGGCCTCGATGATGATGTGCTGGTGGCTGTGGTTCCTGATCATGGAGTGCTCGAATTCGCTCGTGCGCGGCGTGTGGGGTTTTCTGGCCCCGCTGGGCATCCCGGCGAACCACAGTTGGAATGAGTTCATCGCGACGCGCGCGATTGACCGTGCGCTGCTCTTCCGTGCCAAGACGGTGATGCTCGGCGTGTTCATGGTGCTGCCGATGCTGCTCAACTTTGGTCTCATCTGTATGGTCGCCCGCCAGTTTCCGCCGGACATCCGCAGTTTTCTGGACACGCCGCCCGCCACACAGTTCGAGGCCGCGTCCGTGGCGACGGCGACCGCGTTTGCCTGGGCCATGGTCTGGGCCAGCGCCGCCGCCATCGTGCTGGCGCAGGGCTACTATGGGCTGGTGGCGAAGCTCATCACGCACCGGCGCACTGTCCGCGGTGCGTTGATGGCGGGCTTGCCCATCCTGCTGGGCCTGATCGGCTTCTATGTTGTCCGCTTCAGCTTTGAGTCGGAACACGACCGCATGGCGCCCACGGTGCGTTTTTTTGCGCGGCATTGGTCCGGGCTGACGCTGGCATTGCTTGCGCTCGCCGTGGTGGTGCAGCGCTTCTGCGAGCGGCGCTTTGCGGAACAGGAGGTCCTATGAATGGCCAGACTCGCAGTCCCTTTCTCGTCCTGCTGAAGCACGAACTGGGCGCCCGGCAGACAAGCGGTGTGGAGTTGTTCCTTGCGCTCACGTTCTTCCATCTGCCGTGGCTGGCGCTGGGCATCGGGATGTTCGCGCTGGGCTGCGACCTCACGGCGTTCTACCCGGGCATGCTCGGCGGGCTGCTCCTGTTCTGGCTCCTGGGCGTCTGCGGGCTGGCGACCTACCCGCAGGTGCCGCTGGTGTGGAACAGCATGGCGAACTTCAAGGCCTTCGAGTTTCTGTTCACCCGGGCCGTGGATCGCCGGCTGAGTTTCCGTGCAAAGGCTGCCGCCGCCTTGATCTGTGTGCTGGCACCGCAACTGCCCGGCCTGCTGTGGTCCGCCGTGCAGCCGGACATGGTCGTGAGTTTTGACGTCCGTCCCCCGGTGGAAGCGTCCGCTCTGGCGCCGGGGGAACCGGTGGCTGACACCATCCAAGGCCAAGTGTTCCCGACCGCGCGCTACCTGCAAGCGTTCCCCGGCAGCGAGCGCCTGTCCCCGGCCAAGCCCGAGGAAGGCGCGGGCCTGCGCATCCGTTTGGGCTGGCTCACCTACGCCTGGTGGCTGGCCTGGGGCAGCACGCTGCTGACGGCGCACCTCTTCGCCTACTATGCGCTGGTCGGGCGGCACCTGCGCTCGACCGGCTGGTGGGCGAATACGGTGCTCATCACGCCTGTTCCCGTGCTGATGGGCGCGCTGTTGTTTGCCGTCTGGCGGGGCTTCAACCCGGGAGACGAGCTGCTGCTGGGCTTCCGTGAACACTGGTTTGTGTGCGCGGGGGCGCTTGCGGCCTTTAGCTACGGATCGCTGCGCTGGTGCGAACGGCGGTTCGCGGAACTGGAAATCGCGTGAGGAGCATGACTGGTTTCGTATTTGCAAAGTTGCACCGGCTGGTAAGGTGGCGGCACCAGTCCATCGAACATCAGCCTTGTTGAACCCATGATTGCCCAACCCGACTTCCACCTTGTCCGCCGCACGCTCTTCAGCCTTCTCCTCGGCGCGGTGGTGGCTTCCCTGGCCGCCTGCAAGAAGCAGGAAGAAGCTCCGGCCGCCACGCCTGCTCCCGCAGTGCCGCCGACCGCCGCCGCTCCGGCCGCGCCCGCCCCGCCGAAGGAGGAGCCGCCGGTCGAGTTCAAGGCCAAGTGGACCACCGGCCAGCGGCTTGTGCAGCGGATCGAGACCATCACGGACACGGACGGCCAGAATCCCGCGACCCAGCAGCCCCTGAAGCTCTTGAACACGCAGGTCCAGGATCTGGCCTTCACCACGCTCAAGGAGCGCGAGGGCGGGGCCGGCCACGAGGTTGAAGTGGACACGCTGGCCATGGCCACCACCAACCGCATCGGGACGAACACCACCATCTTCAACTCCCGCAGTGATCCCAAGCAGGACAGCCGGAACAATCCGCTGGCCGCTCCGCTTCGCAAGCTGGTCGGATCAAAGGTGAAATACGTCACCACGGCGGACGGAAAGATCGAGAAGCTTGAGGGCGGACCGCAACTGCGCAGCAAGGTTGCCGCCGGGGCGAATCCCTTCATCATCGCCACGTTGAACATCATGCTCTCGGACGAGGCCATCAAAGGCTGGAACGTCCTTCACGCCGGCCTGCCGGACAAGGCCGTCAAGCCCGGCGACTCCTGGGCCGTCACGCGGAACCAGTCCTTCGGCCCCGGCTCGGTGAGCGTGGACGCCACCAACACCTTCAAAGGCTGGGAGCAGCGCGACGGGCGGAAGGTGGCCGTGATCGAGAGCGCCGGCGTGCTGCTCACCAAGCCTGCTGCAGGTGCGGCCCTGGTGACCGTGACCGTGGAGGACGGTGCGAAGACCGCGGGCAAGGCCTGGTTTGACCCGGCGTTGGGCGTGGTCGTTGAGTCCACCTCCACCTCTGATTTCAGCATCAAGATGGCCTACGCCAAGGGCCAGACCACCACTTCCAAGGTCAAGCTCACCACCAACGCCAAGCTCACGGACGCGCCGAACCCGGGCGCGGCTGCACCAGCGACGACGGCGGAGACGCCCGATGCCGAGCCAGCGAAGAAAGCCGCGCCCGCCACCAAAGCTCCATGAACGCCAAGGTCCTGCTCATCCTGTCAGTCGTCGTCAATCTTGCCCTCGGCGCGGCCTTGCTGCGCCCGAAACCGGTCGAGCAACCTCTCCCCGCGATTCTGCCTGAGGCGGTCAAGGCCACCGACCCCGTTGCTGCGCCACCTGCCGCCAAACCCCGCACGGTCACGCAGGTGGTCACCAACACTGTCGCGCAGAAGTTTGATTGGAACGCCGTTGAATCCGCCGACTACAAGAAATACATCGCCAACCTCCGCAGCATCGGCTGCCCGGAGGAGACCATCCGCGACATCATCACTGCGGACGTGGGCAAGCTCTTCGAGGCCCGGCGCAAGGAACTGGCCGGGCCGAAGAAGAAGTTCGAGTTTTGGAAACCCGCCGCGATGATGGGCGCGGTCGCCGATCCCGACCGCGTGGCGAAGGAGCGCGCGCTCAACCAGGAAAAGCGTGCCTTGCTCACGGAGTTGCTCGGCTCCGCGCCGGATGAGAAGCCCGACCTCGTCGCCAGCACCACGCAGCAACTGGAGGCGATGTTTGATTTCCTGCCCACCGAGAAGCGCACCAAGGTGTTCGACCTGATGCAGGATCTGCAGGGCAAGCTGCAGAAATCCATGAAGGGCGGCGCGCCGGACCCCGAGGACATGCGCAAGGTGATGAAGGAGGGCGAGGCCGCCATGGCGGCGGTGCTCAGCCCGGAGGAGCTGCTGGATTACAATCTCCGCTTCTCGATGACCGCGAATGTGATGCGCATGCAGATGGCCGGCTTCGAGCCGAGCGAGCAGGAATTCCTCGAACTCTTCAAGAAGCGGAAGGCCTACGATGACGAGTTTGGCCTGGGCGGCTTCGGCGGCGGTTTGAATCTCAAAGGCGAGGAGAAGGAGAAGCAGAAGGCGGCCGAGAAGGCGCTGGACGAACAGGTGAAAGTCCAGCTTGGCGATGACCGCTACCAGGATTACAAGCGCTCCCAGGATTACGCCTTCCAGGCCATGTTCCGGACGGCTGACCGCGAGGGACTGGGCAAGGACGCCGCCGTAAAAGCCTTCGAAATGAAGAAGGCCGCAGAAGACCAGGCCAAGCAGCTTCGGGCGGACAAGAACCTGTCCGCCGACCAGCGCACCGCCGCCCTCCGCGCAATCCGGGATGAAACCGAGCGCTCCGTCAAAGGCGTCTTCGGCGAGAAGGGTTACGCGAATTACGAGCGCAACAATGGGGCTTTCTGGCTCAAAGCCATCGCGCCCGACGCCCCGGTGGCTGCCAAGCCGTAGTGCGGAACGCGGCCTCAAACCCGAACCTGAAGCGAGAGCCCGCGAAACACGCGAAACATACGAAATGGAAGGGGCACGCTTGCGGAGGCAAAAGGGTAAGGCCTAGCTCATGGTCCCGCGGCAACCTCACAGTCCACGGTTGCAGTGGGCGCATCTCGACACTGCCCCCGCCTTCGCCCCGCCGGGCAAGCGAGGACGCTTGCGGCACGGCCGGCCGGAGGCCGGCGCTACGTAGCGCCCGCGTCCCGCGGGCCGTGTCGCCGTCGTCCGCGCCGGCTCGGTTTCGGGGGCAGTGTCAAGATGCGCCCGGTTGCAGTAGTCGGGTTCCATTTTCCGCGACTTTTCGCGTGTTTGGCGGGCAGAATCGGGTTCACTCACCCTGATACCGCCGGTAGATGCCGTCGAGTTCGTCGAGCATGGCGTCCAAGCCGTGGTGCTGCTCGACCATCAGGCGGCCTTGCGCGCTCATCCGCTGGGTGGCCTCGGTGTCGGCGAGCGTTTCCCGCAGGGCTCGTGCGAGTGCGCCCACATCCTCGGCGGGAAAGTTCCGGCCCGTCTCGTCCGCGCGGATGATCTCGGGCGTGCCGCCCACGTCGCTGCCAACGACCGGCGTGCGGGTCGCGAGCGCCTGCAGGCCGATCTGCGGCACGCCTTCGTGGCGCGTCGAGGCGATCACCAGCACGTCCAGCGCGCGCAGCACTTCCGGCACGTCCTCGCGATGCCCGATGAGCCGGACCGCACCGCTCAGCTTCAAATCGGTGATCTGTTGTTCAATGACCGGACGCATCGGACCATCGCCCACGATCACGAACCGGGCCGGATGGCCGCTGTCGAGCAGTTGCCGCGCGGCCTGGAGGAAGGTCGGGTGGCCCTTCCAGGACCGCAGCACGGAGACCATGCCGACCAGCGGGGCTTCAGGATTCGATGCCCGCAGCGCGGCCCGTGGCCCCTCCGGGGAGAAGCGCGCCAGATCAATGCCCGTCGGCACGGTGCTGATGCGGTCATCGGGCAGGCCGAAGACCGACTGAAAATGCGCGGTAATTTTCCGGCTCGTGGTGAGCACATGGTCCGCGAGCGTGGTGAACGCGTGCCGGCTGAACCACGCGTTCGGATAATCCACGTCAATGTGCCGTGTGCGGATGATGAGCGGCACCCGCGCCAGCCGGCCGGCGAGGCCGAGCAGCCAGCCATCGCGCGAACTGTGCGGGTTGAGGACCTCGATGCGCTCGCGGCGCAGCCACCGGGCGAGGCGCACCACGTTCAGCGGGAACATCAGCTTGGCGACGCTCAACGGCACGACCGGAATCCCGGCGTCCCTGGCGCGCTGGAAGATCAAGGCCTTCTCCGGCGCGAGCAGCCAGACCGCGCAGCCGCGCTTTTGAAAGCCGACCAGTTCCGCCAGCACGCGATGCTCCTGGCCGCCCCAGCCGAGGGAGCTTTCCGAGTGGGCGATGCGCCACGGGCGCTGGGCGGACGGCGGCATGATCAAGGCTTCCGCGCGGTGACGATGAGATGGCGGCTCAGCAGGGCTTCGTCGCTGGCGGCAGTCTGCCAGAACTGCCGCTCCTCCTCGTTCTGCGCGCGCTTGAGCCGGCTGCGGCAATACAGGCGCGTCGGAATCGCGAAGAGGTGCTCGTGCAGGTGCTTGCCGCGCGAGAGCGGCTCGGGCAGCAACTGCGGCTCCACAAAGCCCGCGAGCCGCAGATACAAATGCAACTGCGCCCACGACCACGGCATGATGTGCATGTGCGAGCCGGGCACGATCTTGCCCGCGAGCGGCGGGAATGACGGGAAGAAGCCGCGCAGCAGAAACTGCAGCCGCGCCTGCGGATACCAGACGCTCGGGGTGGTGACGATGATCGTGCCGCCGGGCTTGAGCGACCGATGGAAGTGGCGGAGCAGACGGAGCGGGTTGCCGACGTGTTCCAGGCCTTCGCAGCAGCAGGCGAGGTCGTAGTCGCGGCAGTCGTCAGGCAGGCCCTCATCCAGATCGAACTTCCAGAAGCGGCGATAGCCGGTCGCGGAGTCCACGTAGAGGTCAATGCCATCCACCGCCTTGCCCGGCCCGAGCGCGTCCTGCAGCCAGCCCCCGCCGCTGGGCGCGTCCAGCACGGATTGGAAGCCCCGCCCGCGCAGGAACTCGACGACCACGGCTTTGGAACTGGCTTGCACAAGCGGTTTGTAACGAGGGAAGAGAAGGGAGGCGAGTAATCAGTGATTAGTAATTAGTCCCGAGCCACGCCAACCAACACGCGGACTGATCACTAATTACTAATCACTTTCCGTTCGCGGCTACTTCGCAAACTCCACCGCCCGCGTCTCGCGGATCACGGTCACGCGGATCTGCCCGGGGTATTGCATCTCGTCCTCGATCTTGCGGCAGAGGTTCCGCGCGAGGGCGGTGGCCTGCTCGTCGGTGAGGACTTCAGGCTGGACGAAGACGCGCAGTTCGCGGCCGGCCTGCACGGCGTAGCACTTGTCCACGCCGGGGAAGCTGAGACCGATTTTCTCCAGGTTTTCCAGGCGCTTGATGTAGGTGTCCATCGTCTCCGAACGCGCGCCGGGACGGCTGGCGCTGATGGCGTCAGCGGCGCTCACGAGGATGCCCCAGAGGCAGGTGTGCGGCACTTCGTCGTGGTGCGAGGCGACGCCATTGACGATGTCCTCAGCCTCGCCGAGGCGCTTGAGGAAGTCCGCGCCGATGATGGCGTGCGAACCCTCCATGTCCTGCTGGAGCGCCTTGCCGATGTCGTGGAGCAGGCCGGCGCGCTTGGCGGCGGGGATGTTCAGCCCGAGTTCCGCGGCGAGCAGGCCGGTGAGGTGCGCGACTTCCACCGAATGGTCCAGCACATTCTGCGAAAAGCTCATGCGGAACTTGAGGCGGCCCAGCACCATGGCGATTTCCTCATGCAGCGGCGGCACCCCCGCGCGGAAGATGGCGTCCTCGCCGGCCTTGCGCACGTTCTCGTCGATTTCTTCCCGCACCTTCGCGACGACTTCCTCGATGCGCGTCGGGTGGATGCGTCCGTCCAGGATAAGTCGCTGCATCGCCTCGCGAGCGATCTCACGGCGCACCGGATCGAAACCGGACAGCACCACTGCCCCGGGCGTGTCATCAATCAGCACGGTCACGCCAGTCAAGGCCTCGAACGCGCGGATGTTGCGGCCCTCGCGGCCGATAATGCGGCCTTTGATCTCGTCGCCGGTCAGCGCAATGGTGGCCGTGGTGGTCTCGTAAGTGTGCTGCGCGGCGTAGCGCTGGATGGCCAGCGAGATGATGCGGCGAGCCTGGTCTTCAGCCTTGTTCTTCGCCTCCGAGAGGATGCGGCGGGAGATTTCGTTGGCGTCGCGGACGGCCTCGTTCTCGCATTCCTTCAGGAGCTGCGCCCGGGCGTCGGGCTCGGAGAGGTGGGCGGCCTGGGCGAGCAGTTCGCGGCGCTGGCGGGCGAGGGTCTCGGCCTCGGCGCGGGCCTTGTCGAGCGCGCAGTCGCGCTGGTCGAGCGACGCCTGCTGGCTTTGCAGGGACTTCTCGCGCTGGATGAAACCTTCGAGCTGGGTGGTGAGCAGGGACTCCCGCTGGGCCAGCCGCTGTTCCGCAGCGGTGATCTCCTGCTGGCGGGTAACGTAAGCGAGTTCGGCCTGGTTGCGGAGCTTGATGGCCTCCTCATTAACGGTAACGCGAGCCTCGCGGAGGATGGATTCCGCCTCGCGCTTGGTGGCTTCGAGCTGCTCCTTGCGCTGCGTCTCGAACTCTTCCTTCCGCGCCCGCTCCTGAAAGCGCATGAAGGCATAGCCCAAAGCCGCGCCGAGAACGATCCAGCTCGCTTCAGGAAGGCCAAATGCGGCGAACAGGCTCATGCGGGAGGGGAAGACGAAGTCCAAAGTCCAAGAGTCCAAGGTCCAAAGTCAGGCGGTCGTAGCCCGTTGTGCTTAGGGACACGGTTCGGACTTTGGATTTTGGGCTTTGGGCTTTGGACCATCAGCGTTTGGTTTGTTCGTGGTTACCGCGTCTTTGCCTCGATCCACCGTGTCGGCGTGACGATGACATCCAGCGCGACATCGTGTGCCTCGCTGGGCACCTCGTCCACGATTTGAAAGTCGAAGGCCACGCCAATCTTTATCCCAGAAAAGCCCGCTAGCAGCCGGTCGTAATGTCCCTTGCCGCGCCCGAGGCGACGCCCGCGAACGTCAAAGCCTAAACCGGGCACGAGCGCCAAGTCCAGCCGGTTCAAAGCCATGACGGGGCACGATGCCCCGGGCTCGCGCACCTGGAAGGGGCCGAGGGCCAAATCATGGGCAAGGTCTGTGACCTGCACGGCTTCGTAGGCGTTGGTGGCGGGGTTGAAACGCGGGAGGGCGAGGAGCTTGCCGGCGGCCAGGGCGTCGGTGAGCAGCGGGGCGATGTCCGGCTCGCTGGGGAGGGGGAAGAAGAGGAGGACAGCGCGGGCGGTTTGCCAGGTGGGGGAGGATTCGAGGCGCTTGCACAAGTGGGCCGAGGCGGGCGCGGCAGGGGCGAGGGCATGGGCTTTCAACTCCGAGCGCAGGCTGGAGCGGAGGGTGAGTTTGACCTCGGGGGGAGTCATGGGCGGGGGAAATTCCAAATCCCAAATCGCAAATTCCAAAGAAGCTCCAAGTTCCAAATTCCAACCTCTCGGTTGGTTGCTTCTCCGCGCAACTCCGCGACCTCAGCGTCTCTGCGTTGAAAACTAGCACCCCGATTTACACCGCATGGTTCCAGTTGAAGCTTGGAGCTTGGAGCTTCTTTGGGATTTGGAATTTGAGAATTGGATTTTCTCACTTCAGCCTCGCCTCCGCCGCCAGCGCCCGCCATTTCTCCACGCGCTCCTTGATCTTCTTCTCCACCCCTTGCTCGGTCGGTTCGTAATAACGGCGTGTTTCGGTCAGGTAGTTTTGCGGGACGAAGTGGCCTTCGCCCTCGTGGGCATATTGGTAGCCTTCGCCGTGGCCGAGACGCTTTGCCCCCGCGTAGCTGCCGTCGCGCAAGTGCTCGGGCACCGGGAGCGTGCGGCCGGAGCGCACGTCTTCGAGCGCGGCGTCAATGGCCTTGTAGGCGCTGTTGCTCTTGTTCGCCGTGGCGACGTAGATCGTCGCCTCCGCAATGGGAATGCGCGCCTCCGGCCAGCCCACAAACTCCGCCGCTTGATGCGCGGCCTGCGCCAGCACCAGCGCCATCGGGTCCGCGAGGCCCACGTCCTCGGCGGCGCAGATGAGGATGCGGCGCGAGATGAAGCGCGGGTCCTCGCCGGCGTGGATCATCTTCGCCAGCCAGTAGAGCGCGGCGTCGGGGTCGCTGCCGCGCATGGACTTGATGAAGGCGCTGATCGTGTCGTAGTGCGCGTCGCCGTCACCGTCATACACGATGGCCTTCTTCTGGATGCACTGCTCCGCCACTTCCATCGTGATGCGGATGGTGCCGTCGCTTTCGGGCGCGGTCGTGAGCGCGGCGATCTCCAGCGAGTTGAGCGCCTTGCGCGCGTCGCCGTCGGCCACGCGGGCGAGATGCTGTGCGGCTTCCTTCGCGATCTTGATCTTCAGATAGCCGATGCCCCGGTCCGCATCCATGAGCGCGCGGGCAATCAGGTCAAAGAGATCGTCCTCGGAAAGCGGCTTCAGCTCGAAGATCTGCGAGCGCGAGACCAGCGGCGAGTTGACGAAGAAGAACGGGTTGTGCGTGGTCGCCCCGATGAGCCGGATCACGCCGCTCTCCACGTCCGGCAGCAGCACGTCCTGCTGCGATTTGTTGAACCGGTGGATTTCGTCCACGAAGAGGATCGTCGTCTGGCCGGTGTTTTCGAGGCGATTGGCCGCACCGGCCAGCACACGCCGCATGTCCGCGACGTTTGATTCGACGCCGCTGAGACGCTCAAACTTGCACTTCGTCTGTCGAGCGATGATCTGGGCGAGGGAGGTTTTGCCCGTCCCGGGCGGACCATAGAAGATGAGCGACTGGATGCGGTCCGCCTCAATCGCCCGGCGCAGCAACATGCCGGGCGCGAGGATGTGCTGCTGGCCGCAATACTCGTCGAGGTTGCGGGGCCTCATGCGCGCGGCAAGCGGCACAGCGCCAGCCGGGTCCGTGTGCGATTGCTCCGGCGCAGTGGGCGCTGAGGACGCGGGGGGCGTCTCGGCTAAAGCGAACAGGTCGTCGCGCGGCATGGAAAGAAGATAGGCTCCGACCAGCCCACTCAAAGCTCAAAAGCGAGCGCTTGCTTTGGCTGCCCGGGCGAGGAATACGCAGGACGAAACCCTTCGCCCTGGCCTGGGACGCGTGCCGGCGGCTTGCAGCCGCCGTGTTGCGGGTGGATTGCTTGCCGCCGGTTCGGGCGGCTATGGCCCACGGACGGCGGCTGCAAGCCGCCGGCACAAGGTCTGGCTGGCGCAACCCGAACAACCTTCGACAATCACTCGCCCACGAACTCCGCCCGCCGCGTGCCCGGCGGGACGCCGGGCACGACCTGCCGGAGGCGGGTGCCACCGGGAGCGGAAAACACCGCGTCGTGCTGGAAGAGCGAGGCCCATTCGAGCGCGTCCGCCCGGTCGGCGGCGGTGCCCCCGTGCAGTTCATACCGGCCGTCGTGCCGCCGGTGCAGCGTGGCCTGACCAAAACTCGCGACCGCTTCGATTCCGTGGCTCCAAAGGGAGAGGATGTTTTTCATGCGGACAGTCTGGCAGGGCTGGTCGGACATCGGCTGTCCCGGCATGAATTCGATGGGAAAATGTAACAAAAACGTCGGTTGACAGATGGCGCTTCCGGGTTAGCAAAGGGGGATGACTGAAATCCAGAAGCAGGCCCGTGCCGTCGAGTCCGCACGGGAGGTCGCGCAATCCACCCAGGCTGAATTCCAGGCCGCCGAAGCCAAAGCCGTGGCGTTGACCGCCGCCGCCAAGGCAGCCAAGGCCACGGTGAAGGCGGCGCGCAAGCAGGCCAAGGCCGCCAAGCACGCCGCCAAGACCGCGCAGGGAACCGCAGCCACTGCGGCCAAGGCCGCGAAGAAGGCTGCGAAGAAGGCCGTGAAGCTCGAGAAGGCGCTCTCGAAATTGAAGAAAGCCGCCCAGGCACCCAAAGCAAAACCGTCCGCGCCCGCAGCCAAGGCCAAGCCCAGCCCCGTTTCCAAGCCCAAGGCCGTCAAGGCTCCGCCAGTGGCTGCACCGCCGGCTCCCGTGCCGGCTCCCGCTCCGCCTGCCGCGCCTGCACCCTAAGCGTTACGAACGCCGCTGCCCGGGTTCAGGCTCGCACCACCAGCGCTGGCTGTCCGGGCACGGTTGCCACCAGATTGTTGACGGCGCGATGCAGTTCCCGGGTGAGTTGTTTGCGCTCTGAGTTCCGCAGCGGTTCGCCGAAGTGGACCACGGCCCGCACTCGTCGCTTCCCGAGCAGGTTCAGGAAGTGCGGCAGGAAGGTCATGTCGCGCCAATAGGCCACCTCATGCTCGACTGAACCGCCTTCCACTTCGTAGCTGATCCGCGCGGGCGTGACCGGCCAGCCGTGCTGGGCGGCCGGCGCGAGCAGAGAGCTGTGGAAGGGCAGCACGCGGTCCCCGCCGCTGCTGGTGCCTTCCGGGAACAAGGTCAGCACGACGCCTTCCTCGATGACTGGCGCAAACCCGGCGCCGACATCGGCCACGGCCGAACGGCGCTCACGGTCCACGAAGAACGTGCCCCCCAAGTGGGCGATAAGCCCCAGCAGCGGCCAGTGGCGCACCTCGGCCTTCGACACAAACACCATCTCCGTCGCCACCGTCAGTGCGGGCATGTCCAGGTAGCTGACGTGATTGCAGACCAGCATCCCGCCGTCCGGCGCACGGCCACGCAGCTCGACCTGGACGCCGATCAGCGGCAGCACGCACCGGCACCAGCGCCGCAGCCAGCGGGCGCGCCGGGTCGCCGCGGGAAGCTTGCGCTCGGTGAGGGCCAGCCACGCTGCATGGCCCAGCGCCAGACCGGCCACGCCGAGGAACAGGCCAAGCCGCCACGCGGAACGGAACAAGGAGAGCGTGCGTTGCATGGTTCAGCCCAAGGTGCCCGGGGGGAGGGTTTCCAAGTCCATCAGCGTCAGGAAATCAATCGTGCGGAACTCGCGGTCCAATGCGGGCGGACCGCAGATGCGTGCGCCGAGCGAAAGATAGCCGGACAGCAGGCGCGGGAGCCGGACCGTCTCGGTCGCGATCTGATCGAGTGCGCAGTGATAGGCCGGGACAGGCACCGTCCGCCACGGCTCCGGCGCGAGGTGCGTGCGGATGAGCTGCGACCACGCGGCGGCGCCCACCGCCGGGTCCACGGTCGAGAGCGAGCTGCAGCCCACCAGGTAGCGCCCGCCGCGCTCGCGGGCGTAGCGGGCGATGCCCTGCCAGAGCAGTGCCAGCACGCCGATGTTCCGGTGCTGGCTGTGGACACACGCCCGGCCCAGCTCCACGAGCTGCCCGCCCATCGGCGCGAACGGCGTGAAGTCAAATTCCCCCGCGCTGTAAAAGCCCCGGTTCGCCGCCGCCATCGTGCCCGTCTGCACGCGATAGGTGCCCACGATGTCCCCGGTCGCGCGGTCCTCCACGACCAGATGATCGCAGACCTCGTCAAACGGATCGGCGTCGCGGCAGGTGGCGTAGCTGGCTTCGAGACCTTCGTTCAGCTCCACGTTGAAGACCAGGAAGCGGAGCGTCTGCGCCGCGAGCAGATCGGCGCGGTCACGGGCGAGGCGGAGGCTGTAGCGCTCGGCGAGGCTGCCCCGCGCGAGCACGCGGGCGCCGAGCGTGGTGGTTCTGGGCTGGGAAAGGGTGGTGTTCATGGCTGGCAGGATGGGGCGGTGGAGCGGCCGGGAGTGAATTGGAAGTCTTTCACCCAGACATTCAGTGGACCGATGGCGGCATTGGTGATGGGAAGCACTCTCACCACCCAGCATGTAGCCGAGCGGACCCGTTCGTGGACAGGTGACAATTGCAACTTTGGGGAAACGGGACGGTGACGTGGACCGGGGCTCCGGCGTCACCGGATTGTCACCGTGCTTTCACGGACTCGCCGTTGTTCCGGCGGCCAGTCTGCGGCATATAACCACCCCTATGTCGCGATGCGTGCTGATTGTGGATGATGAATCCGACCTGCGGGAGATGGTGGACTATAATCTCCGCGAGGCCGGCTATGAGGTGAATCACGCCGACAGCGGCACCAGTGCCCTCGCCCATGCGCAGCGGACCCTGCCCGACGCCATCGTGCTGGACGTGAACCTCCCCGGCCTCGACGGCCTCGCCGTCTGCGAGATGCTGCGGCTGCTGCCCTCGACCAAGAACATCCCCATCCTCATGCTCACGGCGCTGGCGGCGGACCAGACGCGCAAGCTGGGCCTCCAGGTCGGGGCCAATGATTACATGACCAAGCCGTTCAGCCCGCGCGAACTAGTGGCGCGGGTCGGGCGGCTGATGGATGAAGCGCACGCTGGCGTGCCCGGGCCGGCCTGAAGAACCCATGGACGTTCCTGTCCGCCGTTGCTGGTAGGGCGCAACTTCGCGACCTCGAATTTTACCAGTTGCGGGACTACACTGATCGAATCCCCGCAGTGGGCCGGGGTGAGGGAGGACGGCCGCGAAGTCAGACGCGCGTTCGTTTCACCAAACTATTCTCGTAGTTGGTATAAATCAGGAGATCCATTGAGGGAGTGAATTGGCACCTGAAACTTGTTCACCCAATCGTCACCTCACCGTCCCGGCTCCGTCACCTGCCTCCCGCACGTTCAGAAGAAACGTGCCATGAAGAAGGTGCTTATCCTTACAGCGGGCTTTGGCGAAGGCCATAATGCGGCGGCCCGGAATTTGCGCGACGCGCTGGAGCAGGTCTCTGGCGATGTCCAAGTGGAGGTGCTCGACCTGTTCGACAGCACCTACGGGCGCTTCAACACGCTCGTGAAGAAGGCGCATCTCGGCGTGGTGCGCCACGCGCCCACGCTCTGGCGCGGCATCTACGCGATGCTCGACCATGTCTCTTTTGCGGACAGCGGCATCGGCGGCCTCACGCGGCTGCGCCATGCGCTGGGCGACGTGCTGCGGGTCACCCAGCCGGACTGCGTGGTCTCCACCTATCCGGCCTACGCTCCGGTGATCAAGGAACTCTTCCGCGACCATTCGGAGAAGCCCTTCCGCTTCATCACGGTCGTCACCGACTCGATCTCGGTGAATGCCGCCTGGCACCGTGCGCCAAGCGATGTCTTCATCGTCGCCAATGAGCCGACCGCCACTGTGATGCGGGCCGCCGGCGTGGAGGAGTCGCGCATCCGTCCGCTGGGGTTTCCCGTCAGCCCGCACTTCGCGAACCCGGCCCACACCCCGGTGCTGCTGGATGACGACGGCCCGATCCGCCTGCTCTACGTCATCAACCACGGCAAGAAGAAGGCCGGGGCCGTTCTCGAACGCCTGCTGGAAATTGATCGCACCCACCTCACCATCACCGTCGGGCGCGATGCCGAACTGAAGGCGGAGCTGATGGAGCGCTTTGCGAAGCAATTGCACCGCGTGCAGATCCTTGGCTGGACCAATCAGATGCCCACGCTGATGCTCACGCACCACGCGCTCATCGGGAAGGCGGGCGGGGCGATCGTGCAGGAAGCCATCGCCGCGCGCTGCCCGATGATCGTGAACCAGATCATCCCCGGCCAGGAGGAAGGCAACGCCCGGCTCATCCAGCAGCTCGGCCTCGGCGCGGTCGCCGACCGCAATCGCGAAGTCCCTGGCATTCTCGAAGACGCCTTCGCCAAGAACGCCCGGCTCTGGCGGGAATGGCGCGCGAACCTGACCAAAGTCTCCCGGCCGGACGCCTCGCTCCGCATTGCCGAGCTGGTGCTGGAGGAGTGCAACGACCGGGGCGACTGGACGAAGTTCGCCCCGCCGGCACCAGAGATTGTCGAGCTGCCCCATGCCAGCCCCCGGCCAGCCATCCCGGCGGCGGCGATCAGCCCTTCCTCCGTCGTGAGCCAGCCGACGCAAACCGGTGCTCCGACCATCGTGGATGGCACGCAGGCCCGCCGCGCCTTGCTCTGTGACTTTCACATCCACAGCAACTACTCCGACGGCAAGCTCACCGTGCCGGAGCTGGTGGACTTCTACGGCCCGCGCGGCTTCGACTGCATCTGCGTCACGGACCACCTCGCCGACCCGCGCCGGCTGATCGGCAAACTGAGCAAGCTGAGCAACCTCGTGCTGGCCGAGAGCCAGCTCGACGAATACTTCGAGGTGCTCGCGCGGGAACGCCGCCGCGCCTGGCGCAAGTATGGGATGCTGCTGCTCACCGGCATCGAGTTCAACAAGGATGGCCTGTCCAAGAAGAGTTCCGCCCACCTGCTGGGCATTGATTTGCAGGCGCCCATCGCGTCGTCGCTGGACCTGGCCGAGACGATTGCGCACATCCATACCCAAGGCGGGCTGGCCGTGGCCTCGCACCCCCATGTCTTCAAGAGCGAGTGGGGCAAGAACACGCTGTATCTCTGGGAGAATCAGGACCTCTTTGCGCCGCTGCTGGATGCGTGGGAGATCGCGAATCGCAATGACATCTTCGCGCCCGTGGGCCTGAAGCGGCTGCCGTTCATCGCGAACAGCGATTTCCACAAGCCCAAGCACATTTACTCGTGGAAGACGCTGCTCCAGTGCGAGAAGGACGTGGAGGCGATCAAATCGTGCATCCGCCGCAATGAGCATGTCTCCATCACGCTTTACCGTGAGGGTGGTTTGCTCCCCATGGCCACCCGGGAGGCGCTGGGGGTGCCTGAGCTGAAGCAGGCGCAGGTTTCCAATCCCATTGCGGCCCGTCTGCTGGTCGCCGGCCAGAATGGCCCGCTGGAGGATACCTATCCTTTCCGGCTCGGACTCAGCCGGTAATACCAACGCTTGGCAGGGTGCGGCGTCCTTACTCCGCCGCTGCCCGCCCGGACACCACCGGCCATCGGCGTCGCGGTGGTGACACCGCGCCCTACCAGCAACAGGCAACAGGCTCGCCCCGGTCCATGGGTGCTCAAACTGGAGCAAGATTAGGATCAGGATTACGAGCAGGCGCAGCGGGCACAGGCCTTCCTGTTCATAATGCTGCTCGTCCCGGTGCGGGGGCAGCTCCGTTCCAAGGCTCGGTTTCAGCCCGATTGGGAATCATCCTCCGGACTGTCCTTGCTTGTCCGGTGACTCTTGGCGAGGCAGCCAGGTCAGTTCCGTCGCACTGGGCCGTGGGGGCTCGGCCGCGGTGGACGGGGTGGGGATGAAATGAACCCGTATCTGCCGGGCGCGCGAACGTCGCTGCCAGACCACTTCCAAGTTGGTCGGGCCGGTCGCCGGTGCCTCTGGATACGCGCGTGCCATACGGGAACGCATTGGTTGACGGAAACGAACCGCTCGCTTCTTCAAAAAAGGCGACGTTGCCGGCAGTTTTTCCGCGCGATGGATGCGAGTGAAGCCCGTTCGCATCCACCAACCGCCCGGCAACGTCGCCCAGGACTACCGTTGGTTTGGTCGGGCAAAGTTGTCCGGAACCTGCCCCGGCGGCTCGTGGGCGACGAGCAAGTGCTTAAGAGCAAGGGCCTTGCCAAGCCGGTTGCGAACTTATGGGCGGTGGCTTTTCTGTCGGATTTCAGTGAAGTCGAGGGTTGGGCTCGCGAGCCGCCTCAAGCAACGAAGCGCGGCCCTCGCGCATCAAGCACGAAAAGCACGCACGGCTCGTGCTCGTAATCTTGATCCTGATCCTGATCTGCGGAGGGAGGAGAGGAGGATTAGGATTAAGATTAGGAGTAGGACAGACTCCTGAACTTCCCCGTTTCACCCGGTGTAACCCGTTGCTACCGTCCCGCCCGTGTCGTTTCCTGGCTACAGCCTTGTCACCCTCGCCAATGGCGTCTGCAGCGTCCGCTCTCATGCGGAGGCGGAGACGTTTCATCCGGTCATCGGGCCGGCGGCGGAGGCGGAGGCGCTCTATGTGCGGCAGCTCCGGCTCCACGAGCGGCTGGCGGCACATACGGGCGAGTTCGTGATCTGGGACGTGGGCCTGGGCGCGGCGGCGAATGCCCTGACCGTCCTGCAGGCCGCACGAGATCTGCCGTGCCGGGTGCGGCTGATCAGCTTCGACCACACGCTGGAGCCGTTGCGCTTTGCCCTCCAGCACGCGGCGGAGCTGGGCTATTTCGGCGGTTATGAGGAACTGGTGGCAACGCTGCTGGCAGAGGGCCGGGCGGAGCAGGGGAATGGGGCTGGATTTGTCACCTGGGACGTATGCGTCGGCGACTTCCCCACTTGGCTGAGAAACGTGCCTGTTCCCGGAGCGCCGGTCTCCGACCCGGCGTTTCGGGGAGACCGGATGAAACGCGCCGGGTCGGAGCCCGGCGCTCCGCCAGCCCCGCACGCCATCCTCTTCGACGCCTTCTCCCCTGCGAAGAATCCTGAGATGTGGACGCTTCCGCTCTTCACCAGCCTGTTCCGCCACCTCGACCCTGCGCGTCCTTGCGCCATGCCCACCTACTCCCGCGCCACCCTGCTGCGCGTGACGTGGCTGCTGGCGGGCTACCATGTGGGGGTGGGCCACGCCACCGGCGAGAAGGAGGAAACCACCCTGGCCGCGAACACTCTCGCGCTGCTGGACGAGCCGCTCGACCGCAAGTGGCTGGAACGCGCCCGCCGGTCCACCAGTGCCGAGCCGCTCCACGAGCCGAAGTATCGCCAGGCCCCGCTCACGGAGGAAACGTGGGAACGGCTGCGGGCGCACCCGCAATTTCAGTGACTCAGAGCCATCCAGACCTGTGGTGGGTGATTGACGGCGAACTCGCCGGCATGCCGATGCCGTTGGTCGCCTTTGAGCGGCGTTACCAGATGGGCGGACCGTTGGATGCCTTTCGCGACGATCTGCCGGAGTTGCACCGTGCCGGCATCCGAGCCGTCGTTTCGCTGCTCAATTTGCCATCGGACGCGGCGGTTTATGCCGCCGCAGGCTTCCGGTTTGCTTGCTTCCCGATGGCGAACAATGCCCCTCCTTCCTTGGTGCAAGCCCGCCAGTGCAGCCAGTTTATTGACGCCTGCCTGGCGGATCACTTGCCGGTGGCCGTGCATTGCGAAGCTGGGATTGGCCGGACCGGAACCATGCTGGCGGCCCACCTGATACTCCACGGGCTTGGCTTCGAAGCGGCAGTGAAGCAAGTTCGCAACGGTCAGCCAGTGGCCATTGAGAGCAAGGCGCAGATGCAGTTCCTGCACGACTTGGCGATCCGCCGGGCACCCTGATTGAGCATGCCGACCGAAGCCACATTCGCGGACCAGCTCTGCGCCGACGCCCCTGTCCTCGCCCTCGCCCCGATGCAGGATGTGACCGACCTCCCGTTCATGACCCTCATGGCGCGCTATGGCGGACCGGACGTTTACTGGACGGAGTATCTCCGCGTCCACGCCGTCTCGACCCCGGAGAAGTGGATCGTCCAGTCCATCACCGCGAACGTCACCGGCCGGCCCATCATCGCGCAGATGATCGGCAATGACATCCCGGCCCTCATCCGCACGGCAAAGTTCCTCCAGAAGCTGCCCGTCGCGGCGATTGACCTGAACCTCGGCTGTCCCGCGCCGGTGGTTTACAAGAAGTGCGCCGGCGGAGGCCTTCTGCGCGAGCCCAAGCGCGTGGATGCCATCCTCGGCGCGTTACGCGAGGCCGTGACCATCCCCTTCACGGTCAAGACGCGCATCGGCTTCGATTCACCGCAGGTCTTCGACGAACTGCTGCCCATCTTCGCACGCCATTCGCTGGACCTGCTTACCGTCCACGCGCGCACCGTGCTGGAGATGTATCGGAGCGAGGTGCATTACGACTTTATCGCGCGGGCCGCCGAGGCGATGTCCTGCCCGGTGATGGCCAATGGCAACGTGTATTCCCCCGCGAAGGCAGCCGAGGTGCTCCGCCTCACCGGCGCGCGCGGCCTGATGATCGGGCGCGGGGCGATCCGCAACCCGTGGCTCTTCACCCAGATCCGCCAGCACCAGCGTGGCGAGCCGCTCCTTGTCTCGCGCGGCCGCGACGTGCTGGAGTATGTCCGCGCGCTCTACGACGCCGTCTGCACGCCCGGGGTCCGCGAGCTGGCGCAGGTCCACAAGATGAAGAAGTATCTGAACTTCGTGGGCCTGGGCGTGGATGCGGAGGGCCGCTTCCTGCATCAAATCCGCCGCGTGGACGCTCGCGAGGATTTTTTCCGCGTCTGCGAGGAATTCATGGATCACGACCGGCCCATGCCGCTGGAGCCGTTTCAGCTCGCGCTGAAGGAGACGGACGTGCTGGCGGGGGAGCACCTGTAGGGCCGACGGGGAAGTGATTAGTGCTTAGTAATTAGTGGCGACAAATCTATCGCGTCGCCAGGAACAAGCACTCGGACTGATTACTAACGACTAATTACTTTCCTCCCTCAGTCGCTCCGCACCGTGTCCCCCACCCGCACCTCGCCCTGGCTGATGTCCGCCGCGAAGTTCGCGCCGCGCGTCTGATTGGACACGATCACCACGCCGACCTTCTGGCCGTCGCGATAGACATTGAGCGCCTGCTCCGTCGGCGGCAGGCGGCCAATGACGCCCGCGACCACAACGTATTTCAGCGCCGCGTTGACGAGGACGACCGACCCGCTGAAGGCGGTTACGGGTTCGATAACTGGTGCGGAGCTGGGGGGTGCCTTGCCGTTCTTCGGCGCGGCGGTGGACTTGGACTTTTCCTTCGGGGCGGGCTTCGGCTGCTCGTCCTTCTGGTCCTTGGTGCCGGCGCAACCTGTGACCATCAAGGTGACCGCGAGCAGAAAAGGGGGCCAATGCATCGCCGCGAATTACGCCACGCCACCCCGATGGTCAATTAGGAAAATACCGGAGGAGCAGGGAATTGTCATGAAAATGGGGTCGGAAAGATGGGGACTGATCAAGAGGAGGAAATCACTTTTGAACGAGGTGCTTGGCGGTATGCTCCCTGGCAGGGGGTGGCCGCTCTCCCTTCCCCATGAACCCGTGCCGGCCGGCTTGCCGCCGCCGTCCGTAGGCCGCAGCAGCACGAACCGGCTACAAGCTATCCACCCGCAACGCGGTGGCTGCAAGCCACCGGCACGGGGTTCAGGGGTTCAAGGCACGAAGCTTTCGTTCCGGGAATTCTCACCCATGGCTCTCTCCCGCTGGGAGAGGGAGGAGTTACGCCGCCGCCTGGGTCGGCTTCCGCCGGACCATCGGAGGGGCCTCGCCGCGCACGGCGGCGGCGGTGAGCTTCACGCCCTCCACATCGTCCGCGCCGGGGATGTCATACATCACGTCGAGCATGAGCTTCTCCAGCAGGGCGCGCAGGGCGCGGGCGCCGGTGCCCTTCTTGATGGCCTGGGCGGCGAGTTCGCGGAGGGCATCAGGCGTGATTTCGAGTGCCACGTCTTCCATGCCCAGGAGCTTGCCGTATTGTTTCACCAGCGCATTGCGCGGCTCCGTGAGGATGCTGACCAGTTGTTCCTCGGTAAGTTCTTCCAGCACCGTGACCATGGGGAGACGGCCGATCAGCTCGGGGATGTAGCCGAAGGCCAGCAGGTCTTCCGGCTCAACCTTCGCCAGCACTTCGCGCTTCTCGACCGAACTCAACGCCTGCTGGGCCGCACTGAAGCCCATCACGCGGTTGCCCAGCCGGCGGTGAATCACCTTGTCCAAGCCCACGAACGCCCCGCCGCAGATGAACAGGATGTTGGTGGTGTCCACCTTGATGTATTCCTGCTGCGGGTGCTTGCGTCCGCCGGTGGGCGGGACGTTGCAGATGGTGCCTTCCAGCATCTTGAGCAGCGCCTGCTGCACGCCTTCGCCGGACACATCGCGCGTGATGGAGACGTTCTCCGTCTTGCGCGCGATCTTATCTATCTCGTCCACGTAAACGATGCCGACCTGCGCGCGGCCCACGTCGTAGTCTGACGCCTGGAGCAGGCGGAGAATGATGTTCTCCACGTCCTCGCCCACGTAGCCGGCCTCGGTCAACGTGGTGGCGTCGGCGATGGCGAAAGGCACGTCCAGGATGCGCGCCAGCGTGCGCGCGAGCAGCGTCTTGCCGGAGCCAGTGGGGCCGATGAGGAGGATGTTGCTCTTCTCGATCTCCACGTCGTCATGCTTCGCCTCGCGCACGCCGGCGGCACCGCCCGAGGCCTTCCGCTCGTGGATGATGCGCTTGTAGTGATTGTGCACGGCCACGGCCAGGGTCTTCTTGGCGTGGTCCTGCCCGATGCAGTAACGGTCCAGCTCGCTCTTGATGGCGGCGGGCTTGGGGATCTTGAGCTTGGGCGTGGTGCGCTTGGTGTCGGTGGCCAGCTCTTTATCCAACACGCCCTTGCAGACGTGAATGCAGTTGTCGCAGATGTAAACGCCCGGGCCGGCGATGAGCTTCTTCACCTCGGCGTGCGATTTGCCGCAGAAGGAACAGAGCGTGAGATTGTGCGGGCGGGCCAGAGGAAGTTGAGAGTTAAGTGTTGAGAGTTGAGCGGGCCGAACAGGTCAGGAGGCGACGCTGCTCTTCTCGGGCAGGCCGGGCACTTCCTTGCGCGAGGCGACGACCTCGTCCACGAGACCGAAAGCTTTTGCCTCGTGCGCGGACATGAAGTTGTCGCGGTCGCAGGCCTTCTCGACCACGTCCACCGGCTGGCCGGTGTGCTTGGCGATGATTTCGTTGAGGCGCTGCTTGAGCTTGAGCATGTATTTGACGCGGATCTCCACGTCGCTGGCCTGGCCCTCGGCCCCGCCGAGCACCTGGTGGATCATGATGTTCGAGTTGGGAAGCGCGTGGCGCTTGCCCTTGGTGCCGCCGCAGAGCAGCACCGCGCCCATGCTGGCCGCCTGGCCGATGCAGTAGGTGTTCACGTCGCAGGTCATGAACTGCATCGTGTCGTAGATCGCCAGGCCGGCGGTGACGCTGCCGCCGGGCGAGTTGATGTAGAGATGGATGTCCTTCTTCGGATCATTCATCTGGAGGAAGAGGAGCTGCGCGATGATGACATTGGCCACCATGTCATCCACCGGCGTGCCGAGGAAGACGATGCGGTCAATCAACAGCCGTGAGTAGATGTCATAGCCGCGCTCGCCGCGACCGGTCTGCTCCACCACCATCGGCACCAGGAAATTATTAGGCTCTTTCATTTTGGTGGGCGGACGGTAACGCCCGAACGGGTGGAGTGCAAGGGCCACGGCTCAGACTCCGGCTCGTGGTCTTGGCGCGTGGTTGCAACTTGAACTCCGGAGTCGCCCAAGGGCCGCGATCGTAGCGCAGGCTTGCAGCCTGCTGTATCGCGGGTTTGCAACCCGCAGACGTCACGCACTTTCTGAACCGTTCGGAGTGAAGGACGATCTGCCGGCTGCAAGCCGGCGAAACAGCAGACTGCAAGTCTGCGCTACAGTCCTTGGTCCGCTCGACTTCGGAATTCGGGCTAAACCAAATGCCTTTCGGGGATTCGCGGGAAGAAGCTCAAGGGATTCATCCCGCAACGCAACAAATGCCGCCGGCTCCAGGGCTGAAAGCCCGTCCGGTGACAGCCCGGGCTGGAGCCGAGCAGCGCGAGGCGGAGGCCCGGGTTTGCGGTCCATTTCGCCACCGCCCTGAAGGGGCGGGACGCCGCACGATGCGGGAAAGAGTCCCGCCCTTACAGGGCGGGCAGGCTACGCTGATCAGGCTGCCCGGGGCTTCACCCCGGGCTGTCACCGGGCGGGCTTTCAGCCCTGATATGCCGCGCACTCCTTCCCAGCCGTATCCCGCCGTGTTTCAATTCTGGAATTCGGGCTGAACCGGGTGTTCACCTCAGCCCCGCACATTGCTCGCCACGATGTCGGAAACCGGTCCCAGCAGCCCCTTGCGGGAATCTTCCGCGGGTTTGGTGGTCAGCAGCACGCACGTCAGCGCCGCTGCGGGATCGTGCCAGACCACGGTGCCGGTCGAGCCGAAGTGGCCGAAGGTGGCCGGAGAGGAGGTTTGCCCGAATGCTCCGGGCTGGAGCGACCAGCCGAGCCCCCACGCCTGATTAAGCCCGGCGGTTTGCAGCGAGCGCATCTCCTGCCGGGTGGCCTCGGTCAAGATGCCGGGGCCGGGCTGGGTGAACTGCTCGATGAACGTCGCCAGGTCGTGGACGGTCGAGTGTGCGCCGCCCCACGGAGCACCGAGGTTCCGCCAGTAGGGGCTGTTCCAGTCCCAGTCGCTGGCTTCGCCCACCTGACAGCGCGCAGTCTCCGCGATTGTCCGTCCGCCCAGCCCGAGCGACGTGCCGGACATTTTCAGCGCCGTGAAGAAATTGGCCGCCAAGAAGGCTGGCAAGGGCTGGCCGACGACTTTCTCGACAATCGCGGCGGCCAGCAGGATGCCCATGCTCTGGTAGTTCACCTTGGTGCCCGGGCGAAACAGCAGCGGCGTCCGGCAGGTCCCGGCTACGAACTCGCTCAAAGGAGCGTGGCGCTTCCGCAGTTCGACATTCTCCGGCAGCATGTCGGGCAGGCCGGAGGTGTGGTTCAGCAGGTGTTTGATCGTCACCAGCTCCCGGTCGCCGCTGGTGAACTGGGGCAGGTGCTTAACCACCGCGTCGGTCAACTGAAGCTGCTGGCGGTCGCACAGCAGCAGGACCGCGGCGGCGATCATCGGCTTGGTGGGCGAGGCGATGAGGAAGGGCGTCTTCAGCGTGGCCTGGCCATAGGCGCGGGCAAATTCGGATGCGCCCCGGCGCACGAGCAGGGCAGCGGCGGTCACACTGCCGGATTCCGTCTGGGTGGTGAGGAGACGGTCCGCTTCGGCGAGGAGGGTTTGCATGCGAGTGGGGTCCGGCGGGTTGGCGGTGGGCTTGGTGGCGGCCAGCAAGGTCTGGCGGGCCACGGTGCAAAAGGCGGCTCCTCCGAGCGCGGAAGCAGCCAGGAAGACACGGCGGGTAGGTGGGTGGCGCTGTGGCTTCAAACAGAGATGCACTAGGCGAATCTCCTTTGCAATTGGACCGCGAGTCAAGCCACTGAGCAGCCACTGAGCTTGCCAGTTGGTTCCGCGTGCCGCAGGGTCGCGTCGTTCGCCTCAAACGCCATGGATACCAAGGACCGCTTCCCCCTGCTTCGCAAAATTCTCGGCACGCTCGGACTCCCGACGGAGGCCATTGACGACATCATCGAACGGATTCTCGACTGGCTTTCGACCAAGGACCAGCCTGCCACCGGGGCTCCGGCTTACCCGTTTCATCTGCGCGATGATTTTTTGAGTCCGGCAGAACTGAGCTTCTTCCAAGTGCTGCGCTCGGTCACGGGTGAACAGGTCATCGCCTGCGCAAAGGTGAGCCTAGGCGACCTGTTTTTTGCCCAGACTGGCGATCCGAGGAAAAACCGGGCGGTGGCTAACCGGATCGACCGTAAGCATGTGGACTTCCTGCTTTGTGAGGCACGAACCATGCGCCCCATACTGGGCATCGAGCTGGATGACCGCAGCCACGAACGGCCGGAGCGAAAGGCCAGGGACGAACTCGTGGACGGCGTGTTTGCCGCTGCCGGGCTGCCGCTGCTGCGCGTCCCGGTGCGCCAGGGTTACGCCCCGGGTGAACTGGTGTCGTTGATTCAGCCGTTTTTCGGGGCAGCGGAGCCAACCGCGCCCGAACCAGCGCCACCGGCTCAGTCCCCAACTTCGCCAACCACTGCCCCGGCATGTCCTAAATGTGGAGGAGTAATGGCCCTGAGGACCGCGAAGTCAGGACCAAATGCGGGTGGGCAATTCTGGGGCTGCACTAACTTTCCCCGCTGCCGGACCACGTTGCCGGTTGCGGCCTGATTTGAAGCGAGTTTTGCGGGCTTATTTCGCCTCCGGCACCCCGGACCGTCCCGTGGGCACCGCCGGCCCGGTGCCGGGCAGGAAGATGCGCAGTGACTGGCCATAGGTCAGCCGGCTCGCGACCCGGGCGTTGATCACCAGTTGCAGGCGCTGGCGCGAATCCACGGATTGCAGGGAAGCGATGGCTGCGCCGAAGGGTTTGGTGCCATCCGTTGGCGTCACGGCCACGATGTCACCGGGCTTCAACTCCTTCGCCCGGGCCGCGCTGCTCCAGGCGACAGTGGCCGTCAGGGAGCCGCTCAGCACTTCCAGGTCATTCACATACGCGGGCAGGCCAAGGCGTTCCTCGTCCTGACGATGCCGGGCGTCCTGCTGGGCGCGGATGGCGTCGTCCCCCTTGCGGTCCGCGATCTCGACGGCCACAAGCTGCCCGGCCTGCTCGACCTGCTGCTGGATGACCTCGTCGCCCACCGCCAGGCCTTCGATCCCCGTGGGAGTCGCACCTTTCCAGACCTTGGCGTTGGGAGCGAAGCGGTATTCCTTGTCCTCGACCTTGGTGACCTTGCCTTCCTTGTTCTTCTCTTCGCGGTGGGTGGAGTAGGTGCGCTGGGCACGGTCAATCTTCGTCACGGTGGCGAACCAGCCGTGCCGGGCCGAGACATGCAGGTCGTCCTGCACCGCGCGGGGATAGGTCCAGTTCTTCTCCTCGTCCACATACATGAAGAGCATGACATGCTGGCCGGGGAAGTAATCCGCCAATTCGCCCCAAGAATCACGGAAGTGCAGTTCGGTGTCATCGCGGATGGGCACGCGCACTGACTGGCCGTCCCGGTCGCGCTTCACGACGAGCGCCCGGTGCTTGGTGTCCACCTCGGTGATCACGCAGAAAGCCCGGCCCATCTCGCCGAAGAAGTCGCCTTGAAACTGGGGCTTGGGCAGCTTGGTTTGGGCCGGCGCGCTGGCAGCGAGGGCCAATGCCAGGAGGCCAATCAAGCGCAACGGAGGTGTCATGCGGCGTAAAACTGACGGTTTCACCCAGGTGGGGAAAGCAGTTTTGCGTGGCGGCAGGCGTCCTCGCCTGCGGTAGAGGGCGGCAGCTTGCCGCCCGGACGTGGGCCCCGAAGTTCCATACCCGTTGGAACTGCTGTGCGCTTGATCCGCCGGGCGGGACGCCCGGCTCCACGGCAGGCGAGGACGCCTGCCGCCACCGGCACGGGGAAACAATGAACGAGGGGCTCCCCGTCGGCGTCGAGATTTCCGAAACTTATTCCGCACTTGTGCGGTCTGATGGATGCCATCTACAAGTTCTTGATGCTGTGCCGGGTCCTGGTTCGCGACTCCCTCCGGGGGGAAGGCCCGCATGTGTCCTTATGCGCCGTCCAGCGAGGGCGCGCCTGAAACGAGGTTCCGCCGTTTTTCCGAATGCTCCCGCTTTTCTCCGCACTCGCCGTCCTGTTCCTCGCGTCGCTGGCCGAATGGCTGCACGTGCGGCGCATCCGTGCGGTCGGTCGGCTGGCATTTGGCCCCACCGGCAAACCGCATGGCTGGACGCGTGTGGTGCCGTTGCTGCGTTCGCTCAGCCTCGCGGCGTTCACCTGGGGGCTGGTGACGCTGCTGATGCTGAAAATCGCCGCCGCCGAGGGCAAGGGCGGCAAGGAGGGCGACAACAAGACGGCCACGCGGCTGGTGTTCGTCGCGGACCTCTCGCCCAGCATGTATCTGGTGGACGCCGGCCCCGAGGGCAAGCAGACGCGGCAGGCGCGGATGCGCGAGGTGGTCGAGGGCATCCTCCAGCGCGTGAGCGGGAACCTGCGCTTCGGCGTGATCGGCTTCTGGACGGATTCGCTGCCGGTGGTGATGGAGGCGCGCGACCCTGAGCTGGTGCGCAATGTCTTCAACGGCCTGCCGATCACCTACTCGATGCCCGCCGGCCAGACCGACCTCGGGCAGGCCATCAACGCGGCGGTCAAGCTGGTGAACGATTTCCCCGAGGGCAGCACGCGGCTGATCATCTTTACGGACGGCGACTCGGCGAACCTCGTGCCCATCGCCCCCCGGCCCAAGTCCGTGAAGGAAGTTTACGTGCTCGGGCTGGGTAATCCGCACAAGGGGACGTTCATTGACGGCCACTTGTCGCGGCAGGAAGGCGACACCTTGCGCACCGTGGCCACGGCCCTGATGGGCACCTACGTGGACGTGAACGAGAAGCATCTGACGACTTCGGCGTTGGGTGATTTGGTCGTGACCGTGCCGCCGGCGCAGCGCGGGTTGACCCTTGAAGAGCTGGCCGTGCTGGCCATGGTGCTGGGCGCGTCGGTGCTGGCCTTGATCCCGGTGGCGCTGGAGTTTTTCGGCAGTGACTGGAAGGTGGGCCGACCCGAGCGGGACGAGGCAGAGGAACCGCGGGCGACGGAAGGGGCGTTGAGCGCGCGATGAGAAAGTTCTTCACCCTGCTCTGGCTGCTCTTCCCGGTGGCCGTGCTCTATTACCACTTCAACCAGGGCCAGAACCAAATCGCCCGGGAGAAGGCGCGCATCCACCTCGCCAGCATCCGCGAGCTGGAGCGGGCCAAGGAGCCGAACTGGGAGCAGGTCGTCGAGGAGTATGACGCCGTCATGAAGGAGCTGCCCACCGAGGAGCGTCCGGTGGTGCGGCATCAGATCCGCCTCGCGAAGGCCAAGGCGCGGCTGGAAATGCTGGACGTGGTCGGGGCCATCACCGACTTGACGGAGCTGCTTCAGGAGTCCGCGCAGATGCACGGCGACGACGCCAAGACCACCCGCGCGATCCGCGAGATGCTGGGCAAGGCGCATTATTACGCGACGTATCTGCTCAAGACCAACGGGGCCAGCGAAGACGAGTGGCGGCCCTTCGCCGAGCGGACGCGGCAGATTTTCCGTTACCTCGCGGAGCATCAGGAACCCGGTGCCCTGGCCCAATATGAGGAACGGGTGGAAGCTGAGTTTACCAAGACCTTGCAACGAAGAACCCAATGAAAAATCCCCTCATCAAGCGGCTGCTGCCCGTCGGGCTGTGCCTCGGCGGCCTCGTCGGAACCGTGCCGGCGCAGGAGCAACGTGCGTCCGCCCCCGCGCCCGCCGCCGTTTCCGGCATCAAGGGAGTGAAGGAAGAGGCTGCGGCGAAGATCAAGAGCATCGAGACCGGGACCACTGCCGCGCCCAAGAACACCGCGCAGGGCGTGAACAAGGTTGACGGCGTCAACACGGTCAACGGTGTGAAGGCGGACGGTCGCGCCGTGGTGGTGCCGCCTCCCCCGGTGCCCAAGTCGGCTGCGCCCCCGCCTCCGCCCCCGCCGCCCATTTCCGGCGTCCAAGGCGTGAAGGAAGAGGCCGCGGCCAAGATCAAGAACATCGAGACCGGGACCATGGCCGCCCCCAAGAACACCGCGCAGGGTGTGAACAAGATTGATGGCATCAACACGGTCAACGGCGTGAAGGCGGATGGTCGCACTGTGGTGATCCCGCCTCCTCCAGTGCCCAAGGCGGTCGCGCCCCCTCCGCCGCCCCCGCCTCCCACCGCCCGGCCCGTGCCGCCGCCCATCGTGGGCACGGCGGTGAACGTGGCCGTTGGCACGGTGGGCAATGGGGCCATCCGCCCGGTCACTGGCGTGACCGGCATCAACGCCGCCAAGCTCCAGAATCTCGAAGTCGCGCTGCAGGTCAAGCAGGGCGGTCCCGACAACGGCAACAAGGGCAAAGCTGCCGCCGCCGCGTTGCTGGGAACCCCCGGTCCCGGTCCCAAGGCCGGCCCGAAGACTGACGGCCGCGCGGGCTTTCAGGAGTTCGAGAAGCTGCCGAACAACGGGTCCTGATCGCCCCAGCCTGCTCTTCCTTTGTTTCCGGTATTATTCCTGCCCATGAAATCCTTAGCCCACCGCCTTGCCTCGTGCCTCAGTCTGGCCGCCGCCGGGAGTTTCCTCTCGTTGCTTCCGCCCGTCCACGCGCAGCAGCCTGCCGCCGCGCCGCTGGACCCGAAGGTCCTCAAGCAATACGAGACCATCCTCACCCACAAGTTCTCGCGCGACCTGACCGACATATTCTACTCGCTCGAACGGACCGGCACGGCGGACACCGCCACGATGACGGCCTCGGACCGCTTCTTCTCCTATTACCGCATGGGCGACTGGGCGAAGATCCGGTCCGAACTGGCGCTGCTCCCGACGGACTTGTCGCGCAAGATTTACGACAAGATGCTGGTGGACCTAACCGAGAAGCAGAAACCCAACATGCGCCTCGATGACGTGCTGGGCCTCGCGGACGCCGTGCCCGGCGAGCTGACCGGCGAGAACGTGCGCAAGCTCGGCCAGCTCCTTGGGCTGGCCGTGCAGCCGAACGAGGCTTACTGGCTCTCGGACAAACTGCGCAAGGGCACCGACAAGCTGGGCGGCACTGATTCCGCGAAGCGGCTGCTCGCGGGCCGCGTCCTGCTAGCCGGCGGCTTCAAAGACCTCGCCCGCACCTACCTTCCGTCGTCCGCCCAGGTGGAGCAGATCGCGGACGAAGGCGTGCGGACTGAGCTGAGCAATTTCCTCGCCTCGCAGCAGGAGACCGAGGCCGCGCAGCGCGGGCAGGTGCAGAAGATCTGGGATGAGAACCTGCGCCTGCTGGCGATGCCCCGAGTCAACGAATGGGAGAAGTCCAAGGCCGGCACCGCGCTCGCCAAGGTGATGCTGCAAATCCAGCCCGGCACGCTCGCGCCGGTTTTCGTGGATTTGGTGAAGAACAATCCTGAGAGCGCCGTGCGGCTGGTCAGCGGACTGCAGCGCAAGCTGCAGAACGAGGCGCGTGGAGAGGTCGCCTTGCGCACGGACAATCTCAAGCTGCAGGCCACCGTCGCCGGCCTGCTTGCCGAGAATGTGGACCTCAATGCGAAGCCGTGGAACCAGCTCGCCCAGTTGATGATCGAGTTCTGGATGACCGAGGCGGAGAACACGTTCTTCCAGAAGACCTTCACCACCTCCTCCCGGCCGAAGCCGGTCGTGGCCGAGGACCTGCTCGCCACCGCGCCGACCGGCAAGTGGGCGGCGGTCATGCCCGCCAGCCTGCGCGAGCGCTTCGACGTGACCCTCTCCAAGGTCATCCTGGCCAGCGCGAACTTCGACCAGGCCGCCGACCGCATCGTCGAGATCGGGAAGCGCACGCCCGAGGCGGGCGTCGCGCTCGCCGAGGATTTCCTCACCGTCTGGGCGCAGGCGCACAACCCGACGCTGCCCGAGGCGCTGCGCAAGAAATACCTGCTGCCCGACGACGCGCGCATTCCCGTCACGCCGATCATGATGGACAAGAACATCGAGAGCCTGGCGCGGATGATGGGCCTCTTCCGGCAGGCGGGCATCGCGCCGAAGGATTATCAGAAGGTCGTCGCCGCCTTTGACCTCGCCTACAGCAACGCCGAGGCCTACCGCGAGAGCCACATCGAGAAGGTCTTCGGCCCGCTCCAGAAAATGGACGAGCAGCTCTTCTTCCTCATTCTTTCGCGGATGCACACCAACCTCACCGAGCGCTGGCGCAAAATGGACGTGCAGAAGGCCGGCCTCACCCGCCGCAACGAAGTCCAGACGTTGGAAATGGTGCGGACGGGCTACGGGGCCTGCCTGCGGATGATTGACGCGTGGCTCGCCGGCCACACCGAGGTTTCCCGCGCGCTCACGCTCGGCGGAACGCTGCTCACGGACTGGGGTGATTTCGAGTATTTTCAGGAGCTGGTCACCGGTGATACGCGCAAGCGGATGACCGGCTACAAGGAGAAGAACCTTATGGCGCAGGATTATTTTCTGCGCGGCACGCAGGCCTACGCCAAGGAAGCGCTCAAGCTCGCGCCCTCGGACTATTCCATCGAAGCCTACCTCGGCTGGTTCAACGGCCTGGTCGGCATCGGCTCCGGCGGGCAGATCAATCTCTCCAAGGCCATCAACCGCGCGGCGCTGGCGAAGATCCGCGAGCAACTGCTCGCGCTGCCAGGCAAGGCTGCCGGGGCGCACATGAGCATGTTTTCCAAGGTGGTGAACGCGCGCCTGGCGGACGAGCGCGACCCGTTGCACGAGGATTTGAAATACCGCTACCTCGCCAGCTCGCTGGTCATCACCAAGGACGATCCCTTCACGCTCGGCGCGGAGAAGAAGGTGAAGTATTTCGACGAACTGCTCAGCGAAATCCGCCTTCAGACGCGCGTGGACGGGCCGAACACCATCGGGCGCGACCAGGATTTCGGCATCATCGTCAGCGTGGTCCATACGGAGGCGATGGGCCGCGTCGCACAGTTCGGCCAGTATCTCAGCAACGATCCAGGCGGTCCGGCCGGCAAGCAGAAGCAGCGGAAATCCCTCCTCGTGCGCAAAATGCGCGAGGCGCAGGGGCCGCGCGACGAGCTGGAACTGAGCCTCACCGAAACGCTTTCGCCGTTCTTCGACGTGAAGTCCATCGTCTTCGCCTCCACCGAGGTGAAACCCCGCCCCACCGCGCAGCCCGGCTGGGAGGAAACCGTCCTCGCCTATGCCTTGGTGCGGGCCAAGGACGCCAGCGTGGACAAGATCCCGCCCGTCGAGCTGGAGCTGAAGTTCATTGACCTGACCGGCCCGGTCACCATCCCCGCCACGTCGGCGGAGACGGTGATCAAGGTTTCGGCCAGCGCCCCGGCACGACCAGCGAAGCAGATCGAGATCACGCAGACGCTCGACACCCGGCAGTTCGCTATCAACGGCGGGCTGCTGCTGGAGATCAAGGCGACCGGCAGCGGGCTGGTGCCGGACCTTGACCAGTTGCTCGACCTCGCCGCCCTGAAGCAGACCGTGGGCGTGAAGCAGCTCAACGCGCACGAAGGCCTGCAGTTGAAGGAGCTGAACACCTGGGGCGAGCAGGTCGGCCCGCGTTCCGAGCGGCTCTGGACGCTCGTGCTGAACGGCGATGCCATCCGCGCGGCGGAGGGGCCGACGGATTTCCAGTTCCCGCTGCCCAAGGCGAAGGACACCGTCGCCGTCTATCAGACCTACCGCGACATGGACCTCGCCACACTGCCCCAGCCGTCCGTGCGGCTCGGCCGCACGGCCGCCGCCGCGGCGGGCGGCGTGGTGCTGAAGGCACCCGGCAACCCCTATCTCTGGCCGGGCATCGGCGCGGCCATCGCGCTGGTCCTGGGCACCCTGATCTACGTGCTGACGAAAGGCGGGGACGACAGCGAACGGCCCCTGCACGCGCGCGACGTGTTCAAGATGCCCGCCGACGTGGACGGCTTCGCCGTGGTCGCGCTGCTCCGCCGGATGCGCACGAGTCCGCTGGTGAAGCTGGGCGAGACGCAGCAACAGGAACTTCAGCAGGACCTCCAGCGCGTGCAGCAAACCTGCTTCGGCGGCAACGGCAGCAAGATGACCGACGCGGACCTGCGCGGGCTGGCGGAGAAGTGGCTGCGGGCGGCGACCTGAGAATTGGCTGACCGAATGAGCAACCGCACTTCTAATTGTGGCGAAATCGCCATAGTTAATTCCCTCGAATTCGAGGGAATTGCAATGGCCTTCCCGCCCTGGACTAACGCATGAGCAAAACTCGAAAGAGCACCATCGAGGTCCAAGGAGCGGTCATCGGCATCGTCTCCGAACAACAGGCCGATTTCATCTGCTTAACTGACCTCGCCCGGTTCAAGAACGCCGACGCGACTGATGACCTCATCCGTAACTGGTTGAGAAACCGGAACACCGTAGAATTCCTAGGGGTGTGGGAACGCCTCAACAACCCAAATTTTAATCCCGTCGAATTCGACGGGATTAAAATGCAGGCCGGACTAAACAGTTTCACCCTGACGCCGAAGCAGTGGATAGAAAAGACCGGCGCGACTGGCATCACTTCCAAGCCTGGTCGCTACGGCGGCACCTACGCGCATCGGGACATTGCGTTCGAGTTTGCCGCTTGGATTTCTGTCGAGTTCAAACTCTACCTCATCAAGGAATTCCAGCGCCTCAAGGAGGACGAAAACCGCCGTCTCTCCCTCGCTTGGAATCTCAACCGCACCCTCTCCAAGCTCAACTACCGCATCCACACTGATGCGATCAAGGTCCATCTCATCCCGCCCGCTGTGACTGCCGCGCAGGCTGCGGTGGTGTATGCCAGCGAGGCCGATCTGCTCAACGTCGCCCTGTTTGGCCAGACCGCCCGCCAATGGCATGACGCCAACCCCAAGCTCGAAGGCAACGTGCGCGACCACGCCACCATCGAGCAGCTCCTGGTGCTTGCGAACATCGAGGCCATGAATGCGGAGTTCATCCACATGAATCTGTCCCAGGGCGAGCGCCTGCGAAAACTCAACACCATCGCCATCCGCCAGATGGAGACGCTCACGGCGACGAGCCGGAAGCTTCTCCCCGGCGAGAAGAAAGATTGAGCCTTGAATTCAACCAAACCCAACTGTCGAAACGTCGCTTGAAAGCAGCCGCGCATAGACATTGAACCTGACCCTTTTTCCCAACCGAACCCAATCTTAATGCAAGCCACCACCATCTCTCCCCCTCCCGCAGGCGCGCAGTCCGCGCAGCAATTCGTCGCCGGTGTCCGTGAACGCGTCGCCAAGATCGTCGTGGGCCAGGATGTCGTCGTCGAGCGCGTGATGATCGCGCTGCTCACCGGCGGCCATCTGCTGCTCCAGGGCCTGCCCGGCCTGGCCAAGACACTGCTCGTCAACTCGGTTGCCAAGGCCATCAACCTCGACTTCAAGCGCGTGCAGTTCACCGTGGACATGCTCCCGTCCGACATCATCGGCTCGGAGATCATTGACCAGAAGAGCGGCGACTTCCGCATCCACCGCGGCCCGGTCTTCACCAACCTGCTGCTGGCCGACGAAATCAACCGCGCCGCGCCCAAGGTGCAGGGCGCGATGCTCGAGGCCATGCAGGAACGCAAGGTCACCATCGGTGGCCAGAACCTCAAGCTGCCCACGCCGTTCCTGGTCATCGCGACGCAGAACCCGGTGGAGCAGTCCGGCACGTTCGAGCTGCCCGAGGCGCAGCTCGACCGCTTCATGCTACTGCACCGGCTTGGCTATCCGGGCCGCGAGGACGAGCAGATGATCCTCCAGCGCCAGCTCGGCATGGGCCTGCGGCGCGAGGGCGGCGGCGCGGTGCCGCGCTCGGCCTTCGACATGATCAGCGACGACGCCGGGGCGTCGGTCGAGGACCTGGTCATTGCGATGGAGGCAGTCCAGGCCGTCCACGTCAGCGAAGTCATCGTGAAGCACTGCGTGGAGCTGGTCCGCCGCACGCGCGAGTCCAAGCTGCTCGACTTCGGCTGCAGTCCGCGCGCCGGTCTCGCGCTGGTCAACGCCTCGCGCGCCCGGGCCGTCATCCACGGCCGCGACTTCGTGACGCCGGAGGATTTGTTTGACCTCGCCGAGGACGTGGTGCTGCACCGCATCCGCGTGAGCTACGAGGCGTCCGCCGCCGGCCACACCGGCAAGCAGGTGCTGGAAGGAATTCTCGGCAGTCTCGGCTGACCCAAAGCCATGCAGCGAAAGGTCAAACTCAACCAGGAGCCCGTTGACGCCCGACAGTTCGAGGTCGCGGTGAAGCACCTGGCGAACAGCCTGAACTTCGGCCAGGAGGAATCGGTCTTCCACGGCAGCGGGCTGGAGTATGCGCAGTCGCGGCTCTACGTGGCGGGCGACCCGGTGAAGGCCATTGACTGGAAGGTCTCGGCGCGCATCGGCAAGCTCTTCATCAAGGAGTATCAGGAGCCCAAGCAGATTCCGCTCTACCTGCTGCTCGACACCTCCGCGTCCATGTGTGTCACCTCGCAGCCGATGAGCAAATACGCGTGGGCGGTGCAGATCGCCACGGGCATCGCGCTCGCGGCGCAGGCGAACGTGACACCGGTTGGCCTGCTCGGCTGCGGCGCGCGCGAGCTGCATGTCCGCCCGACGCTTTCGCGCAACCTCGTGATGGAGTGGTCGCACCAGCTCCGCCACCACGACTTCCTCGAAGACACTTCGCTGGCGCACCGCGCGCGGGAGGTCGCGCCGTCCTTGAAGCGCCGCACCATGATCATCGTGCTGAGTGACCTGCACGATCCCGGTGCGTTTCCCGCGCTGCAAATCCTCGCGCAGGAGCATGACGTGATCGTGCTGCACCTGCAGGACCCGGCGGAGACCGGGGTCCGAGGGTCGGGGCTTTTCCGTGGTCTGGAAGCCGAGTCCGGCCGCGCGTTTGTGGGCCATGGCCGCCGCGCGTGGGTGGATGCGGAGGGCTGGAAGGGCGAGCTAACGCGCTTCGGCATTGATTACCTGCACCTGCTGACGGACCAGCCGATTCTCGGCAAGCTGCGCCACTTCCTGGGCCAACGCGGCATGAGCGGAAAAGTGAGATAGCATGGAAGCACAACCACAACGATTCAACAGCCGCACGCTCATCGCGGTGTGCATGGTCGTGCTCATCGCGATCTGCCTCTGGCCGCGCAAGACGGAGGAGACGCTCAACGTGCCGCTGGGCGTCGAGCAGGCGGCCATCGTGACCTACAGCGGGCCCGCCGTGGCCGTGAAGCCTTACAAGTGGGGCGTGGCGGTGAACGTGCGCATCGCCAAGGTGACCGAGCAAGCGGGCGTGCGCATCTACGACGTGCGCTACATCGCAAACCGCGCCGGCATGTTTGACCTGAAGGATTACCTGACCTCGGAGGATGGCACGCCGCTGACTGGCCTGCCTTCGTTCAAGTTCAACGGCGATCCCAAGCTTTCCAAGCACCTCGATGCGCGCATCCAGGAGACCGAGGAGGTCGGCGTGGATGTAGGCGGGCACTATACGGCTACGTTGATCGGGCTGGGCGCGTTCTGGATTGCGTGGCTGCTGCTGCTCATCTTCTACGGACGTCCCCGGCGGCTGAAGGCCGTCGCCGCCGTTCCGGAGCCGACGCTGGCCGAGCTGCTGCGCGCGCTGCTGAGCCAGTTGGAGGCCGGCACGCTGGATGCCGGAGCCAAGGCCCGGCTGGAAATGCTGCTGCTCCGTCGCTGGCGCGAGGAACTGGCGCTCACCGGCGCGCCGATGATCACCTCGCTCGACGTCATCAGCCGCAACGAAAAGACCAGCGAGGCGCTGCGCCAGTTGCAGCTCTGGCTGCACCAGCCAGGCTCGAAGGTCCGGCGCGAAGACATCGCGGCGGTCATCGCGCCTTACACGATTGAGCCGGTGAAAACCCAGGAACCGGAGGCCGTATCTTGAAGAACCTCATCTTCCTCCATCCCCAGTGGCTCGCCTTGCTCGCCCTGCCCGTGATTCTCGCCTTCTGGGAATGGGTCCGGCGCGGCCAGCCGATCGTGCTGCCGTTCGACCACGGTCGGCAGCGGCGTGGGCTGGTGCTGCGTTTCCTCGTGCTGTGCGCGAACTGCCTGCCCGCCGGGCTCCTTGCGCTGGCCATCATCTTCCTCGCGCATCCGATCATCTTCAACCCGCCGGAGATCGAGCGAAAGCTGAACAACGTCCAGATCGTGCTCGATACCTCGGGCAGCATGGCGGAGAACCACGGCTCGCAGGCCAACGGCCGCCACACGCGGTTCGATTCGGCGATGGAAGGCATCCTGCAGTTCACCCATTTCCGAAAGGGCGACGCCTTCGGCCTGACCATCTTCTCGCGGCACTACATCCACTGGCTGCCGCTCACGCTGGACACGGAATCTTTCGCCCTCGCGCGGCCATTCATCGTGCCGAACAACCCCAAGCTCGATCCGCCGTCCATGGGCCGTCACGGCCTGCCGGACGAGCTGTGGGGCATCACCCTCATCGGCAAGGCGCTCTACGGCGCGAGCGACCTGCTCGCCGAACGTCCCACTGGGGACCGCATGATCATCCTCATCACCGACGGCGAGAGCAGCGACATCAAGTCGCCCAAGGACGCGGCGATCATCGCCAACCTGCGGGCGCAGAACATCACCGTCTTCGGCATCATGATGACGGAGGACCCCATCGAGCCGGCGCTGGTCGGCATCGCGCGCGCCACCGGTGGCGAAGTCTTCAACGCCGTCACGCCCGAGGCGCTGCAGGCGGTCTTCAAGCGGATTGATGAGATGAAGAAAGTGGTGGTGCTCGAAAAGAAGCCGCGAGCGTCCGACTACTACGATCCGTTCTTCCTGCCGGCGATTGCCCTGCTCGTGCTCAGCGTGCTCGCGCTCTTCGGCCTGCGCTTCACGCCGTGGTGAGCGAGGTCTGCCCCGGCAGACCCTGAAACAGAGCGTCCAGGCGACCGGCCGGCGTGAGTGGAGCGCGGCGTTCACGCCGCAGAAGGCGGCGATGGGAAAGGTGCGTGCGAACGACCACTGGCGTGCTCCCGTTTCTGCGGCCTGAAGGCCGCGCTCCACGTTGACCGTGCCGCGGTGCGTTTTCGCGTCCCTTCGCGTGTTTCGCGGGCACCTGCCGGGGAAGCGCGGGTCAGTCCTTCGCCGACGGTTCCTCCACCAGCGGAAAACTGAGCAGGGCGGCGAGGCGCTGCTCGCGCACGCCGTAGAAGGCCGCGAGATTTCGCACGGTCGCGGCGAGTTCCGCGAGGTCGCCGCGCTGGCGGCGCTTCACGGCGGCGATCATCAGGTTCTTTGCCGTGTGCTCGGTGGAGATGAACTCGAAGACCTTCGTGTCGTAGCCCGCCCACTCGAGCAGCGCCGCGCGCAGGGCGTCCGTGACAAACTCGGCTTCGCGCTCCAGCAGGATGCCGTGGCGCAGGGAGGACTCCAGCACCGCCGGGGGAATGAGCTGCGGGCGGACTTCCTTGTGACAGCAGGGCGAGACCACGAGCAGGCGCGCTCCGGCCCCGATGCCCTGCGCGAGCGCGTCATCCGTGGCGGTGTTGCATGCATGCAGGGCGATGAGCGCGTCCGCGGCGTCCAGTTGGGTGCTGGCAATGGAGCCCGCCTGAAAGTGCAGACGCTCGAAACCGCATTTCTGCGCCACGCGGTTGCAGTCCTCGACCAGGTCCGGGCGCAGCTCGATGCCCACCACGCGGCTGCCGGTGAAGAGCAGTTGCTCCAGCAACTGGCTGACCGCGAAGGTGAGGTAGCCCTTGCCGCAGCCCATGTCCACGACCGTCAGCGGACGCTGGACGAACACGGTGCTGGCCCGTTCGGTCTCGGTCTGGCGGCGCGCACGGCGCTGGAGGCGGGCCGTGTCGGTCAGGTCGTCGCCGCCCTCCTCGGCGGCGAGCGGCGTGGCGGCACCCTGGGCGAAGGCCTCCAGGCACAGCGGGCGGAGGACCTCGACGAACTGGTTGATCTGCCGGAACTTGTCCGCCATCACCTCGCGCACGCGCCCGTCCGGCAAGGTGACGTCCAGTTCGCGGAGCCACGGCTCCGTGGGCAGGATGCTGCGGGATTTGGTGCGGTCGTGGTCCAGGGACGGAGCCTCCCCGTGAACTGGCTTGCGCAGAGTGATCCGGGCGGAGTCATCCTCGCGGATGGTCAGTTCGGCGGTGCGCTCAGTGGTGAAGAGATTCGCGCACAGGAAGGACTCGCTCAGCAGGCGGGCGACTTCGGCGAGCGAATCCTCGTGGGTGAGGTTCTTGAAGATGTCCTTGGTCCCGTGCCGGTAGGCGAAGGCCACCCGCAGCCCGGCCTTCAACTGCACGGGCCGGAGGAAGACGTTCTTCAGTTCCGCCGCCGGATCGCGCGGGCGGCTGATGGTGAGCTTCACGAAGATGCCGCGCGCGAGCGCGTCACGGAACAGGTCGAAGAGCTTGTCTTGGGCGGCGATCATGGGGGAGGGATGGAGATCAAGAGCAGGAGCAGGGGCAGGAACTGAAGCAGGGCCGGGCGGGTGCGCTCATAATCTTAATCCTGATCTTACTCTTAATCTCGTTTTCATGCCCGCCGTTTTCCGGCGAAAGACTGGCGGCTCGCGCTCCTTATTGTTACACCTTTCCGCGATGAAATTGAAGCACGGACTCCATCTGGCCTATTGCACGAACATCCACCGGGGCGAGACGTGGGGTCAGACGTTCGAGTCGCTTCAGAAATACGTGCTGGCCGTGCGCGACCGGCTGGGGACGAAATCCCCCTACGCCATCGGCCTGCGGCTGGGTGCGGACGCGGCGCGGGAACTGAGCGACCCGGCCACGCTGGCAGGCTTCCGCCGCTGGCTGGATGCGGAACACTGCTACGTCTTCACCATCAACGGCTTTCCCTATGGGCGGTTTCACGGCACGCGTGTGAAGGAGCAGGTCTATGCGCCGGACTGGACGACGCCGGAGCGCGTGGCCTACACGAACCTGCTGTTCGACCTGCTCGGCGAGATCGTTCCCGCCGGGGTCGAGGGCAGCGTCAGCACCGTGCCGGTGTCGTTCAAGGAGTTCATCAAGACTTCCTCCCAAGTCCGGGCGGCGCGGGAGAACCTATGGAAGTGCGTCGAGCACATTGAACGAGTGGCGCGCAGTTCGGGCAAGACGCTGCACCTCGGGCTGGAGCCGGAGCCGCTCTGCTATCTCGAAACCAGCGCGGAGGCCGTGGACTTCATCGAGGAAATGCGCGCCGACCGGCCCGGCGACTTGCGGTTGGATGAGCACCTGGGCGTGAACTACGACTGCTGCCACCTGGCCCTCCAATATGAGTCTCCCCGCGAAGCGCTGGGCCGGCTGCGCCAGCACAAGATCAAGGTAAGCAAACTGCACCTGAGCAACGCGCTCAAGGTGAAGCCCACCGCCGAGGCCCGGCAGGCGCTGCGAGCCTTCGCGGACGACGTGTATTTCCACCAGGTGCTCGCGCGCTCCGCCGACGGCAGCATCAAGCGGCACAAGGATCTGGACGACGCGCTCGCGCTGCACAACCACCTGCCGCCCGCCTTGAGCGACGAGTGGCGCATCCACTTCCATATCCCGCTGCACTGCCCGCCGACGCCGCTCTTCGGCACGACTGCCGACCATGTGCAGGGCGTGCTGGACGTGCTCAAAGAAACCCCGGCGCTCTGCTCGCACCTGGAGATGGAGACCTACACGTGGGAGGTGATGCCGTCCGAGATGAAGAAGCGAAACGTGGTGGACCAGCTCGTGGACGAGTATCTCTGGACCATCGCAGAGCTGGGCAAGCGCGGACTGGCGTGAGCGAGCGCTGGCGGGGCGCGTGGCACACGCACGGAGTCCTGGCTTTAGCCGGTGTGGCGACCATCCCCGTCTGAGGCGCTGCGCGCGCAGCGTCTGGAACTGGCAGCGTTCCGCCGGCTGAAGCCGGGACTCCGTGCGCGGTTCAGGGGAGAGCGCGTTCAACGGTTCACGGCGGAGATTCGACCAGAGTATTCCATGAGTCGCTCGGAGAGGTTGGCGTCTTCGTGGCCGCCGGGGTAGGCTTCGCTCATGCATTCTCGAATCGGCTTTTTCGCCACGATGGGCTGCGTGTGGTTGGGCTTGGTCCGTGCCGTCAGGAGCGCCGACGCTCCACGGGAGGTGCGGATCGCGGTGATCGGCGATTCCACGGTCTGCGAGTATCCGGCGACCTCCAACATCCGCGGGTGGGGCCATTTCCTCGCACCCGCATTCCAGTCCCAGGTGCGGGTCATCAATCTCGCCAAGAGTGGTCGCAGCACCAAGACGTTCATCAAGGAGGGGCTCTGGACCACGACGCTGGCGCAGAAGCCGGACTTTGTGCTGATCCAGTTCGGCCACAATGATTCCCACGCGAAGGAACGCCTGGAGTCCACGGATGCGGCGACCGATTACCGGGAGTTCCTGCGGCGTTACGTGGACGAAACGCGGGCGGCCGGGGCGAAGCCCGTGCTGGTCACGCCCATGCACCGCCGCCGCTTCGACGAACAGGGGAAGACGACGCAGGAACTGCTGCCCTACACCGAAGCGATGAAGGCGGTGGCCAAGGAAAAGCAGGTGCCGCTGGTGGACCTGCACACTGCGAGCGGGGTGCTCTTTGAGCGGCTGGGCGACGCCGGCAGCGCGGACCTGAGCTGCTCGGCCACGGACCGCACGCACTTCTCGGAGAAGGGGGCGAAGGCGATGGCGGACCTCGTGCTGAGCAGTCTGCCAACGGCCGAACCCGCCTTGAAGGCGCTGCTCAAGCCGTGAGTGAGTCTTGATCGGGTGATGGACTGCCTTTGAGCGTGGCGCGTGGCGTTCACGCCGCTTCAATGTGCGACACTCACGGCGTGTTCGTATGCGCGTCGAGTTCGGACGCTGAAGCGGCGTGAACGCCGCGCGCCGGGCGCTCGGACTTATGCCTTGATGGCGCCGGCCTTGCCCGCCCGGACGATGAACGAGCCCTTGGTGGCCAGCGTGCCCCCCGGCTTGGCCACCTCGCTCACCGCCTGAAAATCGCTTCGCCAGGCATCGCGGGTGACCGTGCAACGGACATAGCCGCGCTGGTCGTTGTGGAACTTCAGGCACGGGTTTTCGGCGAACAGCCGGTCGAGCCGCTTCGCCTCCACCTCGGTCCCGTTGCCCTTGCTGGAAATGGAGGTGCCGACGAACTCCGTGGCCACCACCGGCAGCTCAGGCCGGCGGTCATCCACGCGCAGGTTGTTCAACCAGTTCGAGTGGATGTCCCCGGTCAGCACCACGGGGTTGGACACGCGATGCTCGGCCAGAAACTGGATCAGCTTCATCCGCTCGAAGGCGTAGCCCGGCCACGCGTCCATCGAGTAAGTTTTCTCCTTCCCACCATGACGATCCACCATGCCCATCATCACCTGCTGGGCGAGCACGTTCCAGGTGGCTTTGGATTTGACCAGCGCCCCCTGCAGCCAGTCGCGCTGCGGGGCTCCCAGCATGGTGTTCTTGGGGTTGAGCGCCGCTCCATTGAGATCCGCAGCGTCGTCGCCATTTGGCTGATCGGTGCGATACTGGCGGGTGTCGAGCACTTGGAACGCGGCCAGCCGGCCAAACGTCACCGTGCGATAGAGCTTTAGATTGGGCCCCTGCGGCACGGACCGGGCGCGCAGCGGCATCATCTCGTAGTATGCCTGGTAGGCAGAGGCCCGCCGCTTCAGGAACTCGGCCGGGTTGACCCCTTTCTCCTTGGAAGTGGCGTTTGCGTAGTTGCCCTCGAACTCGTGGTCATCCCACGTCACCACCCACGGACAGCGGACATGCATCAGCTGGAGCAATGAGTCGGTCCGATACAGGCTGTGGCGGATGCGATAGTCCGCGAGGGTCTTGAGCTTCGCGCCGAGGTGCCGGCGGACCTGGTTGTCATGCGCACCGCCTTCGTAAATGTAGTCGCCGAGATGGACGACCAGATCCAGGTCTTCTTTGGCCATGTGCCGGTAGGCGGTGAAGAGCCCGTCCTCGTAGTTCTGGCAGGAGGCGAAGGCGAATTTCAGCCGCTCGGGGGAGGCCGTCGCCAGCGGCATTGTGCGCGTGCGTCCCACCGGGCTGGACGCACCGCCGCAATGGAATTGATACCAATACCAGGCGTCGGCCTTCAGGCCTTCCACCTCGACGTGGACGGAGTGCCCCAGTGCTGACGTGGCATCCGCCGTGCCCTTGCGCAGGACTTTCTTCATCGCCTCATCGGAAGCCACCACCCACTGCACCTCGATACTCTCCGGCGGCAGTCCACCATCCCCGTCCAGAGGCTGAGGAGCCAGCCGCGTCCAGAGTGCGAATCCATCGTCGCTGGGATCGCCGGAAGCGATGCCGAGGGAGAAAGGGTCGGCCTTGAACTTGGGCGGGCCCTTCGGCTTGTTCGCCGCGCGCAGGCTGAGCGTGGGCGTGGCCGCCAGCGCCGCGCTGTAAGCCAGGAACAATCGCCGGCTGATCCCGCCTTCATGGCGGACGGCGTCGTCGAGTTGAGTCAGGTCGAGCATAGATGAACCTCACTTTGAGTTGTTCCAGCGGGCAAGGCGTTGTCAGGCACGATGAGCACGGGGTTGGCACTTCATCACCCCGCCAGCGGATGCCGGCGGTTGGCCAGCGGAATGGGCAGGCGGGTGCCGCCGGCGAAGTGGGAGGCGTAGGTGCCCTGGATGATCTCCGTAACGAACACGGCGTCGCGCAGGCTGGCGGTGGGCTCGGTGTCGCGCTCGATGGCCTGGGCGAGTTCGCGCAGCAAGGTCTGGTTGCCACGGTGAATGTAGTCGTTGAGGGGGCGCGGCTGGTGCTCCGGCGTGAAGTGCCAGTCCTCGACCCACACTTTCTCCCACCCCCGCTTGGGATTCTCCGGTTCCACGACCGGCCCGGGATAGATGAACACCTCGCTGCGGGTGCGCAGTTGGATCAATGCCTTTTCGCACTCGAGCTGCAGGCCGTAAACACTGCCGCCCTGGTTCAGGTTCGCCGTCGAGTTCCAGAACCCGCGCACGCCCGCATCGAAGCCAATCATCACCGCCACCGAGTCACCCGCGATGGACCCCACTGGTTCGCGGCCCTCTCGGCGGTCGGCGGGCGTTGCGTCGCGACCACCCACCGCCAGGTGGCCGCTCACCCAGCGGGGCGGGCCGGCGATGCCGATCATCAGGTCGAAGAAATGGGTGCCATGCACGATGAGTTCTTCGCCGCCGCCGCGCGCGTCGTCGGTCGGGCGGCCAAACATCCGCAGGAGCTTGCCGAACTTTCCCGCGCGCAAATCCGCCAGCGCCTGCCGCAGCGGCGGCATGGTGCGAAGTTGATGGGCGAGGGCGCATTTCACTTTCGCGCGCTGGCAGGCCGCCAGCATCGCGTCCGCGTCCGCCAGACTCGCAGTGAGCGGCTTCTCGATGAAGATGTGGCAGCCCGCCGCCGCCGCCGCAGTGACCATCGCCCGATGATCCGTGACCCAGCGCGGGCCGATGGCCACGACGTTCAGCTTCTCCTTGGCGAGCATCTCGCGATAGTCCGCGTAGAGCCGAGGCGCGCCAGACCGCTTGCCCGCAGCGGCGCGACCGGTCTCATCCTGATCCGCCAGAGCCACGACCTCGAACTGCGGCAGGTCCTTGAAGGCCGTGTCCATGCCATGGCCATAATCGCCTCGCTTGGTGGCACCGATGATGCCGACGCGGTAGGGGTGGCTCATGGACGGCGAATTTCGGCCCGTCCCCGCCGGGCGGCAAGCCAGTATTTCGACCCGCCAGCCTAACCTTTTCACCGCCGGCCACGCATTGCCGAGGAGCCCTCGGGAGGGGCGGAAAATCTATTGGGGGGAGTGTTGACAAACCGGGGTGAAATCCTGATTGTTCCGCCTCTTTGCTGCCTCGGTAGCTCAGTTGGTAGAGCAGTTGACTCTTAATCAATTGGTCGTAGGTTCGAGTCCTACCCGGGGCACCAACTCTTTTTCCCCGTCTTTTCCCCAGTGGAAAAGATGCTTTGAACGCGGGCCGCAATCCGCTTCTCTCCACGTCTGCGCCGCGCACGATCCGCCTCCCGAGGCGGGCGCGGCCTGATGCACGATGCCAGCCATTGAAGTTCACGGCCTGACGAAGGCCTTCCGCACCTACAAGAAGCAGCCCGGCTTCCGGGGGGCGGTGCGCGGGCTGTTCAAGCGCGAGCATGAGCAGACGCTCGCGGCGCGCGAGGTGAGTTTCCAGGTCGAGGAGGGCGAACTGGTGGGCTTCCTCGGCCCGAACGGAGCGGGCAAGACCACCACGCTCAAGATGCTCGCGGGGCTGCTCTATCCCACCAGCGGCACGGCGAATGTGCTGGGTTATGTGCCGTGGGAGCGTGCGGACGGCTACCGACGGCAGTTCGCGCTGCTGCTGGGGCAGAAGAACCAGCTCTGGTGGGATCTGCCGGCGCGCGAGTCGCTGGAGCTGAACGCGAAGATCTATGGCATCGAGCGGAAGGTCTTCGAGGCCACGGTCACGGAGCTGACGGAACTGCTCGATGTGAAGGACAAGCTCAACGTGATGGTGCGCGAGCTCTCGCTGGGCGAGCGGATGAAGATGGAGCTGACCGCCGCGCTGCTGCACCAGCCCAAGGTGCTCTTCCTCGACGAGCCGACCATCGGCCTGGATGTGGTCTCGCAGAAGAAGGTCCGCGAGTTCCTCCGCCACCACAACGCCTCGCGCAAGACGACCATCCTGCTCACGAGCCATTACATGGCGGACATCCAGGAGCTGTGCCAGCGGGTCATCATCATTGACAAGGGCACGATCTTTTTCGACGGGCTGCTGAGCGAGGTGATTGACCGCTTCGCCGACTTCAAGCTGGTGACCATCGAATGCGAGCCGGGGCCGGAGCGCTCGGCGGAATCACTGGCGCAGTATGGCGAGGTGGTGGAGCGCACGCACGGCACGGTGAAACTCAAGGTGAAGCGTGACCGCGTGGTGCCGGTCTGCAAGGCGCTCTTCGATGAGCTGCCGGTGCGGGACATTGACATTCAGGAGGTGCCCATCGAGGACATCATCCGGGAGCTGTTCGCACGGAAATCGGCCTGAGGAGCGGGGACGGGGCGGAGGATTTCCCGCAGATTCAAAACGACCACAGATGAGGAGGAGCGGGGAGGTTCACAGAATCATGGGGCACAGAATCATGGGGAGGAATGAGGCTTTCCCTGAGCCGGGAAATGCGCCGGTTGATGTCCAAAGATTTTGCCCGTTTCCGGTTCATGGTCCATGGGCAGGTCCAAATGGAACAGGAAACTTGAACCGAATTGTGGCAGGAAAATTAGGGGCAGAAAAATTTACGATCCGGTTCCTGCCAATTTCTGACCTCATCTTTCTGACCGTCTTCGGCTCCCGGAGCGCGGCCCGCTTGGCGCGTGCGGGCGTCAGGGACGGTGCGCACTCTTGCGGCGGTCACATGCGCAAAGCGGGCGAGGACGCCCGCGCTCCGGCCCGGATTTTTCCGATTGCGTGGGCGGGGCGGAGGACTAGATTGCCGGACGTGAACAGCCTCCGGGAACTCCTCCAGTTGCGCAGCAGCGACGGAACCGGATTTGTTCAAGGAGAGAACTACCTCGTGGTCGCCTTGCTGTTTCTCCTGTTCCTGATTCTCGTGGTGGGAGCCGTGTTTGTCTGGATGGCCACCCGGCATGCCCGGGAACGCCGGGCCTGGGCACAGGACGAACTGCTGCACCGGCCGATGCGCCGCTGGCCGGATGGCGGTTCGTTCCGTCCGGAAATCTTTGACTCGCCCTGCCGATGGATCGCCGTGCGCACCACCGAGCCGCGCGCCGTGCAGAAGGCGCTCAAGCTCGCCAACCCCACGATTTGCACCTGGGCCGAAGGCATGGCCGAGGCACGCGACCGCCGGCTCTTTATCACTCCTCCGATTGGTGAATGGGTGCTGGTCGTCGGTCCCGGCCTGCCCGATCCGGCGGATGACGTGGACGTGTGTTTTCATCGCCTCACGGACCTCAGCCGCAAGCTGGGCCTCGTGCAGTTCTTCAGCCTGAACCGTGCGGTGGGCCACCACGCCTGGGCGCGGCTGGATTCCGGCGAAGTGCTGCGCGCCTACGCCTGGGTCGGCCATGTGGCCTGGCATCAGGGCCCGCCCAGCCCGGCGGAACTCGGCCTGGGCCTGCGCTGCTATGACTATCACGAGGAGGCGGAAAAAATCTGGGGCGAATCGCACGACCCGATCTTGCAGAACCTGGACCGGCTCCCCATGCTGGCGGCGCGCTGGAGCGTGGATCCGACCTCGCTCGACGAGCGACAATTTGCAACCGGACGCGGGATTGTCGGTGAAATGACCTGAGCCGCCGCGCTTGTGGCGGCGACCAACCCCAAAACCAGCCTATGTCACTCGAATCCGCACTTGATGAGTATCCCAAGGGACTGATGCTGCGCGACGGTCTCGTCTGCCAGTCACGTCCGTTGGAGCCAGGCGACCACGCCGCGTTCCACCAGTTCTTCACGGCGCTCCCGTCCCCCGAACTGCTCTACATCAAGCACCGCGTCACCGAGCCGGAAGTGGTCCGCGCATGGTGCGAGTCCATTGATCTGGGCCGCAACCTGCCGCTGGTGGCCTGGGGCGACTCGGGCATCATCGGCGTCTGCACGCTCCATCAGAACCTCGGCGGCTGGAAGCGGCACATCGGCCGCGTGAGCGTCCATGTGCATCCGAAATTCCGCGGCCGTGGTCTCGCGCAGGCGCTCGTCGGCGAGACCGTCGAGATTGCCCGGGCCTGCAGCCTGGAAAAGCTGGAGGCGGAGTTCATCGGCACGCAGGAGGGCGCGATGAAGGTGTTCGGCCTGCTGGGTTTCACGGAGTTGGTCCGCCTGCCAAATTACGTCAAGGACATGCAGGCTGTCACGCACGACTACGTGCTCATGGGCATCGAGCTGCTTACCGATGACGAATACGCCGGCATGGGCTAGGCGACGGCTGGCTCCCGTGTGGGCCGCTCCGGCCTAGTGGGCGTGTTGCGCGATCAGATACGCGCGGAACTGCTCGTAGTCCGCCCCCATGCGGTCGTAATCTTCGGGCTGCTGGAGGCCGGCGGTCATCGCAGCCGGCACGTCCGGTGCCCAGCCCACTACTTTTTCCACTTCTTCCGGGAACTTCGCCGGGTTCGCGGTCTCGACGATCACGGCAGGGGTCTTGCCCAGCGGCTCGACCGCGCACCAGTCGAGAAAGCCCTGCCACGCCACCACGCCGTGCGGCTCCAGCAGGATCTGGTATTTGTGCCAGAACTCCCGGAGTGACGTGCGCGTCCGGTCGTCGGTGATGGAACTGGAGAACACATCCCGGCGCATCGCCACCAAATCGGGCTGCTGGTGGATCTTCCCGGTTTCATCCATCTGGCCACCATACACGGCGACGAGGCGGGCGAGGTTGCTGGGGTGGCCGACGTTCATCGCGTTCGAGACCGAGTTGCGCGAGGGGGAAATCTTCTCGTAAACGCCGCTGGTCAGGAACTTGGGGAACGAGTCGTTGTCGTTGACCGAGGCAATGATCTTTCGCACGGGCAGGCCCATCTCCCGCGCCACGACCGCGCCCATCATGTCGCCGAAGTTGCCGCTGGGGATCGAGAACACCATCGGCTCACCGGACGGGGCCAGGCGCGAGGCGGCGTAGAAATAATACACGCTCTGCGGCAGGAGCCGGCCGATGTTGATCGAGTTGGCCGAGGAGAGGTGGATGTGCTCCAGCGCGGGGTCGGCAAAGGCGCGCTTCACCATCGCCTGGCAGTCGTCGAACTTGCCGTCCACCGCGACCGTGCGGATGTTGTCCTTGAGCGTGGTCATCAGCTTGCGCTGGCTTTCGCTGACCTCCGCCGTGGGGAACAGCACGATGACGCGCACGCCGGGAATGTTGTGGAACGCGTGCGCCACCGCCGCGCCGGTGTCGCCGCTGGTGGCGGTGAGGATGGTCACCTGCCCGCCGACTTCCTGCAGGAAGCGCCCGAACATCTGCGCCATCATCTGCGCCGCGAAATCCTTGAACGATGCCGTTGGCCCCTGATCCAGCCGCATCAGATACACGCCGTAATGAATGACCTCCAAGGGGACGCCGAAGTCGTAGGCCTCGTCACACATCGCGGCCAGGGCGTCGTCCGGGATTACGCCTTCGGTGAACTTCCGGAGCACCCGGTAAGCGACCTGACGATACGGCAGCTCGGCGAACTCGGCTATTTCCGCCGGGGTGATGCGCGGAAAACGGTCCGGCAGATACAGGCCGCGGTCCGGCGCCTGCCCGGCGAGGAAGGCCTCGCGCAGGTTGACGGCGGGGGACTGGCCGTTGGTGGAGCGGAAGAGAAGCTGGCTCATCTTACTCAAAACTTTCCACCCGGATCATTACGGGTGCGGATTTCACCACGGGCAGCTTGCCGATGGCCATCAGGGCACGGCGCATCGCGGCGTTCGGCGCATCGTGGATCATCAGGATGACCGGGACGCTCTCGCCCGCGTGGCCCTCGGGCTGGATGATGGAGGAGATGCCGATCTTCGCCTTGGCGAGGATGCCGGCAATCTTTGCGAACACGCCGGGCCGGTCCTCGACCGTCAGCCGGACGTAGTAACGCGAGATCACGTCATCCATCGGCAGCACCGCGCCGTCACGCTCGTGCGGGATGAAGGGCGGGATGCGGTTCTTGGTGCCGCACTTGAGGTCAAGCGCGGCATCGGCGAGATCGCTCAGCACCGCGCTGGCGGTGGCGTCCTGACCGGCACCGCGCCCGTAGTAAAGCGTGTCGCCCACCACGTCGCCGCGCACGAGGACGGCGTTGAAGACGCCGTTGACGTTGGCCAGGACGTGGGAGTTGGGGACCAGGGTGGGATAGACGGAGACTTGAATGGCCGATTGCCGATTGCCGATCGCCGATTTCTTGCGGCGGACGCCATCGGCCACTTTCACGCAGCCGAGCAGGCGGATGGTGTAGCCCAGCTTGGCGGCAAATTCGATGTCCTGCCGCGTGATGCTGCGGATGCCCTCGACGTAAATCTGCTTGGGGTTCACCCAGAAGCCATGCGCGAGGCTGGCGAGGATGCCCGTCTTGTGCGCGGCGTCGTGGCCGTCAATGTCGAGGTCCGGCGGGGTTTCCGCGTAGCCGAGGCGCTGGGCGTCCGCGAGCACGGCGGAGAAGTCCGCGCCCTCGTCCTTCATCCGCGTGAGGATGTAGTTGCAGGTGCCGTTGACGATGCCGAAGAGCCGGGTGATGCGGTTGCCGATGAGCCCCTCGCGCAGCACCTTGATGATCGGGATGCCGCCGGCAACGCTGGCTTCGTAATAGAGGTTCGTCCCGTGCTGCTGCGCGGCGGCGAAGAGTTCTTCGCCATGCGCTGAGAGCAAGGCCTTGTTTGCCGTGACCACCGGCTTGCCGAGCTTAAGCGCGGCGAGGACCACCTGGCGCGCGGTCGTGGTGCCACCCATCAGTTCCACGACGAGGTTCACCTCGGGATCGGCCACCACGCTGTGCCAGTCCGTGGTGAGCAGGCCGGCGGGGAGGTTCACCGCGCGGGCTTTTTGCAGGTCACGGACGGCGATGCGCCGGATGGTCAGGGACACGCCGAGGCGCGACGCCATCAGAGCGCCGTTGCGTTGGATGGCTTCATAGACACCGCCACCGACGGTGCCGCCGCCAATCATGCCCAGATTTACCTGCCGCATAGAGGCGCGGACACTACGCGAAGGGGGCGGCCAGACAATTCCTTTTTGGCCGCCCGGCCCATGCCGGTTCTCCCTGGGATCCCCGCCGGAGCGCGATCCGCCCCGGCTCGTGACGGCCACCTTCAACGAACGATGCCTGAAAATCCTGGCCGCCGGCTCGGTTAGTGGCGGCAGAGGACTGGGACTGTCCCTCGCTCACCTGATGAAGCCCTGCCACGGAACCGCTTGGCCGTGACGGTTGCCGTTGCCCCCAGTATCAACTGCGAAACGAGCGATTCTGTGATTGCTGATTCATACCGCTCCCAACGCGGCGTCGCGGGGGACGAGGCCGAGTTTCCAGGCGGTGTCGGCATCGTAGGCCCAGTAGTTGCAGGTGATTTCCTCCCCGGCGGCCAGGTCGCGCAAGGCAATGGTGGTCACGGGTGGCGCGGCGTTCGGTGGGGTGCCGGTGTTGTGCGTTGGTGAGTGGTTGATGAAGCACGCGTGGTCGCCGCTGAGGATGACGTGGCCATCCACTTGGCTGACGAAACAGAACCAGCGCGTGTGCTCGCGGGCCAGGGGTGGCAGCGCGGCGAACTGTGCCGGTGAGAAATCATGGTCAAAGCCCGGCTCGAAACGCCAGACCGGCGTGCCGGCGGGCACCGGCTCGACCGTGAACAACCCCATGCCATGAATCGTGCTGGGCGCGACGCGCGTGCGGATGAGCATCATGTGGGGGGAGCATGGCAGGGCAGGCCGACGGGGGCGAGGCTGGGAGTGGGCTGGTGCCGCCCGCGCAAAAGCGAGCAACCGGACTTGCCGTAACCCTCAATCAGGGTGCATTGTGCAGCACTTGCTGAATGGCCTGCTATGCCGGGCCGTCCGCGACTACAGCACATGAACCGCCTTCACTCGCTCTCGCTGCTCCTCCTCGCGTGCCTGCTGTGCGTCCTCCCCGCCCGCGCGGATCACGATCAGCCCGCCGGGCACTCCCTGGCTGGTGATGCCTTCAACGAAGGCCCGCGGCAGCAGGCCCATCTCATGCCGGGCATGGGCGCGGTGCATTTTCCCATCAGCACCAGGAACCCGCTCGCGCAGAAGTTCTTCAACCAGGGCATCGGCCAGCTCCACGGCTTCTTCTACTTTGAGTCGGAGCGGTCCTTCCGGCAGGCCGCCGCGCTCGACCCCTTTTGCGCCAGCGCCTACTGGGGCATGGCGATGGCGAACGTGAACAACGCCAAGCGCGCTAAGGAGTTCATCAAGTCCGCCGAGAAGTATCAGGCCGCCACCACCCCGCGGGAACGGCAGTGGATCGCCGCGCTGGCCAATTACTACCGCGACGAGAAGAAGGACGAGAAAGAGCGCCGCAAGGAGTATCAGAAGGCCCTCCAGCAGATCGTGAAGGACTTTCCCGCCGACCTCGAGGCCAAGGCCTTTCTGGCCGTGCTCATGTGGCAGGACAACAGCCGGGGCGTCCCCTACGGCGACAAGAAGAACGTGGACGCGCTGCTCAATGACATCCTCGCGGCGAATCCCCTGCATCCCGCGAACCACTACCGCATCCATCTGTGGGATGAGGGCGCGCGGGCGACCAATGCGCTCGTCTCCGCCGCGAATGACGGCTTCTCCGCCCCCGGCATCGCCCACATGTGGCACATGAGCGGGCACACTTACTCCGCCCTCAAGCGCTATTCCGACGCCGCCTGGCAGCAGGAGGCCAGCGCCCGTGTGGACCACGCCTACATGATGGGCAACTACGTGCTGCCCGACCAGATCCACAACTTCGCGCACAACAACGAGTGGCTCATCCGTGACCTCAACCACATCGGGGCCGCTCACCGTGCCGTGGACCTCGCGAAGAACATGATCGAGCTGCCGCGCCATCCGAAGTTCAACACGCACACCAAGGGCAGCTCCAGCTACGGCTACCAGCGTCTGCTCGAAACCCTGGTCCGGTTTGAACTTTGGGACGAACTCCTCTCGCTGGGCGGCTCTGTCTATCTCCAGCCCACGGACAGCAACGACCACGAGGCCCGCCGTTTCCATGCCCTGGGCCTGGCGTCGCTGCACACCGGCGACATCACGGCAGGCAGGAACCAGATCGCCGCCCTCGAAGCGCTGGCGAAGAAAGTCACGCCCAAGCCCTCGACGAATGCCCCGGCGGCGAAGCCGGCCGAGAGCAAGCCGGACGAGAAGAAGCCTGTGGCGGACGCGAAGCCGGCGACGGCCGCCGGGAGTGAGGGGGCGGCGCGCACGAATTCACCCGCCGCACCCAAGTCTGCCGTTACCGTTGCCAAATCCAGCACCCCTGCCACACCTCCCGCGCCCAAGGACGCGCCGAAGTCCGACACGAAGAAGAGCACTTCCGGCGGCTACGGCGGCGGCGTGGCCCTGCTGGCCACTGGCAACACCAATGCCATCGCTGGAGCCATCGCCGAGCTGCGTGCGCTGGTCGCCCTGAAGGAAGGGCAGTTCGCCGCCGCGAAGGAGCAGGTGGCCAAGCTCAAGGACATTCCCAAAGAGCGCCTGGCCCGCCTCCATTTTGCCGTCGGGGACAAGGCCAAGGCCGAGCAGCTTGCGCAGGAAGCGATGAAGGCCGGCGAGAAGCAGGTGCAGCCGCTTGCCGCCTATGTGGACATCGCCTACCAGAACGGCAAGTTTAAGGAAGCCTTCGACGCCTTCTTCAAGCTGCGCGAGCTGAGCGCCGAGGCCGATCTCGACCTGCCCGCGATGCGCCGGCTCGCACCGGTGGCGAAGGATCTGAAGCTCGCCGCCGACTGGCGTCCGCCGCTGACGCGCTCGTGGGACTTCGGCAAGCGCCCGAGCCTCGCGTCGCTTGGACCCTTCCGCTGGCAGCCCTCTGCCGCGCCGGATTTCTCGCTGCCGGACGGGGACGGGAAGAAGACCACGCTGCGTCAGTTCAAGGGCAAGCCGGTCATCGTGATCTTTTATCTTGGCGCGGGCTGCGTGCACTGCATCGAGCAGCTCATCGCCTTCGCCCCGGAGGCGGAGGCATTCAAAAAGGCCGGCATCTCGCTCGTGGCCGTGAGCACCGACTCTGTCGAGGGCCTGAACTTCACGGTCGAGAAGGCGAAATACAACGGCGGCTTCCCGATTCCGCTGCTCTCGGACTCCGGCCTGAAAGCCTTCAAGGCCTTCCGCGCGCACGACGACTTCGAGAGCCAGCCGCTGCACGGCACGTTCCTGATTGATGGCGAGGGCCTCATCCGCTGGCAGGACATCAGCTTCCAGCCCTTCATGGAGACGAAGTTCCTGCTGGGCGAAGCCCAGCGGCTGCTCAACCTGCCGAAGAGCAATGGCAGCACGTCGCCGATGAAGCTGGCGGGGCAGAAACAGGAGAAGGCAGTGAACTGCAAGTAAGCGGTTCCGCCCGGACCGCAGGGCCTGGCTTGACAGGACAAAGGGAGGGTGCTCGGCTCATACTCAGAGTAGCCCAAGTTCAACCCTATTCAGCCCATGGAAACTTTTCTCGCCTTGCCGCTGTTCCTTGCCTTGGGGATGGCGGTCCAGCATTTTGACCGGAAAGCTCAAGTCGCGCTTTCTGGCGAAGAGAAGGCCCGGCTGCTGGATTTCAACACCGATGCCTACAAATGGCACATGGGCCCCTCGGTCGTCCTGATTCTGGCATTCGGCGGGTTCAATTATTTCCAGTTGGGACCGGGCATAGGGATGCTTGGATTGACCATTTTCATCGGGCTTATGGCAGTGCTGACGATTGGTTTCGACCGGTGGTATTCGCGCAAGCTGCTCGGGCTCGGACTCTCCGATCACTATCTCGACAAGACTAGAAAACTCCGCATCCTGCAAACGATTGCGACCTTGATGTTCTTCATGTGGATAGGCGGATCGACGTATTTCCAAATGAAGCGGCTGGGAGACCGGATGGAAAAACTTAACATAGAATCTCGGAAAGCCCCATGAGCATGGAGCATCTGGAACAATAAATTTTGGCGCGCTTTGCCGAGCAACAATCAAGGCTCGCCTCCCCTCGTATTTTTGGCCCAAGCTTCCGCTCACCACCACATGAGCCTCACCATCGCCTGGCTGGCCCAAGGGAAAATCCGCTTGAAGGCGGGGACCACCGCACCCCGCACCATCGAGAGCCGTTTCGGGCAGGACATCCGGGATCGCGCGGTCAAGTCGCAGCAGCGCAACGCCTGGAAGACCGGCGGCGAGGGCAAGAACTTCCTCGCGGGCGCGATGCTCTGGGGCAAGGTCCCCCAAGACCCCGCCGCCATCCGCGTGAGCATCACCAGCCTGTGCCGTGGCAAGGAGGCGGGCCAGATGCTCTACAGCCTGGAGACCGACGACCTCTGCGGTGTGCTGCAACTGGAGCAGCTTGGTGCCGAGGAACGGCGGCTCTGGAACAAGAATGACAAGCGGCTCGAACGGCTCTCGGTGTCCGAGCGCGGCGAGGTGGCCTGCGCCGTCCGCCACCAGTTCGGCACCGCCAACCTGGCGATCCGCCTCAACGACGAGGCGGGCTTCAGCGAGGCGACGGAGGGCGATTCGTATGACACCGCGCCGCGCTGGGTGCCGGGCGAGGAGCGCAAGGTGGTGTATCAATCCGCCGGTGTCGGGCGTAACCGCGAGGGGCAGCCGGTCGGCCTCGGCCCGTTTGCCATTCATCTCATCGAGGTGGACCGGGGCGAGCTGAGCACGGTCGTCGAGCACCCGAAGTTCGACTACCTCACGCCGCAGATGACGGCGGACGGCACGCTCTATTGCATCCGCCGGCCGTATCGCACCGGTCCTGAAATCAAGCCGGTGCAATTTGCCAAGGATGCCGTCCTGTTTCCCTTCCGCATGCTCTACGCGGTCTTCCAGTTCCTCCAGTTCTTCTCCATGAAGTATTCGGGCAAGAAGCTGTCCACCTCGGGCGGCACCAAGGCCCGCGAGATGGACCTCAAGCGCATGATGATCTGGGGCAACATGGTCACCGCGGCGCAGGAATCCACGGAAGAGGAGCCGCAGGACCTGGTGCCAAAGTCGTGGGAGTTCATCCGGCGCAAGCAGGGCGGAGCCGATGAAGTGCTGGCCAAAGGCGTCCTCGCCTACGACCTCGCGCCGGATGGGACCATCCTCTACACCAACGGCAGCGCCATCTACCAGCTCGCCCCGGATGGCCGGGCCGAACTGCTGGTGCGCGAAGGCATGATCGAGCAGGTCATCATCGTCGGGTGAGGTGGCCGCAGGGCGTGGCGACCCAAAATGCATTCGCCAAGGCAGCCTGATTGGTTAGATTACGCTCGTGAGTTTGGAACAACTAGAACAGCAGGTTCAGGCACTCTCCGCCGAGGAGCGACTGCGCTTCGCCGAGTGGTTTGATGATCACCGCCACAACCTCGTGCCCGCAGAGGAGACTCCGGCCGCGCAACAGGAGGAGCTGCTCCGTCGCCGTCAGGAATACTTCGACCATCCTGGCAGTTTCAAACGGATCGGGACTGATGCGGAGTTGAACCAGTATCTGGGAGACATTGCCCGTGAAGTTCGAACTCGCGTTTCATCCGCTCGGCCGGCTTGACCTGCTGCTGCACGGCGCACGCGATTCGGAGGCGGAACTGGCCAGACGGCGGGAATCACTTTCCTGATTCTTCTGTGCCTTTGCGTTGAAACTCCCGCCCGTCTTGCGGTTTAATCCCGCCGCCACGTATGTGCGCCATCACCGGCATCGTCCACTTCGACCATCGCCCCGTCGCGGAGTCCGAGCTGGTCTTGATGCGCGACGTGATGTTCAACCGCGGCCCGGAGCACGGCGGCCAGTGGCTCGGCGGGCACGCGGCGCTCGGCCACCGGCGGCTCCGCATCATTGACCTCTCGCCGCTCGGCAACCAGCCGATGACCAACGAGGACGGCACCGTCTGGCTCACGTTCAACGGCGAGGTTTACAACTTCCAGTCGCTGCGGCAGGAGCTGGAGGCGAAAGGCCACCAGTTCCGCTCGCACTCCGACACCGAGGTCATCGTCCACGGCTTCGAGGAATGGGGCGAGGGCGTCGTCGCGCGCATGGACGGCATGTTCGCCATCGGCATCTGGGATACGCGCAAGGACACGCTCCTGATCGCCACGGACCGCTTCGGGAAGAAACCGCTCTACTACTCGGTCCACGGCGCGACCGTGCGGTTCGCCTCGGACAGCAAGTCCTTCTGGTCGCTGCCCGGGGCGTCGCTCACGGTGAACCACGCGGCGATTGACTGCTACCTGCACCACCTCGCCGTCACGACGGACCACACGATCTACAACGAAGTCAGCAAGCTCCCGCCCTCGCACTACCTGGTCTTCGAGCGCGACTCGTCCGGCGGCGGCGGCGTCCGCACCCGCGCGGTGCGCTACTGGAAGCCGAACTTCCGCGACAAGCTCAACGTCACCGAGGCTGAGGCGCTGGAGCGCATTGACGCCGCGCTCAAGGAAGGCGTGCGCAAGCGCATGATCGCGGACGTGCCGCTCGGCGCGTTTCTCAGCGGCGGCGTGGACAGCAGCCTGGTCGTCGCGATGATGAGCCAGCTTTCCAGCAAGCCGGTGAAGACGTTTAGCATCGGCTTCGAGGAGCAGGACTTCTCCGAGCTGGAATACTCCGACGCCGTTGCGAAGCGCTACCAGACGGAGCACCAGCAAATCCGCCTCAAGCCCGACGTGCTGGAGATCCTCCCGTCGCTCGTCTGGGAATATGGCGAGCCGTTCGCCGACTCTTCGGCCATTCCCACCTACTACGTGTCGAAGGCCGCGAAGGAGTTCGTCACCGTCGCGCTCACCGGCGACGGCGGCGATGAGCTGTTCGGCGGCTACGACATTGCCCGCGCATCGTTCCACGCGATGCGCTACGACGCCTTCATGCCGGGCTTCGTCCGCGGCCCATTGGAGGACTGGCTCTTCGCCGCCGAGCGCACCGGTTTCGCGCAGAAGCTCAAGACCTTGGCCACGCACGCCAGCCCGGACCCCGCGCGGCGGCACGGCTACTCGATGGCCTTCAACCAGCGCCAGCGCGAGGCGCTCTACACGGACAGCTTCCGCGCGTCCCTCGGCACGCATCGCCCCTGGCACATCTACGAACGGCACGCGGCGGAAATGGCGGGGCTGAACCTCCTCGACCAAAACCTCTACCACGTCCTCATGGCGCGGCTGTCCAACGACTACCTCGTGAAGGTGGACGTGGCCTCGATGAAGGTCGCCCTCGAACTTCGCAGCCCGTTCCTCGACACCGATCTTTGCGCGCTCTCCAGTTCGCTCGATCCGCTGCTCAAGGTGAAGGGTGGCGTGCAAAAGTATCTGCCCAAGAAACTCGCCGAGCGCTACCTGCCCTGGGAAGTCATCTACCGGCCGAAGAAAGGTTTCAGCCTGCCGCTCAAGCACTGGCTGCGCACCGATCTCGCCCCCGTGCTGAACCGGATGCTCCCGGACGGCAACCTCGTGAAGGCCGGCTGGTTCAAGAAAACGGAAATCCAGCGCCTCATCACCGAGCACACGAGCGGTTCAGCCCAGCACACCCACCGCCTCTGGTCCCTGCTCTGGCTCGAACTCTGGCACCGCATCTTCGTCGAGCGTTCGATGACGGGGCGGGAGAGCTTGCGGAGCTGAAGCCCCGCGCCAGCCTGTCTTACACCAATGCCCAATGACCATCGATGGAATAGCCGATGAGGAGCGCGACGCCTGTTCAGCCCCCTCTCCCTTCCTCGGAGGAGGGGAGAGGGTTGGGGTGAGGGGTGTCGTCCGGCAGAATGCTACCGATTTGCATCGGAAGTTGGTATTGTCAATCAACCAGTCATGCAACCCAACCAGTCGCTCCCGGGTGTTTCCCGCCGCTCTTTCCTGAAAGCCTCGTCCGCGCTCGCCGTCGGCGCACCGCTGCTCGCGCCGGTGGGCGACGCGCAATCCGCCGAGGCCAGGGGGCCGCTCATGGCCTACGTGGGCACGTTCAGTTCGCCGCTGCGCGACATGCTGCCGACGCAGGTGGATCTGCCGCCCGGCAACGGCCGCGGCATCCACCTGTTCCAGGTGAATCGCACCACGGGCGCGCTGACGCCCAGCGGCGTGTATGAACTGGGCACCAGCCCGAGCTGCCTGGCCGTGAACGCCGCCGGCACCCGCCTGTATTCCGCCAATGAAACGGACCGCGTGGGCGAGACCAAGGAAGGGACGGTCAGCGCCTTCGCCATCAACCGCGCGGACGGGCAGCTCAAGCTGCTCAACACGGTGCGCTCCGGCGGGGCCGGCCCCACCTACGTGAGCCTGCATCCCTCCGGGCGGTTTTTGCTGGTCGCGAACTACTTCGGCGGCTCCGTGGCGGTGCTGCCGGTCCAACCCGACGGCAGCCTCGGGGCCGCCACCGACGTGAAGAACGACGCGGGCAAGATCGGCCCCACCAAAGCCACACATGCGCCGCCCGGCAGCTTCGCCTTCAGCGGCCATGACCGCACGCACGCCCACATGATCGAGGCCGATCCTTCAGGCCGCCACGTCCTCCATGTGGACCTCGGTCTGGACCAGATCTTTGTCTGGAAGTTCGACGCGCAGAAGGGCCTGCTGGCGCCGGGCGATCCCCCCGCCGTTTCGCTGCCGCCCGGCGACGGGCCGCGCCATTTCCACTTCCACCCGAACGGCCGCTGGTTCTATTCCATCCAGGAGGAAGGCTCGACCGTCGTGCTGTTCGACTACGATGCGGCGAGGGGGCGGCTCACCGCGCGCCAGACGATCTCCACCCTGCCGCCGGGATTTGCCGGCAGCAATTTCTGCTCGGAGATCATGGTCTCGGCGGATGGCCGCTTCGTCTATGCGGGCAACCGCCTGCACGACAGCGTCGGCATCTTCTCGGTGGGCAAAAACGGCGAGCTGAGCTACGTGGGCGAGGAGTGGACGCGTGGCAACTACCCGCGCAGCTTCAACTTCGATCCCACCGGCCAGTTCCTCTACGTGTGCAACCAGCGCGCCGACCACCTCGCCGCCTTCCGGGTGGACAAACAGACGGGCGGCCTGAAATTCACCGGCCACTACACGCCGGTCGGCAACCCCTCGATCATCGTCTTCCTCGACCTGGCGAAAGGAGGCTGAGCCGGGAGCGGAGCGCGGCGTTCACGCCCGCTTTGCGCGTCCGACCACCGTAATGGTGCGCACCGCTGGCTGGCACACGCACGCGCAAAGCGGCCCTCAGGTGCTATGCCACGACTTCGTTGCGCCCTGAGCAGATGTTCAAAAACCATTTGACCACAGAGACGCGATGAACACAGAGATTTGCCTTCGTTTGTCTTTCTCTGTGTTCATCGCGTCTCGGTGGTCAACTCGGGCTGCGGCGCTGCTGCACTGTGCTCAGGCACTAATTTTCTCCCCCGCGGTTTTCTTTGCGTCCTCTGCGCCCTGTCGCGGCTATTTCAACCGCCGTTGGGAAGCTTCAGCCGGCCCTCGTCCAGATCAATGAACTCGAACATTGTCTGCACCGTGCCCGGCGGCAGGCCGATCTCCGCCAGCCGTTCATTCAGCCGCTGCGTCGAGGCATCGCGCCAGCCGCGCTTGGTCATGAACCCGTTCCACACCTCGATCTCCTCCTCGCTTGGCTGACGGCCGTGCGCGAACGCCCACACGAGCAGTTCCTCATCGCTGCCGCCCTTGAGCGCCTCCGCTTCGAGCGCCGCGTAGTTCACGCCGAGGAACTGGCAGCAGCGCGCATCAAAGGTCTTGTTCGACACCGTGCCCCGCATCGCCTGCCACTCCGCCGGCAGCTTCCCCGCCGCCGCGAGCCGCAGCTTGTCCAACAGGCGACCGAAGTAAACGATGCCCCGAACCTGGTCGGCAGGGCTGCGAAGTCCGGGAATGAGGGTCGGGAACGAATTCGCCATACCTCAGGAAAACAGTTCCGGCATTCCGCCGCAAGCGGGGAGGAAGCCAAGCCTGCGGGTAGGGCGAAGGGTGTTTGCGGAGCGCGGCGTTCACGCCGCAGAAAGCCACGAATGCAACTGTGTGCTCGAACGATCGTTGGCTGCTCACGTTTCTGCGGCCTGAAGGCCGCGCTCCTCGCCGACGGTGTTCGCCCGCTTCGGATTTCGGGATGAACACTTTCCGCAGTTCGGCACGAAGCGGCAGGCCCGTCCCAAAGCTAGCGGGCCGCCTTGCCGAAAACGACCGGCGGCACGTTCCCCGCGCCCGGCGGAAACTCAGCCGTGGCGGGAGCGCCGAGGGTTTTCTTCGGGTTCAGCGGATCACGGAAATCGAGGATCACGGTCTCGTTTCCCTTGCGGATGTGGATCAGCCCGCTGCCCCACTCGGAGCGGATGAACGCTGAGTCGTAGCCGCGCGCGGGCGCGAGATTGACCGGCTTCCCGTTGATTTCGCCCAGCTTGGCCGGGCCGTGGAAGGTGATCGTCTCAAATCGCAGCAAGCCGTCCGCATACTGAACGGGCCGGGCCTTCACCGCCGTTTTGAACGCCTCGAAGTCGCCGTTGTAATCCGTGGCCTGATTGGCGATGAGGATCACCGGCGAGTTCTCCGCCTTGAGCGTGATGAACGCCTGATTCCGTGCGTCCTCGGCGCGTTTCCAGGCCGGTGTCCACGCGTAGCCGCCGGCCACAACTTTGACTGCGGCGAAGGCGCCGCCGTCCTTGGCGAAGATCCAGCCGTCAGCTTCCTCCACCGCATCGAGCGTCGGGCTGAAATAGACCCGCAGGTGCGCGGGGTTGGCCGACGCCGGATTCGGCGGCACGGGAGCCCACTTCTGCGTGATGAGGATATTCCGGTCCTGCACGCTGAAGAACGGGTTGAACCCATGCCAGTCCTTCGCCTTCGCCGGCTCGACCTCGAAGCCGATGCGCGCGAGCGGATCGCCATCGAACACCACGCCCTGCCAGCGGAAGCCCATGCTCGTGTCGTCGAGCCAGGTGGGATCCAGCCCCGCCGAGCCGAGGACATAGCTCGGCGTGGCGAAGCCGCACCGCAGCACGCTGCGCTCCGGGTCGAGCGTCCGCCAGAGGACACCGTCCGGGTCGCCCGAACGCTTGCCTTTCCCGGGCAGCACCGGCCCCGGCCAGCGGGTGGTGAAGGAGTAGGTGCCTCTTCCCTTCGTGTCCTTCGCCAGGCTCACGATGGCCGGCGGAGGAAAATAGTCGCTCGTGGAGCGCGTGTTCTCGCCCAGCGGGGTGAAGGTGCGGCCCGGCGCGTTGAAGAGCGTGTTATAGCTGCGGTCATTGGCCATGCCGCCGTCGTATTCGTGGCCCACCTTCACGCGGCTCTTGGGCCCGCCGCGCGTGGTGAGCAGCGTCTCCTCGGCCATGACAGCATAGGCGAGATCGAGATACATCCCGGCCTTGCGCCGCAGCACCTCGTCCTCCGCGAAATCACGCACGTTGAACAGTGCGTTCATGCTGTCGCCCTGATAGCTCGGCGAGCCGGCCTCGACGAACTGGCCGCGCTTGGCGCGTTCATCGAACCACTTCAGCCAGTAGGCGAGGCGGATCTCATACTGCTGGGCGGGCGTCGAGCCATCGTCATACTTCTGCCCCGCATACGCCGGAATCTTCCGGAGAAACTGTGCCGCCAGGAAGTCGCACGACTTGCTGGCCAGGTGATGGTTCTCGGAGCCTTCCATGTCCCAGACACCCCGCTTGGCCTCGGCGAGCTTGCTGTTCACCTTGGCCACCCGCCACATGCCCCGCTCGAAGTTCTCCATGGCTGGCGGCGACAGCGGTCCCTTCAACGGCCCCGTGCGATGGTTCATGAGCGCATACAGCCGCATGTAGCTGACGGTGAAGAGGCTGAACCCGAACTTGGGATTGGCGGTCCACTCGAACGTGTCCGACTCGAAGAAACGGTTGATGTCATCCACGCGCTGGTTCAGCAGCAGGGCGGGCTGGCCGTAGCGCACCCAGCCGATGGACTCGGAGCTTTTGCTGTCGCTGACCTGCAGCCGGCCCAGGCGGCCGGTGCCGGCAACGAGGCACTCCCGCAGGCGGTCCAGATAGTCAGGCGGTAGATGCCGCATGTGCTCCGGCGGCCAGGGGACGGGTGCGCCCTGTGCCGGGGCCAGAAGCAGCAAACTGCCCAGGAGGAGGCCGTGGAGGAAGGGGTTTCTGGACATGCGGTTGTCGCAACACAGTCCCTGATTTTGCCGCGCACGCAAGCCCGGACACCCGTGCCGGCGGCTTGCAGCCGCCGTCCGCGGGCCACAGCAGGACGAACCGGCTTCAAGCCATCCACCCACAACGCGGCGGCGGCAAGCCACCGGCACGAGGTTCAGGGGCGGGCCCGGGTTCGCCCTCAGTTGTGCAGCGGATTGATCAGGCCGCCGGCGAGCCGGAACCGCGCGATCTCCGCCTCGCCGCGCACGCCGGGGATCAGCATCATCATCCCGGTGTCCGCCTCCTCGAAGTAGAAGAACAGCACGATGCGGCCCGCAGCCTGGGCGTTGCCGTGGACGAACCGGTGCGCGCGCAAGTAGGACACGAGCGCGCCCTCGAGCTGCACGCGGCTCCCGAGCGCGCCTGATACCACGCTGCTGACCACGGAAACAAGGTGCGGCATCGGCTCCCGGTCCGACGCGGTCACAAACGCCCGGTCGCCCGCGAACTCTTCAAGGAAGTAGCTGACGGCCTTCTCGTAATCCGTGGGGTGCAGCATGCGCTCACGCAGCACGCCGAGGTGATGAGGGAAGTCCTGGGAGGCGGAGTTCATGGTTACGTTGCGGGCATTGAAATGAAGCCGGCCGCCGCGCGCAAGCTTTCGGAGCGCCCTCTCAAGCCGAGGGCCGCAACTGGTCAGCCGCACCAACCGAAGACGGCGCGCTCCCTTCTCCCTCCCCCGCTCCTGCGTCGCAGGGCGAGGGGGCTCATCCGCGGTGGCGCGTGGGTCGAGGCGCGTTCTCTAGCCAGGGACAATCTCATCAAGCGAGAGGTGCGGGAATGAATTCGACTTCCGGACGAACGTTCTGAAACGATCACTCCGCTGCGTCGTGATGATGCGAGCGACAATCAAACCAACATGAGCAACAGCCAGACCAATACCGTCCGCCTTCACCGGGTGCTCCGCGCGACACCGGAGCGGGTTTACCGCGCCTTCCTCGATGCTGATGCGATGGCCAAGTGGCTGCCACCAAATGGATTCACGGGCAAGGTTCATCAGATGGATGCCAAGGTCGGCGGCGGCTACAAGATGTCATTCACCAATTTCACGACCGGCAGCAGCCACTCCTTCGGCGGGACCTATCTCGAACTCGCGCCGCACGAGCGCATCCGCTACACCAACCAGTTCGACAACCCGGGCCTGCCCGGTGAAATGCAAACGACCATCAGTCTGCGCCCGGTTTTCTGCGGCACGGAGCTGAACGTCACGCAGGAAGGCATCCCCGCAATGATCCCCACCGAGGCCTGCTACATGGGCTGGCAGGAATCCCTGACGCTGCTGGCCAAGCTGGTCGAGGCGGAGATTCCCGACCAGTCCTGAGGAGCGCGACTAGACTTGAGCTGAGGCAGGGCCGGCGCCTGGAAACCATTCCGTGTGCTGGTCACCCTGGCGACCGAAGTAGGTGACCCGCCTGCCGCGCAGAAAGGCGAAGTAGCCTTGCACGCCGGCTGCCATGGCACGCCGGGTGAAGTCGCGGTATTTCTGGTGGTGGCGCTGGCTGTCCAAAATGTCTGCGCGCACGGCGGCCGCATCGAACTCCGCAGCCACGGGCGGCAGCCCTTCGTAAGTGATGGAGGTCACCACGGTCACGCCGGTGGCGCTGTAGAAGGTCTTCCGCAGGGCGACGTAGTCCACATGGTAATATTCCACACCCGCTTCGAGCAGCAGGCCGACGATTTCGGGGAAAGGTTTTGAGCCGGCGAGCGTGGCGTGGGCGGCGATGTGTATGAGTTCAGTGTTCATGTTGGTGGGTTGTTTCGGCCCGATTCCGGGCTTCAATCAGATAGACAAACAAAGAAGGTGACTGTGACAGTCCGGGAGAAAAAACTTCCGGGGTCGGGCCGGTGCTCCGTCGTCTTGAAATGCGCCGCCCCGGCAGCCTGGCCTTGGCGGGGTGGCCGTCCAAAACTCGGCGCCCGGCCAGGGTCAGTTTCCAGCAAAGCCGGATTGAGTGAGGATGTCCCGCAGCTTCTGCGCGAGATCCGGCCCGGCCAGAAACGGTTGCTGGAGGTAAATTTCGGCATGCTGACGATCAAGCGCCTGCAATTCCTCCAGCCGGTGAACGGCCACATCGCGCACATCGGCGATTCGGTCCTTGGAGAATTGGAGGTGCTCCGCATCCAGCCACCCGTTGCGCATGAAACCGTTCGTCTTTCGCGCGCAACGGCAGGGATTGGCCTGGTTCACCAGGCCGCAACGCTCGTTCATGAACTGATACAAATCGCGGCGTGCCCGGGACAGCAACTGGCGGAAATTCGCGGCGCTCTCCCCCATCGCTTCCGCTGCCGCCTCGCTGCTTTCGCCGAAAACTTCGCCGAGAATGAAGGCCAGCCGCTGCCGTCTGTCCAGACACATCAGCATCGCGGTGACGCAGCCGAGTTTGGCCTCCTCAACCAGCACTTTCGTCTCCACCGGTAATGCGCGCGGGTCGGGCAAATCCTCGTCCGGCACGTCGTTCAGCGACGCACCCATGTCCGTGAAGGTCATGCGTTTTTCCTCCATCTCGGATTTGCGGACGTTGAGGAGATGATTCACCGCGATGCGATAAAGCCAGGTGCGGAACGCGCTCCGGCTGGCAAATGTGCCGAGCTTGGTCACCGCCTTGGCCAGGATTTCCTGCGTCGCATCCTCTGCCCGGTCGCGCCGCCAAACCATGCGCAACGCCAGATTGAACACCCACGATTGATGCCGCCGCACGAGCGCATCCAGCGCGTCCATGTCCCCACCCAGCGCTTTCGTCACCAGCGTTTCGTCTGATTTAGAAATTGAATCCATGAGGGCTTGGACCGGTTTCGTGTCGCCTTGTGACAGTTCGCCTGAAGCAGTGCCACCACACTTCACGCCTCTGCCGCGCGCACCTGGGCCAGCAGTTGTGTTTTCCCGCCGACGCCGCGGAAGAGGATGAGATAGACGGTGCGCTTCATCGGCCTGGGATGGTCGGTTCTCTCTTCGCGAGGTTCAACCCTTCGGCGGCCACTCCACCCCGGCGAGTTCCTTGGGCAACTGCGTCGGGTCGGTCGGATAAATGAGCGAGAGGTCCATCTGGGATTTTGAACCCTGAAGAAATTCCAGTTCCTCCGGCGCACCGATGATCAGCCAGAGCACCTCGGCGTCCGTGTCGTTGAACACCTGGCGCAACTGGTCCGGGCCGACGAGCACGCCGCCGTATTTGGGCACGGTCAAGGTCTCGTCGCCCACGCGCAGGCGGCCCGTGCCTTCCAGCACGAAATAAAACTCCTCCGCGCGGATGTGCTTGTGCAGCGTGTTCGCGCTCTTGGGCGGCAGCCGCCAGAGCCGAGCACCCAGGTTCTCGCTCCCGGTGCGCTCCAGATAATCCGCGTTCGGGATGCGCATCAGGTTGGATGGCCGCCAGTGGAGGTCGTCCGGCGCGATGAGGGTGTAGCCTTGGATTGGCTTCATGGAGTTCCAAGCGGTTGCGAGACGCAGCGGCCCGTGCGGCCCGCACTTCAGATCCTCACCACACCTCGAAATCCCCGGGCCGCGTAATACGACTGCGCGCCGTTGCAGCCGATGAAGACGCGACCGTAACTCCGGCCGCCCCAGAGCGCTCCGCCCTGCTCGCGAAAGTCCGCCGGGGTGGCGATCCAGCTCGACGTCTTCTTGTCGAACTCGCCCAGCTTCTGCAACGCGAGGTATTCCTCCTCCGTCAACAGCGTGATGCCCATTTCCGTCGCCAAATCTATGGCCGTTGTCTTGGGCCGAGCCTCCTTCCGCGACAACCATCCTGCGCGGTCGTAACACACGCTGCGCCGGCCGGCTGGACTTTCCGGCGCGCAATCCATGAAAACGAATTCGCCCGACTTCTTGTCGTGACCGACGACATCCGGTTCACCGCCTGTCCTTTCCAGCTCATTGATTGACCACAGCTTTTCAGCACTCGCCGCTAGCCTGGCCTGCACTTTGGACCACTCCAGCCCCTTATGGCGGCCCAAGTTTTTCTCAAAGCGGGCTTTCAATGCGGTGAGCAGTTCGTCGCGTTGCTTCGGGGACAACTCCGTTTTGGTGCTAGCTTTGGTTTTCATAACTTGGGTAATCGTCGGCAAAGTAAATCAATTCAGCGAACAAGCCGCAAGCCAGGCAATCCATTCGCCGGAGCGTGGGTCTGTGACCCGCAGCAATTTCGCCAGTCAGAACGCGTTAAACGGATTAATGGGTCATGCAAACTCGCACACTGCTGCGGGTCACAGGCCCGCGCTCCGCTACAGTCGTAACACGCCATACTCATCCCGAAATCGGGCGCTGCTCCACGGCCAACCCTTCGGATCAAGCACCAGCTTCGCCTTTGTCGGATTGTGTTCGATGTAACGTATGGTCTTCCGCTCGTGCTCGGCGTCCCGCATGAACACATCAAAATAGTCGTCCGCCCAGAACGCGCCCCGCTTCCCGAGCAGCCTGTTCGCAAGCCTGCCAGTGTGCTTCTTCCAAGCGCCCACAATCTCCGCCATCGAAACCACCCCCACCTTGAACAAAACGTGAACATGGTTTGGCATCACGACCCACGCCCGCAACTCGTAACGGGCAACTCGTTCAGGAGCGCGGCTCTGTGAGCCGCAGCTTTCCCTGAACTCTCGAAAATTATCCTCAACCAACTTGGCAATTTCTGGCCTGCACAGATGACATTCGCCCCGACCATTGTCCAGATACGCCTCAATCAACTTCCGCTGCTCGCGGTCATCTTCAATCTTCGCAATATGCTCCCACTCGGAGCGGAGTGACTCTGGAAAACTGTCGGCGAGATGAAAGGTGACGAACTGCATGAGTCCCGGTTCATCGCGATGCGGTAGATAACCGCGCTCGTGCCAGCCGCGAAAACCCTGCTTGGCGGCGGCGATCTTTGGCGGCGAAGACCAGCGCCGTTTGCCGTCGACCAAATCGCGCACGCCGGGATTGTGGGGCGGTCCGGGACGACGCGGTTTGGGTGGCTGGCTCACGCGAACATTGAAACGAAGTCGGAACCTGTCCGCAAGCCGCCGGAGCGCGGGTCTGCGACCCGCAGCAGCTACGGGTGTTCGTGTGCGTGCGGATTGGATTGGCGCGTGGGGAAGATCGGGCGTTGCTGCGGCTCACAGAGCCGCGCTCCGGGAGGGAGGGAGCCCGCCGCTGCGTGGCGGTGTGAGGCCGAACTCGTCCGGTAGCGAGCGGAGCGCGGGTCTGCGACCCGCAG
>CAZCBE010000014.1:77649-80153 GCA_964496695.1 uncultured Klebsiella sp.
AGCTACGGGTGTCTGTGCGGGTGAGGGTTGGATTGGGCGCGTGGGGAAGATCGGAAGTTGCTGCGGCTCGCAGAGCCGCGCTCCGGGAAGGCGGGAACTGCGTCGCTGCGAGGTGGTGTGAGGCCGAACTCGTCCGGTAGCGAGCGGAGCGCGGGTCTGCGACCCGCAGCAGCTACGGGTGTCTGTGCGGGTGAGGGTTGGATTGGGCGCGTGGGGAAGATCGGACGTTGCTGCGGCTCACAGAGCCGCGCTCCGGGAACGCGACGGGCTGCGTCCGGGCGAGGTGCAGCGCGGTGGGTTGACGGAAGACTCGGGGATGTAGGGCCGTTGGGGTGGAGATTGTTTTGCCGGATGACCAAGGGTAGTCCCGCGTTGCGGGCCAACCCTGGGCTGAATGATGGAATCCCGTTGGGAATCAAGCGGTGCGAATCGCATTTCTCGGCAACTAAGATCCAACTCAGCGCCTACAGCCCAAGGTCTCTCACACGAGTAAACGGATTTCCCGTCTCTGCTGCTCTTCTAACCTTGGCAGAAAGAACTTCTACAACCGATAGCTTCCGGGTTAGCACCTCAGATAAGTCAAAGCCATCAACGCATATTACGCTCTTGCCTCGACCAAATGCCACAAGGCCATCATCTGAAAATCCGCTGATACTAATAAATAGGCCTCGCGACCATTTCGCCTTTTCGCCCAACTTCCCCTCGAACGTATGAAGCTCCGCTGCTCCGATCTGAGAATTTTGCCACTTGGCTTCCACCAGATATGTTTCGTTGTGCATTACGAAGCTGCCATCAATTTGCTCTCCTATGAGTCGAAATGAAGCTCTGCTGGAAAGTCCGTAGGCGTCGAACAGGTCTTTGAGGAATCTCTCGAAGGCGTATCCCCGCTCTTGAGGTCGCAATTTGCTCACTTCGATCAACTGTGAGAACAGTTTGGCGGAGACGACATTACTGATTTGCGGGGCGACTTTCTCGTTTTGCTGGGGGCTAGCTTTAGCCGAGCTGCCTCCTAGCCTCTGCAGGATCTCTTTAAAGATGGTCTGCGCGGATGCGGGCATCGGCGTAGCTGAGTGGAGCGACCACGCCTCGATTAGTCCCGTGAAACACAACCGAAGCTGATCCGTGGTAGCAACATCCCAAAACGCCCGCATCCGATTCGCCTTCGAACCCGAAGCTCGATCATAAAGTGAGTCGTAAATCTGAACTCCAACTACTTCACGAAAGAACTCTTCGAATGTTCGATTGGTAAAATTGAGAACACCACCGCCGCCCATTCGTAGCTCTCGTTCCACTTTCTGCTTTTCAATGTGAGACAGTTTCCCCATTGGTGGACGCGATTATCGGATTGAAGCTGCCGGAGTGATTCACGCCTTCGCGTAAACCTCCGCGCCCTTTTCCACGAACTCCTTCGACTTTGCTTCCATCCCCTTCTTCAGCGCCTCTTCCTCGGCGATGCCTTGTTCGGCAGCGTATTTGCGGACGTCTTCGGTGATCTTCATCGAGCAGAAGTGCGGGCCGCACATGGAGCAGAAGTGCGCGGTCTTTGCGCCTTCTTGCGGCAACGTCTCGTCGTGGAACTCGCGGGCGGTGACGGGGTCGAGGCTGAGGTTGAATTGATCTTCCCAGCGGAATTCGAAGCGCGCCTTGCTCAACGCGTTGTCGCGGTATTGCGCGCCGGGATGGCCTTTCGCCAGGTCGGCGGCGTGCGCGGCGATCTTGTAGGCGATGACGCCATCTTTCACGTCCTTCTTGTTCGGCAGGCCGAGGTGTTCCTTGGGCGTGACGTAGCAGAGCATCGCGCAGCCATACCAGCCGATCATCGCCGCGCCGATGCCGCTGGTGATGTGGTCGTAGCCGGGCGCGATGTCCGTGGTGAGCGGTCCGAGCGTGTAAAACGGCGCTTCGTGGCACCACTCGAGCTGTTTGGCCATGTTTTCCTCAATCATGTGCAACGGCACATGGCCCGGCCCTTCGTTCATCACTTGCACGCCCTTGGCCCAGGCGCGGGTGGTGAGTTCGCCCTGCACCTTGAGTTCGCCGAACTGGGCTTCGTCGTTGGCGTCGGCAATTGAGCCGGGGCGCAGGCCGTCGCCAATGGAAAACGAAACGTCATACGCGGCCATGATGTCGCAGATGTCGTCCCAGTGGGTGTAGAGGAAGCTCTCCTTGTGGTGGGCGAGGCACCACTTGGCCATGATGCTGCCGCCGCGGCTGACAATGCCGGTCATGCGATTGGCGGTGAGCGGGATGAAGCGCAGCAGCACGCCGGCGTGGACGGTGAAGTAGTCCACGCCTTGCTCGGCCTGTTCGATGAGGGTGTCGCGGTAAATTTCCCAGGTGAGTTCCTCGGCCTTGCCGCCGACTTTTTCGAGCGCCTGATAGATCGGAACAGTGCCGATGGGCACGGGCGAGTTGCGGAGAATCCATTCGCGCGTGGCGTGGATGTTCTTGCCGGTGGACAGGTCCATGACGGTGTCCGCGCCCCACTTGGTGGCCCAGCGCAT
>CAZCBE010000015.1:0-43569 GCA_964496695.1 uncultured Klebsiella sp.
CGGTTCAATCAAAGGCGTAAAAACCCAACAATCTGAGGTTCTGAAAGAGCCTCTTGGGATTTGGAGTTTCGCCCGCCCGCCCTGCTGAATAGGGTGAGGAACCCTTTTTCCCTGCCCAATTTCCTTCCTCCGGCTTGCCTCCGCAGGCGCAGAAGGCAACACTCGGATCGTATTTCAACTATCCGGTCAAAGCCGCACACTATGAAGCGCCTTGTCTGCCTCGCCGCCCTCTGCTGGCTCGCTGTCAGCTCCCTCCGGGCCGCGCCCGCTCCGCCCCCCGCCCGTCTCGAACTGGAAACCGGCGACCACATCTGCCTCATCGGCAACCAATTGGCCGAGCGGATGCAGCACGACAACCACTGGGAGACGCTCCTCCATCAGCGCTTCCCCAAGCTCAACCTCGTCGTGCGCAACCTCGCGTTCCCGGCGGACGAGGTGGACATCAAGACCGAGCTGGTCATCGAGAACTCCAACTACTCTAAAGGCGACAAGGTCCTGCCCGCCCGCCTACGCTCGCAGAACTTCGGTCCGCCGGACGAGCATCTGTCCTTCAGCAAGGCGACCGTGGTCATGGCCTTCTTCGGCTTCAATGAGTCCTTCGCCGGTCCGGCGGGGCTGGCGAAGTTCAGGTTCGACCTTGCCACGTTCGTGGACCACACGCTGAAGCAGAACTACTCCGGCGGCGGTGCGCCCCGGCTCGTGCTCGTCTCGCCCATCGCGCATGAGAACCTCGGCAATCCGAACCTCCCCGACGGCAAGACCAACAATATCCACCTCAAGCTCTACTCCGATGCGATGGCCGAGGTGGCACGCGAGAAGGGCGTGCCCTTCGTCAATCTTTTCAACGCCACGACCAAGGCCTACCCCGGCTCTCCGTTCAAGCTCACGCATAACGGTGTCCACCTGAACCCCGACGGCCACAAGGTCGTCGCCCGCCTGCTGGACGAGGGCCTCTTCGGCAAAAATGGCGCGCCCAAGGACTTCAATGCCGCGCTCCGCACCGAGCTGAACGAGAAGAACTATCAATGGTTCATGCGCTACCGCGCGGTCAACGGCTACTACACCTATGGCAAACGTTCGCTCGTGAAGTTCTCCGACGGCGAGCAGAGCAACGCCCACGTGATGGAGCGCGAACGCGCCGTGCTGGATGTGATGGTGGCCAATCGCGACGCCCGTGTGTGGAAAGTCGCGCAGGGGCAGGCGGTCCCCGCGACGATTGATGACACAAATGTCCCGCCGTTCCTCGAAGTGAAGACGCACTTCGGGGCCGCGCGCGTGAACCGTGAGAAGGCCGCGAATCCGATCCTCAAGGGTGGCATGAGCAGCAAGTCCGGCGAAGCCGACGCCATCAACTACCTGCCGTCGAGCGAGGCCTTGAAGAAGTTCAAGCTCGCGCCCGGCTACGCGGTCAACTGCTTCGCCTCCGAGGAGCAGTTCCCCGAGATCGCCAACGCCGTGCAGATGTCCTTCGACTCCCGGGGCCGCCTCTGGGTCTGCACCATGCCGAGCTATCCGCAGTATCAACCGCTCACCAACCGCCTCAACGGCCTGTCCCGGCCCGATGACAAGATCGTCATCCTCGAAGACACCGACAAGGACGGGAAGGCCGACAAATGCACGATCTTCGCGCGCGGCCTGCATGTGCCCACGGGCTTCGAGTTCTACAACGGCGGGGTGATCGTGGCGCAGCAGCCCGACCTCGTCTTCCTCAAGGACACCAACGGCGACGACAAGGCGGATTACCATGAGCGCCTGCTGGGCGGCTTCGACTCCGGCGACTCGCATCATTCCATCAACGCCTTCATGACCGGCCCCGGCGGCGACCTCTACTTCATGGAAGGCACGTTCTTCTACTCGCAGGTCGAGACGCCCTACGGCCCGGTGCGGAACCACAATGCCGGCGTCTATCGCTACGAGCCGCGCACGGCAAAGTTCGAGACCTTCATCAGCTACGGCTTCGCGAATCCGTGGGGCATCGCCTTTGATCGCTGGGGCCAGATCTTCATCGCCGACGCCTCACCGGGACAGAACTTCTTCGCCACGGCGTTCTCCGGCCGCACGTTTTTCCCCGACAAGCACACCATGCCCATGCCGCAGTGGATTCAGATGCGCGTGCGCCCGACCTCGGGCTGCGAATTCGTCTCCAGCCGGCACTTCCCCGACGAGGCGCAGGGCCGCTACCTGTTGAACAACGTCATCGGCGTGCAGGGCGTGCTCCAGCACTCGGTCGAGGAGAAGGACGCCGGCTTCGTCGGCACCGAGATCGAGCCGCTGCTCATGAGCGAGGACACGAACTTCCGCCCCGTGGACATGGAGTTCGGCCCGGACGGCGCGCTCTACATTGTGGACTGGCACGAGCCGCTCATCGGTCACCTGCAGTATTCCATCCGCGATCCGTTGCGTGACCAGACGCACGGCCGCATCTACCGCATCACCTATCCCGAGCGCCCGCTGCTCAAGCCCGTGCGGATCGCCGGGGCGAGCATCGAGTCCCTGCTCGCGCTGCTTCGGGAACCCGAGGCCCGCGTCCGCTACCGCGTGAAGAACGAGTTGAGTGCGCGCCCCGTGGACCAGGTCATCGCCGCGCTGGTGAAATGGACCAAGGGCCTCAACCGCGCGGACCCGAACTACGAGCACCAGCGCCTCGAAGCCCTCTGGGTCCATCAGCTCATGAACGTGGCGAACGAGCCGCTGCTCAACGAGATCCTCGCCTCCACCGAACCGCGCGCCCGGGCCGCCGCCGTCCGCGTCCACTGCTACTGGCGCGACCGCGTGAACAAGCCCCTCGACACGCTCGCCAAGCTGGTGAAAGACCCGCACCCGCGCGTCCGGCTCGAAGCCGTGCGCTCGCTGAGCTTCTTCAACACCAGCAAGGCCGCCGAGATCGCCCTCGAATCCGTCGAGCTGCCGCAGGACCAGTATCTCAAATACACCCTGGATGAAACCTTGCGCACGCTGGAGCGGTTCAAATGAGCCGTTTGTGCCATGCCCTCCCGGTGTGGCTGCTTGCTGTTGCAGCCTTCGTGTTTGGATGCGCAAGTCCTCACAATCCGGCGTCGGTTCCGGATCGCAATACCTCGGCAAAAGCAGATGGCGTTGAGTCTTCGGATTCTAAGATCACCACGCCTTACGACCAGAGGATTATCTCAGCCATCCAGGCTCGCTGGCATGATTTGGTTCGAAAGAAGAAAACTGTGCAAGGCAAGGTGGTCGTTGAGTTCGAATTGCTCAAGGACGGACGGGTGCGAGGTTTGAGGGCAGTCGAAACAACCGTTGACGGATGGCAGACCAAACTGTGCCTTCAAGCAATTGAGGATACATCCCCCTTTCCACGCTGGCCTCAATCGCTGGTCGAGCAGACCAAGTCAGACACTCGCAGCATCCGGCTCACGTTCCACTATAACTGACAGGCAGGTCTGGGCCGTTGGAAATCTGGATCAAAAACAGAACCGCCCACCGCGAAGCCAAATGGCACTCGCAGCGGGCGGCAGAAGAAAAGCCCCACCATTGCCGTGTGCGACCCGTTCCTGTTGAACTGCTTGAGAAACAGGTGGGGCCGAATCAGCGGGTTCTGCCTTCCAGTGAAGGCCTGACATCCGCCGTTGAAGGTAAGGCCCCGATGATTGTTAACTTACGGTTCAAGGACTTGGATCACGAATCACGAACAGGGCAGGGCAAATTCTGAAATCTGTTTTTGAAAGAACCGGTGTCCGTCGTTTTCACCGCCGTCACCGTCGTTGAGTGAAGTATCGTCCACGACAAGAATCCCTCAAGGCTTTTAGTTTTTTGCAGGGAGATTTTTTGTGGCAAAAACAGCGCAACTGGCAAAGTTAATGCCTCACCGACCACAGCATGAAACCTGCCTCCCGCCCCTGTCCTGTCATCGGGGAAATCATGGGCAGCAGAGTGGGGTCAAAAGAGAGTCGGGGTTTTTCTGATCCCATCTTTCTGACCCGCTCCTCCAGTTTCCGCGATCAAGCCTCCCGGCTTGCGGAGCGCGGGCGTCCTCGCCCGCTTTGCGCGTGCCGGCACCGTGCGGGTGCGAACCTGCTTGATTGCACCGGGCCCGCAATGAGCGGAGTTGACACTGCCCCCCGGGGCGCGGCCCGCTGGCAGCAGGGAAATAGGAATGCGCGGAGCATGTTTAGCAAGGTTGCCGCTGCGGCCCGGAGGGCCGTGCCCGCAATGCACCCCGGTGGATCACATGCCAGGCGTGGAAGCTCACAGAATCATGGCGCACAAAATCATCCCGCCCCCCATGATTCTGTGCTCCATGATTTTGTGGACCTCCCGGAATGCAGGGCCGCGCCGCGCTTCTCCCTCTCCCTTCATCGGATGAGGGGAGAGGGCCGGGGTGAGGGGTGTTCCTGTGCCCTAGGGCGCAGCTCAGTTTCTTGCCATCTCATTGGCACCGGGCTTGAGCCCGGTGGCCGTTGGCCAGGCCGGAGCCAAGCTGTTTCAACAGCTTGGCCATGCGGCTGCAGACATCGGGCACGGCCACGAACTCGTTAGCCTCCGACTCCCTCTCCCTTTGCGGAGCAAGGGGAGAGGGTTGGGGTGAGGGGTTGCGTGCGTGGGCGAGGGTGGCCGCACCCCTCATCCGGCCTCCGGCCACCTTCTCCCCTCGCTCCGCGAAGGGAGAAGGCTCCACAAGTGGCACCCCGGAGTGCAAGAAAGTGAGGTGCGCCCTGTGCCTGCCTGCCCGCGCAATCCCGTTGCCGAATGTCCCCGCCCCTTCCACAGTCTTAGCCCCATGACGCGCTGCTCCCGCCCCCTCCACGCCGGCCTGCGACTCCTGCTCGCCGGCTTCTGCGCGGGCGCGCTCCCCTGCCCCGCCGCCACCGGCGACGTGAGTTTCATCAAGGACATCGCGCCCATCCTCGCCAAGAAGTGCGTCACCTGCCACGGGCCGGAGAAGGCCAAGGGCAACTACCAGCTCCACAACTTCGAGGCGCTGATGAAGCCCGGCGCGAGCAAGACCGCCGCCGTCGCTCCCGGCCAGCCCGCGAAGAGCGAGTTCTACCGCCTGCTCGTCACCACCGACGCTGATGACCGCATGCCGCAAAAGGACGACCCGCTGCCCAAGGCGCAGATCACGCTCATCGAGCGATGGATTCAGCAGGGCGCGAAGTTCGACGGCTCCGACACCAAGGCCCAGCTCGCCTCCCTCATCCCGCGCGTGCCGCATCCGAGCCCGCCCGCGAGCTACGCGCAGCCCGTGCCCATCGCCGCGCTCGCCTTCAGCCCGGACGGCAAGCAACTCGCCGCCAGCGGCTACCACGAGGTCACGCTCTGGAACCCCGCCACCGGCAAACTCCTCGGCCGGGTGAAGAACCTTCCCCAGCGCATCCAGGCGCTCACGTGGCATCCGCAAGGGCAATGGCTCGCCGTCGGGGGCGGCTCGCCCGGCCAGTCCGGCGAAGTCACGCTCGTGGATGTGGCCAAGGGCGAAGTGGCCAAGGTCTTCGGCACCACCATTGACACCGTGATGACGCTGGCTTTCGACCAGGACGGCTCCCGCCTCGCTGCCGGTGGCGCGGACAACGCCATCCGCATCTTCTCCGTGCCCGAGGGCAAAGAACTTCGTCTCCTCCAGCAGCACGCGGACTGGGTGCTCGGGCTCGCCTTCAGCCCGGACGGCAAGCACCTCGCCAGCGCCAGCCGCGACCGCACCGCGCGCGTCTTCAACCTCGCCACCGGCGAGATCGAGGCCAGCTACATGGGGCACGAAGCCCCCGTCTCCGGCGTCGCCTTCACCGAGGATGGCAAGACCGTCTATTCCTGCGGGCGCGACAAGGACGTCCACTACTGGGCCGCGAAGGATGCGAAGAAGGGCGGCAAAATCTCCGGCGCGGAAGGCGAGCTGTTCCGTGTGCTGCTGGCGGGAGACCAAGTCTTCAGTTGCGGCGCGGACGCGCAGGTGCGCCAGCACAAGCTGGACGACCGTTCCCTCGTCCGCGCCCTCACCGGCCACGGCGACCGTGTCTATGCCCTCGCCGCGCACGCGCCCGGCAAGTGGCTGGCCAGCGGCGCGCACAACGGCGAGGTGCGCGTGTGGAACTGGGAGGACGGGAAGACAGTGGCGAGCTTCGTTGCTGTGCCGAGGTGAATGTCAGCGTTGGGCTCGCGACTCCGAGTTTGCATTTCCCGTCCGCCGAGAGAGACTGCGCCCATGTCCCCCGCTGCTGAAACGAGCGCAACCAAGCCTTCGCCCAAGCAACGCAGGCGATGGGTTCGGTGGCTCTTGGGCTTGTTTGTTTGCGGAGTCGTTCTGTCAGTGGTCTTCGGACCGCTTGCCTTGGATTACTACCTTGCCTACTCGCATGTCCGAGGGGACCGCGCCAAAGAGTTGGTAGATTCCTTCGCACGTTTTCCTGAGCTTCGAGCCGCGATAGGCGGGAGCGAAACGCTCAAGCTCTACGAAGGCCTTCCGCACCAGACTTGGGAACCTGAAGGATTGAAGAAAGAACTCGCAGGGAAGCCAGTTGTCACGCTCGGCGGATACCCCTTCTACGAAGAGCCGCTTGAAGCGAGCCCGGCCGATGCCAAGCGACTGAGAAGCATCAGCCGCTCATGGTGGTCGTTTGTCCCATTCCGAGGGTTCAAAGCGTGTGGTGGCTACCATCCCGACTGGTGCATGGCTTGGAGTGATGGGCAAAACACCTATCTGGTTCAGATTTGTTTCGGCTGCCATGAGATGAAGGCCTTCCTTGATGGCAAGCAACTCCACGGCGACATCCGTCCTGGAGCTTTTTCCGAACTGGAGACCACGCTGGCCCACTACCAGAAGAACCGCCCGAAGCGTGGCTCCGCGCCTTGATTGGTTGGGATTCGGTAGAGTGGAATCCCGGCACCATCTGACTCCGAGTTTGCATTTCTCCTCCTCCGCGAAACAATGCGCCCATGTCCTCTGCCACTGACTTGAGCCGCCGCGCCTTCCTCGGTTCCGCCATCGCCACCTCTGCCACGCTCGCCTCCGCCGCCACGCCGCGCGATTGGACGGGCGTGAACCCCACCCGCTATCCCGATCCCGACATCGTCTCGCTCGACAAGCGCTTCAAGGCCAAGCTCGGCAACACGCCCATCCAGCGCCTCTACCACAACCCCACCATGCTCTGGGCCGAGGGGTGCGCGTGGAACGGCGGCGGCCGCTACCTCGTCTGGAGCGACATCCCGAACAACCGTCAGTTCCGCTGGCTCGAGGAGGACGGCCACGTGAGCACCTTCCGCTCGCCCGCCGGCAACAGCAACGGCAACACCTTCGACTTCGAGGGCCGCCAGCTTGCCTGCGAGCACGGCAACCGTCGTGTGGTCCGCTACGAGCACAACGGCTCCGTGACCGTCATCGCCGACACGTTCAACGGCAAGCGCCTCAACGCGCCCAACGACATCGTGGTCCACCCCGACGGCGGCATCTGGTTCACCGACCCCGGCTACGGCAGCATGATGAACTACGAGGGCAACAAGGGGCCGCTCGAAATCAAGGAGGCCGTCTATCGCGTGGACCCAAAGACCCGCCAGCTCGCCATGGTCAGCGATGAACTCGGCAAGCCCAACGGCCTCTGCTTCTCGCCCGACTACAAGAAGCTCTACATCGCGCACAGCAATGTCTATGCGTGGGACGTGGTGGACGGCGTGAAGCTCAGCGGCAAGCGCACGCTCTGCACCATGGCCATGGGCGACAAGAAAGGCGGAGCCGACGGCATCCGCTGCGACGTGGACGGCAACATCTGGGCCGGCGCGGGCTGGGCCGGCGACGGCTTCGACGGTGCGCACTGCTTCACTCCCGAAGGCGAGCGCATCGGCATGATCCTGCTGCCCGAGATCTGCGCCAACCTCTGCTTCGGCGGCACCAAGCGGAACCGCCTCTTCATGTGCGGAAGTTCCAGCCTTTACGCCGTCTATGTCGAGACACAGGGGGCGCACATTTGTTGAGGGGAGAAACCCGTGCTGCGTATTGCGTGTTCGTGTTTGCCGGGAACGCCCCCGGACTTTCCTCACGCAACTCGGAACACGCTGTCTTTCCTGTGACTGAGTTCCCCGCGTGAACGCTCCCCTGCCCTCCGCCCTCTGCCTCCACTGCGGCATGTGCTGTGATGGCACCCTATTCCGCGACGTGGAACTCCAGCCTGGCGATGACGTGGCAAAACTCCGCGCCCTCGGCCTGCCCCTCCGTAGCCGCCGACGTGAGGAGGCGGACCACTGGACCTTTCCCCAACCCTGCACCGCCCTCTGCTCCGACCTCCGCTGTCGTGTCTATGCGGACCGTCCATCGCGCTGCCGCGAGTTTGAGTGCGCCCTCTTCAAAGCCGTCGCCGCCGGCACCATGGCCGCTCCCGCCGCGCTGAAAACCATCCGCCAGACCCGCCAGCAGGCCGACAAGGTGCGCCAGCTCCTGCTCGAACTCGGCGACACCGGCGAACGTCTCTCCCTCAGCCGTCGCTTCCAACGCGTGAAGCGCCACTTCGATCGCGGCGAACTCCCCGACCACCTCGATCCCGAAACCGCCTACGACCGCTTCGCCGATCTCAGCCTCGCGGTGCATGAGCTGGACATGAAACTCCGCACGAAGTTTTACCCAGACCCAAGCGACGGCTGAGCCCCGCAAGGCGCGCCGCATTCACGCCGCCAGCGCCCTGGATCAGAAGGATACATTCAGCTCGAATTCCGAAACAGAGAGCACTGGAACGCGCCGCCAGCGAGCCGGGCGCGGCTTTACGACGCAGCAGGCTACCATGGGAATAGTGCGCTCGAACCACCCCTGGCGTGCTCCCGTTTCTGCGGCCTAAAGGCCGCGCTCCTGCGCATTGGCATCCGGCCACTTCGGAGTTCGGGTTCAGTGATTCTTCAACCCGAACTCCGAAGTCGGAATGGGTAGCACAGGCTACCAGCCTGTGCCGTCCGGCCACTGGCCGGACGGAACGGCGGGACGGCCACCTTTAACTTGATGCTCCAAACCAGTTTGCCCGTCGTCGGCATTCCGAGCGGCTGGTAGCCGCTCGGCACAGGCTGGTAGCCTGTGCCACCCATCGAATTCGTGACCCGCTGCTTCGGAGTTCGGGTTCAACGCGGTGTTACGACGAGTTGACCACGGAGACAGGATGCACACAGTGGTCGCCCTCGTGGGTCTTTCTCTGTGTTCATCGTGTCTCCGTGGTCGAATGGAGTTTGGAAACTCATCTCCGCACCACAGGGAATTGCCGTGGGCAGCTCTCCGCGTTCTCGGCGTCTCTGCGTTGGCGAGAATTGCGCCGCTGCCGTTTCGTTGGCTCAGTGCGGCCGCCCTATCCCGTGGGCCTGCGACCAGTAGTTCCCGATCTGCTCCGCGCCCGCGACAAAGTGCAGGCCGTTGTGCGTGCTGATCTCGACCCCGGCCACGCTGGCGGGCGGGCCGTCCGCGATGACCAGCACCGGACAGCTTTGGTTCGCCTCGCCGATGAGCGAGAGGATTTCCATCCGGGGGCGCGGGAAGTCCACGTAGCGCACGTCCAGCACATGGCGGAGGTGCGGGTAGCAGGCGAGCACGCCGGTGAGCTGCGCGCACTCGGGACAATAATATGGGGCGCCAGGACCGTCGGGGAAGTCGTGCTTGAGGAGGAAGAGGATGTCGCGGTGCATTCTGGAGCAGTTCCGGGTTTGGAGTTTGGGGTTTCGAGTTAGGTGGTTCGAGCGGAAAGATTCCGTGTTCCGAGTTCCGCATTCCGCGTTTGAGTCATCCCCACTTCTCCGTCTTCATCTGCTCCTTCGGGAGCTTGAGTTCGTCCAGCACGAGGCGCTCGGTGGCCTCCACGAGCTCGTTCGTGCCGCACGCATAGAAGACCGTGTTGGCCGGGTCGTGGATGTGTTCCTTGACCCACTCGGCGGTGATGCGGCCCCGGCGGCCGGACCACTGGTCGTCCGGGTGCAGGCGCGTGCAGGTCACGTAGAAATCAAAGTGCTCGTTCTCCTGTTCGAGCTGCTTGAACTCCTCGTGGAAGATGATGTCGTTCGTCGTGCGGACGCTGTAGAGAATCGTCAGGCGGGTGTCGAGCTGGCGGCGCGTGGCCTCGCGGGCAAAGGCGCGGAAGGGCGTCACCCCGCTGCCGCCCGCGATGCAGATGAGATGCTTGCCCGGCGGATCAAAGACGGGGAGGAACTTGCCGACCGGCTCGATGACGCCCAGTTTGTCGCCCGCCCTGGCCCAGTCCACGAGCCGCGTGCCCATCTTGCCGTCGCGCTTCACCGTCACTTCGTAAAAACCCCGGTCCAGCGCGCAGGAGGAAAGCGAGTAGGCGCGCTTGTAAGTGGGCGTGTCCGGCCAATACACCGTGATGAACTGCCCCGTCTTGAACTCCACGTCATAGCCCGCCGGCCACTGGAGCCGGATGGTCTTCGTGTCCGGCAGTTCCATTGTCACCGATTGGATGAGCATCTCGGCGATTTGCTTGGGCATAAGGTTCCGCCGAGCTTAGGCACGCGATGCGCGGGCGCAAAGCGCATTTTGCGCGCGCGACACTTTTCAACGCGGCACCACATACGTGCCGGACAACTGGTCGTTCCAGGTGCGCCACGGGCGCTCCAGCGAGCTGCCCAAGTGCCCGAGCAGGGCCATCAGCGTGTAGAGGCTGTAGCGCAGCACCGCATCCACTTTGACGGGCCGGACCGTGCCCGTGAAGGGCGACACCACCAGGAACAGGATGATCCCCAGCCAGAGCAGGACCGGCGTCCAGCCCACCAGCCACCGCCAGAGCGCCCGCCCGCGCGACACCGGCGCACCGTGGCGGTCCACCACGGCCAGCCCCATCAGGCGCAGCAAGGGCGGCTGCCCCGTGGCCAGCGTGATGAGCAATGCGCCGCCCGCTCCGAGCACAATGATCCCGGCGACGATGCTCAGGCCGGTCATCCACACTCCACGCGCCTGAACGCCGCGCAGTTCCGTCAGCATGGCCGGACCAACGGTCCGGGCCGCCGCCAGTTCCGCTGGCGTGGCGAGACTGGCCGTGACCAGCGCGTTGGTGAGCGACTTCCGGTCAAGTTCCTCCATGCCTCCGCCGAGGTGAGGATTGTCCCAAAACACCTTGTTCGTGAGCACGTCGGCAAATTCGCCGCCCACATAAATCCGGCGCAGTTTCTCCTTGGCATCCGTCATCGCGGGCGAATCCACCAAGGCTCCCCGCAGCGAGGCCTTGCCGGGAAAAAGCCGTGCCCACTCGGCATCCCACCGGCGGTCGTAATGGTGGTGCATGAGCATCGTCAGCACGCCGAACAGCAAGGCGAGTCCGCCCGGCAGCAACGCGGCGTTGACGCGGAGGTTCGTGGGCGTGGCCGCCGGCTGCCGGATGAGCGACTCCAGATTGCCACGCAGCAGTTCCGCCGAGTCGAAGGCGCGCGCGGCCAGCCGGTCGAGAAAGGCCCGCGCAGGCAAGGAGGGCGGGCCTTCCATCAGCTTGCCCTTTCCGTCGCGTCCGTGCCGGGCATCAGCGGCGATGCGTCCGAGGAACTGTTGCAGTTCGGCCAGGTCCGTCACCACCAGGTCCGCCCCGCCCGCCTTGCTGACCAGGCCGGGGCAGGGGAAATCCAGCACCACCGCCTGCCCATCCGCCCGCACCCACACATGGTCGGTCTGGAGCTTGGGCGCAGGCGACCCCTGCTGCTGGCCGGCATGAAACTCGGCGGCGAGGTCGTGCAGCCAGAAGCGCACGGCCCGCCACGGCTGCGGCGTTTGCAGCAGGGCCACAAGCGGCCGGCCGGCGGGGGCTTCGTAGGCATCCCACGCCTCGTCGCCGTCGCGCCGCCCATTGAGCCAGCGGAGGCGGGTGGGGCGGCTCAACTCACGGCGGCGCGCGGCCACTTCGGGCGCAGCCCCGGACTGCCGGTAAATCCACACGTCGCGCCGCAAGGCCGGGTCGTGGGCGAGCCAGAGGGAAGTTCCGGCCTGCTCGGCGAGCCTGGCCTGCAGCACATACGGCCCGAGCACACCCGCCGGAGCTGGCGCGGGCCCGGCAGCCGGCAAGGCCTCGACCGGCAGGCGTTCCTCCCGCACCGGCGCGACCACGACGCGTGTGTGGGTGGCCAGGTCGTGGAGCGCCGCGAAGCCGTTGCGCCGGCGCATGGTGCTGAACAAGACGACGCACAGCACCGGGGAGAGCCATTCCGTGCCCAGCCATTCCGACTTGGCCGTGGCCTCGGCATAACGGGTCGCGGAATAGGCGAGCCAAGCGGCCCAGAGCGGCACGGTAGAAGGCAACTGACTAATGACTGCGCGACCCAGGGCGCGAAGCACGCCCGGCGGCGCACCCTGCGCATTGGCGACGCGCAGCCCGAGCAGCCACTTGCCGATGCCCGCACCCCACAGCCCCTCGCACACCGCGAAGTAGCCAATGCCCCACACGCCCGACAGCGCCAGCCAGCACCAGGAAGCGAACGTGCGCTCGCTGAGGAAGTATTCATCCAGCGGGTAACCGATGGCCACCATGCCGGCAAATGCCGGGAGCGAACCGACGAGGTCATCCAGCAGGCCCGCAACAAACCGCACGCCAAGATTCGCCGGCTTGGCCGCGGCACTGGAGAACGGCTGCAACGCGGCGGCCAGCGCCTCGTAGTCCGCGAAACGCGCCTTCCGGTCCTTGCTCAGGCAGCGAAGCATGATTCTGCAGAGGGCGGGCGGCAGTTCCGGCCGGTGGACGGCGGGCGACACGGGGGCCGAGTCGAGCACGGTCGCGATGAGCTTCACCAGGTCCTCGGCATGGAACGGCAACTTGCCCGTGAGCAGGTGGTAGAGGGTCGCGCCCACGGAATAGATGTCCGACCGCACGTCCAGTTCCTCGCCGCGCAACTGCTCGGGTGAGGCGAGACTGGGTGTGCCCAGCACGGAGCCGGAGGCCGTGACCATGGATTCCTGCCGCGCGAGCGTGGAGATGGAGAGGCCGAAGTCGCCGACCTTTGCGGTGCCGTCCGCGCTGAGGAAGCAGTTGGCCGGCTTGATGTCGCGGTGCAGCACGCCGGCGCTGCTGGCGGCGGCGAGGCCGGCGATGACCTGCAGCACATGGTCCACGGCCTCCGCCACCGGCAGCGGACCGCGCTGCTTCACCAGCTCGCGCAGCGTCCCGGCGTGGACGAGTTCCATCGCGATGACCGGCACGCCGTTGATTTCCTCGCTCCCGTAGATGTAGATGACGTTTGGGTGGCTGACCGCCGCCGCCAGCCGGCCCTCACGGAAGAAACGCTTGCGGTCGGTCTCGGAGGCGAGCTTGTGGCTCATCACCTTGAGCGCGACGCGCCGCCCGCTCTCCAGGTGGTCCGCCTCCCACACCTCGCCCATGCCGCCGCGCCCGAGCAGGCGCAGGATGCGGTAGCCGCCGAACATTTCGCCCGGCACCGGACGGGCAGCGGCGGTGAAGGTCGTGACGCCCGAACCGGAGCCGGTTCCAGCGGAGGTGACCGTGGCGCTGTCCAGCAGGCAGCGCGGGCAAAGACCGACGGGGGCGTCAGCGGGCAGCGGGTGGCCGCAGACTGGGCAGGCAGGTTGCGTGTTCATGGTGCGATTCAGTTGCGAACCAGTTGGGTTCACCCGCTACTTCAGGAATCGCGGGGAAAGGTTACGTAGCTCGACATTCCAATGTCGAGAATGGGTCTGCCAACAGCCCCACCGAACTCGACCTCGGAATGTCGAGCTACCCCAGCGCCGCCAGCAGATGCCGCCGTTCCTCTTCCACCTCCTCGGGCGACGTCACCGTGTGCGCAATCTCCTCCTCCAGCAGTTCGCGATACCGCTTCCGCAGCCGATGCACCGCCACCTTCACGGCTCCCGCGCTCAAGTTGAGCTGGCGACCGACCGCCTCATGCGACGTGCCGCGCCCGGCTGCGGTCAGAAATTCCTTCAACACGGCGAAGGACGCCGCGTTCCCCGCCGCCGTCTGTTCCGCCTCCAAGCGTTTGAGCACCTGCTCCAGCAACGTCAGCGCCCAACGCCGCTCAAACAGCTTCTCCGGGCTGGCCACGTCCGCCGGCTCCACCGCATACCGTTCCTCTGCCGTCAACGCATCGAGCGCCACCGCCTGGCCCGCCCCGCCCCGCCGTAGCGTCCGGCCTTTCGCCCATTCGTTGGCCGCAAACCGCTTGAACGCCACCAGCAGATACGACCGGAACCGCCCCTTCGTCTGGTCCGCCCGCCCCAGAAAGTCGCCCGCCAGGCACGCCGCGAAAAAGGACTGCACCAAGTCCTCCGCGTCCTGCGCCCCCTGCCCGCTGCGCCGCGCGAAAACATAGAGCGGATACCAGTAAGTGCCGCACAGCCGCTCCAGTGCCGCACCCGCCAGAGTGGAGTCCCCGCCCGCCGCCAGCACCACGCTCCACCGCGTGGTCACGAACCACTCGGCACGCGTGGGTTGGGAACTCGGTTCAGCATCAGGCATGGCGCGACTCTACAAGCCCTGCTCCTGCGTGGAAACCCTGGTCGCACATCCCTGAATCCTACCCGCACGCTGGAGCGTCTGTAATGCGACGATGTCTCTGCTGCTCAAAGCCTTTCCCGGTGCCGGTCTGCTGGCCACCGCGCTGCTGCTCATGTCGCTGCGCGCTGGCACGGCCGCGACGCCGGATGCGAAGCATTGGGCCTATCAGCCCGTCCGCGCCGTCCAGCCGCCCGCCGATGCGAGCTGGTCCAGCCATCCCGTTGACCGATTCATTTTCGCCGAATTGAACAAACGCGGGCTGAAACCGAATCCCCCGGCCGACAACCGCACCTTGGTCCGCCGCCTCTATTTTGACCTTCTCGGCCTGCCGCCCACGCCCGAGCAGGCGGCGGAGTTCGAACGCGCCGTCCAATCAGGCAACCGGCAATCGGCAGTCGAAAACCTCATCGGCCAGCTCCTCGCCTCCCCGCACTACGGCGAACGCTGGGGCCGGCACTGGCTCGATGCCGCGCGTTATGCGGACACGAGCGGCGATGGCGCGGATGCCCCGGTGCCCGAGGCGCGGCTGTATCGGGATTACGTCATTGATTCCTTCAACGCCGACCTGCCCTACGACAAGTTCATTACCGAGCAAATTGCCGGCGATCTCCTCGCTAAACGGGAGCCCGAGGTGCGCGCCCGCGAGCGCGTCATTGCCACCGGGTTTGTCGCCGTCACGCGGCGCTTCAACAACGGCGAATACTCGGACATGCACCTGGTCATCGAGAACACGCTCTCGACCATCGGCAAAGGGATGCTCGGCATGTCCATCGGCTGTGCGCGCTGCCACGACCACAAGTTCGACCCCATCTCCACCGAGGATTACTACGGCCTGTATGGCTACTTCGCGAGCACCCAGTATCCGCACGCCGGCACGGAGCAGGGCCGCGCGCGCAAGAATTTCGTCCCCCTCCCCGGCGGCGGCATCGCCTGGGCGGTGACAGACAAGAAAAAGACGGAGGACATCGGCGACGCGCTCATCCAAATGAAAGGCGACCCCAAGACGACCAGCGAGAAGACTCCGCGCGCGTTCCTCTCCGTGCTGAACAAGTCCACCCCGCAAATCCCCGCCGGCCAGTCGGGCCGCCTGCAGCTCGCGGAATGGATCGCCAGCGCGGACAACCCGCTCACCACGCGGGTGGTGGCGAACCGCATCTGGATGCATCATTTCGGCAAGGGCATCGTCGAGACGGCGGACACCTTCGGCCAGCAGGGCCGCCCGCCCACGCACCCGGAGCTGCTCGACTGGCTGGCGGGCGAGTTCGTCCGGCGCGGCTGGTCGTTCAAGGAGATGCACCGGCTGATTCTGACCAGCGCGACGTGGCAGCAGAGTTCTGAAGTTCAAGAGTTGAAGGGTTCAAAAGTTGAAGAGGCCAAAGGCGGGCGTTCGCAACCCGCTTCAACCCTTCAACCTTTCAACCCTTTAACCACCGACCCCGAGAACAAGCTCTATTGGCACTACCCCCGCCACCGCCTCGATGCCGAGTCCATGCGCGACGCCGCGCTTTTCGTCAGCGGGCGGCTCAAGACCGGCAACCCGGGTGCGCATCCGTTCCCCAAGCCGAACGAGAAGAACGAGTATCCCTTCACGCAGCACCGGCCGTTCCTCGCGGACTCCAGCCACGAGTATCGCAGCGTTTATCTCCCTTCGCGCCGGCTCGGCAAGCATCCCTACATGGAGATCTTTGACGGACCGAACCCGAACGAGTGCAACGCCCGCCGCCCGGTCTCCACCGTGCCGCTTCAGGCGCTCTTCTGGATGAACAGCGACTTCATCCGCGACAACGCCCGTTCTTTGGCTGGGCGTGTCATCGCCGCCAGCAACCAGCCGGAGGACCGTGTCCGCCGCGCGACCCTGCTCACCTACAACCGCCCGCCTTCCGCCGACGAACTCAGCGACTTGACGCGCTACGCGAAGGACTACGCCAAAAGCATGGGCGAGAAAGACCCGGCCGAGCGGGAACTCCGCATCTGGACCAGCGTGTGCCGCCTGCTGCTCTCGGCGAACGAGTTTGTGTATCTGGATTGAACGCCATGTGCGCCAAATTCCCAACGAGAGGGTTCCGCCAGAACGGCACCATGCTGTTGCTATCAGCCACGGCCACGGCTCCGATTGCTCCTCTCATTAGCACCCGGCTTCAGCCGGGTGTCAGCGCACGAGCAACCCAGGAAACCGTTTCAACGGTTTCCGCCCGACACGATTGCGTGCTCCCTGCGCTCGCCAGTTCGATTCGCCCCGTCAGGGGCGACACAACAGTAGCCGTGGGTGAAGTGAGCATCGCGAACGTAACCCACGGTTGCGTCCTGAAAAATGTCGGCAACCGCGTAGCGGTTGAACCCGGCCTCGCTCGGATGAAATCGTTCAACCGCTACGCGGTTGCGGTTCATGGGGCTGGGGTCCGTGGGTTGCACTCGCTGCGCTCGTTCCACCCACGGCTATTGATGTTTGGCTCCTACGGAGCCGCTCGCTTGGCCGGCCAACATACATTCGCCGCCCGCTCCGCGCCTTGGTGCCGGCGGCTTGCAGCCGCCGTCCACGATGCCACTTACGCCAGAACGGCCATCGCAAGCGCTAGCCTCCCGCACCCATGACCTCCCCTGCCCTCTCCCGCCGCTCCTGGCTCAGTCGCTCCGCGATGGCCACCGGTGCCTGCGCCGGCTTCGGCCTCGCCGAGCGGCTCTTCCCGCTCTTCGCCGCGCCGGACCCGGAGCCGCATCCGCTCGCGCCCCGTGCCCCGCACTTCGCGCCCCGCGCCAAGCGCGTCATCATGTTCTTCCTCACCGGCGGCATGTCCCACATGGACTCGTTCGACCCCAAGCCGGAACTGATCAAACGCCACGGTGAGAAGTTCGGCCGCGGCGCGCTCACCGCCTCCCCGTGGGCGCACGCACCGCGCGGCAAGAGCGGCATCGTGACCACGGACTTGTTTCCGCATATCAACGGCGTGGTGGATGATCTCTGCGTCATCCGCTCGATGAAGGGCGACCAGAACGACCATTTCGAGGCCACGCTGCACATGCACACCGGCTCACAAGGCTCCGCGCTGCCGGGCATCGGCGCGTGGATCAGCTACGGCCTCGGCACGGAGAATCCGAACCTTCCGTCGCACGTCGTCTTCTGCAAGGACAAGCCCTACGCCGGCTCGCAGGTGTGGGACAGCAACTTCCTCCCCGCTTACCACCAGGGCGTGTGCATCACGCCGGGCAACGACCCCATCCCGCACCTCAAGCCGCACGCGGACAACCCGCGCGCCTTGCAGGACAAGGAACTCGCCATGCTCCAGCGCCTCAACGAGCGCCACCGCGTCGCGCGTCCGCTCGATGGCGAACTGGCCGCGCGCATGCTGAGCTTCCGCACCGCCGCGAGCCTGGAAACCATCGCGCCTGACCTGCTTGACCTGCGCAGGGAGCCGGACTTCATCCTGAAGCAATACGGCATCGAGCGCGGCGACAACAAGAGCTTCGCCTGGCAGACGCTCGTCGCCCGGCGCATGGCCGAGAGCGGCGTGCGGTTCATTGAACTGATTGACACCGGGGCCAGCGGCAACTGGGATGCGCATGGCAACATCAAGAGCCATGCCGGCCTCGCGAAGAAGATTGACCAACCCGTCGCCGCGCTGATCCGCGACCTCAAGGACCGTGGGATGCTGGAGGACACGCTGGTGATGTTCACCACGGAGTTCGGCCGCTCGCCTGATGGCACGAACGGCGGGCGCAACCACCACTGCCGCGCGTTCACCTGCTGGCTCGCCGGCGGCGGCGTGAAGGCCGGCGTCACCTACGGCGCAAGCGATGACATCGGCCAGACCGTGGCGGACAAGCCGGTGCATGTGCATGACTTCCACGCGACGATTCTCCACCTCCTCGGCCTCGACCACGAGCGCCTCACCTTCCACCACACCGGCCGCGACTTCCGTCTGACCGACGTGTTCGGCAACGTGGTGCGGGATGTGATGGTGTGACGTAGCGCAGCCCTCCGGCCGGCCGTATCGCCAGCGTCCTCGCTGGCCAGCGCGTTCGCGACCCTGACGCGTCTCGTCCGTCAAACGGGCCCGCGGGACGCGGGCGCTACGTAGCGCCGGCCTCCGGCCGGCCGTGCCGCAAGCGTCCTCGCTTGCCCGGCGGGCGGAGACCAAAGAGCAGTGCGCGGATGCCCCGCTGCTGGGGTCCTGGAGAAGTTTTCCTTGGCTTGGACTGGAGGGGCGGCGAGAATTCGCCCGTGAATTCCACCAAAAACCTGCCGGGATCGCGCCGCCGCGCGGCGGGCAGCCGTCGGTGACCGCCTCGTGGGACGCAAAACTGAAATCACCAACCTGCTCGCGAACCTGCCGCGTCTGGGCGCCGGGTTGAGCTACCGCCGCCCGTTCCGGCGCGAACTGCTGCAGCGGCAGTCGGACGTGGACTTCATCGAGGTTCTCGGTGATTTCTATGTGGACGCCCCGCCGGAGAAGCTCGACGAACTGGCGCTGCTGGCCGAGCACTTCACCGTGGTTCCGCACTTCACGAATCTCTCGCTGGGCAGCGCCGAGGGCCTGGACCAGGCCTACTTGGAGAAGATCTGCCAGCTCATCAAGCGGCTGACCCCGCCATGGTGGAGCGAACACATCGCCTTCACGCGCGCCGGCGGCATCAACCTGGGGCACCCCGCGCCGCTGCCCTTCACCAAGGAGGCCGTGGAGGTGATGACCAAGAACATCATCACCGCGCGGCGCGCCATCGCCACTCCGCTGATCTTGGAGAATGTCTGTTCGCCGCTGGTCTGGCCCGGTTCGGAAATGACCGAGCCCGCGTTCATCACCGAGGTGCTGTTCAACAGCGGCTGCGGCCTGCTGCTGGACGTGACCAACATCCACGCCAACGCCGTCAATCTCGGCGGCGATCCGGCCGCCTTCATTGAGAAGCTGCCGCTTGAGCGGGTCGTGCAGGTGCATTTCTCCGGCTCGCATGAATCGAAGGGCCGGCTCGTGGACAGCCGCACCCAGCCCGTGCCCGAGAGCGTCTGGAAGCTGCTGGACCTGGCGGTCGCGCGTGCCCCCGTGCGCGCCCTGTGTCTGGAGCGAGACGACAACCTGCCCCCGCTGCCGGAAATGCTCTGGGAGGTCGAACGCGCCCGCGCCATCGGCAGGCAACACCGGCGATGGAACTAGCCCTCCAGCAAAAACTGGTCGCCCGGCTCGCGACGGACCGCGAGTTCCGCGAGCGCTTCTTCGCGGACCCGGCGCGCGTGGCCGCCAACGAAGGACTGACGGTTGCAGCCGAGGGGCTGGCCCAGATTCACCAGGAACAGTTGCGTCAGTTCGCCCGGCTCCTGCGCACCCGCCGGCTGGCCCAGGTGGGCCTGCGCCTGCCCCTGACCCGCAAGGCGCTCGGCCTGCGCTTCGCCGACCATTTCCGCAACTACGCGGTCAGCCTGCAGCCGCCCGGGCAGCGGCCCACCGAAGATGCCATCGCCTTTGCGGAGTTTCTGGAAGGTCCCGCCGCCGAGCAGAGCCTTGAACCCGCCTGGGCCATTTCGCTGGCCCGCTACGAGGCCGCGAAGATCGCGGCGGAGTGGCACGGCCGCCGGCTGATCATCCGCTGCCTGCCCCATGGGGTGCGTCAGCTCGCAGCCCACCTGGCCTTGGGCGAGGTTCCCCCCGGAACCTACAAGCGCCTCACGCCGGTGATCTGGTGGCGCGCCTCCGCCGCCAGCCGCTTGAAGCACTGGCTGGGTTGAGCCGGCGCAATACCCGGCGCGCTCCGGCCAATTCCCGTGTAGCGTGTGACCCGGCCTGGACTGACTGTCCTTTGGCAGCAGCAACTCAATCCACGCTTATGAAAACGAAAGCCAAATCCCCCCGCTCCTCCGCCAAACCCGCCCCGGACAACCGCGCCGCCCCGGTGATTGACCTCGTGCCGTCCGTCCTCCGGCTGAAGAAAATTCTCGTGCCGTTGGATTTCTCGGACTTCGCCACCAAGGCCCTCCGTTACGCCGTTCGTTTCGCCGAGCAGTTCGGCGCGACGCTGGTGCTGGTCCATGTGGTCGAGCCGGTCCACTACCCGGAAAGCATCATCATCCCGCCGGCCATGGAGGAGACCAACCGCAAGCGGCTCAGGCTGGCGCGCGCCACCTTGGCCGAGTTTGTCAAACAACAGGTGTCGGCCGGCATCGCCATCGAGGCCGTGACCCGGCTCGGCCAGCCGTTTGCAGAGATCACGGCGGCGGCGAAGGACTTTGATGCCGACCTGATCGTCATCGCCACCCACGGCCACACCGGCTTGAAGCACCTCCTCCTCGGGAGCGTGGCCGAGCGCGTGGTGCGCCTGGCCCCCTGCCCCGTGCTGACGGTCCGCGCCAACGAACACGAGTTTGTGTGAGCCGAAGCGGGGCGTGCGCTGAAGAACCGCCACGGCAGGAGACGAGGTGAGGCGTCTCTGATGGTCTGCCTGAAACCAATGAGACTCCTCACGTCGTCTCCTGCGAAGGGGGCTACGCCTTCGGGTCCTTGCCCGTGTGGCGGATGTCGCGGCCCTCGTAGAGATAGACCACTTCCTCGGCGATGTTCGTCGCGTGGTCGGCGATGCGCTCGAGGCGCTTGGAAATCTGCATCAGATGCAGGCAGCGGGTGATGGTGGTGGGGCTTTCCAGCATGAAGGTCACCAGTTCCCGCTGAAGCTGCTTGTGGAGTGCGTCCACATCCTTGTCCCGGGGCAGCACGGCTCGGGCGCGCGCCGTGTCCCGGCTCACAAAGGCTTCCAAGGCATCGTTCAGCATCTCCAAGGCCATCGTCGCCATGCGTGGGATGTCCACGTAGGGCTTGAGCTGCGGCTCCTTGTTCAGGTCCACGGCGCGCCGGGCGATAGTGGTGGCCTCGTCGCCCACGCGTTCAAGGTCGTGGGTGATTTTCATGGCCACGGTGATCATCCGCAGGTCGCTGGCGATGGGGCCGCGAGAGAGGAGCACGATGGCCAGCTCGTCCAGCTCGATCTCGAGTGCGTCGAGCTGATCGTCCGCCTGCTCGACCTGGCGGGCGAGGTCGTCATTGCGCTCGACGAGCGCCTTGACCGAGTTCTGCACCGAGCCAGCGGCGAGGCTCGACATGGTGAGCAGCTTGTCCTTGAGGGCGGCGAATTCTTGGTCGTGGGGGAGCATGGGGAGGGAGAGTGGTTAGTGATTAGTAATTAGTGAAAATGGCGTGAGCATGGCGAATCGGACTAAGCACTAATTGCTAATCACTTTCTTCATTTGGTTCAGCCGAAGCGGCCAGTCACATAATCCTCCGTCTGCTTCTTCGACGGATTGGTGAAGATTTTCGCGGTGCTGTCGAACTCGATCAGCTCGCCGAGGTAGTAGAAAGCCGTGTAGTCGGAGATGCGCGCGGCCTGCTGCATGTTGTGCGTGACGATGACGATGGTGAAGTCCTTCTTCAATTCGAGAATCAGCTCCTCGATCTTGGCCGTGGCGATCGGGTCCAGCGCGCTGGCCGGCTCGTCCATCAGGAGAATCTCCGGCTTGATGGCGATGGCGCGGGCGATGCACAGGCGCTGCTGCTGGCCGCCCGAGAGGCCCAGCGCACTGCTGTTGAGGCGGTCCTTAACCTCGTCCCAGATGGCGGCGCCGCGCAGGCTTTGCTCGACGGTCGCGTCCAGGTCGGACTTGGCCGTCATGCCGTGCAGTTTGAGGCCGTAGGTGATGTTGTCGTAGATGGACTTGGGAAACGGGTTCGACCGCTGGAAGACCATGCCGATGCGCTTGCGCAGCTCGATCACGTCCACGTCCTTGCTGTAGATGTCCTGCCCGCCGATCTTGATCGAGCCGGTGATGCGGACGGAGTCAATCAAGTCGTTCATCCGGTTGAAGCAGCGGAGGAACGTGGACTTGCCGCAGCCGGACGGCCCGATGAAGGCAGTGACGTGGCGCTCGCCGATGGTCAGCGAGATGTTTTTGAGCGCCTGGGACGTGCCATAGTAGAGGTTCACCTGCTCGCTCTCGATGAGCGGCGCACCCGCGCCCGCAGTGGGCTTGTTGGCATTCAGCGTGACCTGGGAAGGAGAAAAAGCAGCCATGTCAGGTGGGGGAAAGAGGGATCGCACCGCAGAGGCGGGACGGACGCAGAGTGGAGCGGAAATTCTCATTGGCACCCGGCTTCAGCCGGGTGTCAGGCAGACGAGAAAGCGGAAACCGTTTCAACGGTTTCCGCACGGGCGGCCAAACCGTTGAAACGGTTTGGTGTGCTCTGCGGCTCGCAACACCCGGCTGAAGCCGGGTGCCAATGAGAGGCCGCGATGGAACTGCCCACGTCATGTTCATCAATGTCCGGCGCGCATCTTCTTGCGCACCCGCGCGCGCACGATGACGGCAACCAAGTTCAGGGAGAGCGTGAGCAGCAGGAGCGCCAGCACGGTGGCGAACAGGATGGGCCGTGTCTTCTCAATGTCCGGCGACTGCGTGCTGAGGATGAAGACGTGATAGCCGAGGTCCATGAACTGGTCGGTGAGCGAGTGCGGCAGGTCCCGCATGTAGTAAGCTGCGCCGGTGAAGAGAATCGGAGCCACTTCGCCGCCCGCCCGGCCCACTGCCAGAATGCCGCCGGTAAGGATGCCCGGCAGCGCCTCGGGCACAACGATCTTGATGATGGTTTCCAGCTTGGTCGCACCGAGCGCGAGGCTGGCTTCGCGCAGGCCGGGTGTGATGGCGCGGAGAGATTCTTCCGTGGCCACGATGACCAAAGGCAGGGTCATGACCGCCAGCGTCAGGGAGGCCCACAGAATGGCAGGCTTGCCCCAGTGCGGCTCCGTCGCGCCCGTGTCCAGCGCGCCACCCACGAAGCTGATGAAAAACCCGAGGCCAAACAGGCCGAAGACAATCGAGGGCACCCCCGCGAGATTGTTGACCGCCCCGCGGATGACGCGTGTGGTGACGGCGGTGGACTGCGCGTATTCCGTGAGATAGACCGCCGTGATCACACCGATGGGCACCACGAAGAGCGTCATCACCATCACGCGCAGGGCGGTGCCGATGACCATGGGCAGGATGCCCGCCTTGTTCACGTCGAACATGTCCTGGTCCGCGCTGCCGGTCAGGAAGCGCCACGAGAACGTGCTCCAGCCATGCCAGGCGATGTTCGCGATGATGATGGCCAGGATGGCCAGGATGAAGAGCGTCGCCAGCCCGGTGATGCTGGTGAAGGCAAAGGAGGTGAAGTCAAATCCCCGCGAGCGGAAATCGAGCTGGGCGGGTTTGGGGTTGGCAGTGGTCATTTGGCCTTGCCCTCCAGCCGGCCCTTGAGCCGGTGCATGATGAGGTCGCCCGCGAGATTGGTGAGGAAAGTCACGACGAAGAGCATCGCGCCGATCAGGAAGAGGATGCGGTAGTGGTGCCCGCCGAAGACCGCCTCGGCCAGCTCCGCCGCGATGGTCGCGGTGATGGAGCGGGTGGAATCAAACAGGCTCCAGGACATAATGCTCGCGTTGCCGCTGGCCATGAGCACCACCATCGTCTCACCGATGGCGCGGCCAAAGCCCAGCACCACGGCGGCGAAGACGCCCGGCGCGGCGGCCGGGAGCACGATCTGCCACGCCGCCTGCCACTTGGACGCCCCGAGCGCCAAGGCCGCCTGCGTGTAGGAACGCGGCACGCTCGTCAGTGCATCCTCCGCGATGGAGAAGACCACGGGAATCACCGCCAGCCCGAGCGCAATGCCGGCGACGAAGGCGTTCAGGCGTGACTGGTAGCCAAAGACCCCTTGCAGAAACGTCGCCATCACGATCAGGCCGAAGAAGCCCAGCACGACCGACGGCACGCCGGAGAGCAGTTCAATCGCGGGCTTCAGCCACTCCTTCAGCGTGGGCGAGCTGAGCTGTGAGACATAGATGGCCGCCGCCAGCGCGAGCGGCACGCTGAAGAGGAGCGCCACGATTGTGGTCTTGAGGCTGCCAATGATGAGCGGCCAGAGATTGTATTTGTGGATGCGCCCGATGGGCTGCCAGACGTAGCGGTCGTCCGGACCGCTGTCCGACCACTGATGCTGGCCGAAGAGGTAGCGCCATTCCGTCGTGTTGACCTTGGCATCCTTGTCCTTGGGCGCTTCCTTGGCCTCTTCCAGCCGCACCTCCACCAGCGAGTGGAGGGCCTCCTTGTCCATCCGCTTGAATTCGGCGGGGGTCAGTTCCAGATAGAGCTGCTGCTCTGCGGGCTTGAGCTGGTCAAACTCCGCCATCGAAATCGCCGGGCGGGCGGCGGCGCTGTTCATCTGGCCGAGCGCCAGCGGCAGCGCCTCGCGGGCAACGAACACGAAGATGAGAAACACCATCAGGATCGCCGTGAGCGAAACCAGATAGATGAACTTCTCCGCCACCCACTCCAAGGGCCGGGCCTTGTGGCCACGGTGGATGCCCATCCAGCCGACGGTGCGTTTGGCGTTGTGCGGGGCGTTCGTCACAGGCGGCGAGAGTAGATGAACCGCAGACGGAAGGCTAGTTACGAGCCGGAAACAAAGCGGGCAGCTTCAAGTTGAAAGGGGCGGGCGAAGGACATGCACTATCTTTCGCCCGCCCCACGATGATCGCAGGAGGAACTAACGATCAAAATCTTACTCGCGCAGGTTCTTGGGCAGCGGGAAGTAGCCCACGTCTTTCACGACCTTCTGGCCTTCGTCACCGCGAATCCAGGTGAGGTATTTGGCGATGTCGCCCTTGTCGAGCGCGGGATTCACATACACGTAGAGGTAGCGCCAGATGGGATAGGTGCCCTTGACGACGTTCTCCTCGGTCGGCTCGATGGCGGGCGAGGTGTCGTCCTTCTTCACCTTGAGGTGCTTGGCGCCCGCGCCGTAGGCCGCGCCGCCGTAGCCGATGCCGTTTTTGTCCTTGGCCACGGCCTGCAGCACCGCCGCCGTGCCCGGCATGGTCTGCGCGCTGGAGGCGAAGTCCTTGCCCTGAAGCACGTTCTCCTTGAAGAACTCGTAGGTGCCCGAGCTGTTTTCGCGGCTATAGACGGTGATGGGAGCATCCGCACCGCCCACTTCCTTCCAGTTCTTGGTCTTGCCGTTGAAGATGTCGGCGATCTGCGCCACGGTGAGTTCCTTCACCGGGTTGTCCGCGCTGACATACACGGAGAGGCCGTCGAGGCACACCTTGTATTCCGTCGGGCGCTTGCCGAAGGCCTTGATGCAGGTGGTGATCTCCGCCGGCTTGATCTTCCGCGAGGCGTTGGCGAGGTCGGTGGTCTTGTTCTGGAGCGCGGCGAAGCCGGTGCCGGAACCGCCGCCCGTGACTTGAATCTTCGTGTCGGCATTCTTGGTCATGTAGGCCTCGGCCCACTTCTGGGCGAGCACCACGAGGGTGTCGGAGCCTTTGACGGTGATGCTGCCCGCCTGGGCGGAGCCGACGAGTGCGAGGGCCGCCGCGAGGACGGCGAGGGATTTCAGGGTTTTCATATTTTGGTTTTCAGTGGTGGACCGGAGAAGGCGATGTCCTCCTCCGGCCCGGTTGAAGGTTTCGGTTTAGAACTTGAACGCGGCATCAAGCTGGATGCGGCCTGCCTGGCCAAAGGCGGCACCGGCCGGCTTGTCTATCTGGCCGAACAGATAGTAAGTGAACGCGAGGGTCAACGAGTCGGTGGGCGAATAAGCGCCGCGCATGTAGTGGCCGCGCAAATTCGTGCCGGCCTGATAGCCAGCGGCACCACCCGTCGGAGCGGCCGTATACCAGGCACCGTGGTCGCTATCCACGATCTCTTCATACCAGTAGTTGGCTTCGAGATTCTTCCACTTGTAGGTCAGGTCCCAGGTGCCTTTCTTGCCCGACTTGCCCAGCGTCAAGCCGACGGAGTAGGCCTCGTTGCGCTGCTTGCCGCCGCCGGAGTTGTTGGCAGCCGGAATCTTGCCGCCGCCCGGGTTGTTAATGTATTCGCCGCCGAACTTGATGGGGAACGCGCCCGGGTAGTAAGGGAAGCTTTCCATCGTATAGGTCACCCAGGCATCGGTGGCGATGGGGCAGAACGACGAAGTCAACACGCCGCCAGCCGTGCGGCTGTTACCCTGGCTCACGTTGGCGATGGCCGCCGTGGTCAGGTTTTGCGCATCGCTGAGGCCATAGATCCCAACTCCAACAGAGGAGGCCCACTTCGGTGTCCAGGTGGACTCCAGTCGAATCTGGCCGCCGTAGAGATACGAGTCCTTGCTGCCCGTCCCGGCACCGCCGCCCAACTCGAGCAACGAGAACAGGCCGCCGTTGAACTTGAGGGCATGGCTCTCCGAGATGTTGTAGCCAAGCTGGAACCCGATGCCTTCCGGCGTGTAGTCGGGGTCCATCATGATCTCAGACACTTGGAACGGGTTCTCCATCTTGCCGCCGATCAAGGTCATGGACCAATCCGGGCTGTTGAGGGCGTTCCACTTCGCGTAGGCCAGGTCAATCCAGACCAGCTTCTTGGAACCGTTGCCAGTCAAAGTGTCGTTGCCCGAGATCGGGTCACCCGACGGAGTGGCACCGGCGGCGGCCTTGTTCTCCGCCGAGGTCAGCCGCATGCCAACCTCGAAGTCGTCCTGCAGCGTCGCGGTCACACCCACGCGCAGACGGTAGCGCATGCGATTGCGGTCGGTGAAGGTCGGGGCGACCCCGGACGGCGGGTCTTGGAAGATCCCGTCATAACGCAGACGGATGTCGCCACCGATGCGCAGGGCCGTGACCCAGTCGGGCAGGCCGCTCTTGGCCTGGTAGGCGCGGGTGAAGTCCTTGTCGGATTCATCACGAAGGGCCTGGGCTTCCTTGGTGGTCAGGATGCCCTTCTCGACTAGCTTATCAATGAGTGTGTCGGCGGACTGGGCTTGGGCGGCGGGCAGGCAGGCGAACGCCGCAAGCGCCGCAGTCGTCACAGCCAGAGCTGTCTTGGTGGTGCGTTTCATCGTGTGTGTGTTTGTCGCAGACATACTAAACAGTTTGTTTGAGCCAGTTTTAATGAACGGATTTTCATGAATGCATCCGCAACGCCGCGCAAACTGCCCGTGCTCGGTGACGAACAAAGGGCGGGAATGTTACAAATGTGTGACAGAGTCGCCCATCTGCTGTGCCAAGACACCGCGCTCTGGACCATCCCTTCCCAGCCCTCCGAACTCTGCGGCACCGCCCGTAGCATCTTTGAATCGGCTTGAGCGCGCCAGCTACACGCATCCGGCGTGAATTTCACGCAACAAGCTGGACTCTCCAATTGTGAGTTCCCATTGCTGCTGTAACCAATTCTGCACATTCATCGACGGCTGCAACTGCCCCGCTAGGCCCTTCGGCGCATAACCGAGAACCAGGTCTTCAGTGCCTGCCTTTTAGCCATGCATCCGCAACTGATTTTCACCAAGCGGGTTACTGCCTGGTCATAAAACTGAATGCCTGCTTCTTAAGCACAACAGCACTGAAACGCGGCGGCATTTTGGTGGCCGCTCCACTGCTTGTTAAAGGCCGACTCAGGCCTGGCTCCGAGAGCTGTTCTCTCGGCGGTTCAGCCGAGCCACAAAACAGCACAAACACAGCACAAAATGAAAACACTGCACAACAGAAATGCCGGGGGCTTTACGCTCATCGAACTGCTCGTCGTCATCGCCATCATCGCCATCCTCGCCGGCATGCTCCTGCCCGCTCTCGCCAAAGCCAAGGCCAAGGCCTCGCGTATCAAATGCGCCAACAACCTCAAACAGGTCGGCCTTGGCTTCAAGGTCTTCGCCAACGACAATGAAGATCGCTTCCCCTATCGTGTGCCCGTCACTCGTTACACGACGGCACCCATGACCTTCTATTTCACCGCCACTGTGAATCCAACCATCTCGCCCACGGCCGCAGCCGGCAATGCCAACGCCAACGCCCAGGCTTGGACCCATTTTCTGACCATGTCCAATGAGCTGGGCTCCGCGAAAATCCTGATGTGCCCCGGCGATCGCAACAAGCTCAACAACATGAAAGGCGACTTCACGTCCGGGGCTAACGGCTACAACCTCCCTAGTGGGGCGGGAGCCAACAGCGGCGGCGTCGTGGCGACCTACACCTACAACCAGGCGACCGGTGGCATCAGCAACGGCAAGGACAACGCGACCTCGTTCGCGGTGGGTCTGCAAGCTGATGAGACGCAGCCGAACACCATCCTGATCGCGGATCGTAACTTCCGCACCGCCAACGGGGTGGTGGCGGCTGCGCAGGTTCCGTTGACGGGTGGACAAACCATGGCGATGGACCCTTTTACCGGCCAGGCGGCTTGGGTGCTCGGTGCCACCACCGCCAACCAGGCAGCGCAGCATGACACTGCAGGGAACTACGGGCTGTCGGATGGCAGCGTGCAACAGTCGCCCAGTTCTGGCCTGCAAGTCCAGTTGCGCCAATCGTCCTCCGGGCTGGGAGCTGTCGTCACCACCTTTGCGTTCCCGCTCTAAGACAATTCTGGGCACCCGGCGACGGGTGCCCAGTTTTTCCCTGTTAATTGCGATTATTTTACAGCAATTGTTCGCGTTCGAAGCCAGCCTCAATGCGAAACTGGCAACTCCGGACCGGGACCAACTGAACGACCTATGACTATCCGCGTATCCATCGTCGAAGATGACGCCGACGTGCGCAACAGCCTAGCCGTCCTGCTCAACGGGTCGGATGGCTTCGCCTGCGTCAGCGAGCACCGTTCTGCGGAAGCCGCCATCGCTGAGCTTCACAGGGCTGAACCGCAAGTGGTGCTCATGGACATCAATCTGGCCCGCATCTCGGGCATCGAATGTGTGCGCCAACTCAAGGCAAGGATGCCCGAGGTGCATTTCCTCATGCTCACGATGTATGAGGATGTGGAGTTGATTTTTGAATCCCTGACCGCCGGAGCCAGCGGTTATCTCCTCAAGCGCACGCCCCCCGCCAAGCTGCTTGAGGCCATCACCGAGGTCCACCAAGGCGGCTCGCCGATGACCAGCAAGATTGCCCGGATCGTGGTGCAGCACTTCCAAAAGGTCAAAACCCCGGGCCGCAGCACCGAGGTGCTCTCTTCCCGCGAAAAGGAGATCCTCGCCCTGCTCGCCAAAGGCCACCGCTACAAGGAAATCGCCGAGCAGCTCGGGATCAGCTTTGACACAGTCCGGGCGCACCTGCGGAACATCTATGACAAACTCCAGGTCCGGTCGCGCACGGAAGCAGTGGTGAAATACCTGGAGCCCGCTCCGTAGGTCGAAATGGGTAGTCCGGCACGCCCCGATCCGGTCAGCCGAGTGGGGCTGCCTTCCGGGCTGCGTGGAATTCACGCACCAGACATTGTCCCACAAATGTCTCCGCTTCATTTTAATGCTGAAGCACGCAGTTCCTCGGCTCGTCGCACTTCTATGAAATCCACCATCTACAATCCCGACCGGAGTTACTGGGCTGCGATGACCCTTTTCTCGCTGGCCACGCTGCTCTTCATTCTCTTGAACAGCCTGCCTGCCTATCCCGATCAGTATCTCAAGCTGTGGCTCAGCTACCTGGCCTCTGACCGGCCCGAACGCAAGGAAATGGCAGTCGCCGAGCTTCGTCAAAGCAGTAAGACAGTTCTGCCTCAGCTCCTGCGCATGATCCATTCCGGCGACACCAACCTTCAGGCGCAGGCCGTGCTTGCCTTTGTCGCCATGAACGGTCATGCGCGGCCAGCCACCCCGCGCCTGGCGCAATTACTGCGCCATGAGGCGACCTCCCTTGCCGCCGCCCGGGCCCTGGCCGGCATCGGGCGGTCCTCGCTCCCCGTCTTGACCAACGCGCTGAACTCCCCCGTGCGCTATGTCCGCAGCAACGCGGCCCGTGGCATCGGTCTGCTTGGCTTCGATGCCCATCCGGCGGTCCCCCTGCTCGTCCGGGTGCTTGAAGACCGGGATGACAACCTCCGTTACTTCGCCTCACGGGCATTGGGACGCATTGCGGCGGAACCTGAGCAAGCTGTCCCCGCGCTCGTGACGCGAATCAATGACCCGAGCCGGGAAGTGCGCAAGATGGCGATCCTTTCGCTGGGCAAGTTTCATGAACAAGCAAAGGTGGCGGTCCCCGCGTTGCGCCACAAGGCGCTCAGAGGAGTCAACCAAGACGTTCGGAACGCCGCTGTCTTTGCACTTAATGAGATAGACCCGACTTGGTCCGCCGCTGAGAATCAGAACTGAAGGTGGAGATCCGCGGTTGCCGTGCGTCGCAGGGAGCGGAGCAGGCGGCGTCTCGTTGGGTGAGTCCGAGCGCCGCCAATCCCCTGTTCAAACTGCCGTGCCCGGCTTTTCCTCGCTGTAGGTGGTGCCCTGGCTGTTATGGGCCTTGGTGCGGAAGATCACGTCCACGCCGACAGCCGCACCAGTCGCCACCGTCTGGCCAGCCAGCACCACGAGCGTGTCATGGCCGAATTCAGCGTCCACACCCGTCACTTTCCATTGGAGGTGCAATGTCGTCGCGTGGTTGCCACCGCCCGCGACATAGGACGCGGCGAACTGTCCGCCCGGTGAGGGAGTCATAGAGTTGATCTCCAATGCGGACCCTGCTCCAAGCCGGGCATGTTCGTCACCAGCGTTTGCAACTGGGCCAGGGTTATATCGGGCTGGCCGGCCACGGCGTGCTTGATGGTCAAGGCCAGCAGCGGCGGGGTGGCGGCGGCACGCTCTGCGTTCACCCGGGCTACCACCTTGATGACCCGGCGACCGCGTGCGACCGCATTCTCAGGCGCATTTGGCTCTATGGCGCGGCAATCCGCGAGTTCCCCGTGAAGATCGCTGGTGGGTTCGATCTGACCTTCGACGGCACGAGAGAAGCGGATCACCACATCCGCCAGTTGCTCGAAGTTGTTTTTGACTGCTGTCCGGGCATCGTCCAAATCGTCCTGTGCCGTGTCGCGTTCACCGGCAATGGTGAAGATCGCGGCCACGTCCATGGTGTGCTGGGCCAGCGTGAGCGCGCCTACGGTGAGGCCCGAGGCAAAAGTGCCCCAGACGCCGATGGTTTGTTGTCCCCGAGTGTGAATGACTTCATGGAATTCCGGCATGGTTTTGCTCCTTCCTTTGCTTGGGTTGTTACCTTCGGCTCTGTGAAAATGAAATCATTCTCCAAGTCAATCTCTTTTCTCCATTCGGCCTGCCCACCTTGCGTCTGAACGATTCAAAATGCTGCTTCGGCTGCCATTTTAACGGATTGGGCCACGAACAGGAGGTATTGATCAGTTTGGTTGCCATCTTGGAGGGCCACCTGGCTTGTTTCGAGGCAGTTCGGCGGGATTGGATGGGAAGCTGGCATGATTGGGTGGCTTCACGCTTTGATTGGAAGGCACTTCGCCGCTATTCGAGCCTCCAATCTTGTCAGCTTGTCGTCGAAACCGGATGAAATGGGTCCCAACCGGCTCAGTCTGGCTTCCAAACAGTTGAAGCTTTCAGTCAGCTCAGCCGTAGGGGTGCCTATTCGGGCCGTGGCTTAAACCGTGCCTTGACCTGACCTTTCAAACCCCGGAAAAATCAGGCCTGCACACTGCGCCCCAAGCATGAACCACCCCAAGCCATCCACCATCCCCGTCCTCAAGCCCCGCCTGCGGGTGGTGGTCGGCGGCAACATCGCGCTGGGGCCGGGCAAGGTGGAACTGCTGGGGCTGATCGCCGAGACCGGCAGCATCGCCGAGGCGGCCAAACGCATGGACATGTCCTACATGCGCGCGTGGACGCTGGTGAAGCAGATGGAGGCGTGCTTCACGGAGCCGCTCCTGGACCGGCAGCGGGGCGGGGCGACGCGCGGGGGCGCGCAATTGACACACTTCGGCGCGCGGGTGCTGGAGCTGTATCACCAGATGGAGACGGAGTCCCTTCAGGCCATGGAAAAAAACTGGCGCGAACTGCGGAAGCGGCTGCGGGACTGAAAATGGCGTCCCAGATGTCTCGATATATTTGAAAAAATATAACGAAGGCGTTTTCAATCCCCGTGGCCGTCTGTCGGCCACCATGCGAAAACGCGCCGCCTTCACGCTGATCGAACTCCTTGTCGTCATTGGCATCATTGCCATCCTGGCCGGCATGCTCCTGCCCGCGCTGGCCAAGGCCAAGGCCAAGGCGAACCAGACCAAGTGCCTGAACAACCTCAAGCAAATCGGCCTGGGCTACATCCTCTATCGCAGCGACAACAACGACCGCTACTGCCCGCAGCGCTCCTGCCCCGACACGCCGGCGGACCCCTTCGGGTTGTCCGCCCCCGTGCCCTCGGGAGCTTCCCCCGGCACGCCGCCGCCGACCGGCCCAAACGAGATCTGGTGGGCGCCCTACGACCCGACCCAAATCCCCAACGGCGCGCCGGGTGCAGGCTACAAGCCGGGCCTCTTATTCCCCTACTTGGCAGCCACGAACATCTTCAAATGCCCGACCGACCCCCAGTGGCAGTGCGGTTACGGAATGAACTACTGCACGGGCGGTCCCGTAGGGCAGCCGGAGGCCTTCATCACCCAGCCCTCCCAGCGCATGGCCGTGTGGGACCACCAGCGCAGCCCCGGCTGCGCGGACTCCACCACCGCCACCCCGCCGCGCACGATGTGGTATCCCTTCAACAATGCCGCCGCCGCCACGCACTACCCGTTGCGCCACAACAATGCGTTCCAAGGCCTGTTCGTGGACGGCCATGTGCAGCTCGTGCGGCAGGAGGAATTGACGCCGAAGTATTTCCGGGAACCGGGAATCGGACCGGTCATCGCTGCGTTCCCGGGTGAATAGGAGCCCAGTGCCAAAGCGAGATCTGGCCGTTCAAATCAGCGGGCACCGCGCTGGAAGTCGAGCACGGCCCGCTGGAGGAGGCAGTCGTATTTCGCCGTGGCCTCGGCAATTTCGGCGGAGGTCAGGTTGAGCTGGGCCTGGCTGAGCTCGGCCACGTTGCTCACCCCGAGCTTGTAGCGCGCGCTGGCGAGGTCATGCGCAGTGCGCGCGTAGGCCAGCAGCTTGGCCGTGAGGGCGAGCCGCTCGTAGGCGTGCTGCGTGCGGAGCAAGGCCAGCCGCACGTCGCGGATGACGGTGTTCTCCTCGTCCCGCACCGTCTCACCGATGGACTGGGCCTTCAGTTCGGACTCACGCTGCCGAGCGGTGTCACGCCCGCCGGAGTAAAGCGGCAGGCTCATCACCAACCCGGCGGCGGCGTAGCTGTGTTCCAGGCGGCTGTCGCGAAAGGGCAGGAGTCCCACGCCACCGATGGCGCTGAAGGTTGGGTAATGGATGGCCCGGTCAGCGCGGGCCTGGCTGGAGGCTGCAACGGCCTCCGCGCGAATACGGACGAGTTCGGGACGCAGCCGCAGCGCGTCGGCGACCAGCGGGGCGGCATCGGCAGGCAGCGTGTCCGGCAGCGGCTCCTCGACGAGTTCGTAGTGGCGCGGCTCGCGTTCCCCGAGCAGCGTGCCCAAGGCGGTGAAGGAAGCCTCCAGATCATTTTGCGTGCGGGCCAGGAGCAGGCGGGCTTCCTCGACGCTCACGCGGGCGAAGCTCACGTCGAGTTCCGACTTCAACTGGTTGCTGGCCAGCGCGCTGACCTGCTGGAGCACGACCTCGCGCGTGGTGACGGTTTGTTTGGCCACGCCCAGCACGCTCTGGGACTGAAGGGCCAGATAATAGACCGAGCTGACTTGGAGCAGGAGCAGGTTGCGCACAACCTCGGCCCCGGCGTCCTCGGCGTGGGATTTCTGGCGGGACGTCTCGACCTGGTTGGCGGTGCGGCCAAAGTCGGTGAGGAGCTGGCTGGCGTTCAAGCCCAGGCCGGCGCGCTCCATCACGGTGCCGACGCTCAGCGGGCCGGCGGCGGCCAGGCGCGTGTTCGCAGCATCGCCAGCTCCGACCGCCACTCCGCTGCCATAGAGCGTGGGCAGGAAGCCCGCCCGCGCCTGCAGAATGGCCTGCTTCGCCGCGAGCGCCTTGAATTCGGCGGCGGTGAGACGCGGGTGGGCCTTGACGGCGGCCGTCCGGGCGTCGGCGAGAGTGAGGCGTTCGGAAGCTCCAAGCTCAAAGCTTCCAGTCCCGAGCCAGCACCAGACACCCAGTGCCAGGCAACACAGACGCGCGCACGGAACCGAAAGACCTGCGCCGGCAGCCTTGAAGCTTAGAAGAAGTTCCATCCCGGTTAATGCGTGGCCGCTTGCAGCGGATGGTCTTTCCGATCCTCCTTGCCATGCACGAGCAGGTAGGCGGCCGGGACGACGAAGACAGTGAGCACGAGGGAAACGGCCAGTCCACCGATGATGGCGAGGGCGAGGGGCGCGTAAGCCTCAGTGCCCGTGCCCATCTTCAAGGCCATCGGCGCGAGACCGAAGAGCGTGGCAAACGAGGTCATCAGCACCGGACGCAACCGCACGCGGCAGGCGTGCGCCACGGCGAGCCGCACGGACTGGCCTTCATGGCGAAGCTGCCGGACGAACTCCACGATGAGGATGCTGTTCGACACCACGATGCCCACCATCATAAGCACCCCCATCAGCGACATCACGTTGAGCGAGGTGCCGCTGGCCCAAAGTGTGGCCAGCACCCCGGTCAGTCCCGGCGGCACGGCGAGCAGAATGATGAAGGGGTCCACGAAGGACTGGAACTGGGCGACGAGGATGAGATAGACGAGCACGACAGACAGCAGCAGACCAATGCCAAAGCTGCGAAAGGAAGACTCCATGCCTTGCACCATGCCGCGCACATAGATGCGGACTCCGTCCGGCAAAGGCGTGCCGGCAATGATCTTGCGCACGTCCTTGGCCAGCCGGCCCAGGTCCTCGCCCTCGGGGGCGACATACACATTGATGACGCGGCGGAGCTGGTAGTGATTAACCTCGGTGGGCGCGAGTGTGTTGGAGATTTTGCTGACCGCGTCGAGGCGGGCGGGGTGCTTCTGTCCCGGCGCGCGCATGGGGATGGCCTGCATGTCGGCGAGGTCGCCAATCAAGTTCTCCGGGTATTGGACGGTGAGGATGTAGTCGTTGCCGTTTTTGGGGTCCACGAAGTAGCTCGGGGCGATCATCGCGCCGGAGGTCAGCGCGGTGATGACGTTCTGAAGGACTTCCTTCGACGTGAGACCTAGTTCAGCGGCGCGGACGCGGTCCACTTCGAGTTTCAACGCCGGGTAGTCAATGTCCTGCGGCACGAGCACGTCGCTGACGCCGGGCAGGGCGCGCACCTTCGCGGCGAGGTCGGTGGCGATAACGTGGGTGGCCGCGAGATCAGAGCCAGTGACCTGGATGTCAATCGGGGCAGGCAGTCCGAGGTTCAGGACCGCGTCCACCAGGCCGCCGGTTTGAAAATAATAGGAAAGCTGCGGCAGCTCGGTGGACAAACGGCGGCGCACGCGGGCCATGTATTCGTAGCTGCCTTGCCGGCGGTGCTTCTGGAGACTGACCTGCACAAAGGCGGTGTGCTGGCCCGAGTTCGGCGTATACATGGAGCTGAAGCCGGGCTGGACGCCGATGTTGGCCACGATGACGGCGATGTCCTCCTTCGGCACTTCCTGCCGGATGATGTCCTCCACCTGCGCAACGAGTTTCTCGCTGATTTCCACGCGCGTGCCGGTGGGGGCCTTGAGGTTGATGACGAACTGCCCGGGATCGGTGCGCGGGAAATAGGCGAACTTCAAGGACGGGTAAAGGCCGAGGCTCAGGAGGAACACGGCGAGGATGAGGAAGACGGTGGCGAGCGGTCGCAGCAGCGTGACGTCGAGGAGCCGTTCATAGCCGCCGAGGAAGCGGTGAAACTGACGGTTGAACCAGAGGTTGAAGCCCTTGTCGTCGCCGTCCGCATCCTCGCCTTCGTGGTGCGTGGGCTTGTGATGCGGGGCCTTGATGAACTTCGCGCAGAACAGAGGCACGACCGTCAGCGCGATCACGTAGCTCGCAAACATTGAGAGGATGACCGCCAGCGCCATCGCAACGAAGAGGAACTTGCTCACGCCGTAAAGCAGCGTGACCGGAAAAAACACGACCACCGTCGTCAGCGTCGCGGCGAGGACGGGCAGGGCCATCTCGCGCCCGCCCTTGGCGGCGGCCACAGCGGGCGTCTCGCCATGCTCCAAATGCCGGAAGATGTTTTCGAGCACGACGACGGAGTTGTCTATGAGCCGTGAGAACGCGAGTGCGAGGCCGCCGAGCACCATGGTGTTGATGGTGGCGTCCCCGATGGCCAGGGCCATGAACGCAGCCAGCGCAGAGAGCGGGATGGAGAGGAACACCGCCACCGTGCCCCGCAAGCTGCCGAGGAAGACCATGATCATCACGCCCGTGAGCACGAGACCGATGGCACCCTCGTGGATGAGGTTGCTGATGGCGTCCCGGACGAACACCGACTGGTCGAAGAGCACACGCGCCATCAGCTCCTTGGGCACGTCCACGAGGTTTTCCAGCGCGTCACGGATGCCGTCCACCACGGCAATGGTGTTGGCATCGCCGCCCTGCTTGAGAACGGGAAGATAGACCGAGCGCTGGCCGTCCACGCGCACGACGTTGCCCTGGAGCTGGTAGGCGTCCTTGGCGATGCCCACGTCGCCGACGAGGACGGAGGCGTTGCCCACGGTCTTGAGCGGCAGCCGGTTCACGTCCTCCACGTCGCGGAGCTGGGAGTTCGCATACACGTTGTAATTGAACGGGCCGATGCGCACGTCCCCGGCGGGAAGGATGAGGTTGGAGTCGTTGACAGCACGCACCACGTCCATGACGGAGAGCTGGTGGGACTCCAGCTTCAACGGGTCCACATAGACCATGATCTGACGATACTTGCCGCCGAACGGCTGCGGGACGGACGCGCCCGGCACGCCGGCCACCTGGTTGCGCACGGCGTATTGGCCGGTGTCGCGGAGCTGCGTCTCGGTCATGCCCTCGCCCTTGAGCGTGATGAGGCAAACTGGCAGGCTGGAGGCGTCAAACTTGAGCACCACCGGCGGCAGCGTGCCGGGCGGCAGGCGGCGGAGGTTCGCACTGGCGAGGTTGGCGATGGTGCTGACGGCGGTGTCGGCGTTCTGGCCGGGCTGGAAGTAGATCTTGATCAGGCTCACCCCGGGCAGGGAACGGCTCTCGATGTGCTCAATACCGCTGGCCAGGGTGAAGAAGCGCTCGAAGCGCCCGGTGATGTTGTTCTCAATCTGCTCCGGCGGCATGCCGGTGTAGAACGTGGCCACGACCACGACCGGAATGTTGATCTTCGGGAACAGGTCCACCGGCATCCGCACGAGCGTGGTGACGCCCAGCACCACCGTCATCAGGCAGACGACGATAACGAAGTAAGGATGGCGGAGGGCGAAGCGGCTCATTCGGCGGCGAGAATTTCCACAACTTTTCGCTCCACCTTCTGGCCGGGCTTCACCTGCGAGCGGCTGCCCATGAAAACGAATTCCCCCTCCGTCAAACCGGCGAGGATCTCGACCTTCGCCGCCGTTTCAATCCCCAGCTTCACGGGACGCTGTTCCAGCGTTTTGTCCGGCTTCACGATGTAGAGGTAGGCCTGGGCTCCGCGGGCGATGGCAGCCAGGGGCACGGCGAGCACCTGGTCGCGCTGGTCGAACTTGATGGCCACGCTGGCGAACATGCCGGGGATGAGCGCCCCGTCCGGATTCAGCACGTCCACCTGCACTTCCATCGAACGGGTCGCCAAGTCCACCTCCCCGGCCACGCGCGCCACTGTGCCCGTGAACTTGCGGTTGAGCTGTCCCTGCGTGATCTCGACAGTCTGGCCCGCCTTTACGCGCGCGACATAGGAGGCAGACACGGGGAAGACCAGCCGCAGCTTGTCCACGCTCACCAGCCGTGCAATCGGCACGGCGGGCGCGCTGGGGGAGAGGCCGCCCCGCACGAGGTCGCCCACATCGGCAAACCGCCTTGTAATCATGCCGTCGAACGGGGCGGTGATTTTGGTGTAGGCGAGCTTGGCCTGCAGGCGGTGAACATCGGCGTCCGTCACGGCGACGGTGTCCTTGGCGGCGGGAATGCCGGTCTTCGCCACGGCCACGGCAGCGCGGGCGGCGGCCTGCGCGGCCCTCGCCTCCTCGACCTGCGCAGCCCCCGTGCGTTCCCGGGCCTGCGCGACGTCCAGTTCCTGCTGCGCCACCAGACCGGGCTGGGTCTTGTTCACCGCTGCCATGCGCTCATAGGTCATGCGGGCTTCGGCATGCGCCGCCTCGGCGCGCTTGATGCCCGCATCGGTCTTGCCCACCTCCAGTTCGGCGCGACGGGCGTCTTCCTCCGCGCGGTTGACATCCCCGGCGGCGCGGACGCGCACGGCCTGGGCGCGCTCCAGTTCCTCCTTGAACTCCGGGATTTCAATCACCGCCACGATCTGGCCGGCCTTGACCTTCGTCCCCACGTCCACGTTCATCTGTTGAACAAATCCCGCGACGTGCGCATGCAGGTCAATGTCTTGAAAGGGCCGGAACTCGGCATCAAACCGCAGTTCACGGGACAGATCGCTGCGGACCACTTTGGTGACCGCCACAGTGGCGACGCGGACTGACTCTGGGGTGACGCCTTCCGGAGCCTGCTGCAGGAGCTTGAGCATCCAAGGGGGGCGCATGACCATCCAGACCACGAGAGCGACGATCAACACCGTGGCAAAGGTCCACCGGCCGCCGTGCCACGGACGCTTGACTGGCAGGTCGGTGGACGGGACAGAGATGGAATCGGGATTCATGGGCAGGAAGTCTGGGTCAAGGGGCACCACGCGTCGCCCGCCAGCCAACCACCTGTCCACCCGGCAGCCGGACTTGGTCAGCGGGCGCAGCCGCCTCGTCCTTGGGCAGCGTGCCGTCCAGCCAGACTGAGGTGACGCGGCCAGCCTCGATGACTACGGTGGCCGTCACCTTGCCGTGACGAGCCGCTCGCGCCTTGATTTGGTATACGCCCGGGGGAAGGTTGACGGTCACCGGGCCCGGGTCGAACGTCCCCGCATGGTTCCGCACCCGGACCACCCGCGCATCCCCGGGCCAGTGCAGGACGTAGTCTTCACGATATTGATAGTCGGGATCGCCACCCGGAAAGGGATCCCAAGCGGAATAAACCATCAGGGCACCGCGCGGCCCGGTCGTCGCCGCCGCCGGAAGGGGTGCCGGCCCAAGCGGCTCAGCCAGCACCAGTGGCGGCGTGGTGGCGCACCCCGTGAGAAGCCAGGGCAGAAGCAGGACAAAGCCGAACACGGGTGCGAGATGGTTGTTCACGCAGTTAAGCTGGGCCGCGCAGGTGGCTCAGACTGGCCACCCTCCGGCGGGTGCTGCGGAAGGCGGACATGGAAACAGGAACCGCGCTGATCTTCGCTCTCGACGGAGACACTGCCGCCATGGGCCGTGGTGATGGACTTGACGATGGATAGCCCGATGCCCGCCCCGCCTTCGGCCCGCGAACGCGCCTGGTCCACGCGGAAGAACCGCTCGAATACGCGGGGGAGCGCAACGGCGGGAATGCCCACGCCCGTGTCCGCCACATCCAGCAGAGCGTTGCCGTCCCGGACGCCCGTGCGGAGCGTGATCCGGCCGCCGGGCGGGGTGTATTTGATGGCGTTGTCGAGCAGGTTGACGATGACCTGCTTCAACCTCCCGCGGTCGCCCTGCACCGTCACCTCCCCGGCCGACTCGCAATGGATGACGATGCCCTTGTCCTCCGCCAGCAGGCCCATCTGTTCGGCAGTGGTGGCGGCCAGCTTGACGAGATCTACGCGGACCCACTCGGCCTGGGCCTCGCCCGCATCCAGCCGCGAGAGCGAGAACAGCCCCTCGACGATTTTCGCGAGCCGCTCCACCTCCTCCAGCACACTGCCGATGCGGTCCTGGAGTTCCGGTTCACCATCCGCCTGCTGTGAGATGGCTTCCAGTTCGCCACGCAGGACGGTGAGCGGCGTGCGCAACTCATGCGACGCATCCGCCAGAAAACGGCGGTTGTGTTGGAACGCTCCGTCCAGCCGGGTGATCATCTGGTTCAGCGCCAAGGAAAGCCGTTCCAACTCATCACCGGTCTGCGGCACCGGCAGGCGGCCGCTGAGATTGTGGAGCGTGAGCTGCTCGGCACTCCGGACGATCTTCTCGACCGGCCGAAAGGCCCGGCGTGCCAGGAACAAGCCACCGCCAGCCGACCCCAACAGCACGATCGGAAACGCCAGCAGCAGGATAACCAGAAAGTCCCGCAGCAGCGCGCGCATGGGGGCCAGGGAGGAACCGACTTCGACCAGCCAGTTGCCACCGGCCGCTGGCACGGGCACGGTGGCAATGAGCAGTTCCTGGCCGTCCTCCAGGGCTTCGGTCCGCGCGGCCCGCGCCTTCACGGGCTTGGCCAAGACGGGCACCAAAGCCGGATTGAAGGCCAGTTCCACCGGCACGCCCGAAACGTAAAGCACGCTGCGATCCGGCCGGGTGACCCGGATGAAACGATTGTTCAGCTCAGGCGCGTAGCTCTCCCGGACTTCACGCGTCACCTGCTCCTCCCCAAGGTGCCCGATGCGCGCCACGAGTGTTTCGGCAATGACTGCAGCACGCTTGACCTGGGTTTCGCGCAGGTTTTTCTCCAGGTGATGCTTCATGCCCAGATACATGAAGCCGCCCAGCAAGACGAAGACCACGGTGATGACTCCCGCATACCAGGCGGTGAGTTGGAAGCTGATGGAACGCGGATTCATCCCGCCCCCTCCTCGCTGAGGCTATAACCCACCCCGCGCACCGTGCGGATAAGCCGGGTGGAAAAGGGGTCGTCCACCTTGGCCCGCAGGTGGCGGACGTAAACATCCACGATGTTCGTCAACCCTTCGAAGCTCTCGTCCCAGACGTGCTCGATGATCATCGTGCGCGATAACACGCGGCCGGCGTGGGCCATGAGATATTCGAGCAGGGCGTATTCCTTGCCGGTCAGTTCGATGCGGACCCCCGCGCGGCGCACCTGCTGCGTAAGCCGGTCCAGTTCGAGGTCCGCCACGCGCAACACGCTGCTGCGCACCGCTGGCCCACGCCGCAGCAAGGCCTTCACCCGCACCGCCAGTTCGGCAAAGGCAAACGGCTTGGTCAGGTAGTCATCCGCCCCTGCCTCGAAGTTCTCCACCTTGGAAGCGGTGTCATCCTTGGCCGTCAGGATAAGGACAGGCACCTCCGGGGTCTGGCGGCGGATGCGCTTGAGCACCTCGGTCCCGCTCAGAATAGGAAGCATCAAATCCAGGATGATGACGTCGTAGTTGAAGCTGGTCGCAAAATCACACGCACTTTGGCCGTCGTAGGCCAAGTCCACGGCGAACCGTTCCGCGCGTAATCCGCGCGAGACAAAGTCCGCGACTTTTCGGTCATCTTCAGCTAAGAGCAAACGCATGTCGTGTTGGACGCATCATTGCGCCTTCAGATTAAGAACCCCCGAATGAAACATTAATTTCCTTTCAGAAAAGGCCGGGGTGCGGTGCCCGGCCTTGCTGCGGGAATTTTTCCGTTGCCCGCAACCTTTCTTTACGACAACCGTCTAGCCACGCAGCCAGCCGATGAATCGCAAACCGGTCAACCGCGAGATACTCCTCGCCCTGTGGAAAATTCACATCCTGCACCACGCCGCCGAGGGCGGGGTGGTGGGGAACTGGATGCTGGAGGAACTCCGGCATCACGGCTACGAGGTCAGCCCCGGCACGCTGTATCCCATGCTGGCGCGAATGGAACGCTTCGGCTGGCTGCGGAGCGACCGGCCGGCCAGCGGCTCGCGCGAACGCCGCAGCTACCAGATCACCGCCGCGGGCCGCAAGGTGCTGGCGCTGGTGCAACGGCAGCTCGGTGAGCTGCGCGGCGAGCTGAAGCTGAAAGGAAAGCAGCCATGAACCTGGTCCGGCTGGCCCTGCGCCGCCCGCTCACGATTGTTGTCGGCGTCATCGCGGTCGCGCTGGGCGCGTGGATTGCCCTCCAGCGCATGACCCGCGACGTGTTTCCGCCGCTGGGCATCCCGACCATTTACGTTGCCCAGCCCTTCGGCGGCATGGACCCGGCACAGATGGAGGGCTACATCACCTACTTCTACGAGTATCACTTCCTCTACATCACCGGCATCGAGCATGTGGAATCGAAGTCCATCCAGGGTGCGAGCATCATGAAGCTCCAGTTCCACCCCGGCACGGACATGGCATCCGCGCTCTCCGAGGTGGTGGCTTATGTGAACCGCTCGCGCGCTTTCATGCCGCCGGGCACGCCGGGGCCGTTCATCACGCGCTTCGACGCGGGCAGCGTGCCGGTCGGCTACCTCGTCTTCTCCACGACCAACGCGAACCGCACGGTCGGCGAGATGCAGAACGCCGCGCTAAACCAGGTGCGCCCGCTCTTTGCGCCGTTGCCGGGCGTGTCCGCTCCCCCGCCCTTCGGCGGCAGCGCGCGGACGATCCTCGTCAACCTCAAGCCCGACCGCCTGCGCAGCTACGGCATTTCCGCCGATGAAGTCGTCACCGCGATGGCCGCCGCGAACACCCTCAGCCCCTCCGGCAATCTCCCGCTCGGCGACAAGTATCCCTTCGTTCCCATCAATGCGGTGGTGAAGAACATCCAGGACCTCGCCGCCGTGCCCATCCGCATGGGCACCGGCCCCAATGGCGGCGCGGTGTTCATCCGCGACCTCGGCGACGTGGCCGACGGCGCGGACCTCATCACCAGCTACGCGCTCGCGAACGGCAAGCGCACCGTTTACATGCCCGTGACGAAGCGCTCGGACGCGAGCACGCTCTCGGTCGTCGAGCTGGTGAAGAAGAACATTCCCGAGTTCAAGAAGGTGCTGCCCGACGACATCGAGGTGACCTACGAGTTCGACCAGTCGCCCTACGTCGTGCGCGCCATCCGCGACCTCGTGAAGGAAGGCGCGCTCGGCGCGGTGCTGACGGGCCTGATGGTGCTGCTGTTTCTGCGCGACTGGCGCAGCGCGTTCATCGTGGTCATCAACATTCCCGTGTCGCTGCTGGCCGGGACATTCGCGCTCTGGGTCAGCGGGCAGAACATCAACTTGATGACGCTCGGCGGCCTCGCGCTCGCCGTCGGCATCCTCGTGGACGAGGCGACGGTGGCGATTGAGAACATCCATATGCATCTCGCCCGGGCTGCTGGTAGGGCGGGTTGTCCTCAGCCCGCCGCCGAGCACGCGGATGCCACTGGACCTCGGCGGCGCGGTGAGGGCACCACGCCCTCCCAGCCCATTCGCGCCCGCGCCGGGCGTGACGCCCCAGTGGCGACGCCCGGCCCC
>CAZCBE010000015.1:43579-80151 GCA_964496695.1 uncultured Klebsiella sp.
GGGGGGTGGCCCTCCCCCCGCGCCGTCCCCCGGGGAGCCACTGGCCCCTGGGGGGGGGGGTTTGCACACCGCGCCCTACCAGCCTTCGCTCGCCCGCGCCGTCCTTGACGCCACAGTGGAGACGACCGGCCCACGCTTCCTCGCGATGCTCTGCGTGCTGGCGGTCTTCATCCCGGCGTTCTTCATGCAGGGCGCGGCGAAGGCGCTCTTCACGCCGCTCGCGCTGGCCGTGGGCTTCTCGATGGTCGCGAGCTTCGTGCTCTCGAGCACGCTGGTGCCGGTGCTGAGCGTGTGGCTGCTGCGGAGCGCCGGTGTCCGACCCGGCGCAAAGGATAGACCGCATGAACACGCCGGGTGGGAGACCGGCGCTCCGTCCGCCTACGCATCGCTGCTCCGCCCGCTCCTCGCGGCCCGCTGGCTGATTCTGCTCCTTTATCTCGGACTCGCTGCGGCTGCGCTCTGGTTCATCTTCCCACGCCTGGGCACCGAGATCTTCCCCAAGGTGGACGCCGGCCAAATCCAGCTTCGCCTCCGCGCCACGCCCGGCACGCAACTGGAAAAGACCGAGGCCATCGCCCTGCGCGTGCTGGACCTCATCAAGCGCGAGGCCGGCCCCGATAACGTCCAGATGAGCATCGGCCTCGTCGGCGTCCACGCGGCGAATTACCCCGTCAACCTCATCCACCAGTGGAACGCCGGCCCCGAGGAGGGCGTGCTGCAAATCCAGTTCAAGCCCGGCTCCGTCCGCACCGAGCCGCTCAAGGAAAAACTCCGCGCCATCTTCAAGGCCGAGCTGCCTGACGTGCTCGTGTCGTTCGAGCCGAGCGACATCGTCGAGCGCGTGATGAGCTTCGGCGCGCCGACGCCCATTGAGATCGCCGTGCAAGGCCAGAGCCTGCCCGCGAGCAAGGAGTTCGCTGACAAGCTCCGCGAGCGGCTGGCGAAGATTCCTTCGTTGCGCGATCTCCAGTTCGCTCAGGTCCTCGATTACCCGACGCTCGACGTGAACATCAACCGCGAGCGCGCCGGCCTGCTCGGCGTGCGAATGTCAGACGCGACCAAGTCCCTCGTCGCCAGCACCGCGAGCAGCCGCTTCACGGTGCCGAACTACTGGGCCGATCCCGGCTCTGGCATCGCCTTCAGCGTGCAGGTGCAGGTGCCGCAGGGGCGCGTAAACTCAGTCGAGGAGTTCAAGAACACGCCCGTCACCACCACCGGCGGCAAGGCCACGCTGCTCCGCAACATCGCCACCGTCAGCGAGGGCACCGCGCCACAAACCTACGAGCGCTACAACCTCGTCCGCGTCGTCTCGCTCACCGCGAACATTCATGGCTCCGACCTCGGCAGCGTGGCCAAGGCCATTCATGTGGCCATCAAGGAAGCCGGTGCGCCGCCGGCGCGGACGAACGTGGCCGTCCGCGGCCAGATTCCGCCCATGGAGGAAATGTTCGCTGGCCTGCGCAACGGCCTGCTGCTCGCCGTGGTCGTCATCTTCCTGCTGCTCGCGGCTAACTTTCAGTCGGTGCGACTGTCAATCGTGGTCATCTCGACCGTGCCCGCCGTCATCGCGGGCGTGGCGCTGACGCTCTGGCTCACGCACACCACGCTGAACATCCAGAGCTTCATGGGGGCGATCATGGCGGTGGGCGTGGCGGTGGCGAATGCGATCCTGCTGGTGACCTTTGCCGAGCGGGCACGGGTGGCGGCAGGCGTCCCGCCGCCCGGCCCGGCGTCCAGCAGTTCGAACGATGGCATGACGCAGCAGCCCAAGCCGCCGGGCGGGACGCCCGGCTCCACGGCAGGCGGGACGCCTGCCGCCACGGCCGCGCTCGCCGGGGCCACGTCCCGGCTACGACCCATCTTGATGACCAGTTTCGCCATGATGGCGGGCATGTTGCCGATGGCTCTCGGTCTTGGTGAAGGCGGCGAGCAGACCGCCCCGCTCGGTCGCGCCGTCATCGGCGGTCTCGCTGCCGCGACCCTCGCCACGCTCTTCATCCTCCCGTCCGTCTTCGCCGTGGTGATGGCTGGCAAGCACACCCGCTCCGCCAGCCTCGACCCCGACGACGCACAAAGCCCGCAATTCACCGCCGCCAAATCCTGAGTTCCATGAAACGCATTCACCTCCTGACGTTGCTGACGCTCGCCGCCGCGCTGCCGTGCGCCCGCGCCCAATACGGACCCACCGGGGGCGGCACCCCCGCCGCGCCCACCGTCCGTATCGCATCCCCCACGCGCGGCGACGTTCACCGCTTTGTCACGCAGCCCGGCGCCATCCGCCCGCTTCAACAGGCGACGCTCTACGCGCGACTGCCCGGCTATGTGAAGAGCATTGCGGTGGACAAGGGCGACGCGGTCAAAGCCGGTGCCGTGCTGGCCGAGTTGGACGCCCCAGAGCTGATTCTTGATCTCGCCCGGGCGCGTGGGGAACTCGCCAAGGCCAAGTCCGACGTGGCCCGGGCCGGAGCCGATCTCGCAAAATCCCAGGCGGACATCGCCCGCACCCAGGCCGAAATCGCACTGGCCAAAGCCCAGGCGCACAAGGCCGAGGCCGAGCTGCATGCGGCGAAAGCCGTGGCCGCCCGCGCCCAGGCCGAGCTGCCGAAAGCCCAGGCCGAGTTGAATGTCTCCAAGCTCGACTTCGACCGCCTTGCCGAAGGCCGGCGCAAGGCCCCCGACCTCGTCGTTCCGGCCCAGGTGGACGCAGCGAAGGCGCGGCTTGAAACTGCCGGTGCCCAGATCGGCGTCCTCAAGGCGGCGGCGGAAGCCGCCGCCGCCGAGGCCGAGGCGGCCAACGCCCGTCGCGCCGGAGCCGAAGCTGGCATCCAGGCAGCCGCAGCCCAGGCGGAGGCAGCCAAGGCCAGCCAGGAGGCCGCCCGGGCCGTGGTCGCCGCGTTCAATGCCGCCGTCGAGGTTGCCCAGGCCGGCCTGCAACGCACCGGAACGCTCGCCGAGTTCACCCGGCTCACCGCGCCGTTCGGCGGCATCATCACCGCGCGTTTTGTGGATCTCGGTGCGTTCATTCCAGCGGCGACCAGCGGCAACGCCGCGCAAAACGCCGCCCTCGTCACGCTCATGGATTTCGACACCGTGCGGGTGCAGGTGCCGATGACCGAACTGGAGGCCGCGCTCGTCGCCAAGGGCCAGCCGGTCAAGATCGCGCTCGACGGATTGCCGGGCAAAGTCTTCGAGGGCACGGTCACGCGCTTCGCCGGTGCGCTGGATGAGGCGACGCGCACGATGCTCGTCGAGGCCGAACTGCCCAACCCGGGCCACCTGCTGCGTCCCGGAATGTATGCCATGGTGCGCGTGGGCGTGGAGAAACACGCCGGCGTCCTGCTCGTTCCCGCCGAGGCGCTGGTGATGGAGAAGACCGCCGCCTTCCTCTTTCTCGCCGACGGTGGCAAGGCGAAGAAGACGCCGGTGAAGATCGGCTTCAACGACGGGGCGAAAGTGGAGGTTGTCTCCGGCCTCGCGGAGTCGGCGAAGGTGATCCTCGTCGGCAAGATGACCTTGGTGGATGGACAGGCGGTCAACGTGCAGGAGCTGAAATGACCAATGACCAAGACCCAATGGCCAAAGAATTTCCAATGACAAATGCCCAACTTCCCCGGCCTGTCGCTGGCTGGCTTAAACGCCACGCCAGTCCATTGAGCATTGGTCATTCATTGGTTGTTGGTCATTGGTCGTTGGTCATTCTCGTTTGCACCGCCTTCCTCGCCGCCGCCGCGACGAACTCAGCCACGCCGCAGCCCATTGACCTGCCCACGACGCTGCGGCTGGCGGGTGCCAAAAGCCTGGACGTGCAAATCGCGCAGGAGCGGTTGCGGGAGGCGCAGGCCGCGCACGATGCCGCACTGTATAACTTCTTCCCCTGGCTCACGCCCGGCGTGGCCTATCGGCGGCATGACGGGCGCATCCAGGACGTGGGCGGGACCATCCTCGACACCAGCAAGCAGAGCTACACCCTTGGCGCGAACGTCGAAGCGCGACTGGAACTGGGCGAGGCGTGGTTCAAGGCGCTCGCCGCCAAGCAGCTCGCGCAGGCCGCCGACCATGCGGTCGAGGCACAACGGCAGGAGAGCGTGTTCCACGCCGCGCTCGGCTACTTCGAGCTCGTGAAGGCCCATGCGTCCGCCACCGTGGCGGAGGATGCCACGCGCATCGCGGGTGATTACGCCGAGCAGCTTCAACGCGGCGTGGAGCTGGGCCTCATCTTCAAGGGCGACGCCCTCCGCGCGCGCGGCCAGGCGGAGCGCAACCAGCTCGCCGTGCAGCAGGCCCGCGAGCAGCAGCGCGTGGCCGCCGCCCGTCTCGCCCAACTGCTGCGGCTCGACCCGGCGGTGGATCTGTTCCCGGCGGACAACGAACTGCTCCCCATGACGCTGACCGCCACGAACGCCGCGCTCGACTCGCTCGTGGCCCAGGCACTGGCCACGCGGCCGGAGCTGAAGCAGGGCGAGTCGCTGACCGCCGCCGCGAAGAAATCGCGCGATGCCGCAACCGTCGGCCCGCTCATCCCCAGCCTCGGTGCGCAGGCGTTCTTCGGGGGCCTGGGCGGCGGACGGAACAACGACACGGGCAATTTCGGCGGCACTGAAAGCGTGGCCCTGACGCTCGGCTGGCGCCTCGGCCCCGGCGGCCTCTTCGATTCCGCCCGTGAGAAGTCCGCCGATGCCCGCCTGGCCGCGACCTCGCTCGCCGCCGACAAAGTGAAGGACGAAGTCATCCGGCAGGTCGTCGAATCACACACCCGCATCCACTCGCTCGCCGCCCAGCTCGCCACGCTCAAACGGGCGCTGGCCACGGCGGAAGAAGCCTTCCGCCTCACCCGCGAGCGGAAAGAGCGCGGCTTCGGCGTGGTGCTGGAGAACATCTTCGCCGAGCAGGAACTGACGCGGGCGCGGAACGACTACACGGCCACGGTCGCGGAGTTCAACAAGGCGCAGTTCACCTTGCGCCGGGCCATTGGCCAGGAGGGCGAGGCCGGAGCTACAAATCGTTAGTTCCCAGCAGGCACAAAGCCAACGGTCATCACTTCCGGCCCAGCCGCGCGGCGTAGAAGCCATCGAAACCCTCACGATCGGGGCGGAGATGCAGCTCCTGCTCCAGGGTCCACTCCTCGCCGTGGGTCTTCATGAAGGCCTGCACCTGCCGCTCGTTCTCGTCGGGCAGGAGGCTGCAGGTGGCATAGACCAGCTTGCCGCCGGGCTTCACGAAGCCGGAGTAGTCCTGAAGGATGCGCGCCTGAATCCGCGTGAACCGGGCGACTTCCTTCGCCGTGATCTTCCACTTCACGTCCGCATTCCGGCGCAGGGTGCCCAGCCCGGTGCAGGGGGCGTCCAGCAGCACGCGGTCGGCGGTGCCGGCGAGATTCTCCGGGGCCTGGTCCCGGTCCACCACGCCCAGTTCCACACAGGTGACGCCGTCGCGCCGGGCCCGGCGGGACAGCTCGTGCAGCGCCTTTTCGCGCACATCGAGGGCGATGATCCGGCCCTGGTTGCGCATGAGCGCGGCGAGATGCAAGGTCTTGCCGCCCGCGCCCGCGCAGGCGTCGATCACGGTCTGACCGGCCTCCACCTGAAGCATCGGCGCGACGTGCTGGGAGGCGGCGTCCTGCACTTCAAAGAGCCCATCGGCGAAGGCCTTGGAACTGCCGAGCTTGCGGCGCACCTTGAGCTGCAGCGCATCCGGCAGGCCGGCGACGGTCTGGGTCTCAATGCCTTGCTCAGCCAGCACGCCTTGCAGTTCGGCGGCGGTGGCCCGCAGGGTGTTGGCACGCACAAAGACGGCGGCGGGCTGGTTGAGCGACGCGACGAGGCCGGACCACTCGGCGCCAAATTCCTTGGCCCCGAGTTCGTAGAACCAGTCGGGCATGGAGGCCCGGATGGCGGGCGGCACTTCCTCGACCGGAGCGGCCGCCCCCTCAACCGGAGCCGCCTCGTGCCGCGCCCAATACGCATCCCACAGCGTGCGCACGCGCGCCTCGGTGATCGCTTCGGGCAGGAGGCACTCGGCATCCGGCAATCCCGCGAGGTGCCAGTGCCAGCGCCACCAGCGGACGTTTTCGTAAATGCTTTCGGCAAAGAGCCGCCGGTCCCGCGCGCCCCACTTGCGGTTGGCCTTAAGCCGGGCGTCCACGGTCTGCTCGGCGTGCAGGCCGCGCGCAAAGATGTCGCCCAGGGCGGCGCAGATCTCGCGCAGGATGTTCTCGTGCAATATCACGGGCTGGTTCTAGCACAGTGCTTGGAATACGCGAAGCCAAGACAGACGGGCGCGGGCGAGTTAAGGTGCAGTCCGCCGGCTCCTGCTTCACAGTCCAGTGGCTCGATGAGTGCATGGCGGGTGCCGCGGCGTGGCTACCAGCTCGGGGCTCTCAATCCGCCTCCGTGAACCGCACCAGCAGGTAGATGAACTCGGGCTGCTTGGGGTCGAGGTTGGTGGGGGTGGAGATGACGATGAGTTCGCCGGGCTTTACGGGACGCCGGCCGCTGAGGGGGATTTCGCGGTTTTCCAAGGCGAGGAAGGAGATGTCCGGGGCGGCGGACTTGGGCGGCGGTTCGTCCTTCTTCTTCTTGCTGAACAGCCCGCGGAGGTTGAGGCCGGGGCGGTCGTCCTCGTCGGGGTCGTCGCTCTGGTAGTAGAAGAGGCCGGGACGGGCGAGCTGCGCGACGCGCATGCCGAAGACGAGATACTTCTCCCCGGCCCAGGAGTTCAGGAGGTCGGAGGACCAGAGGAAGCGGCCCTGCCAGTCGAGTTCCGTGCGGCCGTCCACGAGGGGCCGGGTCTTGAGCGTGAGGCGGAGGCCGAACTCACGGTTGGTGAGAGCCTGGTTGGCGGCGGCCTGGGTGGAGAAGGCGGGGCGGCGCTCGACGGAGTCGAAGGTGGCGGGGTGGCCCGGCCCGCCGGGGCTGACACGGTCGCCGGAGTAGAGGAGGTTCACCTGGCCCTGCTTGGCCAAGGCGGCGACAACGGCGGCCAGCGTGGACTCGCCGGGGAATTCCGGGGCGGACTTGCCACCTTTCCCCGGAAGGAAGCGCACGATGGCGGCGTGCAGGTGGACCGGCGGCGTGCTGGCGGCGGCCGTGAGATTCGTGGAGGCCGAGGCCAAGGCGAGGTCATCCGCGTTGATGAAGATGACCTGGGCCGGGAGCGGCGAAGCGAGGAGCAGGGCCGTCAGCAGCGGCCAAAACCCGCTCCGAATTGGTGAGGGCAGCGTCACGGATGCAACGTCGGCAGGAGGAGCAGGAGGATGGTTTCGGCCTCCTTGCTGCCCATTTCGGCGGTGGTGGCATTGACGATGAGGTCGCCGCTTTTGCAGTTGCGGCTGCCGGAGAGGATGATGGTCTTGTTGACGGGCAGCTCGTAGATCTCGTTCTCGGTGGGCTTGCCCTTGGGGTTGAAGAGCTGCGCGAGACCGAGGCCGAAGTCGGCGTTCTTGGTGTCCTCGCCCTTGATGACGCCGGCGGTCTTCAGGGTGTTGACGGCGGCGCCGGCGAAGCTGAGGAACTTCTCGCCCTGCCAGCGGGTGAGCATCTCGGGGGACCAACTGATGGAGCCTTCCCACGCGAGGCCGAAGCGCTCGCCGTCCGCGGGCTTGGCGGCCACCTTGAAATTGACGCCGAGCTGGGTCACGGGGGGCAGGGGCGCGCCGGGCTTGCCGATGATGACAATGGGTCGGTTCTCCAGCGCATCGAACTTCGCCTCCGCCTTGTCCTCGAGGCGCAGGTCACGCGAGGCGTTGTAGAGGACGCTGACCTCGCCGTCGCTCCGCAGCGCCTCGACGACGGACTTGAGGTCGGTGCCGACGCCGCGAAAGCCCTGCATAAGCCGCTCGGCCTTGAGCGGCTTGAAGCGCAGGACGGAGACTTCGAGGGAAACGGAGCGGACCGGGCTGGACGGCCCTACGGCGGCGACAGGAGCGGCCGCCTGGGCCAGCGACGAGGGGACGAACGCATGGGAAAGCACCAGAAATACGAGCAGGGAGCAGAGGCGAGAAGCATTCATGGTTGAGTGCCAGAAAGGCGTTGACGGCTTGACGGCGAGGGAAGATAACCACGTCGTTTCCAAAACACACGACAAAAACCCGCCACGGAAATTCACGCCATGAGCACGTCACGCACTTGCCAAATCTTGAAAACGACCGCCTTGGTAGCCGCCGGATTATGGGCCGGCACCCTCAGCCTGCCGGCGCTTGAATTGTTCTCCGTCTCCGTCGCGCCCGGCGGGACCGTGGTGAGCGACAACAAGCTGCTCACGCTGGTGGACAAGATCATCAACGGCAAGGACGAGTTCGCGTTCTTCAACGGTCCCGGCGTCGCCTACACCGGCACCCTTCGCTATGGCAATGTGCAGAACGCGATCAACTTCTCGATGAACGCGCCGCGCACCTCGGCGGACCTGAACATCCCCAGCATCGGCTTCACGCGCACCTTCGTCGGGGCCAACCAGGCCGACATCGAGAACCAGATCGAGGCGTTCCTGAAGAAGGACGGAGCGGATGTTTACTCCAAGTTCCTGAAGGCCATGTCCGCGCAGTCGCTGGTGGCGGTGTCCGACGGCAATCCCCAGTCCACCACGGCCATCGCCGCCGGCCAGTCGTTCCAGAACTATGCGATGACGTTTGCCGAGACGCGGGAGGAGAAGGACGCGCCGCAGGCGGCCGGCGGCGACCGCGTGGCGCTGGGCATCATCGCGGATGTGGGCGCGTTCGACGCGAACGGCATCAAGGGCACGGCCTACAGCCTGCCGATGTTCGCGCGGTTCAAGCTCACCGACCGGGTGGGGCTGAACTTCGACATTCCGCTGAGCTACATTGACATTGACGGGGCCAAAGTGTTTGGCGTCGGCCTCGGCGTGGGCGTGCCGGTGAAGGTGATCCCCCGGGCGAAAGAGAGCCCGTGGTATTGGCAGCTCACTCCGTTCTCGGGTGTGAATGCCTCCGCCTCGAAGGACATGCTTGCGGGCGGCATGGTGGTCAACGGCGGGATGAACAGCATGCTGGCCTATGACTTCGGCAAGTTCACCCTCTCGATGGGCAATCACTTCAGCCTGCATGAAGGCATGCCGCTCACACTGGAAAGCTATAAGTTCGACCCCGGCGTCAGCCAGCAGATCCTCAAGAACGGCTTCAAGCTGGACGTTCCCCTGGGCCAGCGCTGGATTGTGGACGTGTATGCGATCCACACCAAGTTCCTGGCCACGGCGGCACTGGACCAATACATGACAATTGGCGGCGAAATCGGCTATCGCATGGGCAAGGGGAAGAAGGGCGGCTTCATGAAGCTGGGCGTCTATGCGGACGTGGGCGAGGACTATACCTCCGCGCATGTGCAGGTGGGCTCGAGCTGGAAGTTCTGACGGCCAGCAAATCAATACGATCAGCCGGTGCTCCCGCGAGGGACACCGGCTTTTGCTTTTACTCCGAAGCTGAACTGCGGATGGACACGGATGGGGGAAGGGCAGAGCGGTGTAGCCTGTCGCCGGAAGCCACCCCTCACCCCACCCCTCTCCCCTCCTCCGAGGAAGGGAGAGGGAGCCGGAGGCGCGGGCCTGAAGGCGACGCACCGGGACCATCGGAGACTCGTCAACTCGTCTCCTCCCATTGTTAGGCCGGCTCTCCGCTGTTTTCGGTGGAACAGAGAGGCGGGCCGGGAAATTCCAAGCTCCAAGTCCCAAGCTCCAAAGAAACTCCAATGCCCAAATTCCAATGGTTCAGCGTGCCCCGCCGCCAGCGCTTCCGCCCTGGGTCAGCCCTTGGCTCAAGGGCTGGCCCCAGTGCTGGGCGACGCCTCCCTTTGAAGTTTGGAATTTGGAGCTTCTCCCACCCATTCCGCTGAAAACAGCGGAGAACCGTTATGCCAGCACGCCCCGCACCACCTCCCCCTTCACGTCGGTGAGGCGGAAGTCGCGGCCGGCGTAGCGGAAGGTGAGCTTTTCGTGGTTCAGGCCGAGCTGGTGCAGGATGGTGGCGTGGAGGTCGGGGATGCTCACCTTGTCCTGCACGGCTTCGGCACCGTGTTCGTCGGTTGCGCCGTAGCTGGTGCCACCCTTGGTGCCCGCCCCGGCCATCCACAGGGTGAAGCCCTTGTTGTTGTGGTCGCGCCCGTCGTTGCCCTGCGCGAACGGCGTGCGGCCGAACTCACCGCCCCAGAGGACGAGCGTGTCCTTGAGCAGGCCGCGCTGCTTCAGATCGGCCAGCAGGCCGGCGATGGGTTTGTCCACGCTGGCGCAGTTCCGGGCGAGCGCGCTGGAGAGGTTGAAGTGATGGTCCCAGTTGCCGCTGCCCACCTCGACAAAGCGCACGCCCGCCTCAATGAAACGGCGGGCCATGAGGCATTTCCGGCCGAACTCGTCCGTGTCGCGGTCGCCCACGCCGTAAAGCTTCTTCGTGGCGTCGCTCTCCTGGTTCAGGTCGAGCACGGCGGGCATCTGGCTCTGCATCTTGAAGGCGAGTTCGTAGCTCTCGATCACGCCCTCGATCTCCGCGTTGTTGGGGTCGCGCTGCTGGGCCTCGCGGTTGAGGGTCTGGATCAGGTCGAGTTCCAGACGCTGCGCCTGCGCAGTGCCGGGCGGCTGGAGGTTCTTCACCTGCGCCTGCGAACTGAACCGGCCACCGCTGCCGACCCGCGTCCCTTGATAAATCGCCGGGAGGAAGGCGCTGCCGAAGTTCTGCGCACCGCCGACGTTGTTGGGCGGGGCGATGGTGATGAAGCCGGGCAGGTTCTCGTTCTCGGTGCCCAGGCCGTAGATGGCCCACGCGCCGAGCGAGGGACGCACGAACTGCGAGCTGCCGGTGTGCATCCGCAGGAACGCCTGCGGGTGCGCGGGCAGGTCCGTCTGCATCGAGCGGATGAGCGCGAGGTCGTCCGCGTGCTGGGCGACGTTCGGGAAGAAATCGGAGATCCACAGGCCGCTCTTGCCCCGTTGCTTGAACGCAGTCTTCGGGCCGAGCCAGGTGCTGCCCGGGCGGGAGCCGGGCTTGCCGTCGTCGGCGATGAGGCGGGGCTTGTAGTCGAAGGTGTCGAGATGCGAGGGCCCGCCGCTCATGCACAGAAAGATTACGCGCTTGGCGCGCGGGGTGAAGTGCGGCTGCTTGGGGGCGAGGGGCTTTTCAGCAGCGGCCTGCGCGGCGAGGCTGGAGAAGGCGAGCCAGCCGAAGCCACAGGCGACGCTGGAGAGGGCGGCGCGGCGGGAGATGGGCGGGTGCATAGGTTGTGTGAGTCGTATAGGTCCTATGGGACGGATGGGGCGAATGGGCACTAATTCAGTTGGCGGAACTCGGCGCTTGCGAAGAGCGCGCGGCAGTAGCTGGTCCACGCGGCGGCTTCGAGCGCCGGGCTGGCCGGCTGGTCGCCCAGGAACTTCCTGAAGAAGTCCGCCGCGGCTTTCTGCTCGGTCGCCTTCGGCGGACGGGTGAAGGCGAGCCAGTAGGCCACGTTCACCCGCTCCTTGAGCTGGGTCTCCGCATCGGTGCTGACGCCGGAAGCCTGCCAGCGGAGGAGACGGTTCGCGAGCGACCCGGCCTGGTCCGCGACGAAACCGCTGTTGAGGAGGAAGAGCGCCTGCACGGGAACGCTCGTGCTCTCGCGCTTGCCGGTGACGAGGCTCGGCTCGGCGAAGTCGAAGAGCGCGAGCGCCTCGGGCACCTTGTCGCGCACAATGGGCAGATAGACCGAGCGATGCGTCGTGTCGGCATTGAGCTGGGCATCCGTGATGCCGCCGGCATTGGGGCCGTCAATCGGACGGTCGCCCATCGTCATGACCACGGAGGCAACGGGCGCTTTCAGGTCCAGCCGGCCGGCGACGTGCAGCATGGCGTCGCGGATGCCCTCGGCGTCCAGACGGCGCGGGGACATGCGCCAGTTAAGAGCGTTCTCAGGATCGGCGGTGTGGTTCTTCTCATGGTGCGTGGAGGACAACTGATAGGTGCGGCTCAGGACGATTTCGCGGATGAGCTGCTTGGTGCTCCAGCCTGAACCGGCAAACCGCACCGCGAGCGTGTCGAGCAACGCCGGGTTGCTCGGCTTGCCGCCGGTGGTGCCGAAGTTGTCCGGCGAATCCACCAGGCCATCGCCAAAGAGCCAGCCCCAGACGCGGTTCACATACACGCGGGCGGTGAGCGGATGGCTCGGCGTGGTGAGCCACTCGGCCAGCTCGCGACGACCGCTGCTGGTGGTGGGAATGCGCGGCGGGGTGCTGTGCGTGAGCGCGACGGGGAAGGCGCGGGCGACGACCTCAGCAGGCTTGTCCGCATCGCCGCGCGTGCGCAGCGCGGCGTCGCCAATCGCGCCGAACTCCGGAGGACGGAAGCCAAAGATGCGGCCCTCGGCAACGCGCCGGAAGTTCCCGGTCATCGCGGTGCCGCGCGACGCGGGCAGGTCAGCCACGCCCATCGCCAGCGCCTTCTCTTCGCCGGTCGTCGCGTCGTATTGCTTGAGGCGGGCTTCGAGCTGGCCGGTCTCGAAGAGCAGGCGCAGGCGATCCAATTGCTTGCGGGGATCGTTGTCCGGCGGGCCTTTGCCCTTCTGGCCGGGCGTCCCGGGGAACAAGCCCCGCTGCTCCTCGCGCTTATCGGCCAGTTGCTTCTCCACGCGCTGGCGTTCCTCGCTGTTCAACGTCCGGTTGAGCGTCGGGGCGTGCGCGCCTTTGGGCAGTTCCATCAGCTCCGAGGGGTGGCGGTTCTGCACGCCCTGCGTGGTGCCGTAGCGGGTCTCGGTGGAGGTGAAGATGCCGGCAAGCGCGTAGTATTCCTTTTGCGAAATGGGGTCGAACTTGTGGTCGTGGCAACGGGCGCAGGCGATGGTGGTGCCAAGAAAGGCCTGGGACAACGTGTCAATCTGCTCGTCCGCCACATCCAAAAAGAACTGCCGCGGGTTCTGCTCGTTCACGCTCTTGGTGCCCAGCGCGAGGAAGCCGGTGGCCACGAGCTGCTCGGCGCGTTGCTGGTCGCTGCTCGACGGCAGCAGGTCGCCGGCAAGCTGCTCGCGCACGAACCGGTCGTAGGGCTTGTCCGCGTTGAAGGCGGCGATGACATAGTCGCGGTAGCGCCACGCGTGCGGGTAGGCGGTGTTCACGTCTTTGCCCGTGGACTCGGCGTAGCGGGCCACATCGAGCCAGTGCCGGCCCCAGCGCTCGCCGAACTGCGGCGAGGCCAGCAGCTTGTCCACGACGTTGGCGAACGGATCAGCCGACTTGTCGTCGAGGAAGGCGTTGACCTCGTCGAAAGTCGGCGGCAGACCGATGAGATCAAAGTGAACGCGGCGCAGCAGCGTAAGCGGGTCGGCATCGGCGACGGGCGCGAGGCCCTTCGACTCCAGGTTCGCGAGGACGAAGCGGTCAAGGTCACTCTTCGGCCACGCGGTGTTCTTCACGGCGGGCACGGGCGATGGCTTCGGTGGCTGATACGCCCAGTGATCCTTCGCCTTGGAGCCGTCGTATTCCTTCTTCGCCACTGCGCCGCCGGTGCGCGGGTCGGCGGCCCCGGTCTGAATCCAGCGCTCGAAGTCCTTGATGACCGCGTCGGAAAGCTTCCCGCCCTCCTTCTCCGGCGGCATCTGGAGATCGTTCTTGGTGTAGCGGATGGCTTCGAGCAGGAGCGATTTCTTCAGGTCGCCCGGCACGACCGCAGGCCCGCTGTCACCGCCCTTGCGGGTGCCTTCGCGGGTGTCGAGCGCGAGGCCGCCCTTCACCTTGCTGCCCTCGCCAGTCGCGTGGCAGCGGTAGCATTTCTCAACGAGGACGGGACGGATCTTGGACTCGAAAAAAGCGAGTTCCTCGGGCGACGCGGCGCGCTCCGGCGTCTTCGTGATCGCAGCGGACTTGGGCGCAGCGAACTGCGGCTGCTCGGGGCCTTGCTTGGCCGCCGGCTGCAAGGCCGTGATGCCGCGAAACTCTTCGAGCGAGAGGAAGCCGTCCTTGTTCTTGTCCAGCGTGGCGAAGACCGCCTCCGCAGCACCGGGCTGCTCGCGCAGGCGGGACGAGGCGGCGAGTTCGGCGGGCGAGATCTTCCCGTCGCGGTTGGCGTCGAGGAAGCGGAAGGCCGTCTCCGGGGAGGGCGGGCTGCCGGAGCCCTGCTTGCCGGGCGGCTGCTGGGCCAGCACCACGGCGGCAAGGCCGAGGGACAGCGGGAGGGTCCAGAGCAGTTTGTTCATGGCGGCCAAAAGCGTTAGCTGGTCACAGGATAGACGACGCCACGCAGAGGCGGCGGTTACTAGGTTTCCATCTTCGCACACTCAGGCACGAATTGACACTGCCCCGGAGCGCGGGCGTCCTCGCCCGCTTTGCGCGTGCGACCGCCGAAACGGAGCAAAACCGGGGGGAGACGGAACTTTTTAAGGCTGGGAAAGTTGACGCGAATTGCGCCAATTAGCGCAAATTTTGACGCCAGCCAATTCGCGACAATTGGCGCAATTCGCGTCAAAATCCGCTTCTCTTTCTGTCCCAAGCTCATTCTGGAATTCAGGTTGAAAGCAGCCCCCGCCATCTTGCATTCACCCGGGAGTTTCGCGATGCTGTGCGCCCCATGACACCGCGCACATTCGGCATCCCCCGCTGGCTGCCGGTCGCCGGCCTCCTGCTGGCCCTCGCGACCTGCGCCACCGCCCAAGCTCCTGATCCTGAACTCATGCAGACCCGCCAGAAGTTCCAGACCCAGCTCCAACATAAGGTCGAACTCGACTACCTGCTGTATCTGCCGCCGGGCTATGACGCCAAGGCCGACAAGAAATGGCCGCTCATCCTGTTCCTGCACGGGGCGGGCGAACGCGGCACCAACCTCGCGAGCGTGGCCTACCACGGCCCGCCCAAGCTGGTGAGGAAGACACCGCCGGTGCCCAAGAACGAAACCGAGGCCGGCCGCACGAACCGTGAAGCCGCCACCAAGCTCCTCGCGGAGAACTTCATCGTCGTCTCGCCCCAGTGCCCGTCGGGCCAAAGCTGGGAGGACGACGCGGTGCTCGGCCTGCTGGACAGCGTGCTCGCCAGCCACGCGGTGGACACCAACCGTGTTTATCTCACGGGCTTGAGCATGGGCGGCTTCGGCTCGTGGTCGCTGCTCGGGAAAGCGCCGGACCGGTTTGCGGCCATCGCCCCGATCTGCGGCGGGGGCAACAGCATAGACATCCTGCTGCCGCGACGCGGCAAGGGGACGGCGCTCAAATCTCTGGGCGTCTGGGCCTTTCACGGGGCAAAGGACCCGGTGGTGGTGCTGGCGGAGTCCGAACGCATGATCGCGGCGATCAAGAAGGCCGGAGTGAAGGACGTGCAGCTCACGGTCTATCCCGAAGCGCAGCACGACTCGTGGACGGAGACCTACAGCAACCCGAAGCTCTACGAGTGGTTCCTGGCGCATGAGCGGAAGTGAACCGAAGTTTTGGCAGGAAAATTGGAACGGGGAATCTTCCTGCCCGTAATTTTCCTGCCCAAAATCCACCCATCCACTCTCTGAAACAGAGCGCACTGGAAACGCGCCGACCGCAGACCGGCTTCAGGGCTGAAAGCCCGTCCGGTGACAGCCCGGGCTGGAGCCGAGCATCGCGAGGCGGAGGCCCGGGTGCGCAGTCCTTTTTGGCACCGCCCTGAAAGGGCGGGACACGGCACGGTGCGGGAAAGAGTCCCGCCCTTACAGGGCGGGCATGCGTCATGGCCGAACTGCCCGGGGCTTCACCCCGGGCTATCACAGGTCGGGCTTTCAGCCCTGCCAGGACTCCGGACCGCTCAGCCCACCGTGCTCCAGCCGTGCTTCTCGCGCACGGCGAGCATGGCGGCGAGGATCTTGTTCCAGGTGTCCTGCTTCATCAGCGTCTCGTTCGGGAACATGCAGCCGTCCCAGCAGATGTGCATGAAGGACTTGGTGAGCGTGCCCTTCTCGTCGCGCAGCCAGTAGCCGGCGTGGTGCGGGATGTTGAGCTTGCCGTTCGGGTCGTCCACCTGGCAGTGCTTGCCCGTCTTGTCGTGGCCGCCGGAGCCTTTGACGGTGCCGTCGTTTTGGGCGATGTGGAAATCAATGGTCCACGGGCGGAGGGCGGCGGTGAGCTTCTTGAGGGCGGCGTCGAGCTGCTTCTTGTCCTTCCAGTCGTAGCCCTTCGGCAGGATCGCGTGCTTCTCGGCGTTGTAGCCCATGGTGTAGAGGAGCGTGTGCGCCATGTCCGCCTGGAAGCCGACGATGCCGGGGCGATCGGTTTCTTCGAGGAGGTTCACCATGTTCTTCCAGGAGTGCATGCCACCCCAGCAAATCTCGCCCTCGGCCGCGAGGCGTTCGCCGTGCGCGGCGGCCACGTCCGCGCCTTCGCGGAAGGTCTGGGCGATGAGCTTGGTGCTGGCGACCGGGTCCTTGTCCCAATCGGCGACACCGGCGGCGGTGTCAATGCGGACGACGCCGTAGGGGCGCACGCCCAGCTCGCGGAGCTTCTGGCCGATGCGGCAGGCTTTCTTCACTGCGGTGACCCAGCCGGCGCGCTTGGCCTCGTCGCCCATGGCGTTGCCGTCGAACCACACGGGCGCGACCACGGAGCCGACCACCAGGCCCTTGCTGCCGATCTTCTCGGCGAGGGCCTTGATGCCGTCGTCGCTGATGTCAATGTTGGTGTGCGGGTCGTAGAGGAAGAGGTCCACGCCGTCGAACTTCTGGCCGTTGACCTCGGCCTTGACGGTGAGGTTGAGCATGATGTCGAGGTCAATGAAGGGCTCGGCACCGGGGCTGCCCTTGCCGACGAGGCCGGGCCACATGGCGTTGTGAAGCTTGGGGAAGAGGTTCGCGGAGGTGCTCATGGTGCGGATGTTCGATGCGTTTCAGGAAATGCGCCGCGAGGCTAGCAAGGGCGGCGGACGGTTCAATGGCAAAGTGGAGGAATGCGGAACGCGGAATGCGGAATGCGGAACGGGGAATTCAGACCCGCCCATTGGCTTCGTTTCGCAAATCTCCCTTCACCCTCCCCCTCACCATGCCCACCGGAGCGCCGGTCTCCGACCCGGCGTTTTCCTCATCTTTATCTTCCCTGAATCTTTGGGTCCTCTCTGCTTCACTGACCTCATCTTCCCGACCTTGCTTGAGCCTGTGGGGCGCGCTGCGGAGTAAGGCGGGCCACCCTTGATTACACGCTTAGGGAGGCCCCCCGTAGCGCCCGCGTCTCGCGGGCCGTGCCGCCGGCGTCCTCGCCGGCCCCCGTTACGTGCGCCATCAGACAGCGCCCCTTTCGCACCCCATCCGTCCCATCAGTCCTATTCGTCGCATTCCTTCCCAAGCGTGGCGTCCCAGACTACTCCAGTTCCGCCACCGCGACCGTATAAATCAACATCCGAGGCACAGTGAACGCCGCCTCACCCGCCCGCTGCACCAAGCCCGCCGCCCCGGTGCTGACCTCGGCGTCCGGCGAGAAGAGGCGGACGGACTTCACGCGCTCGCCGGGCTGGAGGGCGAGCCGCACGGTGAGCTTCTCGACCGCGAGAGGCTTCTCCTCGTGCGGGCCACGGCCCATCTTGGAGTTCGGCGGCGGCTCCTCGCGGTTGTAGTTCACCAAGTGGACGAAGCGGCGTTTCGGCTGGCTCAGGACGGAGGCCACTACGGTGTTTGCACCTTCACGGCGGGTGACCGCGGCAAGGTCCGTGCGCCATTTCGCAACCAGGTCTCCCTCCTCGGCAGCCGCCGAGGTGAGGAGACGGACTTTGCTGGCGGTGAAGAGGTCCGCCTCCTCGCGTCGGCGGCTGCCGGACGCAGGATCGCAACTCACCACCGCCACGCGCCTGGCCAGGTGCGCTGCCGTCAGCAAGTCATCCGGCACGATGTCGAACACATACCCTTCGCGGGCGAGCTGCTTCCCGATGGCCTTGAAGCGCGCCACCGGCTCCACGTCGCCACGATGCACCGCGCTGCGCGGGTAGAGCAGCAGCAGCTCCGCCGTCGGCTGCGCGCCGAGATAGAAGTCCCGGTGCTCGCGCGCGAAGCGGAAGTAGGTGGTCATCGCCTCGCGGCCGGCCGGGTTCTTGAAGTTCGCGTAGAAGCCCAGCCCGGTGCCGCCGTTCGCGATGCCCTCGGCAATCGTCGCGCGGGTGCGCGTCTGCTCATACTTGCCGAGCAGGAACGGCTTCGGTCCGAACGCACCCCGGATGAAGCGCAGTTGCAGCGTGCCGTCGCCGAGGTCGCCGTTGGCCAGATCGGTCTGCGAGGCGGCGTTGCCGGTGCTATACCAGAGGTAGTTTTCGCCCTTGCCCCAGAGGTCGCCGGGCAGCAGGCAGCGCTCGTCACCGTTGATCTGGTTGAAGCCGCCGAGGTGGTTCCACTGGGCGACGAGCAGGTCCGGCTTGAGCTTCTGGCCGTGCGTGATGAAGACGTCGTCGAAGGCGGCCTTGAGCGCGGTCTGCGTCCACTTCAGGGAGGCGAGCTTGTAGGGGGAGGTTTCCTTGGGGTTGTGCCACGAAGGAATTTCCGCAAAGGCGTGGCCTTTCAAGTCCGCGATGGCGAACTGGTCCTTGAGCTGGGCGGTCGTGTAGTTCGTCCCCAGCCACGCGCGGAAGCCGCCGACGCAGTGGGAGCACATGCAGTCGCGGCGGTAGTAGTAATTGGCGATGAGGCCGTCCACGCCGCGGGCGATGGCGTCGGTCATCATGGCCTTGAGGCAGGCGCGCCAGAGCGGGTTGTTGAGGCAGCCGTGATACTCGGGCCAGCCGCCGATCTTGTAGCTGCTGGTGGTGATGAGCTTGCCGGCGACGTCCACGGACAGCATCGCCGTGGGGTCCGCCACGGGCTTGGGGCCGAGGGCTTGGGTGTCCCAGCCGTTGTGATACCAGTCGAAGAAGCCGGCGCGCTTCTCGGGATCGCCGAGGATGAAGGTGGTGTTGAAATGGCCGACGACCTTCGTGCCGCGCGCGTGGATTTCCTGGTTCAGCTTGCGGAAGAACTCGCCGCACTCTTTGGTGCCTTCGACCGGGAAGTGCGCCGGGTAACCCTTGCCGAATTTCGTGTGCGCGACGCTGTAGAACGTGACGCCGTAGAAGCCGACCTGGGCGACCTGCGGCTTCGCCTCGCCGACGAAGTCGAGGTATTCGGGCGTGCCGTAATCCGTCCAGTTGGCGATGAGGGTGTTGAACCAGAACGGCTCGGCGGCGCGGGTGTTTGCTGTGAACAAGGCGAGGACCGCCAAGGCCCGCAGAAAAGTCAGGCCAAGGCGTGCGGTGGACGGGTGCGGGCGACGGAGGTGGGAGTTCATGCTGAGTGCGCTGGAGGATTGAAGTTCCGGCCGGGGGACAAATTCAGCGCGGGTGCGCCGGTCGTGGACATCACCGGCCGGCGAAGTTTGTCCCCGGAGCGCGGGTCTGTGACCCGCAGCAGCTCGCGCTCGTCTGGGATGCTCGCTCATGCCAGCAGGCCAGCCAGTCGCGGCTTGCTGCGGGTCACAGACCCGCGCTCCGGGGGAGCTGGGCTTACACCGCCCTTGACGATGAACAGAGAGCGAGTAGCTTCCCAACCGAACCGACCCCTCAAGTCATGCGCGAGACCGACCACCCTCGTCCTGCCTGCGTTGCGCCTCGCCGCGCGCAAGTTCTGGGCTTTACCTTGATCGAACTGCTCGTCGTCATCGCCATCATCGCGATTCTGGCGGGGATGCTGCTGCCGGCCTTGAGCAAGGCCCAGCAGAAGGCCACCGGCACCAAGTGCATGAACAACATGAAGCAGTTCCAGCTCATGTGGCTGTTTTACGCGGACGAATATGACAGCCGGCTCGTCCCGGTGCGCACCTGGGTGGCCGGCAGCCTCCCCGACAGCAACAGCATCACCAACGGCCTGCTCTGGCCGTTCACCAAGAACGAGTCGCTCTACAAATGTCCCGGGGACAAGTCCCTCAACGCCCGCAGCGTGTCCATGAACAGCCACATGGGGGGAAATCAGGGGGATTACATCTTCGCTGGATTCGCCCCCTACAAGCGGCGCGAGGATATTCTCACCCCCGACCAATATTGGGTTACCCTGGATGAACGGATTGGCATCAATGACGGCTTCTTCCGGGTGGACTGCACCACCACTTACGCATCTCCCTTCGTCGGCGATTTTCCAGCGATCTATCACAACCGGGCCAGCGCCTTCAGTTTCTCCGACGGGCATGCAGAGATGCACAAATGGACGACCGCGAATTACGTTTCGATCGCCCCCGTCACCGGCCAGCCCATGAATGCGGACGACATCTGGATGATGCAGCACATGACCCTGCCCACCGCCGCCCCCTGGCCGTGAGCCAGCGGTCACGACCACTGCCCGGGCTCAGGCTTGGAACCGCCACGAAACGCGGTTCGTGGGAATGCCTTGGGCGTTGAACTCCCGCTCAAAGTCCGTGGTCACGGCGGCGAGTTCGGCGGGGGGTTCAGTCTCGGTGAAAGCCTGGTCCGCCCGGAAGACCGCGAGCATCTGCTCGAAGTATTCCCCATGATCCGTGCGCAGATGGACCACGCCGCCGGGCTTGAGCGCGCGACGCGCCAGCGCGGTGAACCGCTCGTTGACGAGGCGGTTCTTCGCGTGCTTGGCCTTCGGCCACGGGTCGGGAAAATAGACATGGATGGCATCCGCACTTGCGGGCGGCAGGAGGTGTTCGAGGAAGTAACCGATCTCGATGCGCACGAGGCTGAGGTTTGTCAGTCCCAGGCGGTGGCCCCGCTTGGCCGGCTTTTGCACACGCCCCGACAGCCGCTCGACGCCGATCAGGTTCCGCCCCGGATTCCGTTGCGCCCACTCGACGATGAACGAGCCGTCACCGCAGCCCAGCTCGACTTCGAGCGGCTGAGGGGTGGGGAAGTGATCGGGGAGGTGGAGGGGCTGGAGGATGGTGCGGAACTCGTGCAACAGCGTGCTGCGTGTTGCGTGTTGCGTGTTGCCCTCGGCGTCCGTGGCTCCGGTTTCAGGCACGCAACACGCAGCACGCAGCACGGTTTCTTTCGGCTCAGTCACGATAGCATCCCTTCCTCACCACTTCACCGGCACGGACAGCTTCGCGCCGAACTTGTTCGTGTAAAACACCTGCTTGTTCGCCTGGCCAAACTCATGGACGAGCTTCGTCACCTTCACGTCGTAGCAGCAATACTCGGCGATTTCGAGCAGCCGGCCTTCCTTATACCACCGGAGCGCCTGCAGGCCGTCGGCAGTCTTCTCCACGCCCAGCGACGCGCTGGCAATCGAGTCCAGCGAGAGCCGGTGCGGGAGCGTCTTCATGATGTCCACCAGGAGGTCCAGCGTGTGCAACTGCGAGTAGTCGAAGAACTCGTTGTGCCCCTGCAGCACCTCGTAGTCGAAGCGCTCGGTGTTGAAGCCCACCACCAGGTCCGCGCGGCGCAGCTCCTCGATCAGCTCGTTCACCTCGCGCTCGCCGTAGATGCGGTATTCTCCGCGCGCGGTGCTGTAGGTCACGCCGATGCTCATGCCCATGCGGCGGATGTTGCCCCAGCCGCCCACGTCGTCGGCGGACTTCTGCGTTTCGAGGTCGAAATAGACGATGTTCTTCATCAGTTGAAAAACCACTGACCGGCACTGACTGGCACTAATCCGAAAGATTTTTTACCAGGAGGCGGGCGGTGAAGCAGCGCAGTCTCCGGCACACGTTTGCTTTCTCCCTCACCCCGGCCCTCTCCCGCTGGGAGAGGGAGCAGGATAGCCCGACTCTTGAGCACAGGAACGCAACGCACCTTCCAACGCTGACGACGGTTCCCCCTCTCCCAGCGGGAGAGGGCCGGGGTGAGGGAGAGCGGCCACCTCCGCCCAGTCTGGATCTCAGCACCCAGACGCGCGCGGGCGGCTTTGCGTTTTGCCTTCATTAGTGCAGATCAGTGCCGGTTAGTGGTTCAAAGTCCCGCGCAGCCTAATCGGCGTGTCCGGTGGCGGAAAGAAAAGTTTGCCCGGCCCGCGACGGTCCCGCACTATCCACCGGTTTGTAACTGAATGAGCATCGCCGTCACTGAACCGCCCGTCGCCTCCGCCGCTCCCGCGCCGAGGTCATCGTCCGCCCCGGACTTCTCGCAGCCTGTGGTGCGCCCCAAGACTTCCGGCTGGCAGCTCTTCAAGGACGTGCTGAACCACGGCGGCCCCGGCTACCTCCAGTTCGCCATCACGAACATCTGCAACGCGGACTGCGGTTTCTGCGGCTTCGCGCGCTCGCAGTTCGATCCCAAGAAACGCCACAGCGTCACGCTTCAGGAGGCCAAGGACGTGGTGGACATCGCCAAGCGCAACCACATCGGCTACCTGCTCTTCGTCGGCGGTGAACCCATGGCGCACCGCGACCTGCGGGCCATGGTCCGCTACGCCGCCGAGCAGGGCATCCACCCGATGATCTGCACCAACGGCGGCCTGTGGAATGACGACAACCTGAAGGCCCTCGCCAGCGACGGCCTCACGAGCGTCATCATGTCCATTGACGCGCACGACGTGGCGAAGCACGAGGAGAACCGCGGCCTGCCCGACGTGTGCCGGAAGATCAAGAAGGCGAACGAGTATTTCCACAGCGTCGGCATCCAGACCACGGCGAGCATCACGGCCAGCCGGCTGATCGAGGACTACGAGAAGCTGCCGGCCTTCCTGGAAAGCCTGAGCTTCACGAGCTGCACCTTCAGCTACCCGCTCACGAATCTCGCCTCCAGCTATCTCAGCTTCAGCGACAGCGGCCTGGTGAACTTCAACAACACCGAACTGCTCGCGCTCTTCGAGAACATCAAGCGGATGAAGCACAACAGCGGCTACCCGGTGGTGAACCCCACGGAGTCGCTCACCGAGATGCAGCGGCACCTGCGCGGCGAGAAGGAGCAGTTCGGCTGCCTCGGCGGGCACAAGTATTTCTACCTCGACTGGAACCTCGACCTCTACCGCTGCCACGCGTGGGACAAGCCCATGTGCAAGGTCTATGAATGGGACGACTCCAAGCTCATCCGCGACGGCTGCACCAAGTGCATGATTGACTGCTACCGCGATCCCAGCGTCCTTCAGCACGTGGCCATCAATGCCAGCGACGCCTGGCACGCGCTCAAAAAGGGCGACCTCGGCACGGCCGCGATGAAGGTGCTCGACTCGAAGAACGTGACCTCGCTCAAGGCCGTGTGGGAAGACCGCAAGTGGATTGGGAAGGTGTGAAGCTGCTGCGTGCTCCGTGTTGCGTGTTGCGTGAATTCGCCCGCACGCGCACGGACTAGATCACGCAACACGCAACACGCCGCACGTCGGCCATGTCGAAAGTTTACTTCTACTACTCGGCGATGAACGCGGGCAAGAGCACCACGCTCCTGCAGTCGAGCTACAATTATCAGGAGCGCGGGATGAACACGCTCGTGCTCGCCCCCGCGCTGGACACGCGCGGCGGACCGGGCAAGGTCGCCTCCCGCATCGGCATCTCGGCGGAGGCGCGGTCGTTCAAGCGGGACGACAACCTCTTCACCCTCGCTGAGGAAGACCACGAGAAGCGCATCCTCTCCTGCGTGCTGGTGGACGAGGCGCAGTTCCTCACCAAGGCCCAGGTCGAGCAGCTCACCGACCTCGCCGACCGCCTGCGCATCCCGGTCCTCTGCTACGGCCTGCGCACGGATTTTCAGGGCAACCTCTTCGAGGGCAGCCAGTGGCTCCTCGCGTGGGCGGACAACTTGATCGAGCTGAAGACCATCTGCCACTGCGGCCGCAAGGCCATCATGGTCTTGCGCCTCGATGCCGGCGGCGCACCCGTGAAGACCGGCGCGCAGATCGAAATCGGCGGCAACGACCGCTACGTCTCCGTCTGCCGCCGGCACTACAAGGAAAGCCAGAGCGCGTGGCTGTTTTAGTCGCGGCTCACAGTCCCCAACCAGAGCATGGAGACGAACATTTTGTTCGCAAATCCAGGCTCTCAACGTAGATTTCAAATCATGAGCGTGGAACAAATCGAAACCACCCTGCTGCAGCTCCCCCACGAGGAACGCCGCCGCTTCGCTGATTGGTTCTACGCACACGAGGCGGAGATTCTCACCCCGCTGAACGAAGACATTCACCCGGAGATCAAGGCGGAGATTCTACGTCGGCGGGATGAGATGGATGCTCATCCAGACCGACTCGAACCCTGGGAAGGCACCACTGAGCGCGTCCGCGCTCGTTTGCATGAGCTTCGTCATCAGAAGGCCCAGGCTCGTTGAGGAGGATCTGCTGGCCGCCGCACTCTGGTATGACGAACAGCAACCGGGGCTCGGTGACGCTTTTCTCGATGAGGCGGACGCCATCATTTCCACGCTGGCCGAAAAGGCTCTCCTTTACTCAGTCCGGTTTGATGATGTCCGCTGCCTCCGGCTGCACCGTTTCCACAAATACGGCGTTTACTACTTGATCCGTGGTGACGAAGTGCGACTGGTGGCTATCCACCATGGGTCACGGGATCAGCGATGGCTTCTTGACCGGAAGCGGCTGCTTGACTGACCGGAGCTTGGTGAACTGAGCCCCGAAAAAGCCGCAAGCGCGACAGCCCTGGCCATCGCGCTTGCGCGGAGGGTGTAACTGGCCTCGCGCCTACTTCGCGTTGTCCTTCACAAACTTGATCGCCCCGGCCACGAACTCGCTCGGCTCCTTGGCGAACGTGCCGTTGTCCGTCTCGATGGCCATCACGCCGGGCCAGTTGGCCTTCTTCAGCTCGGCGAGCAGGCCTTTGTAGTTCGCATCACCGGTGCCGACCATCACGTCGAGGATGACGGACTTCCCGTCGGCGGTCTTCTCGGTCTTCTTGTCCTTGAGGTGGATGTCATAGACCCGGCCCTTGTAGCCCACGAACTCCTTGCCCGCGTCGAAGCCCGCACCGGTGATGTGCCCCACGTCCATGCACACGCCGATGCGTGCATCGCGGTCCTTCAACACGGACCAGACCTTCTCCGGCGTGCCATAGACCGAGTCCTTGCCGTGGTTGTGGATGGCCAGCTTGATGTCGTATTCCTTCACCAGCTCTTCGAGGCCGTCCCACAGCGCCTTGTCATTCTTCGGCTCGACGATGATGACCTTGATGCCCATCGCCTTGGCGAAGTCGAACAGCTTCCGGTTCTTCTCCTTCTCCGGCGAGGTCCCGGCGACGCCGAAGGTGTAGAAGTGGATGCCTTTCGCATCGAGAATGGCCTTCCTCCGTTTGGCCTCATCCAGGGAACCGTTGGGATCAATGTGGGAGCCGATGGCCTGCAGGTGCTTCAGCCCGTGCTTCTCGGCGAAGGCGACGACTTCGTCGAACTTCATGTTGCGGCACGTCCAGGTCTGGAGGCCGACCTTGGGCGCGTAGTCCGCGGCCTGGGTGGAGGTGGTGAGCAACAAGCCGGCGAACGCCAGCGCGAGGAGGAATTTGATTTTCATGTGTTGGAAAAGAATGCCCGCAGACCACGCGGATGACACGGATAAAATCACGGGTATCCGCGTTATCCGTGTCATCCGCGGGCAATAATTATAATCACTTCGCCGCCGTCACGGTCAAATCATCGAACTGGATGGCCGTGCCGGAAAAGGGCAGGCCCCAGATGGAGGGACGGCCCGGCGAGGGTTCGGTGGATTCGGCGAAATTGATCTGCCAGCCGGCCGGCTCGGGCGTGCCCTGCGCCCAGACCTTGCCCTCGGCCAGCCACGCACCGTCCTTGACCTTGCGGATCTGAAACTTCAGGTGCGCCCACTCGCCGGATTTCCAATCAAACGGAACCGAAGCCTTCGCCTCTTCGCCCTTGTAAATCTCGAGCATCTTCTTCGCGGGGGAGACCTGCAGCTTGTAGCCGCCCACGCCGCTCAAGCCCACGGCCAGCACGGGATAGCGCCGGCCCTTGCCCGTGCCCAGGATGCGCGCCTGCACGCAGAGCCCCTCCTTCTCCGTCGGACCAAAGAGCACGCCGAACGTGTCGAGCGGGTCACCGGGCAGCTCCAGCACCTTGCCGGTGCCAGCCTGCTTCACGGCGAACCCGCCATCCAGCACCAGCATCCCGTCCGGCACTTTCTCCAGCTCGGTCGTTTCGAAGTTCTGCGTGTAGATCGCCTTGGCTGCGGGCGCGGGCTGGCCACCGGTGGCCTGGGCGAGCTTGTCCTTCTCCAGGTTGGCCTTGATCCAGTTGCGCGCGGTGGAACTGCCCTTGCCGTAGCCCTCGGGGAGGTCCACGTAGTCCTGCGTCTGGATCGCCGGGGGCGCCCCCCAGTGCGCCGGGAACTCCTTCTTGGGCGCGGCCAGGGCGGACGCGGCGGCGACCAGCAGGATCAGGAAAGCGTGCTTCATACGTGTGCTTACTATTGTTCCCCGTTTGGACGAGTGCAACCCTGGAAAAGTTTCGCCCCGGCTCACGCCCAAAGTTGGCGCTTGCACCCGGGCGCGACTCCGCGCAAAAGCTCACCCGGACATGCCGAAAATCCTCCTCGTCGAAGACAACGAGATGAACCGCGACCTGCTCTCCCGCCGGCTTGCGCGCCGCGGCTATACGGTCTTGTTCGCCCTGGATGGCGCGGAAGGCGTGGCCCGCTGCACCAAGGAGCTGCCCGACCTCGTGATCATGGACCTCGCCCTGCCGGGGATGGACGGCTGGGAAGCCACGCGCCGCCTCAAGGCCGCGCCCGCCACCCGGCACATTCCCGTCCTCGCGCTCACCGCCCACGCCCTCACCGGCGAGGAAGAGCGCGCACGCGCGGCCGGATGCGACGACTTCGAGACCAAGCCCGTTGATCTGCCCCGGCTGCTGGCCAAACTGGAGGCGCTCCTCAAGGCCCCCAAGCCAGCCCCCCGCCGCACCCCCAAAGCAGCCCGGCAACCCGCGACCACGGCCGCGCGCCGGCTAAACCTGCCAACGGACCCGGAGGCGCGCCGGACCATCCGGCACGACCTGCGCACCCCGGCCAATGCCATCATCGGTTATCCCGAACTCGTGCTGGAGGAGTGCGGAGCCACCGCGCCACCGGCCTTCAGCCAGGGGCTCCAGCGCCTGTGCGAGCTGGGCCGCGAACTGCTCGCCGCCACCAACGAGGTTTTCGGCGATGCTCCGTGTCCCCTGCGCGACCTGCCCTGCCACGAATTGCTGGCCCGGTGCGTCGCCCCGGCCAACGAAGCCCTGACGCTCATAGCGGAGCTGGTGCAGCAGTCCGCCCAGGCGCGGCTGCCCCAGGCCCAGCTCGATCTGGAACGCACCGCCCAGGCCATCCAGAAGTGGCGCGACCGGTTCACTGAACTCGTCACGCAGCATTCCGAACCTGCGGCCTGAAGCGGACGCCGCGCAGGGCAGCCTTCAAGCGCCCCAATGCAATCGCCGCCTTCCGCGTGAGCGCCGCGCTCCGCCCGCGCTTCCAAGTCCGGGTTCAATTCCCTTTCCCGGCGCGGTTCCGCCGTCTAGCCTTGGCCCGTGCCGGAACCGATTTCCATCATCGTCCCCGTCTTTGACGAGGCCGACAATGTGCTGCCGATGGCCCGCGAGGTCGCGGCGGCCTTCGCCTCCGTGCCCAACGACTGGGAGCTGGTCTTTGTGGACGATGGCAGCCGCGACGCCACCTGGGCGAAAGTCTGCGAGGCGGCCGGGGCCAGCCCGCGCGTGCGCGGCGTGCGCCACTTGCGGAACGCCGGCCAGAGCGCCGCGCTGTGGACAGGCATCCAGCAGACCACCCGCCCGCTGCTCGCCACCCTCGACGGTGATTTGCAAAACAACCCCGCCGACCTGCCCCGGCTGCTCGGCGAGCTGGCGACGTGCGATTTCGCCTGCGGCTGGCGGCAGAACCGGCAGGACACCCTGGTGCGGCGCGTGTCTTCCCGGCTGGCGCGCTGGGCCCGGAGCACGGCGTTGAACGCGGAGTTTCGCGACACCGGCTGCGCCCTGCGCGTCTTCCGCCGCTCGGCCTTGGAAGGCGTCTTTGGCTTCAACGGCCTGCATCGTTTTCTTCCGATTCTCGTGGCCGGCGGCGGTTTCCGCGTGCGCGAGATCCCCGTGAGCCACCGGGCCCGCGTGGCCGGCGTGTCCAAGTATGGGGTGTGGAACCGCCTCGGTCGCGGGCTCTACGATCTGGTCGCCATCGCCTGGTATCAACGCCGGCGCTTCAAACCCGTGCCGGTGGAAACCACCCGGCCAGCCTCCGCATGACGAACCACCGCCCAACTGGGTGCTTGAGTTCGCCCGGGTTGATTCCTAGGTTTCCGCTGTGAAGCCCCCGTGGTATCATAAGCTCTTCCAGCACACGGCGGAGAAAGACTTTCTCGCCCTGCGCCTGCGCGCCGAGCAAGGCGACGCGGAGGCGCAATATCACGTCGCACTGCGGCTGGGCACCGGCCATGGCACGGTCCCGGATCACGCCGCCGCCGCCGACTGGTATCGCCAGTCCGCCGAGCAAGGCCATGCGGACGCGCAGAACGCCCTCGGCCTGTGCTACGACGAGGGCACCGGCGTCGAGCGCGACCCCACCGCTGCGGCCCTCTGGTATCGCAAGGCGGCGGAGCAAGGCCACGCCGCGGCGCAGAACAATCTTGGCCTCAGCTATCGCAAGGGCGAAGGCGTGGCCAACGACCTGGAGGAAGCCGCCCGGTGGTTCCGCCTCGCTGCGGAGCAAGGCTACCCCGACGCGGAGTTCAGCCTGGGCATGGCCTACGCGCGCGGCGAAGGCCTGCCGCAGGACAGCGCCCGCGCGATCAAGTGGCTCTACAAGGCGGCGGAGAAGGGCGACATCAACGCCATGCACCGCCTCGCCCGCGAGCTGCACAAGAAGGCCGAGCGCAAGTCCGCCTACCGCGAGGTCGCCAAGTGGTATCGCGCGGCGGCGGACAAAGGGCATCTGGATGCCATTTTCTACTACGCGCAGTTGCACACGGAGGGCAAGGGCGTGGCGGAGAACTTCGTCGAGGCCGCCGCCTGGCTGCTCATGGCCGCCGAGCAGAACCACTCGCCGTCGCAATACGAACTCGGCCAGCGCCACCTGGTCGGACGCGGTGTCCCGCCCAACCCGGCCGAGGCGGCCAAGTGGTTCCGCAATGCCGCGGACCAGGGCAACGCCGCGGCGCAGTTGAGCCTGGGCCGGTGCTATTTGGAGGGCAAAGGCGTGCCGCTCGACCTGGCGCGTGCCTACCGCTGGTTTGCGCTTGCCGCCCGCGAGGGCAGCAAAGAAGCCGCCATCGCGCGCGACAAGATCACCGGCGCCTTGACCGGCGAGCAGATGACCGAGGCCAAGCAGCGCATCGCCGCGTTCACGCCGAAGCAGCCTGAGTGAACGCCCGCTTGTGGCGCGCGGCATTCATGCCGCTTCAACGTGCGAAGTTGCTTGGCGTTCTCGTGCCGTTCAGTGCCTGGACGCTGAACCGGCGTAAACGCCGGGACGCACCTTGACACACGCACCACCGGAGATAAACCCCTTTGCCTTGCGAGGCACGAGCGGGGGCGCATCTTGACACTGCCCCCCGAAACCGAGCCGGCGCGGACGCCGGCGACACGGCCCGCGGGACGCGGGCGCTACGTAGCGCCGGCCTCCGGCCGGCCGTGCCGCAAACGTCCTCGCTTGCCCGGCGTGGCGAGGGCGGGGGCAGTGTCGAGATGCGCCCCACGAGCGGGGAGGGCCGGGGAGAGGGGTGCTTCGACCAGCTCCGAACGGACCTGCCGCACCCCGGCAAAAGACTTGTGACCCTTCCGCGCGCCGCGCTACGTTGACCGCACATGACAGACGGTCCGGAAGCCGCACCGGCGTGGTATTGCGTGCGGTCCCAGCTCAAGCACGAGCACATCGCCGCCCAGCGTCTCAGGCAGTTGCCAGACGTGGACGTGTTCTGCCCGCGCGTGCGCTTCCAGCGGGCCACCCGGCGCGGCAAGGTCTGGTTCACCGAAGCGATGTTTCCCAACTACCTCTTTGCCCGCTTCGCCTTGCGCGACCTGCGTATTATCCAGGCCTCCCAAGGCGTGGCTGGCGTCGTTCATTTCGGCGACTACTTCGCGCCCGTCCCTGACGAGGTGCTCAGCGAATTGCGTGAGCGGCTGGATGACTCGGACTTGAAAGTCTTCCCCGACGCCGTGCTGCCGGGGGATGAAGTCGTCATCGCGGACGGCACCTTCATGGGCATCACCGCCGTGGTGCAGCGCCTGCTGCCCGCCAAGGACCGCGTCCGTGTGCTGCTGGAATTCCTGGGCCGCACCGTGGAAACCGAACTGGCCTCCGCGAGCCTGGTGAAAACCGGCGTCAACCCCCGGCTCGACTGAAACTCTATGGCCGTCCCCCTCTTTGACACGAAAGTCCAGAACAACGCCCTCGCCGGCGAACTGCAGGCCACCTTTGCCCGCGTGCTCGCCTCGGGCCAGTTCATCCTCGGCCCCGAGGTGCAGGGCTTCGAGCGGCAGTGCGCGGAGTTCCTCGGCGTGCGGCACGCGATCGGCCTGTCTTCCGGCACGGACGCCATCCTGCTCGCGCTCATGACGCTGGGCATCGGCCCCGGCGACGAGGTGATCTGCCCGAGCTTCACGTTCTTCGCCACCGCCGGGTGCGTGGCGCGGACCGGGGCCACGCCGGTCTTCTGTGATGTGAAGCCCGACACGTTCAACCTCGACGTGGCCGACGCCGCCCGTCGCATCACCCCGCGCACCAAGGCCATCATGCCCGTGCATCTCTACGGCCAGTCGGCGGAGATGGCTTCGATCAACCTGCTCGCGCGGCAGCACGGCATTCACGTGATTGAGGATGCCTGCCAGGCGGTTGGTGCGACGCAAGGCGGCTTGCGCGTGGGGGGCTTCGGCACGTTCGGCGCGTTCAGCTTCTTCCCGACGAAGAACCTCGGCGCGTTCGGCGACGCCGGCCTGCTCACTACCATCGACGACGCCCTCGCCGAGCGCGCCGTGTTGCTGCGCAATCACGGCGCGCACCCCAAATATTACCACAAGTTCGTGGGCGGGAACTTCCGGATTGATGCCCTGCAAGCCGCCTTGCTTGCAGTGAAGCTGCCGCTGCTGGATGGCTATGCTCAGCAGCGAGCCGCCAATGCGGCCCGCTACACCGCCGCCTTCACCCAACTGCCCGGCGTGGTGGAGGCCTGCTCCGCCACGGCGGGCGCACGCCTGATCCTGCCCTTCGCCCAGCCCGGCAACGGCCACACCTGGAACCAATACACCCTGCGGCTGCCCGGCGCTGGTCGCCGCGAAGCCCTGCGCGCCTGGCTCGCCGCCCGCCAGATCGGCACGGAGATTTACTACCCGGTGCCCCTCCACGCCCAGGAGTGCTTCGCCTCCGCCCGCCAAACGGACGCCGACCTGCCCGTCTCGGCACAACTCGCCGCCGAAGTCCTCAGCATTCCCATTTTCCCGGAGCTGAGCGCAACACAGCAGGACGAGGTCATCGCGGCGGTGACCGAATTTCTAGCGACGGGAAAGTAAACCGTGCTGCGTATTGCGTGTTGCGTGAAAACCGAGGACGCATCGGACCACAGCACGCAACACGCAACACGCAACACGCAACACCTCCCAAAATTCGTGTCCCTTGGTGTCCATTCGTGGTTAAATCCCCCCGTCCATGCGCCTCCTCATCTTCGGCTCCAGCGGGCAGATCGGCACCAACCTCGCGTTGCGCCTGCTTGCGGACGGCCATGAGGTCTTCGGCGTGGACAAGCGCGCGAATACCTGGACCGACCGCTTCCCCACCCTGCTCCAGGACTTGAGCGGCAGTTACCCCGCCTCGCCCACCGGCATCGGCGACGCGGAGTATCCGAAAGCTGACGTGGTCGTCCACCTCGCAGCCAACGCCAAGGTCCACCAGCTCGTGAAGGAGCCGCACCGCGCGCTGGAGAACATCACCGTCACCTTCAACGTGCTCGAATACTGCCGGCAGACCCGCACGCCGCTGGTCTTCTCCAGCAGCCGCGAAGTCTATGGGGACATCCACCGGTTCGCCACGGCGGAGACCAGCGCGGACTTCGCCTATACGGAGAGCACCTACTCGGCGAGCAAGATCGCGGGCGAGGCGCTGATCTACTCCTACGCGCGCTGCTACGGCCTGCCCTACCTCGTCTTCCGCTTCAGCAACGTCTATGGCCGCTTCGACAACGACATCGAACGCATGGAGCGCGTCATCCCGCTCTTCATCCGGCGCATCGCGGCGGACCAGCCCATCACCATCTTCGGCGCGGACAAGGTGCTGGACTTCACCTACGTGGACGACTGCGTGGACGGCATTGCCCGAGGCGTGGCGGCACTCGGCGCAGGCCGCGTGAAGAACGAGACCATCAACCTCGCCTGTGGCCAAGGCAACACGCTCGTCCGCATGGCGGAACTCGTCGGCCAGGCGCTTGGCAAGACCCCGCAAATCACCCTCGCCCCCACGCAGCTCGGCGAAGTCACGCGCTACGTGGCGGACATCTCGAAGGCGAAGACGCTGCTCGGCTACGCGCCCCGGGTGCCGCTGGAGCAAGGCATCCCCCGCGCGGTGGCCTGGTGCCAGGAGTGGGATGCGGCCAAACGCAACGGCTGACGAAGTTGCTCAAGGACCGTGGTGCGTGATTTCGTCCGAACGCAGGCTGACGCAATCACGCACCACGCACCACGTCCCCCCTTGGCAGTCGGGCGGCGCGTGCTACTTTGTCCGCCATGCTTCGGACCGTTGCTGTGCTCTTGATCTCTGCCGCCATGCTGGTGGCCGCCCCGCTGCCTGCTCCCGGCACTTACTCCGGCATGTGCAACGCCTCCGCCGCCGTGGCCTTGGATGACCACCATTTCGCCATGGCCGACGACGAGGAGAACCTCATCCGCATCTACCGCGCGGACCGCCCCGGCGCGGCGGTCGGGCAGTTTGATGCCGGGCCGCATCTCGACCTGGCGCGAAAGTCCCCGGAGACCGACATCGAGGGCGCGGCGCGGCTGGGCGATGTGGTGTTCTGGATCACCTCGCACAGCCGGAACAAGAACGCCAAGAACCGGCCCAACCGCCTGCGCCTCTTCGCCACGGAGATCGTGCGCACCGGCGGGGTGCCGGAGCTGAAGCCCTTGGGCAAACCCTGCCTGAGCCTGATGGAAGCGCTGCTGGCGGATGAGCGGCTGCATCCGTTCAACCTCAAGGCCGCCGCCGAACGCGCGCCCAAGGACCGGGACGGTTTCAACATCGAGGGCTTGTCCGCCACGCCCGACGGCCACCTGCTGCTGGGCTTCCGCAACCCCGTGCCCGGCGGCAAGGCGTTACTCGTCCGCCTGCTCAATCCGCTGGCGGCGGTGCGCGGCCAGCCGCCGGAACTGGGCGACCCCGTCCGGCTGGACCTCGAAGGGCTCGGCGTGCGCTCCATGGACTGGTGGGCCGGCCGCTATTGGATCGTGGCCGGCGATTACGACGGCCACAAGCGGTCGCGCCTGTTTCAGTGGGACAGCCAGCGCGTGCAGCGGGTAGAGGCGGACTTCTCAGACTTCAACCCCGAGGCGCTGGCCTTCTATCCAGGCCGTGACGCGATGCAATGCTTCAGCGATGACGGCAAGCACGAGATTGGCGGCACCGACTGCGAAGACCTGCGCGACCCGGCGCAGCGCCGCTTCCGCAGCCGGTGGGTGCCGTTGAAGTGAGCCCCATTCCCCTATGACCATCGGTGGCAGAGGAATGCGGACCGCGACGCACGTCAGCTCCCTCTCCCTTCCTCGGAGGAGGGGAGAGGGTTGGGGTGAGGGGTGGCTTCCGGTGGCATGCTACCGGCTTGCATTGGGAATCGGCATATGACGCCCGCTTGACCCTGCGCAGCGGCGTTTCTACATTTGTTTCATGAGCACCACCCACCTCGATCAGCTCACGAGCGAACTGCTGACGCTGCCGGGACAGGAACGCGCCCAGCTCGCCGAAGCGCTCTGGGACAGCCTGGAGGAAACGGACCTGCCGACGGCGGCCACCACCGATCTGGCTGAGGCAAAGCGGCGGGCAAAAGAATTGGACAATGGAACCGTGCCAGGCCGCCCCCATGACGAAGTGATGGCCCGGGTCCGCGCCGCGCTGGCATGCGCCCGGTAATCCACCATCCGGAAGCCGAGGCTGAATTGACCGAGGCCGCACAGTTCTACAACCACAGACGTCCTGGTCTGGGCGGCGAATTCGCCGCCGCCGTGGACGCAGCCGTCACAGTCATTGCGGAGCGGCCAACCAAGTTCCGCATGGCGGAGGGCGACATTCGCCGCTGCTTGCTGAAGCGGTTCCCGTATTCGATCCTGTTTCGAGAAAAAGGTGACGCGATCCAGATTTTAGCTTTCAAACATCACGCCCGTCATCCTGACTACTGGAAACATCGCACAGCATCCTGATATGTTCATCCTCGACGCCCATCTCGACCTCGCCATGAACGCGCTGGAGTGGAACCGCGACCTGACGTGGTCCCTCGAACGCATCCGCCGCCGCGAACTCGTCCAGAACGACAAGAAGGACCGCGCCAACAACACGCTCTGCTTCCCCGAGTTGCGCCGCGCCGAGGTCGGCATCTGCGTCGCCACGCAGATCGCCCGCTGGTCGCCTTACTTCCACCGCCTGCCCGGCTGGGCCTCGCCCGCGCAGGCCTGGGCGCAGACGCAGGGCCAGCTTGCGTGGTATCGCGCCATGGAGGAGGCCGGTGAACTCGTGCAAATCCGCACGGCCGCCCAGCTCGACGCACAGTTCCAGCTCTGGAAGAAGCTGCCCCCGCCGGATGAAAAGGCCTACATCGTCGAGTCCCGCCGCCAGCCCGCCAAGCCGCCCATCGGCTACATCCTCAGCCTCGAGGGCGCGGACTCCCTCATCACCTTGAAGCATCTGGAGCGCAGCTACGCGGACGGACTCCGCGCGCTCGGGCCCGCCCACTACGGCCCCGGCGTCTATGCCCATGGCACGGACGCCGAAGGCCCCCTGCCCGCCGCCGGCAAGGAACTCCTCAAGGAAATGGACCGCCTCGGCATGATCCTCGACAGCACCCACCTCAACGACGAGTGCTTCTGGGGCGCGCTGGAAATCTTCCAGGGCCCGGTCTGGGCCAGCCACCAGAACTGCCGCGTGCTCGCCCCGTGGAACCGCCAGTTTGCCGACGACCAGATCAAGGCCGTCGTCGAGCGCGGCGGCGTGCTGGGCATGGCCTTCGACGCCATCATGATGGTGCCCGGCTGGATTCACAACCGGAGCAAGCCCTCCGATTTCAACCTCAAGATCGAGCGCATCTGCGAGCACATTGACCACATCTGCCAGCTCGCCGGCAGCGCCAAGCATGTCGGCATCGGCACCGATCTGGACGGCGGCTACGGCAACGAGCAGACGCCCATGGACCTGAAGTCCATCTACGACCTCCAGACAATTCCCGCCCTGCTCAAGAAACGAGGCTACAAGAAGGCGGAGATCGAAGGCATCATGTCCGGCAACTTCGTGAACTTCCTGCGCAAGCACCTGCCCGCCTGACGTGGCGGTTCGGTCTCCGAAGGTGCATAAGGGGCCGGGACAACTGGCCTGACGCCAGTGCGTCCGCGTTCGCGGACCCACGCTTCGCCTGCTTCCGTTGATTCTGGCTGAAGGCGAAGCAATCGCTGCGCAACCAGCGGGGAGAAATCACCAAAATCCGTCGCGCAACGTGACGGGCCGCAGTTCTTCAATGGCCCGTGAGCTATGAACTGTGGCCGCTGAAATGTGAGCGCCCGGGGTGGTCAGGGAAACTGGTAACAGTCTCCCGCCTCGTGCGCCAGCGGCTCCAACTTGAACTGTGGACCATGAAAACTCCCCTCCGAACCCTGCTGGCGGCGACTGTGCTGAGCGCCGGACTCCAAGCCTCCTCCCTGACTGCCGCCGATGACTGGTCCTCCAAGACCATCGCCCCGGTGGTGAACCCGGTCTTCTTCGAGGACCCCTTCATTCGCAATGAAGTGCGGCCGATCTTCATGTATCAGCGCCTCGCCAAGACGCTCCCGGTCGGCGGCGCCTACGTGCCGGTGGACGGCGACCTCCGCGTGTATGCCGTCGAAGTCCGCTGGGCTGTCACTGACCGGATCGCCATCATCGCCACGAAAGATGGTTATGTGGACTTCAACCCCAAGGCCACGCTGACCAAGGCCACGGGCTGGGCCGACATCTCGCTGGGGCTGAAATACGCGGTGATTGATGACCGCGAGAACCAGTTCATCCTGACGCCCGGCATCGAACTGGAGCTGCCCACCGGCAACCGCCGCGTCTTCCAGGGCAACGGCCAGGGTGAATGGGATGTGTTCATCTCCTCCGCCAAGGGCTGGGGTGACTTCAGCCTCACGGGGAACGTCGGTGCCCGCATCCCCAACAACATGTCACGCGACACGGCGCAACTGCACGCCAGCCTGCAGGCCGCGTATCATGTGCATAAATACTTCATCCCCTTCGCGGCGGCGAACTCGTTCACCGCCCTCAATTCGGGCAGCCAGCTCGCCACCAAGGTCGAGGGCTTCGACCTGATCAACTTCGGCAGCACGCAGGTGGCCGGCAAGACCCAGGCCATCCTGGGCGGCGGCTTCCGCTCCAAGCTCAACGAGCGGCTGGAACTGGGCTTCGCCTACGAAAAGAGCGTCACCCACCCCGCCGGCATCTTTGACGACCGTTTCACGGTGGACATGATCTGGCACTTTTGAAGGGGCGGACCTTAGCCGGAACGATGCAGTTGAACGCGCATAGATGATGCAGTTTCCCGCATTCA